>CAZAOZ010000022.1:0-51789 GCA_964486865.1 uncultured Bordetella sp.
CCGTGCTGGTGCATTACTCGACCGATTACGTGTTCGACGGCACCAAAGCGACGGCGTATACCGAAACCGATACGCCGAACCCGCTCAATGTTTACGGCAAAACCAAACTCGCCGGAGAACGGGCAATCCAGGCCGCCGACGCGGCGCATTACATTCTGCGCACCAGCTGGGTGTATGCCGCCGAAGGCACAAACTTCCTGAACACGATATTGCGGCTCGCGCGCGAACGGCCAGAGTTGAGGATCATCGATGACCAGACCGGTGCCCCCACGTGGGCGCGCGCCATCGCCGACATGACGGCGCAATTACTAACCATGAGCCTAAGAGCGCCTAACAAAATGAAACCCCCTCTCCCCGCGAGCGGGGAGAGGGTTGGGGTGAGGGGCTTGGAAAACGTCATTTTGTTAAGCGCTCTAAATAACGACAACCCGAAATTTGGTCTGTATCACCTGGCCGCGTCGGGCGCAGTGACGTGGTTTGGCTTCGCCCGGGCCATCCTCGCAGAAGCAGAAAAGGCGCTGGACATCAGCGTACCGCGGCTGATTCCCGTCAGCACCGCGGAATATCCGCTGCCGGCACGGCGTCCTGCCAATTCAAGGCTGGACACCACGCGGTTAACGACCGCTTTCGGGATCATGCCGGCACCGTGGCAAGAGATGCTGGAGCATTGCATGCGGGAGAAATTTCCCGGGATAGAGACTTACCCAGAGCCCGGTTGTTCTGAATAATACGCACATCAGATTGACGAAAAGAGGAAAAATATGCTGCGAGCCACGATATCTGCATTTGCTGCTTTTCTGTTTTTTTTGATTACGCACTTTCTATATTTTCACTACTTCTGGCCCCAAGAGAGAGTAAACGCCCTTTTATGGATTGCGGTCTTGGGATTTATTGTTTTTCTTGTTTTCACCCGCACTCTGCCCGCGGAAGATTGGTTTCAAAGCAAGTTGCGGCTCAACAACGAAAGAATGAAGCGTTGGATATTTCCAACACTGGGCGCGCTGTTTTATGCCTTTCTCTTTATGGGATATCTCGAGTTTTACTTTACCGCAGATCGATCAATAACCTTCAGAATGCTGATGATTACGGACAAGGAGCCCGGACATTCCATAACCCGAGATCGAATGTTTATGCTCTACGATGTCCCTGGAATCATCAACAGGCGCTTTGATGACTTGGCCTATGGCGGATATTTAGAGCGGCAAGGGGGTGATTACCGCTTAACCACAAAAGGAAAAGTTATTCTCGAGATTTATCGATTTACCATTGATTATCTTCATCTTGGCAATAGCGAACAGACACAGGGTCTAGTCCCACCGCGATAACCTGGCTGTTTTTCTGCACCGGGTTGAATGCTGTAGTGTTCGGCCTGAAAGAGAGGGAATTAATGTCGAAAAAATTCCTAAGCGCCACACTAATTCTGCGGAGCCCATCGGCTCGAGAGAAAATCCCGATAAGCTAGAGCAATGCCCTCATTTAGAGAAAAGTTAGGGCGCCAGCCTAAAGCCCGGAGTCGACTGATATCCAGGAGTTTTCGCGGCATGCCGTCCGGCTTGCTGAGATCCTGGGTCAGATTGCCGCTGAAACCGACTGATTCAGCAACCAGACGGGCAAGGTCGGCTATACGCGCATCATCGCCACAACCGATGTTAATTATGGCGGGCACCTTTGTATCCGTCAGCATGGCTTCGAAACGATCATCGGGCAGACTCATCAGAAAAACGCAAGCCTCCGCCATATCATCGCTATAGAGAAACTCCCGCCGAGGATTGCCTGTTCCCCATATGACCACCTCATTGTCTCCGCGAATCTTGGCTTCGTGCATCTTGCGAATCAGTGCTGGCAGGACGTGCGAGTTCTGCAAGTTGTAATTATCGCCGGGGCCATACAGATTTGTAGGCATTACAGCGAGAAAACGAGGCCCATACTGACGGTTATAAGCTCGGCAGCTTTCGATACCCGCGATTTTGGCAACGGCATAGGGGCTGTTCGTCGGTTCTAGGGGCCCTGTCATCAGGTATTCTTCTTTCATCGGCTGTGGACATTCCCGCGGATAAATGCAACTTGATCCGAGAAATAACAGCCGTTTGACCCCATAGCAATGCGCTGCCTCTAAAACATTCACCTGAACGGCAAGGTTTTGATAGATGAACTCGGCCGGGTAGGTGTTGTTCGCATAAATTCCGCCGACCCTCGCCGCAGCCAAGAATACATACTCGGGCTTGTGCTCGGCAAAAAAAGCCCCTACGGCCTGCTGATTGATAAGATCAAGCTCAGCATGGCTGCGTGTGAGGAAATTGGTATAACCGCGGGCGGCAAGCCTTCGCATAATCGCCGAGCCTGCCAAACCGCGGTGGCCGGCCACATAGATCTTGGCTGCTCTATCCATTTGCTTTACTCGTGATAATTGAAGGGATGGGCCCCTGCATTCTTGGTCAACCCATCGCGCGACAAACCCACACAATCATTTTCTCATGCAAATTTATCAAGGCGCGACAGTACCCATTCAATCTCTGAAAATATTGACCATGAAAGAAAAAAGCAACCTATCCTTTTGATGGGTTCAGGGTTCACTCTTGGCATCGATATATCCATTACGGTTGTTCTTTTGCCAACGCCACGAGTCAACGCACATCTCTGCCAACCCTCGTGACGGACACCAATTCAGGAGTTGGGTTGCCAACGCGGGATTTGCATAGCAAGTTGCAATATCCCCGGGTCGGCGCGGTCCTATTTGATAATTGATAGTACGCTGATTTTCTTTTTCGAAAGCCTTTACGACCTCCAACACGGAGTAACCTTTACCAGTACCCAGATTTACCGTGAAAGTGCCTTCTTGGGTGAGCGTGCGCTGAAGCGCTGCCACATGACCCTCTGCCAAGTCCATGACATGAATGTAATCCCTTACCCCCGTACCGTCAGGAGTGGGGTAATCGTTGCCAAACACATTCAACCATTCCCGCCGCCCGATTGCCACTTGTGTAATGAAAGGCATGAGGTTGTTGGGAATACCATTTGGATCTTCGCCGATCAAACCGGATTCATGCGCACCTATCGGGTTGAAATACCGAAGAATACCAATGCGCCATGCAGGGTCTGCCATGTGCAGGTCGCGCAAGATGCGCTCCACCATCGCCTTGCTCTGACCATAGGGATTCGTTGGCCGTAGTGCGGCCGATTCCGGAATCGGAACCGATTCCGGATTGCCGTACACCGTTGCCGATGAACTAAAAATGAAGCTTTTAATGCCAGCCTGTGCCAATTCACGACAAAGAATCAGCGAGCCCTCTACGTTGTTAACGTAATAACGCAAAGGATCTGAAACCGATTCGCTGACGGCCTTAAGACCGGCAAAGTGAATCGTTGCGGCAATAGGGTGTTTAGCGAGAATCGCCCTGAAAATGTCCGGGTCACGCACATCGCCTTCGTAAAAAAAAGGGCAATGCCCGGTAATTCTCTCGATCCGATTCAGGACTTCTTTGTGGCTGTTGCATAGGTTATCAAGTATCACCGGCTTATAGCCTTGCTCCAACAAGGCAACACATGTATGGGAACCAATGTAACCCATGCCGCCAGTTACAAGAATTTTCAGCCCGCCCCCCTTGCGCTCAGATGTCATTTGTTAAATTTCCGAGATAAATAAGCTTATGATGCCTCTGCCCGCTCGAATTTCCGCCACTCTAAAAACGCACAATACGCAGCCACCAGCGCTTGATAGCACGCAATGGAGCCGTGATGCGCCATGACGAGGATTTTTTTAGTGTGGCAATTTCATAATTACGTTGATCGATTTCTTTACTCAGCATGGCAATGCTCTGGTCACGTTGAATCAATATGGATTCAAGTTCGCCGATGTGCGTGTCGCGGATGCCGATCTCGTTCCAGAGACCTTCGATTTCCTTTGCGCGCTGCTCTAAGGCAGACTCGACCTCTCCGATACGTGCGTCGCGGATGCCGATCTCGTTCCAGAGACCCTCGATTTCCTTTGCGCGCTGCTCTAAGACAGACTCGACCTCTCCGATACGTGCGTCGCGGATGCCGATCTCGTTCCAGAGACCCTCGATTTCCTTTGCGCGCTGCGCCAATGCGGTCTCAAAGGTAACAATGGCAGTCCTCTGCTCAGTGATAACCGTTTGCAAGACCGAATATTCCTCCATTAGCTGTTTCTGCTTGGCCTCAAGGTCGGCAAGGCGGGCACCCTGCAAGCCGATATCAGCCCGCAGCAACGAATTTTGCTCGTCTCCTTGAGCCAACCTGACGTGTGCTTTATCCAGCTCGCCTTCCTTGTGTTTGATTCCTGCCTCAAGATCTTTTTTCTGCTCATAAAGACGATAAACAAGCCCTTGCAATTCACTTTCCGAAAACACAACGCCTTGGCCAGTGCCTTTTTTGGCTGGCGGTTTATCAACTTTATGTGCTACTGAGCGCGGAACGTCGACCGGAATATGATACGAACTGGACAGTGTTGAGAACTGTTTACAAATGGCGCTGCTGGATTTTTCTGATTGATCCGCAAAATGCTTCGAAGCCAGACCACTCAATGCATCAAAAAGAACCTTTGTAGTCCCGTCCAGGTCACCCTCGTAATCGCTTCGGTCAAGCAGTTTGTCGGGAAAAAGGCGATTGACCTTTGCTCCAACCCACTTCTCGATCTCGGTCAACTTTGATTTTTTGAACAAATCGTTGTAGCTGACAAAATAAACTTCACTGCCACGGGCGCGCATCGCAAGCATCCGTAGATACATGTGCCTCCACGTCTCATACAAATCAGCGACGCTGATACGAAGATCTCTTAAATAATCCGCGCTTTGTATCTCCTTCAATATACTGGCAACGACAACGCCGGGATGACGAAAGACACAAAGCGCCACCGCATTGGGAGCGACATCCAACCATGGCTCCAATGTGTAGCAAAAACGGGGGTCTTTATAGCAGAAGGGTTCGCGAGCAACGAGGTCTAAAATTTCCTTTTTATCATCGGCCGTCGCAACGCAATGAAAATCCATCGGCAAGCGCGCCAACCAGTACTGCCCCTGTCGATAAAACGTCCGAAACAGTCCGCATGCATCTGGCCCATATTTGGCCTCTAGTGAAGAAAGGATTATTCGCTCATTGAGGGTATTGATCTGCCAGTTTTCAAAGAAACCTTTAGGATTTGCTTCTCGTGCCGGATATAAATCCCCCCCCTGGAAATAGCCACAATTCGAGAATAGTCCAGCTAGCATACTGGTACCACTACGGCCTGCCCCGCAAATGAGGATATTTTTCACAGGCAATCCTCTCTTGATATTGCTGAGCATGTATTGCAATCAGGCCCCGGCAATAAACAAAATGATCTTCGTAATAACAGCGACAGCACAATATCTGTTTGCGACGGGTTGCCGAGGTGCCAGTGAAGTCGAAACCAAGAACCGCGTCCCATGGCATCACTTCCTGATAAGAAAAAGCTGACCCGACGCCATATGTACCGGAACAAAATCACGTGCAACCGTAGAGTCTAAAAATTCATCTACAGCGAGATATGCGCCAGCCAACGCAGGCGTGTGCCCTTGGTCTTCAATGACAATTATCCCGGAAGATACCATCCGCGGCGCAACCTTATTCAGCGCAGCCGAAACCGCTTCGTACATATCTACATCGACGTTGCAAACCGCGATTGAACCGATTTCTGTCGGGAGATCTTCGGTAATAATGTTGAGTTTGCATATTTGATGATTGTCGTACTGCGCAAGAAACTCCTGCACGCCTTGAATGCTTGTATCAGTATGCGAGCCCATCCAAAGGGCATCGGCACTTTGAGCCGCTCCCTCATAACCAAACCCTTCAAAAAAATCTATCAAGTATGTTTTTCTATGAATGCCCTTTTCCCTCATATAACGAAGGGCGAGATGAGCACTTCGCCCTTGGTAAACACCGATCTCAACGTAGTCGCCTGGAACATCGGCAGTAATATCCAAAGCCTGGATTAAGTTCTCGAAGTCAGCAACCTCAAACTTTGGAAGGCCAATCGCCTGCTCCGCAATCAATACCTCCCGCGCCAAATCATTCCTGTGGAAGTATCTTGCCGTAGGGTAGTACGCAGAGGGAGTAAAAAAATATGGCATCGGCAATTTCTTGATCTTCCTGAGCACCCCAATCAGCCTTTCGTCTGATTCGAAGGCACAGATAAAAACGTGTGGGCCAACAGAGTATTGCAAGCTGGCCAGATCTCCTTCTTTGACCAGCATTAGGCCTGGAATTAACCCGTAATCCGGGTACACATCGGTCAGATAGTAAAGCGAGGTATCCGGAAATCTTGTACGCGCGAACTTGATTGCCGTCTCCACGTCAGATTTCTTGAACCGTGCCGACTTCAGGTTTCCTTCGAAGTAATAAAAACATAACGCATCGGCCCGAAGGTTGAATCTGTCGACAAGAAGTCTGAACGTATCTCTTCGTTGATGCGGCAGCATCATGGAAAAGAGTCTAAAAATGGCGGGGGCAATGACCCTGAAAAGCAGGGCTCGCACTATTGATCCCCTTTGTTTTCCTTCGAGGATAGTCTGCTTGATGGATTAATAAAGCCGCTTCGCGGATCCCTGGCCGCATAATCGATACTGAACGGACGACGCTCCGGTGCGGTGGTGAATCCCCGACCCTCCCGTTCTTGGCGAAGGACAAGATCACCATTACGAACAACCATTGCCGTAAAACCTTTATGGTAATTTCTGAAATTAATCCCCGATGTCTGGAATGGTGAAATGGGATATTCGTCCACGTCGTAGCCCCGCAGGACCGAAACCCAGTGCGAGGTCGGCGCACAACGGAAACAACTGTTCGCGCCACCTGCCATCATCGGAGTGACGCGGGATGCATCGACCACGCGATGTCTGCCGTCCTCTGCCGGAACCAATGCGTTCAGATACGATTCTCCCCAGCAGAACGGGCATGCAGTAAACATGCCGTAGCGGAGGCCGCTGGGCGATTCCTTGCCGTAGAAGTGTTTCATGGCATCCACCATTTCAGGTATCAGATCCCTGCTGTACCCGTGGTCGTCTTCGATCATGCATATGTAGGCAGGCGCATAGATTTCGAGTGCGATCCACAATGCCAAGTTTCTGGCCAAACCCATCGGGATAGGATCTGTACGAACGAAAAAAAATGTATGCTCCCGCTTCATATCCTGGATCAGCGCCTCCATTGCCGGTCTGTTGGTTACGCTGCAATCATGAACCACGACGGCAGCTCCCGTTCTTTTAGACTCGTCCAAAACCGTTGGCAGCATGCGAGAGACTGTGTCGACATCCTCAAAGCAGCAATAAATTGTTAGAAATTCCACTGGCTCAATCACTGGTCAACCTCCGCTTGGCTTGCTCAATATCGGACAACCAGCTTTCAACGAGTTTTATTTCCTCGTGCGGGAAAACTTTGGCTGCACACAACGCTTCGTAGCAAAGGATCATCGCCTCTGGCAATTGCCCGCTTCCTGTGGGCAACGGAATATCTGCCAAAATCCTGGCTATCCCGCTAGCCCTGAGATAACCATCTAGCTCCTTTGCAAAGTCATCCATGAGGTCGTGTTCATTTCTTTCCTGACGGATATTTGCGGGTCTGAAAAGAATATTCCAACCCTGTTCCGCTGCAATCCTGATGGCAATCAATCCCCGCCAAATATCGGTCAGCCTGAAGGAACAATTTGACGGCAAGTACAGCAAGGGGTAAGCATCAGGCCACCAAGCTGTATTCTGGCTATTAATCGGACACAACGCTCCAGGCGCTAACGCCACGGGCGGCTTCTTGTCAAAAATAATAGGCGCCCCTATTACCAGACGATATATCGCGTCGACGTCGGGATCGTCGTCGGCGAGCCCCTGTTGAATCGGGCAGTACATAGACTCGAGGATGTCTGACGCAACTGGCGGGTCTGTACGCACACGATCCAGTGGAAACCCTCGCGGCCAGACATTCTCGGCGGAGAATAACCTGTATACATTGGCCCACCCGGCGTCGCGAACAACCCGGCAGGATACCGTTGATTCAATCGGGGAAAAAAATGATGGCAGCGGAGTGTTGTCATCGTCTGTTTCGACGATGCGACCAGCACCCAAAGCCATCGCATCAAGATACCCAAGATTCTTTCGCGCGTAATGATTGCACGGCAACCCCGTCGCAAGTTTCCATTCTGAATCTACTTGATCCTGAAGACTCAAGTAGCGAGCGCCTTGAACAAAGAAATTGCTGGGTGTCTTTCTGTCACCTACAACAATCAGTTTCCAGCCAACTGCCTTCGCCATATCCGCAAGCCGCAATAATGACTTGGTTGGTGGGAAGATCGTGGTAACCACGATCGTGACATTTGTGTTAATCGTTGCCATCAGAGCGTGAGATAGAGGATAAGGTTGGGCACTAAATATGTGGCCTGCGTCCTTGTTGCGCTTCCGGCTGGATTTGATTGAGCAACAGCTCCGCCTCTCCGCTTGAGGAGTCGAAATAGCCGAAGGCTGAGTCATGCTCAACCGGCAGTACCTTGATCATCAACTTGTCCAGAACTCTATGGAGGCACTCTGGCTCGAAGTCAGACCAAATTCCCCCACCCACGAAATAACAGCCAGGCGCGAGGGATAACCTGAACTTGAATGCAACTTCGAACTGACTGTTCGCCGCGACTTCATCAATCGACCGGCCAGAGCCCGGATATCGCTGCCCGGTAACACCGATGCCACTGGTGAGGCGAATGTGAATGCCGAAATGGACCGCCCGGCAGTTTTCCAGGAATTTGCCCCGGCTTACAAATACATATTCGCCTCCTCGAACGAGGACATTGACGCGCTTTCCAGTCAAATCCCGCACAATAATCTCGGTAATTTCAGCACCTTGGGCTGGATAAGTAACCGTCGTTTCGGGGATCAGTGCCGGATCGAAAAATGCCGCATCCACATGCGGCGGGCACGCGCGCGCCGAGTTCTCGGGGCCTTCCACCCCTGCCTCAATCGTCTTGACTTCCGCCGTCGCCAAACGAAACGCCTTCACTTGGGCCAAGGCCACTTCCTGTTGACCCGAAGGCGCATAGATGAGTCTGTGATAAGCTTGGATCGTATTCATCGGCGAATCGGAATAGATCGCCTCCCCTTTATGCATGAGAATCGCCCTGTCACACAAATCAAGTATGTTTTGTGCCGAGTGAGACACAAAAAGTATCGACGTTCCCTTACCCTTCAATTCTTCCATCCGTGCAAAACATTTGCGCTGAAACCTCTCGTCACCGACGGCCAGCGCCTCATCGATAACCAGAATGTCAGGATCAATGCAGGCTTGCACGGCAAAAGCCAAGCGGACATACATGCCACTCGAGTAAGTCTTGATCGGCTGATCGATAAAATCGCCGATATCCGCGAATTCTGCGATTTCATCGAATTTCTCGCTCGTGTCGGACCGTGACAAACCCAAAATGGCCGCGTTCATGTAGGCATTTTCACGCCCGCTGAATTCGGGATTAAACCCTGCGCCGAGTTCCAGCAGCGCGGCAAGCCTTCCCTTGGTGTCGACCCGCCCCTCGGTCGGCGCAAGCGTTCCGCAGATCACCTGTAACAAGGTGGACTTGCCAGAACCGTTACAGCCCACGATGCCGACGGTCTCACCCTTACGAACGTCGAACGAAACGCCGCGAAGGGCCCAGAACTCGCGATACAGCGGCGTCCTCGTCGCACCGAGCAACTGCCGCAGGCGATCCTGGGGCTTGTCGTACATGTGAAAGCACTTACCGGCATTTCGAACGCTAACAACGGATTCAGATGACATCGCCAAAGCCTTTGCGCGTTTTCTGAAACCAGTAAAAACCAAGCCAAGCAACCATGAAACTGATTGCAGTAAAAATGCTGAGTCGAAACCATGCGGGTGTATTGCCCACGAGAACGATGTCCCGCAATTGCTCGATTATGAAGGTCAGGGGATTCAGGAACAAATAAGGCCGGATTTCTTTTGGCAATACAGATGCCGGATAGAAAATCGGGCTCATAAAGAGCAGCATCGTTGTCACAATACCGACAGACTGGCTGACGTCACGCACATAAGTGCCAAATGACGCCAAGAACCATGATGCTCCCATCGTAAACATGACCAGCGGAAATACGACTACCGGAAGGAATATCGTGGTCCAATTTAGACCACCGTGGATATAGGCGTAGCCGCTCAACAGTACCAATATGCTGATGGCTGAATGAATCAGAACGGACCCCATGGTAACCCAGGGTAAAATTTCCAGCGGGAATACAACCTTCTTTACATAATTCGGATTGCTCAAGATCAGGAGTGGCGCCCTGTTTACGCATTCGGAGAAGAGAGAATGAACGATCAGACCCGCAAACAGAAATAACGCGAACTCAGTCTTTGTCCCCGTTTCGGTTCCCCATCGGGCTTTGAAAATATAGCTGAATACGAATGTATAAATCGCCAGCATAACTACGGGGATCATGAATGACCACAAAATACCCAGAAACGAGCCTCGATACCTCCCCGCCACCTCGCGCTTCGTCATTTGCCAAATCAGATAGCGGTGCCCCCAAAGGCTACCGAAGACCATCGCGGGACTCGTTGCATAGTTATGCTGATGCCATTGCATGGATCGAGTTGTCCTAATGCCGCCGAGTGGCTTCGATTACGCAAATGGGCCGTTTCAGGGTCGAGAAGCAGCCCCGGCTGATGAGCCCCTCCGGCAGCCGGTCACGTTGAAGTGAAATAAAATACTTCGTGTGCACCACATATGGATCCGCCCAAACCACCGCAGCAGGTGCGTCGAACATGTCTACCAGCACATAGTCAAAATTTCTTGCCTTGATCTGCGCAGAAAGCGTTTCCGGCTTCGAAAAATCGAGGTCACCAATGAAATGGACATGAATGGGTAAATGACGCTCTTTCGCCAGCGTCGACAGCGCCATCGGCTCGAACACCGGAAGGCCGAGGCGCTCACAATTGGCGTAATCACGATAGCAGTAGGTATAGGCGGCTATATTGCCGTTGCGTACCCCGAGAGTGAGCAATCCATCGAGGACAGGGGGGTTTGGATCCGCGCCAGCATAAGGCTGCCGCAAGTGCCCGGTAACATCCTTGATCGCGGTCAAAGCCGGCAAGCGGATATTCAGTCCATTGGCTGTGGCACTTACGGTCTGTGCAGTCAAAAGCAGCAGCAAGACGACGGCACGAGTACGCGCAAGACTGCCATTGGGCGACAGTGCCAATGCCGTGAGACCCATTTCCAGAACCAGCATAGCCGGCATGATCCTCCGCATGTCACTCGTACCGGAAATCGAAAGCAGTGCCAGTACCGGCGCAACCATGAGAAACGCGACAAAGATCGTGAAGATGGCCTGCTTGCGCGCTTGATCCAGTTTCGGCTCACGCACGCTCACCGCCCCCAAAATTGCCGCGAACGCCACGAAAAGCAGAAGCTTCGGTGAATAATGTTGCACCAATTCCCAGAACACGGCCCACGGAGCAAGGCCGATAAATTTCTGGTCCGAGAGCCTGGCCATTGGCCCAAACGAGGTATCGTAGGCCCAAAGATAGAGTGCCCGCATGGTTGGAAGATGCCACGCCAACGCGATCACTTCTGCAACGATGAGCAGAAAGAGCACAGATCTGCCTGCAGTCAGCCTCTTGGCGGCAACAGCGATAATCAGGCACGAAATACCAAGCAAACCGAGTGCGATTGGAATATTGCGTTCAGGTAATGTCAACATCCATACCGCCGCCCCAACGGATAGAAGCTGCATTGCGAATAACCCAATATCGGCGCCACGAATAACCCCCCCTTTCCATTCACGGAAAATCAATACAGCGGAGGGAATAATCGCGAGGACAGCTGTTTCGGCCGGCCTGAGAGCCACCATCAGCCCAAGCCAGAACCCACCGGCCATGAAATGTTTAAGTGAGGCACGGTTATATGCAGACGTCGCATGAAAGATCGTGCCTGCTGCAGCCGCCAGCCAAGCCAGTTCGGAATAGAAAACATTGGAAAAATTAACGATCCATTGTGTGCTGACGATCAGTAGCGCGCCTACCGCTGCTCGCGGGGGAGACAGCATTGTGCCGAGAAAGCCAAAAACATAGCCCGCCAGTAACCAAACCACGGCAAACTGTGTCAGCCCGACGGCCAGCAGTATCTGACCATCAGAAAGAACGAAGAACGGTGTCGTCAGCGCCGGAAAAATGATTGGCCGCCAGCCTCGCTCGAGATAGAGACTTTTGAGCCCCCCCAATAATCCGCCATCGAAGTGCTCGATGATTCTTTGTGCATTCAGCACGTAGTCGGCAGCGTCCCATATCGGCAATCTCTGATTCACCGCATGCCATGGAAAAACCAGCAGAAATACAACTGCGCCTACAAAAAGCAGAAGGTAAAGCCCTGGAGGGACAATAACTACAGGTCTGCGTTCCGGCCACAACAGCCCGGTCAAGCGACGTGCCATGCTGTTTCGTTCCCGGTTTTCCACTGGTTTTTTATAGCTTCAAAAGCGTCGGCGCTGAAAGTCAGCGTTTTCCTGTCGCCGCACGCCGCCGTTCTTTTAGTCTTCCCCAAAGTTGCCCCTTCGCCATTAGCCACACCGCAGTCAGCGCCCGCCGAATAAAGATGCGAAGACGCGGATACGGGGCTATCAGCCGCTGGAGTTTCGATATCGCCCTCCAACTGGTACTTCTTTCAATGGCATATAGTCTTTCCCTGAGAATCGCTAATTCCGTGCGTTGATCTGGTGGCATTGCCGCTTCGTACTTCCTTCCCTGCTCGACCAACCCGGCTGTTCTTCGATAAATATCAAAACACACCGGATGAACTAAATCGATGGGAGGGCGATGGCTGGCAGCGATTGCCTCCAAGCTTCTCACAAGATCAGTACGCTGCTTATTTACGAAGACAAAGGTATTCTGCCGATACCACCATTCAACACGGTCGTCATACCACATGTCACCGCGCAGGACGTCAAAGCAGAGGAACCCTTGCTTTTCGAACAAGGCTGCCCAGTAGCTGGGCCAACGTTCATTGACATGATTTGTTCCACCTTGCCCGGGAATCGCCGCACCAAAAACTATCACATCGCTCAGTTGCACCAAGTTAGATACGAAGTTTTTCGAAAATTCGACGGGCAAATGCTCGGCCACCTCGAGCGACATCGCAAGATCAAACTTCTCCTGCAAGTCAAATGGCAAAGCCAGATCTTTTCTCAAAAATTGAGATTTTTCGATCTGCATCAAATCGACTGACGCACCGCCGCCATCCAGGCCAAGTACCCGCCCCACGCCGCGCATATGAAACTGGTGTAGCCACGTTCCAGCGCCACACCCAACGTCGACGACAGAGGAAACCCAAGGGAACAATTTAAGTATGCGTGGCACCAACGCAGATGCTGAGCGCGCAGAACCAGATATCTGAGCAGAATAGAACGCCCTGTCGTATAGGACGGTCAGATTCTTCTGGGTGCTAGGGGACAACGAAGTCATCACCATCTTTCTATCTATATCTGGAAAATCATCATTTTTCGATCTGAAAAACTGGGCTGCTCGTTTATTCCGCTCAGAGTGCAAACGGATTACTCGTCCGCGAATATTCATTCGTTTTACGGACAATGTATGGAATTTTTGCCCAATCCCCTCCACTGTTATCAGATGTGCGACGAAACACCAATGATTTCCCTAAATCCAAGGCCAGTTCGAAACCGGGTTGTTCGGACAACATCCTCGCCAATTCCTTTACAGAATGAAGTTGAACGTCATCGATCATGATATAGCCGCCTGTCTTGAGCATCTGGTTTGCGAAACAGAAATCGACGAATACCATTGGCCAGTTATGGCAACCATCGATAAGGGCAAAATCGAAAATCGGGGATTTCATCCGTAACTCAGCTGCCATTTTCGGCAAAACCCACTCCGACCCGTCAACATGGGCCTCAAGGGAGCCGACCGAAATGCCTTCCGCCGCGCAATAGGAACGTATTCTGTCGAACAATTGAGCCTCGGGCGCAATCGATACCAGTCTTTTCGGCGCGAGAAACAGAAAAGATATCGTCGAGTTACCTGCGCCCGTCTCGAGCATTACCGGCGCAGAAGGGAGATTCTTTTTCAGAAATGTGCACAGCTTTTCGAGATGGCTTCGCTCAAAGCCTCCGGTATTCCACGTTTTGCCGCCATCCCACGAATGAAGCATCGGCAATGCTGAGAGATATTTTGAAAAATTAGGCATTGCGTTGAACTCCTTTTCATATCCTTTCTCTCTCGCGCTCGACAAATGTGATTTTTTTTGGAATTCGAGTATTTCCGCAAGTGACTCAACTATCGCTTCCGGCGCAAGAGTGGATCGGAAAGGCTCAAAGCGATCTGGGCAAGATACGACTTCACGCTCTCGGTAAAGTGCAACGCAGAGAGCATTGGCTACCTCTTCTGGCGTTTCACTTTTCAATGTGTCTCCTAGCCCGTATGACCTGACCAGCTCGCCGACAATGCTGTCATCCGTCGAAATCACAGGCATGCGGCCCCAAACATAATTGGGCAGCCCGCCACTCATGCAGTTTCTCTGATCCCCCTGGTAGAGAAGTAGACCGATGTCGCTGGCAGCAATATAGCGGCCGAACTCCCGTTCGCTCAGAACGGCAAAATGCAATGGATCCTCTGATCTCCTCAAGTCAGCAAGTCCGTGACAGCCGAAAATCGCAAGCTGGTGCTCCACTTCTGTCGCATCGATATCTTTTGCCCGACCGGCAAAAAGGAAGAACATGCGCGCCCGATCTGCCGGAGGCACATGCTTGAGAGCCGCGAGCAGGAGTTCGATTCCCTTACCTTTTCGGGCCTCACCGAGAAGCGAAAAGACCACTTGGTCTGATCGAATTCCAAGATTTTCTCGAATTCCCTGCCGATCGCGATCGATATACATGTGGTGAGTTGGATGAAGGGGAAGATAGGCAATATTTTCAATGCCGCACTCCTCCCGAAGACGACGGCCCATGCCTTCTGCCAACACGATGATTTTGTTCAGCCGCTTGGCGACTTCGCGGAGTGATTGGGCATGCTCGGGAGTCCAGGGGAGACGATGGAGGATCCCGAATGCGGGAACATCCAGCCTGTCCAGCAGGCCAATCAAGGCCGGGGAACTCGGGCCGTAAGCCAATGGTTCCAGCGTCAGAAACGTCAGGGTTTCCAAGTTGGGCGACAGCGACGCTTCCAGATACTGCAACTCCGCTTCACACCTGCCCCAGGGATCTGCGGGCAGGGTAAGCAGTTGCGAATGGGGAAGGCTACCGTAGACATCGAACAAAAAGGCGTGCCCCGAATGGCCTTCGACAAAAAGATGCCTGGTGCCAACCCCGATTGCAGCGGCCCGATGAGCAATTTGGTGTGCTTCACGAAGCTCGCTACAGGAATCAGCAGGGTCGCCACTCCGGCTCTCGCTTGGCAGCTCACGGAGCAAAGCGAACTGTCGTTCGAATGCATCATCATCTTCACCATTCGCATTCAAAACCAACAGGAAAAGATGGTAGATCAGATCAATCTGTGCCGAGAAGTTTGTCGCGTCGCGGCAGGAAAAAAGATCCGCCAGGGAGCCCTCTATTCCGAGCACTCGACTGGCGTGCGCCAGTTCCTGGCGGGAACCGGCCGGGTGCCACAGAGGCGACTCATGCATCAACGTTGACACTGCTTGCCAAGCCATCCTGGCGCGAAAATAGTTTCGACTTAACCGATCCTCGTGAACCAGATGCGATACTTTGGCGCCATGTGCATAGTAAATCTTGTGGCCGCGCGCCCTCAAGGCAATCTGTACTTCAATCTCCTCGTCACTGATCAGAGTCTTGCTTCCAGTCCTGCCGAGCGCGGCATTGAAACCACCGACCTCACGCAACGCGCTCGCCCTAAAAGCCATATTGGTGCCATAAGCAAATTCGTAATCCGACAACTGACGGTCGATCGCCCCGTGATCGAGGATGGTAAGGCAGCCGAGATACTTGCTGGGCAGCCAATCAGGTTTGGGGCCGGGCCATTTAGGATCAATCGGCCCCGCTACTACGCTGGCACCTGATTTCCTGAATGCATCGAGTATGGAACCCAGCCACTCCGGACTAGGCAACGCATCGTCATCAATGAAGACTATGTAATCTGTCTTGCATTTCTCAAGCGCCATATTGCGCGCTCGAGAAAGGCCTGGCGGAAACGAATAGACCACCTCCAATCCCGCCTGTCCATGAACCTCCTTTGCGTAGAGATTCCGATCGGCCTCGTTATCGGTGTTATCAACAATGAGAACTTCGAACATTGACCGCAACAGCGTCTGGCTCGACAAAGCGGCGACGAGTGCTCTAAGTAGTGCATAGCGCTTGTAAGTACATATGGCGACAGTAATAAGAGCCGTATTGCCAGGCATGCTTATCGGGAGAGCATCGAGCGAGCTTTTCATTTCCGTCTTATGACCTTAATAAGCATGGCTGCCATGATTAAACGGGATGGATTAACCAGAATATTGCTTTCGGAATTCATGTCCGGTCAGAGAACAATCAATCGCAGGTGCCGGCGCAAATCCACCATTACCTGATAATGCTTTGAATACAACCGGGATGTCGCCACCATCACCATTTTTTCGCTGGGACTATTTCCGGCAAATTCGTGAAGCTCATCGACCCGCCGAATCACGCGCACCCCGCACCGCGGGATCATGGCAGCAAGATTCAATAGCCGGAGAAGTGCGGCTTCCCGTTGGCTGTCCACGAGCACGATAATCCGGCTTTCCCCCGACAATCGAAGCCGGCCCATACATTCGAGATTCACGATCAGGCCGAGAAGACCCGCAGCGAGCATAGCTGTTTCAGTCCGGTATTGTGCCCATATTGCGAACAGGCGTCTCCATGGGTGTCTCACGCTCGAAATGCCGCTATAAAGCGGCCCAGGCGCTTACGCAGGAAAAAGTGGGTTTGGCCCATTGCCCGCGAAAAGTACGTGGCCAGGGTCAGCGCGGGGAAGATCATTCTCATGGACAAAGGAAGTGAACATGCCAGACGCTCACGCAATTGTTCCTCGGTTACGGCACGGATTTCGAGCTCGTTCCGATGCTGTGCAAACGCAGGATACTCAGCCAGTTTCGGGAAGGCAACAAAGCCATCGAGAGTCCGCTCCACCACGAAGCCGTTCCATATCTTCCGAGTTGTAGAACCAGTTACCCATCCCTGGCCCCGGCGAAGATAGTCTTTCCGCCAGGCGGTCCGATGTCCGGGAAAAATCCGGAAGGATTCCGGGGCATGATCGCCGCCGTCAGCAAGCCTGAGGTTGCGGATGGTCTCGTTCTCGACCAGTGGCATCACGCGCCCGCTGGCCAAGGCGTCCAGAGCGGTAATAGATACATAGCGGCCGTCATGGGGCCCTAGGTAGTTGTTTTCCCCGTCCTGCCCGGGATGCCATGTGTGGTACATGAATTCCGTCTGGTGCCACATCTCCCGGCGGCCCAAATTGACCAGCCGGAAGGTCATGTCGTAGGGGCCGCAAATGTGGCCAAGATAATCGACGTGCTCGTCGGCACCGCCTACCGCAATCAGGTCATTCCGTCGCGCGCACATGCAGGCACCGTAATTGCGGTTGTGGATGGAATCCTTGTTATCCAGCAGCCCCCTGGTTTTGCCTCCGATATTGTTGATGCATCCCTTGCCCATTACTTCTTCGAAGCCCGGGTAGCGAAAGGGATAGAGATCCCTGCGCGCATTACGGAACTGGTCAAGGTGCAGGACGATATCGGGATTGTTTTCGAACTCGGCAGCAATGGCACGAATGAACCCTTCTTTCACCATTGCGTCAGAATCGCAGATTACGCAGACCTCGCCCCGGGCAGCGACGATACCCGCGTTGTACATCAAATGCTTATGGTAGTAGCAACTGTCCGGCATCTCCAGCAGGAGCCAGGTATCGACCTGATCCTCGAACGGGCGGATGGCATCCGAAACACGGGAGTAATACTCGACGATGATGACTTCGAAGAGGTCGCGGTCAACGTCCTGCTTGCTGAGGTAGTGCAGCAGGTGAAAGCTTTCGCGGACGCTCCAGTCCACGAGGATCAGGCTGACCTTGGGCCTCAGACGGGCGCTTTGTTTAACCAGCTTCATTTCCCTAATGCCATGCTGTCCGCGACCTGGCTGTGCCTGAAACAGGCAACCAAGGTGCACGGATCCTGAATTTCATTTCCAGCGATAAGGCCGGCGACCTCATCCGGCGTAAAGAAACGCAGGGCGCCATGCCCAAGTTCCTTCGCGCCGTCGAAGTTCCCCCGCACGCATTGCCGTGCCCAATATATCTGGATGCGCGCAGCGATCAACCCGGGCTCGGGAGCCAGCGTTCCCAGGTCCGCGAGGTTGGCCGCGGTGGTTTCCATGCCCGCCTCTTCCCGCAGTTCCCGCAATGCTGCCTCGGCGGCGGATTCCTTCGGATCGACAAACCCACGCGGGATTTCCCACGAGGCAGTACCCAGCGGGTGGCGATAGACATAGACCAAGCCGAGTTTCCCGTCGCATTCCGGCAATACGGCTACACCGCTGATGCCGTCTTTGCACAGCGTTTTCGGGATGACGCTCAGGTAGTCCACGACCTGCCGCCCGTCAGGCTGTTCCAGCCGGTCGAAATAGACTGAAAACACCTCGTTACGTCCAATCAACCTGCGGTCACGTAGAACGACCTGAGCATCTGCCTCGCTGCGGGGCACATTGCCGGCCCCGGCCGATTCCTCGATGCGCTGGGACTGCAGTTTAGGCGCGTAATACAAGTTTTTCTCCTTGACGCCCGTTGCCTGCCGGCCTGGATCCTACACGTTCCCGTAACGCGTATTCCGGATCATCGTGAAGCCCTTGATGAGCTCGCGAATGCCGGCATCCAGCGACGTCTGTGGCTTGTACCCGGTCGCCTCGATCTTTTCATTGGATACGATGTAATTGCGCTGGTCCGGATCCTTGCCGATCGGGGCATCGATAAAAGTAAAATCGGGCACCTGTTTCCGGATGGCTTCGCACAGTTCCTTCTTGGAGACGTTGGCTTCCGACAGCCCGACGTTGTAAATCTGCCCGTTCATTTTTTCGTAATTCTCGATGCCGTGCATGAAGACGCGCGCGATGTCCCGGACGTGAATGTAATTGCGTTTGAAATTGCTCTCGAACAGCACGACGAACCGGTCATGCACCGCACGATAGGTGAAATCGTTCACCAGCAAGTCGATACGCATGCGCGGCGACATGCCAAATACCGTCGCGAGGCGGAAACTGATCGAGTTCGGATGCTGCATTAGCTCTTTCTCGACCTTTACTTTTTCGATCGCATACAGCGACATTGGACGCAACGGGGATTCCTCCGTGCAAAAATTGTTCTCGTCCCCGCTGCCGTAGGCGCTGTTGGTGGTCGGCATCAGGATGCGCTGATGCTTGCTCACGTACTTCAGCATCATGATCAGTGCGTCGTGGTTGGTGCTTGAGGCGCCGACCGGGTCGCGCGCGCACAGTGGCGCGCCGACGTAGGCCGCAAGCGGGATGATGATGTCGGCTTTCTTGAACAGCGGGAGGATCACACTCTCGATGCGCACGTCGCCGCGCACCACGCTGAAATTCGGGTTATTGCAGACATGCGCCAGGCTGTTCTGGCCATACATGAAGTTGTCGATGACGGTGACTTTGTGGCCCTTCGCCAGCAGTTCGGGGACCATGGTCGACCCCAAGTAGCCGGCGCCGCCGGTGACGAGAATGTTGTAGCTCATGCAGATCCTTTCATGAATACATTTTTACATTATAAAACAATTACTTATCGAACATTTCCGTTTCAACGCATTCGCACAGCGTATGCGCGAGCACGATGTGCTGCTCCTGGATCGTGCTCGTTTCGGCTCCGCAGGCGATGACGCAGTAATCGGCAAGCCCCTGGGCGTCGCCGCCGTCCCTCCCGCAGAACACGATGCTGGGCAGGCCCATTTCCCTGCAGCGCCGCAGTGCCTTGAGGATGTTCGGCGACTTGCCGGAAGTCGTGATGCCGAGGAAGACATCGTTCGCGCGCATTTTGCCCGAGACCTGGCGTGCAAAAACCTCGTCGTAACCATAGTCATTGCCGATCGCGGTGAGAATCGAACTGTCCACCGTGAGCGCCTCCGCAGGCAGCGGACCGCGGTCGCGCGCCAGCTTGCTCACGAATTCGGCCGCGAGGTGCTGCGCGTCGGCGGCAGAGCCGCCGTTGCCGGCGATGTACAGACGACCACCCTTCTTGTATGCGCTGACAACAGCCTCGACCGCCTCCCCGAAGACCTGCAACTGGTCCGCCTGGCCGAGCAACGCCTGTTTTCCCGCAATCGAGCGCAGCAGGTTGTCCTTCAGTTTTTCGCTATATTTGTCCGGTGGTCGCATTTGTCCCGTATTTCATTTATTCAGCAGGCGCGCGGCGCGTGCGTAATCTTCGGGCACGCCGATGTCGATGAACTTTCCGTTGCAGGAATAGCCGTATAGACGCTTACCGGCTTCCAGCGCCTTTTCGAGAATGTCGCTTTCGAACGAGGTCTTGTCACCCGGGCGATACGGGAGCCCCGAGAGCGCTGTTTCGGCGAGCAAGTATACCCCGCCGTTAATCAGCTGCCGGCCACCGTCGCTGACGGATTTCAGTTTTGTGATGCGCTGCGCGTCGTCGATCTCAACGCCGGTATAGCGGGTATTGTTTTCCACCGGAAAAAGCGACAGGGTAATTTCCGCCCGTCTTGTCTCGTGGAAATTCACGAGCTCTGCCAAGTCCACGTCAAAAAAAGTATCGCCGTTCAATACCAGCCACGGGCCGGCGGCGCGCATGGCACCCATCGCGAGCAGCAGCCCGCCGCCCGTGCCAAGCGGCGCGGCCTCGACCGCATAGGCGACTTCAGCGCCGCCGTAAGCCGGGCCGAAATGTTTTTCGATGAGCTCATGCTTGTAGCCGACCGAGAGGACGAAGCGCCGCACGCCTTGGGCGATCCAGTAGTCCATCTGGTATTCGAGGAACGGGCGGTCGTTGAGCGGCGCCATCGGCTTCGGCAGGTCAGGCACGGCGCTGCGAAGCCGGGTCCCCAAGCCTCCCGCGAGGATGATGGCCGTGGTTACAGCCACCTTATGCCGAATTCAGGATTGCACACAGTTCGTCCACTTCCCCGTCTTTCAGGTCGGGGAAATTGCCTATGTAAAAGCCGTAAAAGTGGATGTGTTCCGTTTCCGGAAACTCGCGATGATGGCCATCCGGAACGATACCTTTCAGGTAGGGCTGCCGGATCTGGTTGCCGCCGCCCGCGCTGCCGCGCCGGAATTCAACGCCTGAATCGCGCATCTTCTGCATGAGGCGCTGGACCAGATCATCATCCGGGCGTTTTAAAACGAGATTGAAGGCGTAGTTGCTCGAGCCTTCGATCTTAAAGTCGGTGCGGTACTTGCCCGCATCGATCTGTTTCAGGAAGCGCAGCAGGTTTTCAGTCCGGCGCTTCACGATCTGATCCAGGCGCTTGAGCTGGCTGCGCCCCATAATGCCGCCGATTTCAGTATTGCGAACATTGTAGGCAGGATAGGCAAAAATAAAGTCCGGGTTCAGCTCCGGATTGCCGGACTGATAGGCTTCATGCACGGCGGGGTCATTGGCTTCGCGGACCATGCCGTGGGAGCGCAGCATGCGTAGCTGCTGATACACCTCCGGATCGTCGGTGCAGACCATGCCCCCTTCGATGGTGCTCATGTGGTGGGCATAGTAGAAGGAGAAATTCGACATCCAGCCAAAGCTGCCCAGCTTTTTGCCGTTATGGGTTGCACCATGGGATTCGCAGACATCCTCGATCAGCGGAATATTGCGCCGCTTCAGTTCATCCAGCAGTTCGTCGGTCAACCCATCGAACCCCTGCACGTGAGTGAGGAATACCGCCCGCGTCTTGTCATTGATTTTGGCCAGGATCTGTGCGGGGTCCATGCCCAGTGTGCGCGGGTCGATATCGGCGAAGACCGGCTTGAACCCGTTCTGCATGACCGACGCGACGTCGGAGATCCAGGCCAGCGGTGGCACGATAACCTCGCCCCCTTTCGGGTGACGGATCTTGAGTATCGCCATCGTCAGCAGATTCGCCGATGCGCCCGAATTGACGAATACACTGTGCTTCACGCCCAGCCACTGCGACCATTCGGCCTCGAAAGCGCGCACGTTGGCGCCGTTGGTCAGGATCGGATCGTCCTGCTTCAAATGCGCGATGACCGCATCGAGGTCTTCGCGCAGAATGTTGTTTCGCATCAATGGATATTTCATGCTTTTCTCGTCAATTTTCTCAATAACCCCGCGACGGGTGCCGCTGCGAGCCAAAACAATGCCGGGTAAATTTTGACCGGCTATTTTTCCCCGTAAAAATCGCCGTACTCCACCAGGATCGTGCAGCGGCCGTCATCACGCAACAGGGCTCTTTCATAAGCGGGGAAAATATCGGCCGGCTCATCCAGGCGAATCACCTCGATCGTCGTGCACATGCTGCGCAACGCCTCCGTGTAGTCACCTATGTGCTGATGCTGCGGATGCAGCGGTCGTTGGGCGCCGATGCCCGTCCGGACGATCGCCTTCGCCTTGTAGCCGCCGTTCGACATGACCTGGACCTTGTCCAGGTGGTTGATCAGCTGGCTCATCGCGGAGAGCAGGAAATTCCAGCGGGGAAAAATGCTCACAGGAACCAGCCCCGTCAACGCCATGCCGGTAGTCATTCCCATCTGCATTTCTTCCGCCACCGGGAGCTCGATCAGGCGATCAGGGGGTACGTCTTTCAGCGTATTGGTCATTGCGGTGCCCGCCACAGCCACGGCTTGCCCGATGAATATCGTTCTCGGGTCTTGCGCCAGAAAATTCATGGACCGCTTGAGTTCGTCGAAGTATTTCATCTGAATCACCCTAAAACTGAACTCGTACGCCGGCACCGGCATGCGGGTATTTGGTCTGGTAGCGGTAATAACTGACGTACTCGTCATCACAGCCCTCAAAACTCAGGCGCGGCTGATTCCAAGCCTCACGGGTATCCGTGCACACGGACTTTTCGTTGTCTTCGACAATGAAATGGATGGGGAGGCGATGATTCCTGCTGTACTTGATCGATTCATGCGCAATCCCTGTTTCTGCGGTCATGTCGCCCATGAAACAGTAAACCCGGGCATCCTCGCCGCGCCGCTGAATGGACATCGCCGCACCGACCGCAATAGGCAGCACGCCGCCGACGATTGCTGACGAGTAAATCCGGTATTCGGGAAAGCAGAGGGATATCGACCGTCCCGCCAGTATCTCGTCGCGGACGAGCGCTTCAGGCACGCCCTTCAACAGGCATTGGTAATGGGAACGCCATGAACAAAACACCCAATCCTGGGGGCGAATTTTTTGAAAGGCATTGATGATCTGCTCTTCATTGCCGTAATACAGGTGAACCGGCGCCCGGATCTTCCCCGAGTTGAAAAGCGCCGCAATCTCATCCTCAAAAGCAATCAGTTCTTCTTTTTTCATAAGGCCGCCTGCAGGAATTTGGAATGCCTAACAAGATGATTTTCCCTCTCCCCCGCAAGCGGGGGAGAGGGCAGGGTGAGGGGGTGCTTGAAGGTCATTTTGTTAGGGGCTTTTTAATGGTTGTTGAAGCATTTTCGGCATTCCGCATGTACCATTCATAGGTATTCCGCAGCCCCTCACTGAAGCTTACCTTCGGTTCCCAGCCGAAAGCGCGCAGTCTGGTACTGTCCAGCAGCTTGCGCGGGGCGCCGTCCGGCTTGGTCCGATCCCATTCCAGCCTTCCCTCGTATCCGACTACCCCTGCAATCATATCAGCCAGTTCCTTGATCGATATATCGGAGCCGACCCCGATATTCAGCGGGAACTCCAGCGCGGAGACGTCCTGCTGCAGCAAGTGCAGACAGGCATCCGCGATGTCGTCGGCATGAACGAATTCGCGGCGTGGCGAGCCGCTGCCCCAGAGGGTTACGGCCTCGGCCCCGCTCTCTTTTGCCGCGTGGAACCGGGATATCAGCGCGGACAGCACATGGCCGGATTTGGGATCGAAGTCGTCGTTCGGCCCATAAGCATTGTTTGGAATGACCGGAATGAAGCGCTTGTCGCCGTATTGCTTGTTGTAAGCCAGGCACATGTAAGTGCCGGCAAGCTTCGAGATCGCGTAGGGCAGGCTGGTGGGTTCCGGCTTGGCTGACAGCAGGACGTCTTCCGTCATGGGCTGCGGGCATTCCCGCGGATACATGCAGGACGAGCCGAAAAAAATCAGTTTCTTCACTCCAGTGCGCTGCGCCGCCTTGAGCACGTTGAGCTGGATGGCCAGGTTGTCATTGATGAAATCGGCCGGGTAAGTCTGGTTTTCGGCGATGCCGCCAACCCTGCCTGCGGCAAGGACGACATACTCCGGCCTGGTTTCGTCAAAGAATCGGTCCGTCCTGCCGCCATCCCGCAAATCAAGCTGTGCGCGGCTTTGCGTGAAGATGTCCGAAAAACCTTCCCGGCGCAGGCGGCGCACGACCGCGGAACCGATCAGTCCTGCATGCCCCGCAACGAATATGCGCGCGCTCGTTTCCATGTTTCTGCTCCGCACCGGTCAGGTGAGGCCGTTGGGCTGATACAGCACTACCCGGCTGCCCGAATTCTCGAACGCAAATGGCACGTGCGTCAGGCGGGACAGGTGATTCCTGACCTTGTCCTGGAGTTCCGGCTTGACGAACAGCAACATGAAGCCGCCACCACCGGCACCGATGAGTTTCCCGCCGGTGGCCCCTGCCTTGAGGGCTTCTTCGTAAATTTGGTCGATTTCCGGGGTGGACACTTTGTCGGAGAGGTTGCGTTTGTGCCTCCAGCTCTGGTCGAGCAGCTTGCCGAACTCGTCGATGGGCGTATTTTGGTTCTGGAGGATATCGATGGCCTCGTCGACCATTTTTTTCATTTTATGGAGTTCGTCCTGCCGCTTACCCATGTTGTCGATCTTGGACTTGGCGATTTCGGAAGCAAAGCGCGAAAAGCCGGTAAAGAAAAGCATGAGCGAGCCCTGCAGTTCGGCGAGCCGCTCCCGGTTGAGAATGATGGGGGAAACCTGGAAGGTGTCGTTCTGATTGAACTCGATGCGGTTGAAGCCTCCGAACGCCGCCGAAATCTGGTCCTGCGAGCCGACATTTTCCTCGATGATTTTCTGCTCGATGTGTATGGCGCGATGGGCAAGCTCCTCCTTGGAAATATACTTGCCCTCGAGCGCGTAGAGCGCATTCACCAGTCCGACGGTGAAAGACGAACTGGATCCGAGTCCCGACCGGGCGGGTAAATCCCCGTCATGGTGAATCTCCAGCCCTTTCTCGCAGCCCATCCATCCGAGCACGGCCCGCACCGCGGGATGCTCAATTTCGGCGATGTTCCTGACGTTCTCGATCTTCGAATAGACGATGCGATGCTTGTGCTCGAAGAACGGCGGCAGGTGACGACAGCTGATATAGCAATACTTGTCGATCGTAGTCGCCAGAACCACCCCGCCATGCTGCTGATACCAGGCCGGATAGTCGGTGCCGCCGCCGAAGAACGAGATTCTGAAAGGGGTACGGGTAACAATCATCGGGGAGCTTTCAATCGCCTAGTATTTTTCTTTTCAGCTTGATGCTCGCCATGTCCTGGACATTTTTTTTCTCCTGCGCCCCGAATTTCCTTTCAACAAGCGCGAGATATGCCGGGTTCGTGAAATACTGTTGCCAAGCCTCGTCCCGGAACCTGACCACCTGTGCGGCCGAGAGATGTTTGGTAGGCAGCGGCTGACATTCATAGGAAAGGAAAGCATAACCCTCGAAAGAGTTTGGCAACTCCCAGCCATTTTTTCTGGCCAGGTTGTACATGGGACTGCCCGGCAGCGCCTGACACGGGTACATATTGGCCATTTCCGTATTCAGTTCCAGCATGAGATCAAGGGTCTCCTGCATGGTGTCCATCGTGTCGTCAGGAAAACCGAAAATATAATTGCTGATGATGTTGATGTCCGCGTCGCCTATCATCCCGCAGACGTCGCGGATATTGACTTCCTTGAACGACCCTTTCGACACCTCCTGCCGCACCATCTGGTTCCCTGCTTCGACCCCCAGGGCCAGCCAATTGACCCCGGCCTTCTTGAACAGATCCAGATAATCGCGCCTGACGGTGTCTATCCGCGAGTATGTCCACATGTTGAAGTCGAGGCCCCTGTCGATGACCTGCTGCAATACGGGCACGTAATACCTGCGATTCAAAAAGAACATTTCATCGCTGATGCGCAGCGTATGCACGCCGAGGTCCGCCAGTTTCTGGAACTCGCGCCCGACCCACTCCGGGCTCCAGAAACGCATCCCCCTCGAGTTGGCCGCATTGACCTCGTCGCCGCTGTCGGTCCTGTTGACGATATTGATCATGCAGAAGTCGCAGCCAAAGTTGCAGCCCAGCGACGTGTAAATGGCCGCAAACGGCGTGCGCCTGGCGTGATCGAATGCGGCGTGCCAGAAATGCGCGCGATACAGATCCAGCGGCTTTTCCCTGTAGGGCAGCAAATCCCAGGCGTAGCCCGGCATGTCCGCATCCATGCGCTCCTGCGGAACGACCCCCTGCGGGGGGTTGAGCATCGGGGTTGGCAAACCGCCCGGTCCTTTTTTCTTGTAGCCGATGCCCTTGATCTGCGCCAAGTCTTCCCGGAGATTGCTTTTCAGCAGGTTATGCAACGCATACACGCCTTCGTTGAGCAGCACGATGTCGACGCAGTCATACGAGAGCACCTCCATCGGCAAAGCGCTGGTATGCGACCCGACAAAACAGGTTGCATATTGCGGGGCGTGTTGCTTGAGCGCCTCCGCCAGGGCCAGTGCACCGATCATGCTGGTCGTCCCGGAGTTGGGGTTCTGGCCATAGACGACCATCACGACCAGGCGTGGGTCGATGTCCTTGACCCGCTGGACTGCAGCATCCAGGCTGAGCCGTTCCGCATCAGTGTCGAGAATCCCGACTCCGAAACCTTTGGACCGGCAGGATTCGGCCAGCAGCAGCGACCAAGTCGGTGGTTCTATGGCCGAGTAAACCTTCGCCAAATCCTGATAGGCCTTGGCAGACGAATCAGGATTTACAAAAAGCACATCCAGTTTTCTTGCCATTTCGATGCTGCCCTTCGATAGGATTTTTTAGGTGTGCAAAAGAAACTTTTATCAGATTCGCATCATTTTGAAAACAATTCAGCAATCCGTTGGGAACCTGGTTCCCTGACCACGCCCTTCTCGGTAATCAATGCAGTCACCAGATCCGCTGGCGTCACATCGAAAGCCGGATTGCGCACCGAAACGCCCGCCGCAGCCCATTGCCACTCGCGGAAGCCGGTCACTTCCGAAGCCGCACGCTCCTCGATCGGAATAGAGCGACCGTCCGGAATGTCGAGATCAATCGTGGATAAGGGGCAGGCGACGTAGAACGGAATGTTGTGGCGCCGGGCCATCACCGCCACCATGTACGTGCCGATTTTGTTAGCCACATCCCCGTTTGCCGCCACGCGATCGGTCCCCACCACCACCGCATCAACCTCGCCCCGGCTCATGAGATGGCCCGCCATGTTATCCGTAATGAGCGTAACCGGGATATTTTCCTGCACCATCTCCCATGCAGTCAGGCGGGCCCCCTGCAGGAAGGGCCGCGTCTCGTCGGCGATCACCGATATCCGCTTGCCCGATTCCACAGCGGAGCGAATCACGCCGAGTGCCGTGCCATGCCCGGCAGTGGCAAGCGCCCCCGCGTTACAGTGCGTCAGGACTCTCGCACCGTCCTGAAGCAGCACGGCGCCGTGCGCGCCCATCGCACGGTTGATGCGGATGTCCTCCGCCAGGATCTCATGGGCTTCGGCAAGCAGCGCGTCCGCCACTTCGGCCAGCGCCCGCCCTTCGATTGCAGCCCGGAATTTGCGCATGCGCCGAAGCGCCCAGACAAGGTTGACTGCCGTGGGCCGGCTCAACGCCAGCAACTCAAACGCGTGCTCCATGCCCGCATTGAACTTCTGCCGATTCGCGTCCCGCAGCTGCATCGCCGCCAGGGCCACGCCATATGCAGCAGCGCAGCCGATGGCCGGCGCGCCTCTGATCACCATGCTGCGAATCGCTTCAGCAACGCCTTGCGCGGAATCGAAAGCGAGGTAATCAAAGCGCGCAGGCAGCACGCGCTGGTCGATCATCTCGATCCGGTCGTTCTTCCAGCGCAGCGTCTCTACGCGCGAGTGGTGTGTAACACCGGTCATTCTATTCGCCCTCGAATTCACACAGGGCGAAAACCTTGTAACCCTTGCTTTCGAGCCGCTTTCGGCCGCCGATATCGGGCAGGTCAATCACGAAACAACATTCCACGATTTCCCCCCCGACCTCCTCGATCAGCGCCGTCGCCGCCTCCGCGGTTCCACCTGTCGCAATCAGATCATCGACAAGGAGAATCTTTTCTCCCTGCTCGATGGCATCCACATGGATCTCGACGCGGTCGGACCCATACTCGAGGTCATAGTCATGGCCGACCGTCTGCGCAGGCAACTTCCCTTTTTTTCGGATGGGCACAAACCCCTTCTTGAGCTGGTACGCCATGGCTGCCCCGATGATGAACCCCCGCGATTCGATGCCGACAATTTTGTCTATCTTTTCATGAGCATAGCGGCTTACCAGATCATTGATGGCGAGATGGAAACCTACCGGATCCTTGAGCAGGGTCGTGATGTCGCGAAACATGATTCCCTGCTTCGGGTAATGGGGTATGGTGCGAATGCGTGATTTGTGCGTCATGGTATTTGACCTTTATAACGTCACTTGGAATCAAGAACACGTCCGGCAATGGCTTCCAGGCGCTTCGCCGCTTCGGGATCGCGGGCGGCCAACGGCGTAATGACCGCGTGTTCGAGGGCCGTGCGGCATGAGCAGCGGGCGGCAGTCGCATCGACCCTGAGTTTTGGCGCCAGTGACTTGACGAGCATGCGCGCGTTGTTGGCGTTGGCCAAGAGTGCGGCAACGATCGCGTCCACGGTCACGTCATCGTGGTTGGGGTGCCAGCAATCGTAATCGGTAACCATCCCTACCGTCGCGTAACACATCTCCGCCTCCCGGGCGAGCTTGGCCTCGGGCATATTGGTCATGCCGATCACATCGCAGTTCCAGGTGCGGTACAGCTCGGATTCCGCCAGGCTCGAGAACTGCGGCCCTTCCATCACGAGGTAGGTGCCCCCGCGTACCGCCTTGATATTTGCTTCGGCGGTGGCGGCCTCGATGTGATCGCCCAAACGTCCGCAGACCGGGCGTGCCATGGACACATGCGCCACCAGTCCCTTGCCGAAAAAGCTTTTTGTGCGCGCAAACGTGCGGTCTATGAACTGGTCGACGATGACAAAAGTCCCGGGCGCAAGATGCTCACGCAGCGAACCCACGGCGCTTACCGATATCACGTCCGTTACACCCACGCGCTTCAGCGCATCGATATTCGCCCTGAAGTTGATCTCGGAGGGCGGGATTTGATGTCCGCGCCCGTGGCGCGGCAGAAACACCAGCCGCTGGCCACTCAACTCCCCGAATAGCAGCTCATCCGAAGGCTCGCCGAAAGGCGTTGTGACCTTTTCCCAGCGCGTATTGATCAACCCGTCAATGTCATAGACTCCGCTGCCGCCGATGACTCCGATCACTGCCCTCTGATTGCCGTCAGTCATATGGATCTGCCCCTCGCATCACTTCCCTCCTCAAGCGGGGAGAGGAAGTGCGTTTATTTCCTGATTACCCAGCAGTCGCCAATATAGGCGACGGCACGTAGGGTGGGCAAAGCGCAGCGTGCCCACCATGTAACACTTGGCGTATCCGCGTGGGCACGCTGCGCTTTGCCCACCCTACGTAAATCACTAAAAAGTTCCACAACGGTTGCCTTACTTATCGACTACTGAGTAAGTAATGATCTTGGAATCAGCTGTTCGCTGCATTGGCAAGTCTGCTATCGCACGAACGGCCACAGCAATCCACGTGCCGCGAGATATCTGCCGATGAACCAATACCAGAGAAAGCTGCGCCAGCGGAAAGGCAACTCCGTATCGAACAGCAGTTGCCGCGAAAAATAGCTCACCGCGCCGGGGATTCCGGGCGGAACATGCTCCTGACATCTGGATTGCTCAAATGCAGGTAACGGTTCACCCTTAAGCGCATTCAACAACCGTTTGGCTCCTGCACTTCTGACTTTTGCCATGGCTATGAAGATCGGGTCACCCTCAAACCGCCCGCGTCTCCTGTAAGTTTCATCGAAGATCGCTTTCCCGGTCCGATAGTGCAGGTGCTCGAAAACCACGCCATTTAGATACTGGATGCGCTCAAACCCGGCATGCTGCAGACGCTTGAAGACATCGAAAAGGTGAACGTCGATAAACGCTCCGCGGTAGACGGCGGGATAAGGCTCGACAAGTAACTCACAGGTGCGGCGCGACAGAATAGGGAAAGTACACAAACCACGCTTTTTGAATAGATCGTTGCCATAGGCCAGATAGATCCCGTCGGCAAAGTTTGCATCTACCTCCGCGATCGTGTTGTCCCAGCCCGGCGTCCGGATCACCATGTCGTCGTTGGCAAGTATGAGGATGTCACCCCGCGCCCGCTCCAGGCAGGCACTGTTGTATGCCCCCATGGACTTTGCCGGACCGATAATCCGGACGACACGCATATCTTTGCTGTCGAGATGGTAGCTGCCGGTATCATCCTCGTCGATATAAAGAATGACCTCAACCCGCTCGGGATGCGCAGTGGTCTCGGCAATACTTCTGAAGAGGCGCTCCACCAACGCGGGGCGACCGCGCGTGGGCAGCAATAGCGAAATTGACGGTCTTGTCACCACCATCGGACCGGTAACTGGGCATAACGCGTTTAGTGGCTCAAATAACACGATCGTTGCCCCCATCCACTGGCACTTGCGCAGCCGTCGTCTTGGCGAACAGTGGGCCGCACATCTCGGCAGCCAATTCGGCTACATCGCGGCTGGTCACTTCCGTGCGCAGAACATTGTTTTTCTTGTACTCGTCGACGGTCAGCCCGTAATGCCTGGCCCGCGCGGCCAGCACTTCGTCAGTCCAGAGCCCGGTATCGAAAACCGCATTGGGATGGAGCGAATTGATCCGGATGCCGTCCCCTCCCCATTCGAGCGCCGCGACCCGCGCCAACTGGTTGAGTGCCGCTTTCGAGGTCGAATAAGCTGCCGCACCCGGGCCGGGCGCCGGCACGTTCTTGGAGCCGATGACGACCACGCGTCCGCCCTTCGGCGCCAGCTTGAGCAACGGATGGCATTCGCGCATGAGCGCAAAATTGGCGTCGAGATTGATGTGCATCACGCGGCGCCACTCATCAGTCGGCAGGGCATCGATACGCTTGCCGCCGGGGAAGATCCCGGCATTGAGCACCAGCATGTCGAGCCCGCCAAAGGCCCGCACGCCGGTTTCCAGCGCATCCGTGACCGCTTGGTCCAGGGTGACATCGCACCGCAAGCCCAGGAAGTCCGGCCGGCCGGGAAAAAGAGCGACGATATCAGGGCTGATGTCCAGCCCGACCACCGCCGCGCCTCGTTTGAGGAGCGCTTCCGCGCAGGCCTTGCCTATTCCCGACGCGGCACCCGTCACCAACGCAATCTCGCCGGTGAATATCGGCGGCACTCCCGCTTTTTTCAGCTTGGCCTGCTCGAGGTCCCAGTACTCGACGTCGAAAATATCCTTCTCCGGCAGCGCCCGGTAGCCGCCCAGAGCGGTGGCCCGCAGGATGACGTCGATGGTATGGGAATAGAGGTCGTGCACAATCTTCGCGTCCTTCGCGGTGCGCCCGGCACAACACATTCCGAACTCCGGATCGAGGACAACGCGCGGCGCGGCATCGAGCATGGTTTTGGACTCTTTCGCCAGCGGGGCATTGCGGTCAAAGTATTTCCGGTAGGCGTCCGCGAACGCCTTCACGTCCCGGCCCAGCATCGGCACGCGTTTCGTGCGCAGCACATGATCGGGCGTGGCCGGTCCCTGTTGCGCAATGCGCGCAGCGTCGCCGCGACGCGCAAAATCCAGAAACTTGGGCAGGGCATGGGTGGCCAGCACCATGGGAAACCCCGCACACGCGGAAATCCCGCGCCGCAGGGTTGCGAGTTCGCCCCGTATCGCACGGCCGACCCCGTCCACCTTGGGCTCCGGGAGATTCCAGGCGCTGCCCTTTGCCAAGTAAGCTTCCGCGCGGCCCACCAGCGCGATCATGCGCTCGTAGGATTCCTGCGCCGTGTTGCCAAATGAGAAAATGCCATGGTTCAGGAGCACCATGCCGATGGTGCCGGCATGCGCTTCCGCCGCAAACTTTTTCGCGCACAGCCGCGCCAGATCGAAGCCCGGCATCACGTAAGGAATGATGACCACGTCGTTGCCGTAGATTTCCCTGGTGCGCGCTTCCCCGTCCGACGTGTTTGTTACCGCGAGTATCGCATCGGCATGGGTGTGATCGACATATTTCCAGGGAAGGATGGCATGAAGTATGGTTTCCACGGATGGCGCCGGGGCGCCTGCACGCGTGAGCTGTGTGGACAGCTCGTTCATCATCTGTGGATCCGGCAGGGTCTCCAGTTGGGCAAGCCTGGAAACATGTTCCATGCGCACGGGAGAAAAACCCTCCTCCCGGATAGTCTCCAGATCCCAGCCGCTGCCTTTGACGTAGAGAAGCTCTTCGTTTTCGCCAAAGGCATTCTTTCCCACGATTTTGACCGATGTATTGCCGCCGCCGTGAAGCACCAGCGTGTGGTCGCGCCCCAGCAACCGGGACGTATAGACGCGTTGGGCAAGGTCGGTCGCGCAGTTACCGGCTTCCACGGTGTTCCAAAGGCTATTCATTTCGGATTTTCTGCTCCTGACCCCGTAAGTCCGGCCGCCCGGTGTATGGCGAAGCGTCGGGCATTACGCCGGAAATTGCCGGATCCGGCTTAATCAATATCGGAGATAACTTGTTCTGTTATAAGGGATTTTATCGTATTAAGCAGGCTCGCGCTATCGTCACCGTTCCCGTTTTGTGAAAGGGTCGTTCGCAATTTGCTGCCCGGAGGATGGTTTGTCCGGACACAGGCCCTCGAGGCGCAAGAATGCCTGTGCGCTATTCATCAAAAGCGATGTCGTAATTTCGCCGGAAGACCTCAAAGCAACAACCGGGAGATTGTCATATCAGACTGATCATCAACTATCGAATCGTCTTAACATGCGCGGGGCGATTATTTTGTATCCGATTAAAACCGCGATGACAATGAGAACAAGCAACGCGCCCCACAGATTGGCGCTGTCAGACAGGATTCTTCCTGTCAAATCACCCATCCCCACCATCATCAGTTGCAGAGGCAATGTTCCCAGTAATGCGCCGAACAGGTAGGACCAAACCGGCACATCCGACATCCCGAAGACATATCCCAGTGATGATCCCGGGAAAACGGGGTTGGCATGAGCGATCATGGATGCCTTCCATTTGTGCCGCGATACCAAACCAAAAATCTTCGGCCACCAGCTCAATTGCATAGTTTTCTCAAACCGTTTTCTGAGCACGAAACGGCCGAGAAAGAACGTCCACAAAGAAGAGAGCATCGTTGCGCTTGTCGAATACAGAATCCCGATCTCCAGCCCCCACAGGACACCGGCAAGTATCGTGAGGGGCGAGCACGGCAAGGCAAATGAGGCCAGGAGCAGTTGCGCCAATATAAGGATGAACGGCGCAAGCACAGGATGCCTAAGACAATATGACAGCATTTCCTGCCGGAGGCTTGCATCGAACACCAGCGCAAAGAAAAGCGCCAGCCAGATCCCTGCAAAAGCGAGCTTAGCGGCGCGGGATTTCATTCCAACTGTTCTCAATGCTGCTTATTTTTGGGCTCCAGGATGCTGCTGATGATGTACCTTGGGCGGCCTTTCACTTCGTAATAGATTCGCGCGACATAAAGTCCGATTACACCGTTTGTCATCAGCACAATACCGCTGAAGGAAGCAACCGCAATAAGGACACTGGAAGCCCCGGGAGCCGCTATTCCAAGCAACTTGGTAATAATTGCATACAGTATGAGTCCAACAGCAAAGAGACTTGTTATTGCGCCCAGAAAAAACGAAATATAAAGGGGCGCGGCTGAATACGCAGTCAAGCCACGGATAAACTCTCTGATGGGGCCTTTGCTCAGAAGCGGAAATTTTGTCACCCCTCCAAATCTGGGCTCTCTCCGGTAAAACACAAAATCCTGCCGGTACCCGACCCAGACCGAAAGTCCGCGCATGTAAGGATCATATTCTTTGAGATTCAGTATCTCCCGGACAACCTTTGCGGAGAGCAATTTGAAGTCGCCAGTGTTCTCGGGCAAACGAATGTCCGAAAAATAATTAATAAGCTGATAGGCTTTTCGCGTTGCCCACATTTTTACGGGACCTTCACCATCGCGGTGCGTTCTGGTGGTATGCACCACCTCGGCGCCGTCCCTGAATTTCCTGACCATCTCGGGAACAATTTCAGGCGGATCCTGAAGATCGGCATCCATGTAGACGACCGCATCTCCCCTGGCATGGGCAAAACCCGCCAGCACGCATGGCGTTACGCCGAACCTTCTGGACATGTTGATGATGGTGATGGGATGCCTGTCCTGAAGTGCCGTTAACAGCGCAACAGATTTGTCTGTTGAGTCGTCATTCACAAAAATCATTTCATGCTTCAGGTCATCGATGGATGCGGCAACCTCGCTCACCCTGCGCACGAGCTCAGGAATGTTTTCTTCTTCGTTCCTGAACGAAAAAACAAAGCTCAAAAGCATATTGCCCCCTTGATTTTCCAGGCTTCGCCAATGGCGCATTCTCGCATGTGCGCTACGGCACGCAAGTGATCGCGCAACGCCCTGCTTTAGAAAAGTCTATTTGACGAAGGAGCTTGCGGGCGCACGCCGAATAAAAAACGGGCCGACCCTGTCACGAGGATTTTCATCAGCCTCCGGCACACGTTTCAGCTGGATGATCCAGTTGGCCGTTTCTGCGGGCATATCTCTCTCATGCTCCGGGATGCTCCGGATAAAATAGCCGTCTTCATATTTCCCCGCCAATTTACGGTCTGACAGCACGTAGGAAACCATTTCCGTTACTTTGTTGTGCTCAGCAGGAATCTCCAGATAAATCACCTCATCTTTCGGGATATTGGCGACCCTGGAGCGCAGTTCCAGATACACATTAAACGGCGAGTGTTTTTGCGTCGTTTCATCCTGAAAGTGCCGAGTAAACGCTTGGGCAAGCGGCCGGTATTGAACAGCCATCCCCGCCACGAACGCAGCAACAAAGGTGTATAGACAGACACGCTCGTATTTCTTTGCATTCACCAACAGCCACGCAATTGCAATGGCCAGCAGCCCAAGGTTAAAAGGCGACGCCCATTTGGCAATTTTGAACTGCAGGAATGTGTAGCCAATCTCCCCCTCCAAACCCGGGGTTGCGTACCTGAATTTCGCAAAAACCAGCCAGAGAACCAGGTTGATGCAAAGTAAAAAAAGAACAGTGGGGTCCTTGGGGGTTTTACGAATGATATTCAACAGGATTATCACAACCCCGAGCAGCAAAACCGGAAACACCCAGCTGCTGATCAATCTGTCCACTCCAAAAACATGGGCGGCAAATGGCAATTTCATGCCAAAAGAATGCGCAACAAATTGGATTGGCGACCAGAGCACCGGCCAACCAAAATGCATCTCGCCTGCCGCGGTGCCCAGGATGGTGTTAACAAAATTCCTGAGTATCCGAACACCCTCGATATTGACCACGGCGGCGACTTGCACTGCCACCATCAGGACAGATCCCAGGATCCTGTTCTTTTCGTTCCAATACAGCGAGCAGATCACCAGCAAAAACAAGCCGATTCCTGCCCCCATCACCGGGAACATGTCGTTATAAGTGATCAGAAAAGCGGCGCCGCAGATCGCCAGCGGCAGAAGATAAAAAAACTGTTTTGCCCAGGCCGGCCGTGAACTCAAGGTAAAAGCAACCAAACTTGGAACAAGGCAGGCAAGGCCGGCGGCAAAAGCCAGGCCGAAAGTCTGCGGAAAAAACCCGCCTTGTGCGCCATAGACAAAACCGTTCATCGTAAAAGCCGGCAAAGTGCTCAATGCAAGGCCAAGGATCCTCGAAACAGGGACCACTTGCTGAATAACACCTCCTATCGCAAGACTGCCCAAGGCGAATGCCAAGCCTGCTGTCGGCAGGAAGGCATGGTAGGACCATTCAAGATGGAAGAGCGACTGGACAAATCCGAGGAAGAATGAGCCGCCCATCCGGTGGCCCTCCTTCTGGTAAAGAAAGACTTGTGTTTCCGCAGGGAAAAATCCTGAGGCTCTGGCGGCTTCTGAAAATGCATGCTGTTGCAGCCACTGGCCATGCACGAGATAGGTGAAGGTATCGTTGAACGGGTTGAACGAATCAAACCGGATGGCCGGCGCAAGTATGGGTATTGTTGCGACCATCACAAATGCGGAAACAGTCAGCCAGTCACGGAAAAGATCCGCGCGCTGTTTCTCAAGCGCAATACCGAGAAGAAGCAACCCGGCAGCAAGGGTTACGGAAATGCCGGTTTTAAAAGGGGACAGCCAGCCGTATACCGTGACGATCGGCACGAGGGCCGCCAAACCCAGTAGCGGGGCAATATAAAACCCGGCAGAGCCTTTCAAGGGGCTCGGGAGAAGGTCAGCCACCCGCCTGCCGACAACAGTCACCAGCAGCAGCAGGAAAAGTTGAATTGGAATTGACGATAAATATAACAATCTGCCGCCCTCAGACAAGTTTCATGAAGTCTTTATCGGACACATCCGCTACCTGTCACCATTACGGGTAATCCGACTCCCCGCAACCTTCTGGTATATGGCGAGCGTATCCCGCCACATGCGCTCGAGCGTGAATTCATTTTCCGCCCGGGCATGGCCTGCTTCTCCCATCTTTTGCCGTAACATGCCGTCATCGAGCAGCCTATTGAGTGCTCCGGCAAGGGCTTCCGGGTCGCGCGGCGGCACGACCAGGCCGGTGACTTCGTGCTGGTTGACGTAGCTCACGCCGTTACCCAGCTCGCAGCATACGACCGGTTTGCCGCATGCCATGGCCTCGACCTGCACCAGCCCGAACGCCTCACTGGGCTCGACGGACGGAAGGCAAAACACATCCGCCGCATGATAGTACGCGGGTAGCCCTTCATCCGGAATCCGGCCGGCAAACACGACCCGGTTTTCGACGCCCTCGGCTGCGGCCAGTGCCCTGAGGCTGGCGCTCAGGGGACCGACGCCGCCGAGTATCAACAGCGCATCCTGGCGAATTGTCATCATGGCGCGGATCAGGTATTCGAAACCCTTGTAGTACACATGGCGCCCGACCGCAAAAATGATTTTTCTGCCGGGGTAGCGCGCCCGCAGTTTATCGCCGGCCACCCTTGTAGAAGGTTCCTCGAACGGCGCGAAGTCGATGCCATAAGGCACGACATGCAATCGGGCGGGATCGGCACGTCCCAATTGGGTCGAAGATGAAAAATGCCGGGGAGTGGCCGCGATGATGGCATCCGCCCGGGCAATGATGCGGTCCAGCAGCGGGCGGTAGAGCTTCAACAGATTCTGCTGGCGCACGATATCGCTGTGCCAGGAAATTACCAGCCGGACATCTTTGGGCAGCGCCATCGCCGCCAGGTGAGACATCGGGTCAGGAAAATGAAGGTGGACGATATCGTAATGTTCCCGGTAATGGAGCTTGCGCGCCCAGTAAGGCATGGTCGGACACAGCGCCATCCCCGCAAAAAGTCCGAGCGACGGCACCTTGAAGACACGGTACCCATCCACGAGCAAGACCTCCGAAGACAACCCTTCGTTAGCCACGAGATTATCCACATGGGCCGATCGGCTCAGCCCTTTGAGCAGCAACGCAACATGCCGCTCCAGGCCGCCGAAATTCTCGCCATAGAAACGGCCAAAATGGAGTGCTTTCATTTCAGGGTAATGAGAAATGGGCAACGAGAATGGGGGTCCACCCCTGCTTTCTATGCCTTCTCTCCCATTGCTTTTTTATAGATCGCCAACGTTTTTTCCGCGCAAGCCTGCCAGGTAAACTGACGCGCCCGCTCTACGCCGAGCACCCCGCGACGCGCAGCCTCGTCCCTATCCTCGATCAAGCGCCTCATCTGCGCTCGCAAACCCTCGACGTCCTGCGGATCCACCATAAATCCGACATCACCCGCCACCTCCGGCAACGATGCGCGGTCGGTGGTAATAACCGGGATGCCGCTTGCCATGGCTTCCAGCACGGGCAGCCCGAATCCCTCATACAGGGATGGATAGACCAACATGCACGCACCGGAATACAGCAACGGCAGGTCTCCCGCCGGGACGTAACCAAGCCAACGTACCTCTCCGCGATTTTCGTGGTGACGGATGCGCGCCTCGAGTTGCTCGCTCAGCCAGCCTTTCATGCCCGCGATAACAAGCGGGATTGTCCTCCTGATCTCCTCCGGCAATCCGGCATAGGCATCGATCGCCTGGATCAGGTTTTTTCGCGGCTCGAGCGTACCGACGGCCAGTATGTATGACTGGGGAACAAGGCCATATTGTGCCAATTGTTGCGCTATCTCACCGCTTGGGCGGGGTCTGTAGTCCCCTGAAACACCCAGATGGATTGCATGCACTTTGTGTGGCGATACGTCAAAATGCTCGATTACCTCTCGCCCCACATAGTGCGAATCAACAATGATCTCGGACGCGCGGTGGACCGCCTCGGGAAGAAGCTTGTTCATGATCCGCACGCGATCCGCAGGGTGCGTGCGCGCATAGTGAATATGAGACAAGTCGTGCACGGTAATTACCGTCGGCCCTGCGAATCGGTAGGCGAGATAATTTGGCTCGTGATAAATGTCGGGCTTGTAGCATGCGGTCCCAGCCCTGAAAACCTGCTGCATGATGAAGCGGGTGAGTTCATAGGGATGGGGCAGCAACGCTTTTACCGGATTTTTAAGAAGCGCTACGGCCAACGACGGGGTGACCCGCAGTTTTCTTGACCACATCTTCCCGTAAAAAAAATACACCTCCATACCTTCGGTGCGGATGAAGATTTCCGACAGATGCCGCGTATAAGATGCAATGCCGGTTGCCGGCGAAAGCAACGATGTCACATTTAATGCGAGTTTGATTTTTCCCATCCTTTCGTTGCGCATTGAGACAGCTGGGTGGAAATGGAAACTCCACGCATGATACTGGGCCAAAGCCGGTCTGGTGACGGGGAGTTTTTGGTGGTCAAGAAAGCGGCATGTCTTGCCCGCCGCGGCCACGGCCCGGCATTCAAAGCCCGCGGCCTTTGCGCGAAGATCGCCCCGGAGCTTGAGCTGTATGCCAGGATCGAGCAACTGGCTGCTGGCATGACGCTGACCGTGGTCATTCCAGCCTGGAGCGGCTCACGCCCGATGAAAAATACCCGGCCGCATTGCCGCAGTTGAAGCGGGCCGCGTAAGATAAAGCCCCTGGTGCGCCCGGGTTGCCCACCGCGCGGGACGGCTCGCCGCAAGCGACGACCGCCTCCGTGGACAACTCTGCACTTTTAACCCGCCTGGAATCCATTTATAGATCGGGAAAAGTTGTTGCAACAAGCGGGGCATCTCATCCGGGGTCAACTTAAACAGGGGTCTGACAGTGAAGCGCGCCATAAATAATATCTTAAACAGGATTGGAACAGCTCTGTTCGGGAGTGTAACCATATCAAACAGGCTGTCGCACGATATTCAACTGCTCTCCCTTTGGCAGCGCCTGAAAGATGGCGCATCGAATCCTCTCAACAAGGCGGGGGATAAATATTTTTCCCAATTCGATGAAGATGGAATAACCCTCGAAATTCTGAGAAGAATTGGACTAAAAACGGGCACTTTTGCAGAACTCGGCGTCGGCAATGGCTCGGAAAACAACACGCTGATACTGCTTGCGAGCGGTTATCGGGGATTCTGGGTTGGGGGCGAGGATCTTTTTTTTAATCATGATTCGGCACAACCCCGATTTTCTTTTCTTAAACGATGGATAGATAAAGACAACATTGTAATTTACCTGCGGGAAGGGTTGGATCTGGTTGAATCCAGGGAGCTCGACGTCATAAGCCTTGATTTGGACGGGAATGATATATACGTCGCGGAAAAAATACTTCAAAACGAAATCAAGCCAAAACTTTTTATTGTCGAATACAACGCAAAATTCCCGCCACCGATAAGATGGAAAATCGAATACGACAAAACGCACCATTGGAACAGGGACGACTATTTTGGTGCATCACTCACTTCTTTCAATGACTTGTTCGTCGGCCATGGCTACACGTTGATATGCTGCAATTTCAGCGGCGCGAATGCCTTTTTTATCAGGAACGACCTGCTTCACTATTTTGAGGATATTCCGAGGGATATTAATGAACTGTTTTGCGGGCCCAGATACCACCTTTTCCAAGCCTATGGCCATAAGGCATCCGCCAAGACAATAGAGCAGATGTTGCGCGGACCCGGCAACGCCTGAAGACTCATGGGCGCAGCGGCGCTCCCGGCAGGCAGAATTCCCCGCTGTCGACCGCATGGCACAACCGTTAACAGCCCATGGCCCGGAAAGCTGTCGGCGGACAGCCCTATTTCACGATGGCGAGTTCAAAGTAAATGGTATAAACGGGATAGATGAATGCGTATCTGTTCTCGTATTGTTCTTTGTTGCGATTCGCCCAATTGAGCAGCCAGCGGCCGAGCCCGCGTCTATGCTGCAGTTCGAATTTGTCGTATTCGACGGACAACAGCATGAATCTGGCGTGACTGTAGCGATAGTTGAACGATCTCGTGCCCTCAATGAAGTAATCGAAGCTTCTGGAAGTGAAAGCACGTTTGTGCGTGGGGTCGGAAAAATAATTGACGCTGCTCATGAACGGACCGGAAATTTCGACGCGCGCGCCAGGCTTGCCGAGTCTCCAGATTTCTTCCAGGGTGCGAACGAAGTTGTTCACGTGCTCCAGCACCTCCCGGCAGATGATGCGGTCGAACTCGCTGTCCGCAAACGGATAGGGAAACTGATCCAGGTCGTGGATGACGTCAGCCGCCGATTGAGGATTGATATCAACCCCGATCGCGCCAGGCGTCTTGTCGGAGCCGCACCCTAGTTCAAGAATTTTCTCTGCCATAATCCTGAAAGCTCGCCCAAAACTCTTTTATCCTCCGGGCTCAGCAAGCCAAAAACGCGCCAAGCCAGGTAAAAAAGCGCGTAACCACCAGCACCGACCAGCAAGAGTGAAGCCCATCCTTCAACCAGGAGCCGTGCCGCATAAAGTGCAAGAAACTGCCCGGTAACAATGCCAGATACCGCCAAGTAAAAACTGCGCCTCGCCGTGAACCAGCCGAGGCCGAGGTGGGCTTCCAGCGCGCCGGCATAAACGATTGCCTGAGCCATCCCCAACAGTGAAGCCACTGCCGCTCCAACGACGCCGAATATCGGGAGCAGGATAATACACCCCCCGATATTTATTACTGTCGCGGCAGTGGCAAAAAAGGCTCCTATCCTTGCATTTCCCAATCCATTGAAGACCTGAGACGGCACAACGGACAATACCGCAAGGAAGTATCCAAAGCATAAAATTTGCAGAAGCGGGGTCGCCTGCGAGGCGAACGCCGGACCCAGCCAAAGGGTGAGCAACGGCTCCGCGAGGATGACCGCTGGCGCCAGCAAAGGTGCCAGCACGAGCAGTTGATAGCGCGACACGCGAGCGTAAAAACTCTTCAATGCCGAATGGTCTGCCCCGGCAGACAATGCAACCGCCCGGGGAAATGCAAAGTTTGCCATGGCCGCACCGACACTCAGCAGCTTGCTGGCCACGGTAGTAGCCACCGCATAATAAGCCACCGGCTCCGGCCCCAAAAAGTAGGCGATCAGCACCTTGTCTGCATGATAAGTGAAGGCGGCAGTGAGCTGCCCGACAGAGGCATATAAACTGTATCCGAAAGTTCCCGGCGTTTCCCTGAAAGTGGCCGCGGGACAACAACTAAAACCCGGCAGCAGCAACCGGCTAAATATGAGAAAGGCGAAACAGACGAATCCGCTCAAAAACGTAGTCCACGCGACAACCAGCAAGAGTCCGTGTCCCGGATTCAGCGCAAGAAGCGCCACAGCGCCCCCCCATGCAGCAATATTGGAGACCACCTGGATCAGGGCAATAGCCGGGTACCGTTCCATCGTCCGCGGCAATAGCGAAGCCCACGCGGTCAGCAAATAAAACAGCAAGGAGACCGCCATCAGAAACACAACCCGTGTGGCCTCCTCTTTACTGAGCACTTCATCCATCGCCAGCAGCGTACTGACTTGCGAGGCAAACAGGACGAGTGCACCGAATACCACCAGCCCAACCAGCGCAAAGAGGGACAAATATTCCCGGAGCAGCCGGACCAGCCTCTCGTTCTCGCCACGGGCGAGCGCCCCGCCGATTTCGCGCACACCTCCCGCCGCAAGCCCGAAGTCGAGGCTGCCGAGGATGGCGGTGAGCGACATCACCAACATCAGGATTCCGTATTGCGCAGTTCCCAGGCGAGCGACAAGGTAAGGGGTCGTGAGCAGGAAAACCACGAGCGGGATTGCAAGCCCCAACAGGCTCGCAACAGCGCTGGACAACCCTGAAGGCCGCTGGTTCGCCATGCGCCTATTGGGCCTTTCATCAATCATGACTTCACCGAATACCCGCCTGCATTTTGCAAGCCACTATGACCGAAGAGTGTTTTCTGGGCTGTATCGTTGATTCAGGGTCTGGCCTACGGCATTGGAGATAACCGCGACAAAAACAGTCCCGCAGCACTCAGCATGCCGCCGCTGACAAGGCGGCGCTTTACGAGCCGTCACTGGCGCGGCCGTACCGATCCTCAAACCGCACGATGTCGTCCTCGCCCAGATAGTCACCGCTTTGCACCTCGATCATCACCAGTTCCAGCATGCCCGGGTTTTCCACCCGATGCTTGCGCCCGGCGGGAATGAATGTCGATTCGTTGACATTGACAAAATAGGCTTCGTCATCGCGCACCACTTTCGCCATTCCGCTGACGACCACCCAGTGCTCGCTGCGGTGGTGGTGCATCTGCAGCGACAGGATACCGCCCGGTTTTACGACGATGCGTTTGATCTTGAACCGGTCGCCCTCTTCCAGAACCGTGTAGGTGCCCCAGGGGCGCGTCACCGTGCGGTGCACCTTGTAGGACTCGTGCTCCTTGAATTTGAGCTGCTCGACGACCTTCTTGACGTCCTGTGTGCGATCACGGTCCGCCACCAGGAGGGCATCGGGTGTATCGATGATGATCAGGTTGCGCGTGCCCACCGCTGCCACCATGCGGCCTTCAGCGCGGATGAACGTGTTCTCGGCATCAACGAGCACCGCCTCGCCCACCACGCGGTTGCCGGCTTCGTCGGGGCGCACCAGTCCACTGACGGCACTCCAGGAGCCAATGTCGCTCCAGGAAAACTCCGCAGGTACCATGCTCACACGATCCGATTTTTCCATGACCGCATAGTCGATGGAAAGATCCGGCAGATGGGCAAAGGAATCATGGTCGATTTCGAGCGAGGCACCTTCAACGTGCTTGCGCGACCGGGTCTTCGCCCAGCATTCCTGTGCGCCCTCGAAGATGCGCGGACTGTGCCGCTGCAGTTCGGCCAGTATTGTCGCAGCCGAGAAACAGAAAATGCCGGAGTTCCAGAAATGCCGACCGGACGCAACATATTGCTGGGCGGTTTCCAGCGGGGGTTTTTCGACAAAGCGCGCCACGCTGTAGCCACCCGCGGTCGGCAGCGCAGCGCCCCGCTCAATATAGCCATATCCCGTCTCGGGTGCGGTCGGCTTGACGCCAAAGGTCACCAGTTTCCCGGCATCAGCCAAAGCACGGGCTATGGCCACCGCCTTGCCGAATGCCTCGTCGCCTTCAATCAGGTGATCCGCGGCCAATACCAGCATCACGGTATCCGGGCCCCATTGGTCGGCGACCCATAATGCACTCAGTGCAACCGCCGGCGCTGTATTCCGGCCCAGCGGCTCGAGCAAAAACGGTTTGTTGACCGCGGCATCTTTACCCAACACCTCGTAATCATCGCGGGTCTTGAAAAAATACTCGCGGTTGGTCACGGTCAGTACCGTGTCCACGCCGCTGAGCCGCGCTGCCCGGATAAAGGTCTTCTGCAGCAGACTCTGGCCATCCGCCATCTGCATGAAGGGTTTGGGATGGGCCTCGCGGGAAACCGGCCACAGGCGCGTCCCGGCACCACCGGACAGCAAAACGGGAACCAGCTTAGTGCTCACGCGCCACTCTCCGCATGTCGGCATCGACCATCATTGCAATCAGGACCTCCAACGAAGTTTTAGGCTCCCAGCCCATTGCCATCTTCGCTTTTGCAGGATTGCCCAGCAGCACGTCCACCTCGGCCGGCCGGAAAAACTTCGGGTCGATCACGACATGCTTTTCATAATCAAGGCCCACATGCGCAAACGCGATCTTGCACATGTCGCGTACGGTGGTGGTGCGCCCGGTGGCAATGACGTAATCGTCGGGCTTCGCCTGTTGCAGCATCAGCCACATCGCCTGCACGTAGTCGCCGGCAAACCCCCAGTCGCGCCTGGAATCGATATTGCCCAGCCGCAGTTCCTTTTGTTTCCCCTGCTTGATCCGGGCAACCGCATCAGTAACCTTGCGGGTCACAAATTCAAGCCCGCGCAACGGCGATTCGTGGTTAAAAAGAATGCCGCTCGAGGCATGCATGTTGAAGCTTTCGCGGTAGTTGATGGTCATCCAGTGGCCATACAATTTCGCAACGCCGTAAGGACTGCGCGGATAAAAAGGCGTCTTTTCGTCCTGGTGTTCCGCTTGAATGAGTCCGAACATTTCGCTGGTGGAAGCCTGATAAAAACGGATGCGGTCATTCACCATCCGCACCGCCTCCAGCATGTTGGCCACCGACAGCCCGGTGACCTGCGCCGTCAGCAACGGCTGTTCCCACGATGTGGCGACAAAGCTCTGCGCCGCGAGGTTATAGACTTCTTCCGCGCGCGATGTTTCCAGCGCGCGAACCAGCGACGACACGTCAATCATGTCGCCGTTCAGTAATCTGACGTCGCTTTCTATGCCCAGCTCGCGCAAACGCCAGAGCGTATCGCTGCCCCGACGGGCAATCAGTCCATAGACCTCATACCCCTTGCCCAGCAACCATTGTGCGAGATATGCGCCATCCTGCCCCGTAATGCCTGTTACCAGCGCTGCCTTAGCCATGTTTGAGCCTGCTTTCCCAATAGTTCAGAACATCCTGCAATGACTGCGTCATGGCCACCGTCGGCTCCCAGCCAACTTTCTGATTCAATTTGGTAAAGGATCCGCACACCCGGGTCTGTTCCTTGGGTCGTTGGCGCGTGGCGTCCATGATGATACGGCAGTCCACACCGGACAGTTCAAGCAGGTGGTTGAGCATGGTCCGGATCGATTCTTCCCGACCGGAGCACACGTTGTAAGTCTCGCCACTCGCGCCGCCCTCCAGCAACAACAGATATGCCCGGACAACATCGCGCACGTCGGTGAAATCGCGGGTGACGTCGATCGAGCCGACACGGATTTCCGGCTCACGGCGGCCCAGCTTGACCTCGACAATTTGCTTGGCGAAATCGGAGACGACAAACCACTCGGCCTGCCCCGGTCCGACATGGTTGAAGGGGCGCGCCACCACAATGTTGAAATCGTGGGCCAGCGTCCATTGTGTACACAGCAGCTCAGCCGCCGCCTTGCTCACCGCATAGGGATTGCGCGGTCGCAACGGATAATCTTCTGTGACCGGCAGCGCCGACAGCGGCACCCAGCCATAGACATCACCGGAACTCACGTACAGGAAACGGCCACCGAAACCGCGATCCTTCAGCGCTTCGAGCAAATTCAGCGTGCCGAGAAAATTGACTTCATACGTGGCCAGAGGATCCTTGACTGAAATGGGCACAAAACTTTGCCCGGCCAAATGCAGCACGCAATCCGGCCGTGTGTCGTCGATGGCCGCCGCCAGCGTAGCGCGATCACGCAATTCCAGCGGCGCTGACGGCACGACCAGTTCGAAGCGTTCGCGCCAAGTCTCTCCACGCAGCACTTGGGTGACCGTACTCCCGACAAAACCATCGAGCCCGGTGACCAATAGCCGTTTAACGCTCATGCGGTACCCCAGACTTGGACGATCTTGGGTAGAAGCCATCTCAAAAACACTCCCTCTCCCCGCATCTGCGGGGAGAGGGTTGGGGAGAGGGGATTTTTGAGATGGCTTCTAGTCAACATGGGCGACAGACGCGGCAGGCGGCATATGGCTGGTTAGCCAGTCACACGCGATCCTTTGATATAACATTATGATTTTCTTGATGTTTCAGCCGTCTCTCGGCGGCAAAATTTTACCATGAAAGCCACGCACGCTCGAAAATTCATTTGTACATGCGCAGATCTCTTGGTACGGTCAAACGGTGAGGCAATTTGTCGATGACAGACATGATCCGTTCCAAATCTTCCGGCCCAGCATATAGGGCCAGGCGACAATGACTTCGTCGGCGACACGCGGCTCACCGCACTGCAGGGTCACGCTGTGCGCCGACCAATGATCAATCCTTTGCCCGGCAACACCCTCATCGCCGGCATTACGCGTTACTGAGTTCGATCAAGATCAATGGCAAAGCTACGCTGGGGTACCCGTTCACGGAATCTGACGCGTCAGCCCCGCAGGATTTGAAATCACCGGCGTAATGCGCGAGCGGCGCCACGCTCAGCACACGCCCGTTATGTGGCCAACCCCGCGCCGGTTGGCTGCCCGCCTATGCGTCTTTCATTGCTATCATGAGGGCTGCCAGCCCGCCGCCGCGGTCATTCAATTTTTCCCGAGTGCTGTCATGCAATCGTTCTGGGACGCAAAGGAGGCCGCCAAACTGGATTCCGGAATCGGCCTGCGGGTTTACACCTCGCGACTGCTCGGTCGCGACCACACGCTCGTCCTGCACGGCGGCGGCAATACGTCCGTTAAAGTGCCCGGCACGAATATCGTCGGTGAAACCGAGGAGTTGCTCTACGTCAAAGGCAGCGGCTGGGATCTTGAGACGATTGCAGAGGCGGGTTTCTCGCCGGTGCGCATGGCGCATGTGCTGAAGCTGGCGAAACTTGAAGTGCTGTCGGACCCGCAGATGATGAACGAGCTGTCCACCAGCATGACGCGGGCCGGTGCGCCCGCGCCCTCGGTCGAGACCATCCTGCACGCCATCCTGCCCTACAAGTTCGTCGATCACACCCATGCCGATGCAGTGCTGGCCATCACCAACACGCCCGACGGGGAGCAGCGCATCCGCGACATCTACGGCAAGGACACGGTCATCATCCCCTACGTGATGCCCGGCTTCGACCTCGCGCGGCTGTGCGCGCAAAAATTCGCGGCGGAAGCGCATGCCGGCACCGTCGGCATGGTGCTGATGAATCACGGCATATTCTCGTTCGGCGCCACCGCGCAGGAATCCTATGAACGCATGATCGAGCTGGTCGGGCGCGCGGAAGCCCATCTCGCGCAGCACGCCGCATGGGAACTGCCGGCGCCGCAGGCCGCGCACGACAACCAGCCCCGGCGTCTGGAGATCTGCCGCCTGCGGCGCGCGATCTCGGACTGCGCGGGATTGCCGATGCTGCTGATGACAGACAGCACGCCCAAGGCGTTGTCCTATGCGCGCCGCAAGGATATCGGCGTGATTTCCCAGCAGGGCCCGGCAACGCCTGACCATGTGCTCAGGACCAAGCGCGTGCCGATGATCGGCCGCGACGTTGCCGCTTACGCCAAGGCCTACGGCGAGTATTTCAGCCGCAATGCCCGCAAGACCAAAGAACCCAGGACCATGCTTGATCCGGCGCCCCGCGTCGTCATCGACCCGGAGTTCGGCCTGGGTTACGCCGGCCGGACCGCAAAAGACGCCGGCATCGTGCGCGACCTGTATGCGCAGACCATCGACATCATCCTGCGCGCGACCGCGCTGGGCGGCTGGCGCGCGCTCCCGGAGAAGGACATTTTCGACGTCGAATACTGGGATCTGGAACAGGCCAAGCTGAAAAAAGCCGGCGCGGCGCCGGCTTTTGCCGGAGAAGTCGCGCTGGTCACCGGCGCCGCCTCCGGCATCGGCAAAGCCTGCGTCGAAGCGCTGCTCAAGCGCGGCGCCGCCGTCGTCGGACTCGATATCAATCCTGATATTTCCGCCGCCTTTGCCGGACGCCGTGATTTCCTCGGCATCTGCTGTGACCTTGCCTCCACGCCCGCGATTACTGCTGCGCTGGAGACGGCAGTCCGGGCCTTCGGCGGCATCGACCTGCTGGTGCTGAACGCCGGAATCTTTCCCGGCGGACGCCGGATCGATGCGCTGCAGGACGATGAATGGCGCAAGGTAATGCAGATCAACCTCGACGCCAATCTGGTGCTGATGCGCGAATGCCACCCGCTGCTCAAGCTGGCACCGCGCGGCGGCCGCCTAGTCGTCATCGGCTCCAAGAATGTACCTGCACCGGGGCCCGGCGCCGCCGCCTATTCCGCATCCAAGGCCGCGCTGACGCAGCTCGCCCGCGTGGCGGCGCTGGAATGGGGCGCCGACGGAATACGGGTCAACACCCTGCATCCCAATGCGGTGTTCGACACTGGCATCTGGACGGATGAGGTGCTGGCGGCGCGGGCAAAGCATTACGGCATGAGCGTGCAGGATTACAAGACCAACAATGTGCTGAAAACGGAAGTCACCAGCCGCGACGTGGCGGAACTCGCGGCGGAAATGTGCGGACCGCTGTTTGCCAAGACCACGGGCGCGCAGGTTCCGGTGGATGGCGGAAACGACCGGGTTATTTAGTGCAGTGCCTCGCAAGAACCCTGTAGAAACAAATCGTCATTCCGGCGGTACTACTCCCCTCTCCCGCCTTGGGGCGGGAGAGGGCCAGGGTGAGGGTAGGGGAAGTAGGCGCCCCTCACCCCAACCCTCTCCCCGCCTGCGGGGAGAGGGGGTCGTACAGTGGAGATGTGTAGATAGCTATGTCTTGAAAGGGGAGAGATAAAATATCGCAGCAATTGCGAAACACTACACTGTCCCGTGATCCACGCTTGGTAACTATTTCCGGCGCAAGCCGGTTTTTGCAGGGGTAAAAATGCTCGCAATCCTCGGTGGCAGCGGCGTTTACAACATCGACAGCCTGACCAACGCCCGCTGGGTCAAGGTCGATTCGCCGTTCGGCGCGCCTTCGGATGAAATCCTGACGGGAGAACTCGGCGGCCAGCCCATGGCGTTTCTGCCGCGTCACGGTCGCGGCCATCGCATACCCCCGTCCGAGATCAACTTCCGCGCCAACATCGATGCGCTGAAGCGCCTCGGCGCCACCGCCATCATCTCGGTCAGCGCGGTGGGCTCGCTGCGCGAACACCTGCCGCCGGGCATGTTTGTCATCGTCGATCAGTTCATCGACCGGACGTTTGCCCGCACCAAGAGTTTTTTTGAATCAGGCCTGGTCGCCCACGTGTCGATGGCGCATCCCGTCTGCCCGCGCCTGGGCGATGCCATCGAGGCCGCCGCCGGGAAAGCCGGCCTCCACCATGTGCGCGGCGGCACCTACCTGGTCATGGAAGGACCGCAGTTCTCCAGTCTCGCCGAATCGGAACTCTACCGGTCATGGAATTGCGATGTGATCGGCATGACCAACATGCCCGAAGCCAAGCTCGCCCGCGAAGCAGAGATCTGCTATGCCACAGTCGCCATGGTGACCGATTACGACTGCTGGCATCCGCAGCACGAAGATGTCACGGTGGACATGATCGTCAAGACCCTGCTCGCCAACGCCGACAATGCGCGTTCCCTGGTCAAGATCGCCGCGCCGCTGGTGGCTGCGCATGCCGGATTCTGTCCGCACGGTTGCCAGACCGCGCTGGAGCATGCACTCATCACTGCTCCTGAAGCGCGCGATCCGGCGGTCGTCAAACGGCTTGATGCCGTTGCCGGACGCGTATTGAGTCGTTAACCGCAAGAGGCCCGGCATGACCGTCAAATCACGCATCAGAACCATCCCCCACTATCCCAAGCAGGGCATCATGTTCCGGGATATCACCACCCTGCTCAGTGACCCCGTCGGGTTGCGCATGACCATCAACGAGTTCGCCCATCGCTACACGGGCATGAAAATCGACAAGGTCGCGGGCATCGAGTCGCGCGGCTTCATCATCGGCGCCCCGCTCGCGTACCTGCTGGGAACCGGTTTTGTGCCGATCCGGAAAAAAGGCAAGCTGCCGGGCAAGACCATGGGCCGCGACTACGATCTCGAGTACGGAACGGATCGCGTCGAGATCCATGTCGATGCCATCGCCAAAGGGGAAAAAGTCCTGCTGGTCGATGATCTGATTGCGACCGGCGGAACCGCCGAAGCAGCAGCCGCCCTCGTCCAGGATCTGGGCGGCGTCATTGTGGAATGCTGCTTTGTCATCGACCTGCCGGACATCGGCGGCCGCAAGCGGCTCGAGGGCAAGGGGCTCAAGGTTTTTGCGCAATGCGAGTTTGAAGGCGACTAGACGTGCCGGATCGCACATCATCGGCAGTAGAAACGCTGCGCTGGCGCAACCAGTGCATTGAGATGATCGATCAGCGCATCCTGCCCGGTCGCATCGAGTACCCCGGCTATGATTCCGCCGCCGGCGTCGCGGACGCCATCCGCAGCATGGTCATTCGCGGCGCACCGGCCATCGGCTGCGCGGCAGCCTATGGCATTGCGGTCGAAGCCCTGCGTCTGGCGGCAGCGTCGCCGGCGGATTTTGCCCACGGCCTGGAATCCGCCTTCGAGGTGCTTGCGGCAAGCCGGCCGACGGCGGTCAACCTGTTCTGGGCCCTGGATCGCATGCGCAAGCTGCTCGGCACATTGCGGGGCCAACCGGCGGCAGCCGTGGCGCAACGTCTGCTCGAGGAAGCGCATGCCATCAAGGAACAAGACATCGCCATCAACCGGCGCATGGGAGCGCACGGCGCAGCACTGCTGCCGGACCACTCGCGCGTGCTGACCCATTGCAATGCAGGTGCGCTGGCCACTGCGGGCCACGGCACCGCGCTCGGGGTCATCCGCTCCGCCGTGGCTGCCGGAAAAACGCTGATGGTGTATGCCGACGAAACGCGGCCTTTTCTGCAGGGCGCGCGGCTGACGGCATGGGAACTGGTGCAGGAGAACATTCCCGTGACGCTGATCACCGACAACATGTCCGGGCATCTGATGAGCCGCGGTGAAATCGACGCGGTCGTGGTGGGCACGGATCGCGTCGCCGCCAATGGCGACGTGGCCAACAAGATCGGCACTTACATGGTGGCCGTCCTCGCCCGCCGCCACCAGATACCGTTTTACGTGGCCTGTCCGCTGTCCACGATAGACCTCGCCATCGCCAGCGGCGCCGAAATCCCCATTGAAGAGCGCAGTGCCGCGGAGGTTCGCGGATTCGGCGGCATGGAATGGGCGCCGGCCGGAGCAAAAATCAGGAATCCGGCATTCGATGTCACGCCGGCCGATCTGGTTACTGCCCTGATCACCGAGAAGGGCGTCGTCACGGCCCCTGATCAACAAAAAATCGCCGCGCTGTTTGCGCAAGCCTGACGTAAGCTAATTCCATTTCTAATTCAAAAGTGACATAAATCCCCCTCTCCCGCAGGGCGGGAGAGCAACCGTGTCAAGAGGAAGGCTGAATTTTCCATGTTTGATTTGTTTT
>CAZAOZ010000023.1:0-51532 GCA_964486865.1 uncultured Bordetella sp.
GGAGAGGGCAGGGAGAGGGGGGGGTAAGCAAATTACCCCAGCAACAAATTCGGCCGCCCCAGTTGCAGCAGCACGCCCAGCTCGTCGGCAAAGGTCCAACTACTGCTGATCGCGCCCTGATCATCAAAGTTAAGTATCGCCACCGCGTTCACGCCCATGCGCGCGCCGGTAGGCGCGATGCCGCAGAACGGGCCGCTGTGCGTGCCGCTGACGTTGAAGCGCACCCACACCTGGTTGCCCTCGGCAAGCAGCACATCCAGACCGTAACGCCGCTCCGCAAATGCAGCATTGAGATTCAGTTCACCGTGGCCGTGCGTTTGGCTGAATTCGCGCGTGTGCTGGAACCCGTAGCGCAGATTGCGATGGCCGGCGGCGAGGCCCTCCTTCGTCTGCGTGGACAGTCGCGTGCGCGCGGCGGTGAGCTTGTTGCGGGCCAGCGCGGTCAGCGCCGGCTGTGCTTCGAGCTTGTGGATGAAGGTTGCGGCATCTTCAGTCTGCGGAAATGCCGGCGCGATGATTTTACCGTCGGGGCGCGGCGGCAGCTTCGCGCCCAACTGCCGCAGCAGCTCCGCCTCGTCCATCATGTACCAGCCCTCGACCATCTGGCCGTTGACGATCCGCAGCAGCGCGACTTCATAGACATCGATGCGCTTCCCGGTCGCCGGGATGCCGAAAAAATTGCCGGTATGCGTGCCGGTGACCCGGAACAGCAGCCCGACGCGGTCGCCGTCGGCGATGACCTGCTCCATGACATCGACGCGATCCGGAAACGCCGCGCGCAGATACAACGCCGGGTGCGGCCAGCCCTGATCACGGGCATTGCTGGCGAGATGCAGATTGCCGCCGCGCACCCGGTCGTAATTCGCCGCCAGCACTTCCTTCTCGACCTGCGGCATCTCCGGCTTGCCCTGCGTCTGCTTGAAGCGCAGCGCCACGGCGACGTTGCGGGCGAGTTCGCCGGTGCGGGTGGGGTTGGCGTGGTTCACTTTTTCTCGCAGTTACTTTGAAAGATCAGGCTACAAGGCGCGATTGCGCTTGAATCCTTTTTAATCTCGAGATTTGTCGGGACAGTCCCAATTTTGTTAACGACACCGGACGCGGGCGATATTTAACTCGAAAATCAACCGGGATCGAATTATGAGGAACCTCGGTTACCAAATAGCAAATTCTGTTGACGGTAATCCCCCCATTTTTAGCACCTGCCAGAAGTGGAGTTAAGCGGCGAGCTTCAATTTCTGCATAGGCGTGATGCCGCCAAGCGCCATATTCGGTCGTTCGTGATTGTATGTCCATAGCCAGCGAGTGGCCGATTCCTGCACCTCGTCGATCGAATCGAACAGATACTGGGCCAACCAGTCGTAACGCACGGTGCGGTTGTAGCGTTCCACGTAGGCATTCTGCTGCGGCTTGCCGGGCTGGATATGTTCGATCCGTATTCCGCGGGTTTCGGCCCATGCCCGCAACGCGCCGCTGATGTATTCGGGGCCGTTGTCGCAGCGGATCACCGACGGCCTGCCACGCCACTCGATGATTCTGTCCAGAGAACGGATCACCCGCGCTGCCGGCAAGGACAGGTCTGCTTCGATTCCCAGCCCCTCGCGATTGAAGTCGTCCAACACGTTGAACAGGCGGAAGCTGCGGCCATCACTCAGCTGGTCGTGCATGAAGTCCATCGACCAGACCTGGTTGATCACGTCAGGCACCGCCAGTGCCTGGGGTTTCTCCCGCACCAGGCGCTTCTTCGGTTTGATCCGCAGGTTCAATTCCAACTCCCGATAGATGCGGTAGACCCGCTTGTGGTTCCAGAGATGCCCCTTGACGTTGCGCAGGTGCAGGAAGCACAGGCCGAAGCCCCAGTTACGCTGGTTGTGCGTCAGCCGAACCAGCCAGTCGGCGATCACCGCGTTCTCATCCGAGCGCTTCGGCTGATAGCGGTAGCCGGTCGCGCTGATCGAGAAATCAGTGCAGGCCTGCCGTATATTCGCGCCCTTGGTCTGAACCGCCCATCGGGCCATCTCCCGGCGCTGAGACGGCCTCACCACTTTTTTGCGAGGGCCTCCTTCAGAATGTCAGCACTCATCTGGGCCTCGGCATACATCTTCTTCAGGCGCCGGTTCTCGTCCTCCAACGCCTTCAGCCTCGACATCATCGAGGTGTCCATGCCGCCATACTTAGAGCGCCATTTGTAGAACGTGGCTGAACTGATGCCGTGCGTCCGGCATAGCTCCGGAACCGGCGTGCCGACCTCAGCTTGCTTGAGAACGCCCAGGATCTGGCTGTCGGTAAATCGTGATTTCTTCAAGGGAACCTCCTCGGGATAGATTACGAGAAAATTCCACTTCTGGCTGATACTGTTTTACGGGAGGATTACCAGCCCAGCGCCGCGCCGATGGCGCCGAACGCCATCGGGCCACCCATGCGCACCAGGTTGTTGCCGTTACTGATGAACATTCTTTCGCCCAAACGCCTCAATCACTGCCGCCTCGGACCGCTCTACTTCTTCGTCGGTCATCCAGCCAAAGTGTGATTGACGTTTGGTTTTCGAAAGACTGCCTTGGTTCTGATGGACGAATTGAATGAAGAGATCAAGGGAATGAGCGGGCCAATCCAGCGTGTTTTTTAACACCGACCGGGCCGCATCGAATCCCAGCAGGTAAGTGATTTCTTCTTCCAGATCCTGCTCCACTGTCCGTTCCAGTGCCCAGTACAGGAATGAAGCCTGATCCGTGGCATCGAAGTAACGAAAGTAGAGCGCATCGTTTCCTGTCGCGGGTGTTCCCGGCAGATCGGGGTTGTAAGTCGTGCGCGCCTGCAGTGGCTTTGAAAAGCGTTCGAGCGCATGAACGTATTCCGTTTGATTCGCCAGGATCACCGCGGAAACGGGGAGCACGATGCCTTTAGGGGTAAATCCGCTTGCAGACAGCACGTCATGGACAAGAAAGCGGTGCAGCCGTCCATTGCCATCCATGAATGGATGAATAAATATGAAACCGAACGCCAGCACAGAGGCTGCAATAACCGGATCCAGGTGATCGGGATTTGCCCGAACAGCCCCGGAAAACTCCACGAGCCCGGTCATGAGATCCCGCACGTCTTCCGGCCGCGGCGGCACAAACTCCACTTTCTTGCGGTATCCGAGATCCTGCCCAATCCAGTTTTGCCTGTTCCTGTAGGAATAATCGTGAAAGCGCGGATCCAGAACGGCATTTTGCAGTTGTACCAAGCGGTCTTCCGAGAGGGGAATGTTGCTTTCAGCTTCCCTGAGAAGATCGGCAAAACGTTGAGCACGATCAGGGCTTGGTTTTTCGCGCTCGACTTCGAAAGAAGAATGCGTTTCCTTCAGATACAGGAACGCAGCCGCGCGACGCAGAAGGTTGGGATCATACTTGGCAAGTGTGTCAATGGTCCGTTGCTTCAGATTCTTACGAACCATCCTCAGCAGTAAATCTGTTTTTCGCACCATTGGACAAAACTGGTGGTTGCCGGGGAGATTGTTGATCACCCTGAATTTCCCGTCTTTGGGGCCGTCCGCCAGGCCGAATTGCAGTGTCTCGTCGACCACGCGCACATAAGCGGCTCTGGGAGCAACTACCGCATTGAGTTCTTCACCGGTCAGCCATTCATACAGAAACCCGATGCGGCGGGCAAAACTTGATTCGGGTTTTTCGGCGAGATTGGCTTCTATTTCCAGTCGCCCGGTTTTGGCAAACAGGAGTGCCAGCACTTCCAGATTCAGGCCTTCGTATCGGAGTGCGAATTGGAGCTGTGCTGCCAGAGTGGGCTTTGGCCGATACCTGGGTTCAAACTGCAGTAACTCAATATCTCCCTGCGTGGTTGATTTCCTGCCCTTGGTGGCCGAGTCAATAACCGCAACGACTGCGGGCTGACGAGCCGGCAGGTGAAATTGCTCAATCAGGCGGCTGTAACCAACGGGTTCCTGAGCCATAGGGTTTTCCGAAAAAGGCCTGGAGATTCCGAAATTCGACCGGATTATTGCATGTTACCAGCAAAATGACCGCCAGATAATTTTCGTAATAAATCAATATTTGCGGCTATTTCTCGCAATCAGCAGACGTTTTTCGGAACGTGATGCCTTGTTTAGTAACCCATTGATATTTAATAATAATTAGTTGATAGGCCGTGATGGCCATGGCATGAAGTCAACGATTAGCCATCCTTCCCTTTGCCATCCACACCCGCCAACACCCCACCCCCCACCAATATTGCCGCCACGATCCAGAACACCGCCGACAAGCCCAGCGCTGCGCCGATGGCGCCGAACGCCATCGGGCCGCCCATGCGCACGAAGTTGTTGGCGGTAAGCCGGATGCCGAGTGTCTGACCGGAGCGGCCCTGCGCCGAACTGGCGTAGGTGAGTATCACCGTGAGCGGTATGCCGATGCCCATGCCGAGCCCGAACAGGAAAGCCACCACGCCGAGCGCGAGCCCGTCGGCGGCGAACGGCGCCAGCGCAAAACCCGCCGCGCCGAGCCAGAACACCCCCACCAGCAGCTTCTCTCCGGTGTAGCGCTCGATCAGCCGCGCGAGAAACAGGCGCACGATAAATGCAGCCACCGCGAGTGTCGCCAGCACCGCACCGATGGCGGAGGCCGACAGGCCGATGTCGTGGCCATAGAGCGGCACCAGAAACTGGAACATGTCGTAACCCAACTGGATGAACCCGCTGGTGATCAGCATGCGCACGACGTTGGCGTCGATCAGCGCGCGCGGCGAGCCTTCAGCCTGTCTGGGTTTCAGCGATGCCTTGGGCAAGTGCCCGCCCCACGCCAGCAGCAGCACGATGACAACGACCGACACCGCGGCGGTCACCAGACATGCCCACGCATGCCCGACGGCGTCGATGGAATATCCAGCCAGCAGCGGCCCGAAAAAACTGGTCATTGCGCCGGCGAGACTGAAATTGGCAAAGTTGCGCGCACGGTTTTCGGGTTTGCTCAGATTGCCGACGAGGTTCTGCAGCGTGACGTGAAAGAATGCCAGCGCGAGGCCGTTCAACGCCGCCGCGGCGTAGAACACCCGCAGATCGCGCAGGAAAAACGGCAGCAGCAGCGATACCGTCGCGCACACCGCGGCAAACAGCAGCATGCCGCGCGCGCCCTTGCGGTCGGCGAGCGCGCCGACCGGCCACGACAGCAGCAGCGGAAACAGGAACAGCAGGCCGCCGAGGATGCCGACTTCGGTGGCCGACGCGCCGATCTCCAGCGCGTACAGCGTCAGCAGCACGCGGGTGGCATTGGCGCCGGCAAAATTGAAAAACGTCAGCGCGAGGGTGAGGTGGATGGGCACGGTGGTGCAGGGAGTTTGGGTAAACGGTAACTGTCGGAATCGCGGCAACAACGCCCGGCGAATGCAGCTTGTCGCCGTAAATGCATTTTTGGGAAGGCGTACGATACCCCAATTCCGGAGAATCCGGCATCCGGAGGATGCGATCATTTGCCTTGATATAGCATATTTGATATAGTGTTTCCGTGAATTGGCAGGTCACTTTTTACAGTGCCTCACTCCAGACCGAGATACTCGGTCTGCCGCCCGGTTTTGTCGCCCGCTTTGTGCGGTACGCGGAACGGATGGAAATTTACGGCCCCGATCTCGGCATGCCGCACACGCGGGCCATGGGAAATGGCCTGTTTGAACTGCGACTGAAGGCTGCCGAGGGGATTGCGCGGGTCTTTTACTGCACGCTCGTCGGTCGCAGGATTGTGATGCTGCATCAGTTCATCAAGAAGTCGGACAAGACGCCCGGCAAGGAACTGGATATCGCGCGCAAGCGCATGAAGGAGATGAAAAATGCGGAATAGTCTCAAGGCATTCAAGGCACGTGCGCTGGCGCGTCCGGGGGTACGTCGGGAATATGACCGGCTGGCGGATGAATTCGCGTTTCTGGACGAGATTCTGAAAGCCCGCGCCGCAACGGGCCTGAGCCAAGCCGAAGTAGCCAAGCGCATCGGCACCACGCAGTCCGCCGTGGCGCGCCTCGAATCAGCCGGCAGCGGTCACTCTCCGTCCATCACCACATTGCAGCGTTACGCTTCGGCGCTGGGCTGCAGATTGCAGGTTCGTCTGGTCAAGGAACGGGAAACAACTGCCACGCCTGCAGCACGCGTTCGCTCCAAATCAGCGCGCGCCGGTTGACGCAAGTACTACGGCAACACTATTTCTTCGCTGTCGGCCGCGCGGCGCTGGTGAACACAAAGCTGTCGTAGCCCATCTCGGCGACGCGGAACCACAGGAACTGGTCGTTGCGGAACTTGAGCCAGTCGCCGTAGATGCGCTTGAAGTGCGGGCTTTTTGCGGCGGCCTCGTCATAGAGCTCGAACGCCGCTTTCTGCGCGGCCTCCATCACCGTCTTCGGAAACTGCCGCAGTTGCGCGCCGCCGCCGACCAGCCGCTTCAGCGCCGCGGGGTTCTGGGCGTCATAGCGCGCCAGCATGTGCACGTTGGCCTCGGCGCACGCCGCTTCGAAGATCGATTGATACGCCTTCGGCAGCGCCTGCCAGTGCTTGAGGTTGACCACGGTGGAGAGCTGCGGCCCGCCTTCCCACCAGCCGGGGTAGTAATAGTACTGGGCGACCTTGTTGAAGCCGAGTTTCTCGTCGTCATACGGGCCGACCCATTCGGCGGCGTCGATGGCGCCGCGTTCGAGCGCCTGATAGATTTCGCCGCCGGCGATCTGCTGCGCCACCACGCCGAGCTTCGCCAGCACCTGCCCGGCGATGCCGCCGATGCGCATTTTCAGGCCCTTGAGGTCGTTGAGCGATCTGATTTCCTTGCGGTACCAGCCGCCCATCTGCGCGCCGGTGTTGCCGGTGGGAAACTGGATGCAGCCGTATTCCTTGAACAGCCCCGCGACGGCTTCGAGTCCGCCGCCGTAGTACATCCACGCATTCTGCTGGCGCGCATTCAGGCCGAACGGCAGCGCGGTGGCAAACGCAAACGCCGGATCCTTGCCGATGTAGTAATAGGGCGCGGTGTGGCCGCATTCGACGGTGCCGTTCTGCACGGCGTCGAGCACCTGCAGGCCGGGAACGATTTCGCCGCCGGCGAACACGCGGATCTGGAATTTGCCGTCGGTGCCTTCGGACACGCGCTTGGACAGGATTTCAGCGGCGCCGTAAATGGTGTCGAGATTTTTCGGGAAGCTCGACGCGAGCCGCCAGTGGATCACCGGCTGTGCACCGGCGGCGGCCGGTTTGGCGGTTTCTTTCTGGCCGCAGGCGGCGAGTGTCGCCGCGGCAGCGCCGCCGGCAAGACCGAGGCCGGCTTTTTTCAGAAATGAACGACGTTGCATAAGCCCCCCTTGATATCAATATAACTTATTGATTTTATTCAATAATTCAAGATCCCGCCAAAGTCATGCTTTCAATCAGGATCGATCCGCACTGCCGCGAACTGCGCCGCGACACATCATTGCCGATGGCGACGATGTGCTGGTACATGTCTTTGAGATTACCGGCGATGGTGATTTCCTGCACCGGGTAGGTGATCACGCCGTCCTCGACCCAGAAACCCGCGGCACCCCGCGAATAATCTCCGGTGACGGCGTTGGTGCCCTGCCCCATCAGTTCGGTCACCAGCAGACCGCGACCCATTTTTTTGAGCAGCACGGCGAAGTCCTCTCCGGTGTCGCGCAGGATCAGGTTGTGGTTGCCGCCGGCGTTGCCGGTGGATTTCATGCCGAGCTTGCGCGCGGAATAACTGGCGAGGAAGTAGCCCTGCACCACGCCGTCTTTCACGATGTCGCGCGCCCGCGTCGCCACGCCCTCTTCGTCGAAGGCGCCGCTGGCGAGTCCCTTGGGAATGTGCGGCAGGTCGGCGATCTGCACGTTCGGCGAAAATATCTGTTTGCCCAGGCTGTCGAGCAGGAACGAGGATTTGCGGTAGAGACTGCCGCCGGATACCGCCGACACGAAATGTCCGAGCAGGCTGGACGCCACGCCGGATTCAAACAGCACCGGCACCTGCTCGGTGGCCACCTTGCGCGCTTTCAGCCGCGCCACCGCGCGCTCGCCCGCCTTGCGGCCAATGACTTCCGGCGCGGGCAGATCGGCCGGATCGCGCGTGGTTTCGTACCAGTCGTCGCGCTGCATGCTGTCGCCCTTGCCGGCGATCAGCGCGCACCAGATGCTGTGGCGCGAGCCCGGATAGCCGGCGAGAAATCCGTTGGTGTTGCCGTAAATGAAATGCGACTGCTGGGTGGATACCGTGGCGCCTTCGGAATTGGTGATGCGCTTGTCCACCTTGAAACCGGCGGCCTCGCATGCGCGCGCCATCTCAATCGCACGCTCCACCGGCATGTCCCACGGGTGCAGCAGGTCGAAATCCGGAAACTCGCGCGCCAGCATGTCGGGATCGGCCAGCCCGGCGCACTCGTCGATCGCCGTATAGCGGGCAATCGCCAGCGCGGCATCGACGGTGTCGCGCACGGCCTGCGGCGCGAAATCGGAGCTGCTGGCGTGGCCGCGCTGCTGGCCGATATAGACCGTGACGCCGATGCCCTTGTCGCGGTTGTATTCGATGGTTTCGACTTCACCCTGGCGCGCGGTGACGGTCTGGCCGTAACCTTCGCTGACTTCGGCGTCGGCGGCGGTCGCGCCGCGCTCTTTGGCGTAGGCGAGCGCGTCGGTGACGAGCTGCTTCAGCGTGTCATCGGTATATGAAAACGGATGGGATGCCATGATTTTTACGGGGCGCGGCGACTGAACCGGCGCGAAAGGGCGCTATCATATCAGCTTCAATTTTCTCTTTTGCCCCATCGTGGAAGACACCCCCGAATCCGTCGAACTGCCCAGTAAAAGCCAGCGCAAGCGCGACATGGACGCGCTGCAGGACATCGGCGAAGAACTGACGCAGCTGAACGAGCAGCAACTGGCCGGCATCGAGCTGCCCGAAAGCCTGCGCGACGCCGTGCGCGAAGCACGCGCCATGAAGCGCAATGAAGCGCGGCGGCGGCAGGTGCAGTACATCGGCAAGCTGATGCGCTACGTCGATCCGGCGCCGATCCGGGCCAGACTCGACGGCTGGCGCTCGGCCTCGGCGGGACACACCGCGCAACTGCATCACATCGAGCGCTGGCGCGAGCGGCTGCTCGCCGAGCCGGAAGCACTGGCGCTGTTCATCGCCGATTTTCCGGGCGCCGACACCCAGCAACTGCGCACGCTGATCCGCAACGCCGAATTCGAGCGCACGCACGGCAAGCCGCCGAAGAGTTTCCGCGCGCTGTTCCAGATGATCCGCGAGCTGATCGAGGCGCGCGACCGCGGCAGCGAAACATCTTTTCAAAAGTAACGTTACAGCCTGAGCAACACATTCAACATCTTCCCTCACCCCCGGCCCCTCTCCCGAAAGGAGAGGGGAGCAAGCCCTCGCCCTCCGGGAGAGGGTGGCGCGTAGCGCCGGGTGAGGGAAGATGTTGACGTTTCCCTCAAGCTGAGCATTCACTCGTAAAGCTATAATCCGCGCCATGTCAAAAACCGAAGAACTGATCATCGGCCTGGTCTCGATCAGCGACCGCGCCTCGCAGGGCGTGTACAGGGACGAAGGCATCCCCGCGCTGGAAGACTGGTTCAAACAGGCGATCAGCGCCCCGCAGTGGCGCACGGTGACGCGGCTGATTCCCGACGAGCAGCCGGTCATCGAAGCGACGTTGAAAGAACTGGTGGATCAGCAAGGCTGCCACCTGGTGCTGACCACCGGCGGCACGGGACCTGCGCTGCGCGACGTGACGCCCGAAGCCACGCTGGCGGTGGCGGACCGCGAAATGCCCGGCTTCGGCGAGCAGATGCGCCAGGTGAGTCTCAAATTCGTGCCCACCGCCATCCTGTCGCGGCAGGTGGCCGTCATCCGCAATGAGGCATTGATCATCAACCTGCCCGGCCAGCCGAAGGCGATCCGGGAAACGCTGGAAGGCCTGAAGGATGAAACCGGCAAGGCAATAGTGCCCGGCATTTTCGCGGCAGTGCCCTACTGCATCGACCTGATCGGCGGGCCGTACATCGAGACGAATGAAGCGGTATGCAAGGCGTTCCGGCCGAAATCGGCGGTTAAAGTAAAGGGTAAGCAGTGAGCAGTAAGCAGTAAGCAGTAAGCGGTAAAACCCTTCGCTGCTTACCGCTAACCGCTCACCAATCACCATTCACCAAAATGACCCAACTGGAAACCATCGAACTAGAAACCGCCCCCAACCCGACCGCAGCAGTCATCTGGATGCACGGCCTCGGCGCCGACGGCAACGACTTCGTGCCCGTCGTCAACGAATTCGATCTCTCCGGCGCAATGCCCATCCGTTTCATTTTTCCGCACGCGCCGATGCGGCCGGTGAGCATCAACAACGGCTACGTGATGCGCGCCTGGTATGACATTTCCCTCGGCGACCTTGAAGGCAATGCGCGCAAAGCCGACGAGCGCGGCGTGCGCGAATCGCAGGCGCAGATCGAACAGCTGATTGCACGCGAAAACCAGCGCAAAATCCCCAGCGGGAACATCGTGCTGGCGGGTTTCTCTCAGGGCGGCGCGATGGCGCTGCACACCGGGCTGCGGCATACCGAAACGCTCGCCGGCGTGATGGCGCTATCGACCTATCTTCCGTTGCACGAGAGTTTTGCGCAGGAAGCGACACCCGCCAATGCGAAGACCGCCATTTTCATGGCGCACGGCACCCATGATCCGGTAGTGCCGTACGCAATGGGCCGCGCCTCGCGCGACCGCCTGCAACTGTCAGGCTATGCCGTCGAATGGCATGAGTATCCGATGCAGCATGCGGTGTGCCTCGAAGAAATCGCCGATGTCGGACGCTGGCTGCGCAAGGTGCTGGCCGCCTGAACGAATCATTGTTGTGGAGAAAAACATCATGAACATCGCCCCTCTGCTCGGCGCCATCGCCTACCTCTTCGTCACCGCCGCGCAAGCCGCAGCCCCCGCCGACTATCCGTCGCGCCCGGTGCGCATCATCGTGCCCTTCGGCGCCGGCAGCGCCACCGATGTGGTCGCGCGCACCATGGGCCAGAACTTCTCCGAAGCGCTGGGCCAGGCCATGGTGATCGACAACCGCGCCGGCGCCAACGGCACCATTGGTGCGGAACTCGCGGCCAAAGCGCCGAAGGACGGTTACACGCTGCTGATGAGCACCAACACGCCGAGCGCCGCCGCGCCCAGTCTGATGAAAAAAATCAATTACGACCCGGTCAGGGATTTCGCGCCGATCGCGCGCATCGGCACCATCGCCTTCGTGCTGGTTGCCAATCCGTCGCTGCCGGCGAAGTCGATGCCGGAACTGATCGCGCTCGCCAAAAAACAGCCGGGCAAGCTGACCGCGGGCTCGGGCAGCGCCGGCAGCCTGGTGCCGGTGTTCATGCTGCAGCAGATGGCCGGCATCGAACTGAATCACGTGCCGTACAAGAGCATCCCGCCGGCGCTCGCCGACGTGATGAGCGGCCAGATCAACATGGTCCATGCCGACATGGTGACCGGCACGCCGCAGGTCAAAGCGGGCAAGGTGCGCGCACTGGGGGTGACTTCGATGAAGCGCGATCCGCTGCTGCCCGAGGTGCCGGCGATTGCCGAGACGGTCAAGGGTTTCGAACTGATCGCGTGGTTTGCGCTGTTCGCGCCTGAAGGCACGCCCAGGGCTGTCGCTGACCGCCTCGCCGAGGCCTCACAGAAAATCCTCGCCCGCAACGACGTGCGCGAACGCTTCGGCGTGATGGGCATCCAGGTGGCGCCGCTGGCGCCGGCGGAATTGGGCAGGTTCCAGAAAAGCGAAATCGCCAAATGGGCGAAGCTGGCCAAGGCGGCGGGCATCGTCCCCGAGTAATCCGCGGCGCCCCTAAAAAGAAAATTTCACTTCCGGTTGTTGCGCAGCCGGCGCAGCAGGCTTCACTGCTCCGGTATCGCGTACATAAATGTCGTAGAGCAGCAGCCAGCGACGGGTATCCGGGTCGGCCACCGGCTCGACGCCATGGAATGAATTGTTGGTCTTGAAAAATGCGAACAGCGAATTCGGCAGGAATGGATTGGTATGCAGGCGCACGAACTTGTCGCGCTCGTGATGCGGGCCGCCGGGACAGGTAAATTCCCCGTCCGCAGGCAGGTATATGGAGGTGCCGAGATGCCGCTGTGTATCATCCGGCGGCAGGTAAAACAGCATGGTCACCACCTTGCGCTGCGCATCGGTATGCGGCCCCAGCTTGTAATTGGTGATGTCCTGCACCAGCAGTCCCTCGTCGTAGAACTGCACGTCCGTCCTGCCGGCGAAGCGCTGATCGATGAATGGCTGGAATTTGCGCAGCACCAGGGTCTTGAAATTGGCGCCGACCAGCCAGTTGCGCAGATCCTCCCAGAAGGCGCGCTTGCCTGCCGGCAGCGTCGCCAGTGCCGCGTCCTCCAGCCCGAGCACAAAGCGCTCCTTGTAGCCCTTGACCATGCGCACCTCCTCGATCGGACGCATGGCATCCGGATCCGGCAGGTTCTGCTGGATCTGCCGGTAGAAATCCGCGGGAAACACGTCCGGCACGTAGAAGTGCGGATAGGGAAACATGTTGAACGGCACGTTCCCCACCTTGTACGCCAGTTGCAGCTCAGCGTCGGAAAACATGCTCGGCCACCCCTTTGAAAAAACCTTCCTTGCGCTCGGCGCGCTGCACCTGCGCCGCATCGTGCATGAACCCCAGCGCGTTCAATTCGCGCACCATGGCGCGATGCTCTTCGAGATTCTGGTTGGTCTCGATCAGCAGCGAACGCACGGCAGGATTCGCCAGCGTCCTGCGCGCGCCGACAATGACCTTGTGCTCGAAACCGTCGACGTCAATCTTGATGTGCTTCGGCACCGGCACCGCGTTACTTGCCACCAGTTCGTCCAGCGCGGTCGCGATACAGCCCTGGGAAAACAGCGGCTTCAGCGGCTTGAGAAAAGCATCCAGCGGTTCGTCCACCGCATGGCAGGAGCCGCCCACGCGCAGGTCCGCCATGTGCAGATCAAACAGGCCGGACTTGTCGGATAACCCCATGCAATAGGCTTTCACCCGATCCGCAAGCCCGTTGGCCAGAATATTGCGATTCAGCAGAGCGTAATTCTGGGATTCGGGCTCGAAGGCATACACGCGTGCGCCCCGCGTGGCCGCCGCCCAGATGGTGTACATGCCGACGTTGGCGCCGCAATCGAGCAGGATGTCGCCCGCCTGGAAGGTTGCGATCCATTCCAGCGTCCACGGCTCTTTGGTGTAAATCGATTCCACACGCCAGCGCGTCAGCGTACTGGGCGTCGCGAAGGCCATTTTCACGCCGCCATGCTCGATTTCGCAGTGCGGATTGAGTTTTTCGTACTCTTCCAGCGTCAGGCTCATGATCGAAGCGGGCTATCCGGATGAATTTGCTCCCGGATTCTATACCAGCGCACGGCAAATCCGCGGCTGCCGGCCCCTGATTCGGTACAATCGGCCACCATCCCCACGGAGCCCGCATGACCCAACCCCTGGACGGCGTACGCATCATCGACCTGACCACCGTGGTCATGGGTCCGTTTGCAACCCAACTGCTCGGCGATCTCGGCGCCGACATCATCAAGGTCGAGCCGCCCGACGGCGACATCCTGCGCCACATCGCGCCGATGCGGCATCCGGGCATGGGCCACATTTTCCTGCACCACAACCGCAACAAGCGCTCGATCGTGCTCGACCTGAAAAAACCCGACGGCCACGCGGCGCTGCTGCAGCTGGCCAAAACCGCGGACGTGCTGATCTACAACGTGCGGCCGCAGGCCATGCAGCGGCTGAAACTCTCTTATGCGGAAGTCGCCGCCGTCAATCCGCAGATCATCTATGTCGGCGCCTACGGTTTCGGCCAGCGCGGGCCGTACGCCGCGCAACCCGCCTACGACGACCTGATCCAGGGCATGTCGGCAATGCCGGCGCTGTTCCATGAAGCCGGCGCCTCCAGCCCGCGCTACGCGCCGCTGGCCATCGCCGACCGCATCACCGGACTTGCCGCGGTCAATGCGGTGACCACGGCGCTGTTCGCGCGCAGCCGCACCGGCCGCGGTCAGGCCGTCGAAGTGCCGATGTTCGAGACCGTCACGCAACTGGTGCTGGCCGATCATCTGGGCGGTTACACCTTCGAGCCGCCGGAAGGGCCGCATGGCTATGCGCGCATGCTCGCCGAGCACCGCGCGCCGTACCCGACCAGGGACGGTTATATCTGCGTGCTGATCTACAACGACAAGCACTGGCGGGCGTTTTTCAGGCTGATCGGCCGCGAGGACCTGTTCACGACGGATCCGCGCTTCAGCAGCCACGAGGCGCGCTCGCGCAACATCGCGGAGGTCTATGCCTTTGCGGCGGAGCAACTCAAGACCCGCACCACCGCGGAATGGGAAAAGCTGCTACGCGAGGCCGATATTCCGGCGGCACCCATGAAAACCGTGGACGACCTGATCCACGACCCGCATCTCGCGGCAACGGGATTTTTCAGGAAAGCGGAACACCCGACCGAAGGGATGCTCCGCGAAATGACGCTGGCCAGCCACTGGTCCGGCACTGACGCGATGCCCCACCGCCCCGCCCCCAACCTCGGCGAACACAGCGCGGAAATCCTGCGTGAAGCGGGCTACGGCGACGCGGAGATCAAACGCCTGGCGGAAACCGGCGCCACCCGGCTCGCCTGAACTGCAGGTTCAGTATTTCAGCTTGAGCTTGTCGAGCTGCTCCTTGGTGATCGCGGGCACGTCGCCGCGCGCCTTGAACCGGTTGAGATTCCACGCACCTTCACCGACCCAGGCCTTGACGACCTCCAGGTTCTTCTGGCGCTCGGCGTCGTCAGAACCCAGATACCGGTACATGTTGCCGGGCTTGCCGTCCTTGACGGATTTTCCGTCATCCAGGCGCCGCATCAGCGCGCCGGTGTCGGGCCAGCCAATGAAGGCAATCAAATCGTCATAGGAGTTCATGCGCGGACCGGTTTTCTCCTTGGTGAATTTCTTCTCTTCGAGCTTGAACGCCTGCAGTTGCGGCGCTTCAGCGCCATGGCATTCCGAACACCACTCCTTGAACATCGGCGCAATGTCCTTGCTGTAGGTCACGTCGGCCGCCGATGCGGATGACGCGACAAGGATGAGGGGCAGAATCAGTTTCTTCAGCATGAAGTTCTCCTGTTTGATTATCGTTGTGAGCCGCGACTGAATTATCGCGGGTGCGGCAGTGCCGCACCTTGACCTGACGCAAATGAAGCGCGATTGCAGGCAGCCCCGGCGTGCGGCCGGCAGCAGGAGAAAATTAATCAATAAAAACAAAAAGTTACATGCGGTCTCGTGGCTACCGCAATGACGAAGCGCCGGCCCGTTACACAGCCTGGAGCAGCACCAGCGCGATTGCGGCCGGCAGCGCCTGGATGTAGAGAATTTTGCGGCTGGCCGTCAGCGCGCCGAATACGCCGGCGATCACCACACAGCCGAGAAAAAACACCTTGATCGCGGTACCCGCATCCCCCAGGGCAATGCCCCAGACAAGGCCTGCGGCGAGAAATCCGTTGTAGAGGCCCTGATTGGCGGCAAGCACTTTGGTCACTGCCGCCGCTTCCCGCGTCTGGCGGAATACCCTGAGGCCCGCGGGTTTGTCCCACAGGAACATTTCGAGCACGAGGAAATACACGTGCAGCGCGGCGACCAGTCCGATGATGATGTTTGCGAGTGTCGCCATGTCCCGATGCTGCCCTAACTGCTGCGCGCCATGACCTTGAACATCGCCCAGTCGAAATCTTCTCCGCCTTCGACCAGCCGCCCCGGCATCAGCAGGTAAGGTTTGCCGTTGACCGTCATGTCGAAGCTGTCTCGTCCGTTGTAAACCCCTTCACGCAGGACCACACCGACTTCGCCGCGGCTGTCGGGCGAGGATGACAGCAGGATCGCGGAGTCGGTCGCGGCGGCAGAACCCGGGGCAAACGCGCCGCCGGATTTGCCGATGCGGATCGGAATGGCGATCTTCGCCAGCAGTTGCACGCCGACGCGGCGCTGCTGGTGCTCGTCGCGGGTAACGCGGCGAATCAGGCCGATGCTCCAGTGCTGCGCAACCTCGGTTTTGACGCCGATCAGCGCGCCGACGCGCACCCAGTCGCTCTTTGCCGTCGGAATGATCGCACCGCAGCCGCCATCGCTGACATTCTCGACGATCCAGCTCTCCGCGGTGGATTCAACGCTGCTGAAATCGAGTTCGTCGCTGTGCCCGGGATCGAGCGTACGCAGAATTTCCGCCATGCCGTGCAACACCGTCATGCGCGATGCGGTGTGACGCCGGTCAGCGCTGCGCGCCGGCGGCTCATCCGACCAGTACAGCGCGAGATGCCGCAATACCGGCAGCACGACTTCCGGGGCGTAACCGCCGCCCAGATGCACGCTGGACGGAATTGCGCCGGTTTCCACAATCGTGTCTTCGATCTTGCGCAGCAACGCCAGTGCGGCGCCGGCGCCGAAAAAGCGCGCAGTCGATTGCGCCGGCGGCTCGCCGACGATGCGGTACGGCGGCTTGCCGGCGGCGATATCGAAACAGTATCCGCAACCGGCCCCCGGCCGCGCCGCAATGCGAAAACCGTCGGAGAAATTCGCCACCACGCGTTCCGCGATCTCCTGCCGCAGCGGGCTCAGGCCGTCGGTGGACGAAATGCCCAGCACCAGCGCCTTGAGAAACTCCTGCTTCACGGTGCCGCTGCCGTGCGCGCCGGGATAGATCCCGGCGACGCTGTCGGCAAACCCGGACGCTTCCGCGAATTGGTACATCCGGCCGATGTCGGACCACATGCGCGGCTCGGCTGACCCGTAGCGCACCAGCACCCATTTCAACTGCATCGCCAGCGCGCGCAGCGTGCGCGCGACAACGACCGGCAGGTTCCTGCGGAATGCCGCGCCGCCGGTCTGCCCGGCCTCGAAACGGCTGACGCATTCCAGATAACCGTCGCCCAGCGCTTTCCAGAACTGGCTGGCGCCCGTCCACAGGCGGTTTTCCTGGAATTTCTGCTGGCGTGCCGTGGCGAAATAATCCTGCGCCAGTTTGCGCTGGTGATTTTTGGCGGCGCCGTCGAGCAGATCGATGTTCTCGAACAGGCGGTCGGTCTTGAAAGCCTTGGCCTCGCGCAGGCTCTCCAGCCATTGCGTGATGTCCGCCAGCGCCTTCAGCGGATCGGTCGGCAGCTCGGAGACAATCTCCTTCGCCCGTTTCGCATCGGCCATCGGATGATCGACCTTGCCGCCGCCCAGAAAACTCAACATGCTTTTCCCCCGTCAAGCGGTGCTCCGGCCGGCGCCTTGCACCGGTTCTGCAGTTGGTGGAGGCGGCAGCCTGCCCACACCATGACCGCGATGAAAAACATCGCCATCAGAACCAGCAGGACACTCATGACGCTCATGACACTCACCTCCTTCGTTTGCGGTGTTGCTGCGGTGAGTGCCGCATAACGCGTGCCAGCAACCAGGCCGACCGGCGCTGATCCGGCACGGACGGACGGTGGTTCGCGCGGCGCTCATCGTCGAACGCCAGACAGCGCTGCCGGATTCGCGACGATCATCCACCCGTTTTACATGCGGCGGCAATCCGTCTCTGCACAGAGACAAAAAAACATATTAAAAACAATGACTTATTAATATTTATCGATGCCTGTCGGGGCGCAGCGACATTCCGCCCCCGATCACATCACGTAACTGTTTGTTTTTATTTGATTTTCAGGCCTGGCATGGGTCGTGCAACGGTAGCGGGCACAGATGCAATGCAATGCATGTCCTGAGGCATCTCAATCATCATCCTCCGAGCAGGACACTGCGCAAAGAACCCCTGTTTACCCCGGCGCAAGCCGGGGTTTTTTTGTACGGTGTTCAGGCTCTAGCGCACCCGCGGATCGATGGGCGTTTCGCCTGAGAACCGCAGCAATTGCTCCAGCCAGGCCGCATGTGAAAACAACCGTGCCTCGCCGCGCGGTTTGCCGATGACCTGCAAGCCGATCGGCAAACCACCCTTGGTAAACCCGCCGGGCATGGCCATCACCGGGCAGGCCATCATGGTCACCGCGTACGTCAGCACCAGCCAGCCCATGTAGCCGTCGAACGCCGTGCCGTCCCAGCTTTCGGGATAACGCCAGGTCACATCGAACGGCGGGCACAGCGTCGCCGGGCAGATCAACACGTCGTAATTTTCAAAAAACGCCGCGGTGCGGCGGATGATCTCGCCCTGCGCGACTTCCGCGGCGACCACATCAGCCAGCTTGAGATTGAGGCCGAACTCGGCGTTCTGCACGACTTCGGGCTTCAGCACAGCGCGATACTTTTCCAGCAGCGGCGCGATCCGTGTCAGGAACAGCGCGCCGCGCAGCGTCAGAAAATTTTTTCCGGCGTCATGCAGGTCGGGATGCGCGTCTTCAACAACGACGCCGTCCGCGGAGAGCTTCGCGGCCACCGCGGCAATCGCCGCGCGCACTTCGCGGTCAACCACCGGTGCAATGCCCAGATCGGCACTGACCGCCACGCGCAGCGGTTTTGCCGGCCGCGCCGCGCATTGCGCAAACGACGGCAGCGGATCACGCGGCGACAGCGGATCGCGGGCGTCGAACCCGGCCTCGGCATCGAACATCAGCGCAACATCGGCCACGGTACGCGCCATCGGCCCCTCGACCGCCAGCGGACTGAACGGCTGCTTTTGCAAACGCGCCACCATGCCCGGGCTGGGCCGCAGTCCGCTGACCGAACAGAAACTCGCAGGCGTGCGGATGCTGCCGCCGAAATCGCTGCCGGTGGCCAGCCACACCTGCCCCGCCGCCAGCGCCGCCGCGCTGCCGCCCGAAGAGCCGCTGGCGCTCATGCGCGTATCCCACGGATTGAGCGTCGCGCCGAACACATCATTGAAGGTATTGCCGCCAGCCGCGAACTCCGGCAGGTTGGTTTTGCCGACGATGATCGCGCCGTGCGCCTCGAGGCGGCGCACCGCCGGATCGGAATCCGGCGCGATGCGGTGTTCATGCACCCGCGAACCCGAGGTGCAGCGCACGCCCTCGACATCGGAATTGTCCTTGACCGCGATCGGCAGGCCGTAAAGAAAACCCGCTGATGACCCGGATGAGGCTGCACCGGATTTATCCTGCATCAGCCGCCGCGCATGCGCGCGTGCCCGGTCGAAGCACAGCGTGACCATGGCGTTGATCCGTGGATTGGTTTCGGCAATGCGCGCCTCGGCCACATCGATCAGTTCCAGCGGCGACACCTCGCCGCGCTTGAGATGCGCCACCGCTTCGGTGGCAGTCCATTTTATGAATTCATGCATCGCCCGTCTCCAATTATTCCTGATTCACGACAGTGAATCAGGGCTGTTATCACCCTCTCCCTCCGGGAGAGGGCTGGGGTGAGGGATTGAGCATTCTGATTATCGGCACACTGAAACGCTCAAAATCTTTCCCCGCAGTATAGCGGTCGGGAATGACGCGGACGTGATAGGCTTTCGTCCTCCCCGCTCCAGCAAACAATTAAGTCAAAATCTGCCACAGAGGTCACAGAGATCACAGAGAACTGCAGAAGCAAGAAGAGAATCGAAATCTTTCCGTTATGTCGGTTTGGGTTTTCTCTGTGGCCTCTGTGACCTCTGTGGCTAATGTTTTTCCAGATTATCAGTTCAGGAAGCTGTCATGACGACCAAATCCGCCACCCGCCCGCTGCTGCAGACCGGCGCGCAAATTCTTGTCGATTCACTGATCACCCACGGCGCCCATCTCGGCTTCGGCGTGCCAGGTGAATCGTACCTCGCGGTGCTCGACGCCATCCACGAGCGCGAGGATGAGTTCAAATTCATCATCTGCCGGCAGGAAGGCGGCGTCACCAACATGGCCGACGCCTGCGGCAAGCTGACCGGCCAGCCCGGCATCGCGTTCGTTACCCGCGGCCCCGGCGCGACCAACGCCTCGGTCGGCATCCACACCGCATACCAGGATTCAACGCCGGTGATCCTGTTCATCGGCCAGGTCGGCAATGACGTGGTCGAGCGCGAGGCTTTCCAGGAAATCGATTTCCGCCGCATGTACGGCCCGATGGCGAAATGGGTGGCGCAAATCGACCGTGCCGACCGTGTCGCCGAATATGTCAGCCACGCCTTTCATCTGGCGACTTCGGGCCGCCCCGGCCCGGTGGTGCTGGCGCTACCGGAGGACATGCAGACCGACATGGCGCCTGCGCCCAACGCCGGCCGCTACCAGCGCGTCGCCGCCAATCCCGGCGAATTCGACATGCACAAGCTGCGCGACCTGCTGGGCAAAGCCAAACGCCCGTTCATGATGCTGGGCGGCGGCGGCTGGAACAAACAGGCCTGCGACGACATGCTGGCCTTTGCCCGCGCGTTTAACCTGCCGGTGGGCGCCTCGTTCCGCTGCCAGGATCTGATCGACAACCGCGACCCGCATTACATCGGCGACGTTTCGGTCGGCATGAACCCGAAGCTTTCCGAGCGCATCAAGACGTCCGATCTGCTGCTGATTGTCGGTGCGCGGCTCGGCGAATGGACCACCGCCAACTACACGCTGATCGATATCCCGCGCCCGGCGCAGAAGCTGGTGCATGTACACGCCGGCGCCGAAGAACTCGGCCGCGTGTATCAGGGCGACCTGCTGATCAACAGCGGCATGCCGGAATTCGCGGCCGCCGCGAAAAAACTCGCGCCGGTGAAACCGGCATGGGATGCGTGGACCAGGGAAGCGCGCGCCGACCTCGAAGCCTGGCAGCAGCCGGCCCAGGTGCCGGGCAAGGTCAACATGAGCGAGATCATGCACTTCCTCGGCAAGCGCCTGCCGGCGGAAACCATCGTCACCAACGGCGCCGGCAATTTCGCCATCTGGGTGCATCGCTTCTACCGCTATACCGGATTCCGCACCCAGCTCGGGCCGACCAGCGGCGCCATGGGCTACGGCGTGCCCTCCGCCGTCGCGGCGAAAATCGTGCATCCGAAACGCCCGGTGGTGTCTTTTTCCGGTGACGGCTGTTTCCTGATGAACGGGCAGGAACTCGCCACCGCGGCGCAGTACGACCTCAAAGTGCTGTTCATCGTCGTCAACAACAGCATGTACGGCACCATCCGCATGCACCAGGAACGCCACTATCCGGGACATGTCAGCGGCACGCAGTTGAAAAATCCGGACTTCGCCGCGCTCGCCCGCGCCTACGGCCTGCACGGCGAAACCGTCGAAGCCACCGCCGACTTCGAAGCCGCGTTCGAGCGCGCGTGGGCCGCCAAAACCAGCGCGCTGATCGAGATCCGCGTCGATCCCGACGCCATCACGCCGCGCACCACGCTGTCCGCGATTCGTGCGGAAGCGAAGAAAAACAAAAAGGCTTAGCCACAGAGGGCACAGAGAACACAGAGGAACCCCAAACCATGGATGATGTTACCGAGCGGATCATAGGCGCCGCTATCGAAGTACATCGCGTTCTTGGCCCCGGGCTGCTGGAATCGATTTATGAAGAAGCGCTCTGCCATGAATTTGAATTACGCGGCATCGAATATAAAAGACAAGTGGCCATTGATGTTGAATACAAAGGCAAGCTGATTGCGGGTCAACGCATGGACTTGGTTGTTGACAGCTGCGTCATAATCGAACTCAAATCATCAAAAAATATGCCGGAATTTGCGTCAGCACAAACCTTGTCATATTTACGCGCAACCGGCCTGAAACGGGCGTTGCTAATCAATTTTGGCAATACCCGCCTGATCGACGGAATAAAAAGATTTTCTCTGTGAACTCTGTGCCCTCTGTGGCTAAAAGGTTTTAAAAATGGTTCTTTTCCTGAATGAAGAAAACGTCCAGCAACTGCTGACCATGGACATCGCGCTCGAACAGGTCGGGCGCGCACTGAAAGACCGCGCGCTGGGCCGCGCCGTCGATGTGCCGCGGGCGCGCATCCAGACGCCCGCCGGCCTGCAGCACGTGCTGCAGGCCGCAGCACCCGAACTCGGCTACATCGGTTTCAAGTACTACTTCACCGTGCCGGGCCAGCGCTCGGCCATGTACGTGCACCTGACCAGCATGAAAACCGGCAAGCTCGAGGCCATCGTCGAAGCATCGTGGCAAAGCATGATCCGCACCGGCGCCGCCAGCGGCGTGGCGACGCGTGCGCTGGCCAATTCCGGCGCCACAACAGTGGCGCAGCTCGGCGCCGGTTATCAGGGCATGGGCCAGCTCGAAGCCGTGGTGCGCGCGCTCAAGCTGCGCGAAGCGCGGGTCTATGCGCCCACCCGCGACAAGCTCGAAACCTGGTGCAAAAAAATGTCATTGAAACTCGGCATCCCGGTACACGCCGCTGCGTCGGCGCAGGAAGCCATCCGCGGCGCGCAGGTGGTCAACGTCATCACCAAGTCGGCGACGCCGGTGCTCGACGGCGACTGGCTGGAACCCGGACAGCATGTCAACGCGGCGGGCTCGAATGCGCTGTCGCGGCGCGAGATCGACGGCAAGACCGTCGCGCGTGCGGCGCTGATCACGGTGGATGCGCGCGGCACCGCACAGAAGGAATGCGGCGATCTGCTCGCCGCCGTGGAAACGGGCAAACTGGGCTGGGACACGCTGACCGAAATCGGCGACGTGCTGGCCGGCCGCGTACCGGGCCGCGCCCACAAGGACGACATCACGCTCTACGAATCGCACGGCATGGGCATCCAGGATATTTATACGGCAGCGAAAGTGGTGGAGCTCGCACGTAGCGCCAAGGTGGGCACTGCGCTGCCCATGTAACTATAACTATTTGTTTTTATTTAACATTTTATGGCCACACCCAATGAAGTGATCGGTTTCACCGGCATCGGCGCGATGGGTACGCCGATGGCCGGCAATCTGGCGCGCGCCGGTTACAAACTGGTGGTGTTTGATCTCAACGCGGCGCGCACGGCAGCACTGGCGCGCGAGACCGGAGTAAAAATCGCAGCGAGCCTCGCCGAACTCGGCGCCGCCGCGAACATCATCATCACCATGCTGCCCGACGGCAAAGCCGTGCGCGCGGCGCTGTGCGGCAAGAGTGACAACTTCAGGGATTGCCTGCTGGAGCGCGCAGCCAAGGACACGCTGGTGATCGACATGAGTTCATCGTCCCCCGTCGGCACGCGCGAGCTCGGCCAGTTGCTTGCCGCGCGCGGCACGCCGTTCATCGATGCGCCGGTGTCGGGCGGCGTCAAGGGCGCCGTCGCCGCGTCGCTGGCGATCATGGTCGGCGGCGATAAAACGGTTTTCGAACGGGTCAAACCGCTGCTCGCCCGCATGGGCAGCCAGTTGTTCCATGCCGGGCCGCTGGGCGCGGGCCACGCGATCAAGGCGCTGAACAATTATGTGTCGGCCGCCGGGCTGGTCGCGGCCTGCGAGGCCATCATTGCCGCCGAACGCTTCGGCCTCGATCCCGCGGTCGCCGCCGACATCATCAACGCCTCGAGCGGCATGAACAACACGACGAAGAACAAGGTGAAGCAGCACATGCTGTCGGGCAGCTTCGGCGCGGGTTTCGCGACCGGGCTGATGGCGAAAGACGTGCGCACTGCGCTGGAAGTCGTCGAGTCCACCGGCACCCCCGCCGATCTGGCGCGCCACTGCGCGGCGTTCTGGACTGCCGCCGAAGGCAGCCTGCCTGCCGGCACGGACCACACCGCGGTCTATCGACTCCTCAAGGACCAGAAGTAACGATGCACAAACCGTTGAGCGGCTTGCGCGTGCTCGACATGAGCCGCATCCTCGCCGGCCCGTGGTGCGGGCAGGTGCTCGCCGACCTCGGCGCCGAAGTCATCAAGGTCGAACGCCCTGGCAAGGGCGACGACACCCGCGCCTGGGGACCACCGTTCCTGAAAGACCGCGACGGCCGCGACACCAGCGAGTCGGCGTACTACCTGTGCGCCAACCGCGGCAAGCAGTCGGTCACGCTGGACATCGCGAAGCCTGCAGGCCAGGCCGTCGCCCGCGAGCTGGCGCAGCACGCCGACATCCTGCTGGAGAATTACAAGGTCGGTGATCTCAAACGCTACGGCCTGGATTACGAAACCCTGTCGGCGCTGAACCCACGGCTGGTGTATTGCTCGATCACCGGCTTCGGCCAGACCGGACCGCTGAAGGACCGGGCGGGTTACGATTTCATGGTGCAGGGCATGGGCGGGCTGATGAGCATCACCGGCGAGCGCGACGATCTGCCGGGCGGCGGGCCGCAGAAGGCCGGCGTCGCCATCGCCGACCTGATGACCGGCATGTATTCGACCGTCGCCATCCTCGCCGCCATCGAGGAACGCCACCGCAGCGGCCGCGGCCAGCACATCGACATGGCGCTGCTCGACACCCAGGTCGCCTGGCTCGCCAACCAGAACACCAATTACCTGATCGGCGGCGAAGTGCCCAGGCGCATGGGCAATGCGCATCCCAATGTCGTGCCCTACCAGACCTTTCCCACGCAGGACGGCAACCTGATCCTCGCCATCGGCAACGACGGTCAGTTCAAGCGCTTTTGCGAAGCAGCGGGTATCGCAGCAACCGCTGCCGATCCGCGGTTTGCCGACAACGCGCTGCGCATCGCCAACCGCGATGCCTGCAGCGCAACGATTGCTCCGGCAATGAAACTTAAAACCACCGCGGAATGGATCGCCGTGCTCGAACCGCTGGGCGTGCCCTGCGGCCCGATTCACCGGCTCGATGAAGTGTTTGCCAATCCGCAGATCAGGCATCGCGGCATGCAGGTTGATGTGCCGCATCCGCTGACGGGCACGGTGCCACTGGTGGCCAACCCGATCAAATACTCACGCACGCCGCTGGATTACCAGGCACCGCCGCCGCTGCTGTCACAGCACACTGAAGAGGTGCTGCGCAGGCTGCTCGGCAAGAACGATGCCGAGATTGCAGCACTGCGCCGCGACGGCATCATCTGAACGCCGTCGCACTCATGAAATGATTGTTAACAGGCCCTTGACCGCCGACTCGTAAGCGGATGGCGCCTCATCCGGCCCGGTGATCGAGAAATCCAGATCCCTGACCAGGCCGTCCTGCAGACCGTAAACCCAGGCATGCACGGCCAGCGGCTGGCCGCGCGCCCAGGCATCCTGCACCATGGTCGTCTGGCAGACATTGGCAGCCTGCTCGATGACATTGAGTTCACACAACCGGTCGGCGCGGCGCGCCGCATCACCCACCGCAAGCAGGCTGGCCTCGTGTTTCTGGCGCACGTCCTGCACATGGCGCAGCCAGTTGTCACTGAGACCGATGCGGTCGCCGCGCAACGCGGCGCCGACGCCGCTGCAGCCGTAGTGCCCCACCACCATGATGTGCTTTACCTTGAGCACATCCACCGCGAACTGGATCACCGACAGGCAATTGAGATCGGTGTGCGTGACCACATTGGCGACATTGCGGTGCACGAACAGCTCGCCGGGCAGCAGATCGACGATTTCGTTGGCCGGCACCCGGCTGTCGGAGCAGCCGATCCACAGGTACTCCGGTGATTGCTGGCGCGCGAGCCTGGCGAAGAACTCCGGATCCTGGCGGCGGATGCGCGCGGACCAGGCGCGATTGCTGTCGAACAGGTGTTGCAGTTTTTTCATGAAGGCGACGCAGCGCAGAAAACGGTTCCCGCATTTTCTCACGCCGCGCGCATCGGCGCTGTGGCCTCATTCCACCCGCGCACCCGACTCCCTGACCACCTTCGCCCACTTGGTGAATTCCGCGCGCAGATAACGACCAAACTCGTCAGGCGTGTTGCCGCGAATGTCGAACGCGTCCTGCGCCAGGCGCTGCCGCACGTCGGGCAATCTCAATACCGCAAGCGTGTCGGCGTTGATCTTGCGCACCAGCGCGGCAGGCGTGCCTTTCGGCGCCAGCAGGCCGTACATGTTATCGACCTCGAAGCCGGGATAGGTTTCGGCGACCGTCGGCACATTGGGCAGCACGTCGAGGCGCTTCAGGCTGGTCACCGCGATCGGCACCAGGCGGCCCGATCGGGACAGCGCCACCACCGGCGGCACTGCCGTGAATCCCAGCCTGACTTCGCCGCCCAGCAATGCGCTCATCGCCGGCCCGGCGCCCTTGTACGGCACGGCCTGCAGATCGGCCTTGGTGATGGTGCGGAACAGTTCGCCGGAGAGATGCCCTGCGGTGCCGATGCCGGGCGACGCAAACGGGATCGGCGCGATTTTCGCCTGCTGCACGATGTCCCGCATCGAGTTCACCGCCGTGTACGACGGATGGCGCGATACCACCGTCGCCGACACGCCGGCCAGTATGACCGGCGCAAAATCCCGGAACGCGTCATAGCCGGTCTGCTTGTAGAGGCTGGGGTTGCTGATGAATACCGAGGTCGTCAGCAGCAGCGTGTAGCCGTCCGGCAGTGCCTGCCCGACCAGCGCCATGCCGATATTGCCGCCAGCGCCGCCGCGGTTATCGACGACCACCGGCTGGCGCCACTGCTCGGAGAGTTTCTGCCCGAGCAACCGCGCCACCAGATCCGCCGGCCCTCCCGCGGCGAACGGCACCACGACCCGCACCGGTTTTTCGGGATACGCGGCGCCCTGCGCCGGGACAATCGCCACAGCCATCAACCCCGCCGCAATCGCGGCACATCGTTTCAGCCACTGCTGCATGTCTTCTCCCCCGGTCATTGTTATTCGACTGTTGTTTCGACTGTGATTCACAGCTCCGGCACCAGCGCGCGCATGGTTGCATACAGCGCGTTCTGCGCTTCGAAGCCGATGCCCGGCCGGTCGGGCAAGCGGAGATAACCATCCTCCACCTGCGCATCATCGGCAAAGCCCGCGAACATGCCGAACACGCCGGGATACGCCTCGCAGCCGCCGAGCCCGAAGCCGCCGACGATGTGCAGCGTCATCTGGTTGCCGCCGTGCGGAAACACCGACTGCGGCGACCAGCCGTTCTCCTTCAGCATCTGCAACGTGCGCGCGAACTGCGCAATGCCGTAGGACTGCGGCACGTCGATCTGGATGATGTCACGGTCGGCGCGCAGCCCGCCGAAGCGCACCAGGTTCTGCACGTCCTGCGTCGAGAACAGGTTTTCGCCGGTGCCGATCGGCGCGTCGTACATCGCCGCGACTTCGGCGAGCAGCGCAAAATCCAGCGGATCCGTCGGCTCCTCGAACCAGCGCAGCCGGTACGGCGCCAGCGCTTTCGCGTACGCCAGCGCGCGCTCACGGTTGAATCCGGCGTTGGCATCGACCGCGAGGCAGTCGTTTGCGCCGACGACTTTCAGCGCCGCTTCGACGCGCGCAACGTCTTCCGCAATCGACGCGCCGCCGACCTTGATTTTCATGGTGCGGTAACCCTGCGCCAGCCGGCTGCGGATTTCGTCCAGCAGCTCGGGAATGCCCTGGCCCGGCTGGTACCAGCCGCCGCCGACGTAGCAGGGAACTTTATGTAACTTGTTGTTTTTATTGTATTTTTCAGCAAGAGCCGCATGCAGCGGCTGATCGGCGATTTTCGCCACCGCATCCCAGCAGGCGACTTCGATGGTGCCGATGGCCACCGAGCGCTCGGTGTGCCCGCCGGGTTTTTCCCGCTGCAGCATGCAAGCGAGAATTTTTTCCGGATCGAGGTTGTCGCCGGCCGCATTGAGCAGGGATTCCGGCGCGGCCTTCAGAATGCGTGGAATGAAGCGCGCGCGCATTGGCGCGCCACAGGCATAGCGTCCGGTGGAGTTGAAGGCAAACCCGGCAACGGGCCTGCCGTTGCGGATGACATCGGTGACGACCGCGACCACCGACGTCGTCATTTCGCTGAAATCGAATACCGCGTTGCGCAGGCTCGAATTCAGCGCGACCGACGTCTCGCGAATATCGACAATGCGCAATTCAGTTCAGCCGGAAACGCTCAGTCGCCATGCACGCCCGTGCTCTTGACGATTTCCGCCCAGCGCACGGTCTCGGTTTTCAGCCATTGCGCCAGTTCGTCCGGCTTGAGTACCGGGGCTTCATCGGTAGCAACTTTGCGCAGCCGCTCCTTGTATTCCCTGGAGTTCACCGCCGCCGCGACTTTCTGGAAAATCGTGTTCTGCAACGCCTGGGGGGTGGACGCGGCCACCAGCATGCCGAAAATCACCGACACGTCGTAATCCTTGAGCTTGAGCGCCTCGGCCACTGTCGGCAGCTCCGGCAACTGCGGCGTACGTTCGGCTGTGGATACCGCGATGGCGCGGATTTTCCCGGCCCGTACATGCGGCAGACCGACCGCAATGCCGCCAAAATGCAGATAGGCCTCGCCGCCCAGCACCGCCGCCATCGCCAGGCCGCCGCCCTTGTACGGGATATGCACCATCTTCGTACCGGTCATATGCGCCAGCAGCGCGCCGGCAAAATGCGACGGGCTGCCGGTGGCGAAGGACGCGTACTGGACGCTGTCCGGTTTGGCGCGGGCAATGTTGACTACGTCACGCACCGTCTTTACCGGAAAGGATGGATGCACAAAGAGCACCAGCGGCACCTTGCCGACCAGCGTGATCGGCGCAAAGTCACGCTCCGGATTGTAGGGCTGCTTCGAGTAATAGCTGGTGTTGAGCACGTGTGAGCTCAGCGTATGCACCATCACCGTATAGCCGTCACCTGGCGCCTTGGCCACCAGGTCGGCGCCGATCATGCCGTTGGCGCCGCCGCGATTGTCGATCGGAAACTGCTGCCCGTACATCTCCGTGAGACGCGCCCCCAGCTGCCGCGCAACGATGTCAGTACCGCCACCCGGGCCCCAGGGCACCAGCAGGCGCACCGGGCGCTCCGGCCAGTTCTGCGCCGCCACGGAACCTGACAAAACGACTGTCAGAAATGCTGCGCACCATCTTGCGAGTTGCATGGGCTTCTCCCCCGGCGTTGCCGTCATTGTCAGGCCTGCAAGTTCAGATCCTCAGTTCACCGTGAGACCCGCGGCCTTGACCACCTTGGTCCACTTTTCGACTTCCACCCTGATCTGCGCGGCAAACTCAGCCGGCGAACTGCCGTTGATGTCGAAACCCAGCCCCTCAACGCGTTCCCTGAAATCCTTGACGGTGATCATCTTCGCCACTTCCCCGTGCAGTCTGGCGACGATCGCTTTCGGCGTGCCCGCCGGCACCAGCAGTCCCTGCAGCGTGTCGGATTCCTGGCCTTTGAAACCAACTTCGGCCATCGTCGGCACGGTATCGATGGTGCCAGAGCGTTTTGCGCCGGTCACCGCAATGGCACGCAGCCTGCCGGCCTTGATATGCGGCGTCGTCGGCGGCAGCGCCGTGCAGCCGATCTGCACCTGATTGCCGACCACCGCGCCCACCGCCGGACCGGCACCGCCGAACGGCACGGTGATGAAATCGAGCTTGGTGGTCATTTTCAGCAACTGCGCCGCCAGATCCGGCGTGGTGCCGATGCCGGGCGTCGCCACTGAAAACTTTTTCGGATCGGCAGTCACCAGCGCCAGCAGCTCTTTCATCGACTTCGCGGCGATCGTCGGATGCACGGTGAACACGTTGGGGGAAGCGGCAATGTTGGACACCGGCACAAAGCTCTTGTAGGGATCGTACGGAATGGCTTTGTACAATCCGGGATTCACCACAAAGCTCGAACTGACGATGATCGTGGTATGGCCGTCGGGTGGCGCTGCCGCCGCCAGGCCCATGCCGATGTTGCCGCCGGCGCCGGCGCGGTTGTCCACCACCACCTGCTGGCCCAGGCCCTCGGTCATTTTCTGCGCCACGATCCGTGCAATGACATCGGTCGGGCCGCCCGCCGCAAACGGCACGATCAGCCGCACCGGACGTGTCGGGTACCCCTGCGCCGCTGCCTGCCCCGCGACCAGCAGCGCCAGCGCCGCCGCCATCCATGCTGTTTTTCCAGTCTTCATTTCCGCTCCCTGTTTTAACCTGTTTGCCGGTATGGCTCAATCCGCCGTGGCCCCGGAGACCCGCACCACCTTGCCCCAGCGTTCGGTCTCGCTCCTGATGAAGCGGGCAAATTCCTCCGGCGTGCTGGTAATCGGATCGGTGCCGCGCGCGGCCAGCCGCTTGCGGGTATCCGCATCCTTCAGCACCTTGACGACCTCGGTGTTGAGGCGGGTGATGATGTCGCGCGGCGTGGCCGCCGGCGCCAGCACGCCGTACCAGGTATCGACCGTGAACCACGGCATGCCGGCTTCGGCGACCGTGGGCACGTTGGGCACCTCGGCATCGCGCTTGTCGCCGAGCGCCGCCAGCGCGCGCAGCTTGCCGGCCTTGACGAAAGGCGCGGCAGCCGCCGTTCCGATCACCAGCACATCGACCTCGCCGGACAGCAGCGCGATCTGCGCCTGGTTGGCGCCCTTGTGCGGGATCATCGCAATGTTCAGCTTGTTCTCGGCGATGAAATAGCGGGCGCCGAGATCGTTGGTGGTGCCGGCGCCGCCGGAGCCGAAATTGAGCTTGCCCGGATTCTTGCGAGCCAGCGCCGTGAACTCCTGCAATGTCTTCGCCGGCACCGACGGATGCACCACCAGCAGATTGGGAATGGAGGCCACGAGCGAGATCGGCGCGAGATCCTTCGCCGGATCGTAATTGAGTTTCTTGTACAGGCTGGGGCTGATGGCAATCGACGGCGAACACAGCACGATGGTGTAGCCGTCGGGCGGCTGGCGTACCGTGTATTCCGCGCCGACATTGCCGCCGGCGCCGGGACGATTCTCGGCAATCACGTTTTGGCCGAAACTCTCGCCCAGCTTCTGCGCAAAAATGCGGCCGAGGATGTCGGTGCCGCCGCCCGGCGGGAACGGCAGGATCAGGCGGATCGGCCGGTTGGGAAAATTCTGCGCCTGCGCCTGGGCCGCGGGCACGATGCCGAACAGCAGGCCGGCGGCCGCCAGCACGGCGACGCTGATGTAAAAACGCATGTCAATCTCCTCGCTGTCGTGTTGATCTGCACTTGTTTGTTTGCGTTTGCAGGCCCGTCGATTGTCCACGCATGGCCGGGTTTGTCAAACGCGCCGGAGCAGTCATTCAGGGGCGCGGGCACGGCAGGCGGCGCACTCGCGCATTCCCACCCGAACAGATAGAATAACCGCCCCTTTCCATTGCGGCCCGCCATCATGACCCAACCGCGCATCGCCCTGATCCACGCGACTCCGGTCGCCATCGACCCCATCGTCGATGCTTTCCGGCGGCTGTGGCCGGAGGCGCGCACCACCAACCTGCTGGAAGACTCCCTGGCGCCGGATCTCGCCGCGGACGGTCGCCTCACCGAACGCATGATCGAGCGCTTCATCACGCTGACACGTTATGTGCATGGCTGCGGCGCCGATGCGATCCTGTTTACCTGCTCCGCATTCGGCCCGGCCATCGAAGCCGCCGCCAGGTCCGTGCCGGTACCGGTACTCAAGCCCAATGAAGCCATGCTCGACGAGGCGCTGGCCGCCGGCTCGCGCATCGGACTCGTCGCCACCTTCGAGCCGAGCATCCCGGCATTGAAAAGCGAACTCGAAATCCTGGCGCGCGCCAAACAGCAGAGCATCCAGATCACCACCAGCATCGTGGCGGATGCGGGAGCCGCGCTGCGCAGCGGTGACGCCGACCGTCACGATCACCTGATCGCCGGCGCGGCGGGAAAACTCACCGCCTGCGACGTGCTGGTGCTCGGCCAGTTCTCGATGGCCAGCGCGGCGCGGCTGATTCCGCAGCGCCCCGGCTACCGGGTGCTGACCAGCCCCGATTCCGCGGTCATGCGCCTGAAAAAATCCCTGCAGCAGTCTTTGCACGCCTGATTCACCCAACGAGGAGTATGCGATGAAATCCAGTCTGCGCCACGTCGCTGTCGCGCTGTCGTTGCCCGCGCTGTTGCTGTCCATATTCACCGCCGCGCCGGCGTACGCGCAGGCCTATCCGAACAAGCCGGTGCGTTTCATCGTGCCCTTTGTGCCCGGCGGCCCCACCGACATCCAGGGCCGCATGCTCGGCGAAAAACTCGCCCAGCGCCTCGGCCAGCAGGTGCTGGTCGATAACCGCGGCGGCGCCGGCGGCAACATCGGCATGGAACTCACGGCCAAGGCGCCCGCCGACGGCTACACCATCGTCATCGCCACCGTCGGCACCTGGGCGGTGAATCCGCATCTCTACAAGCTGTCCTTCGATGTGGAAAAGGATTTCACACCCATCATCCAGGTATCGACTTCTCCCGGCGTGCTCGCCGTGCATCCGTCGGTGCCGGCAAAATCGGTCAGGGATCTGGTGGCGCTGGCGCGCGCGCGGCCGGGCCAGCTCAATTACGGCTCTTCCGGCGTCGGCGGCTTCGGCCACATCAGCGGCGAACTGTTCACGCTGATGACCAACACCAGAATGACCCACATCCCGTACAAAAGCTCGGCGCCATCGCTGACCGACCTGATCGCCGGCCATATCGAAGTGCTGTTCAACAACGCCATCTCGACCGTGCCGCATGTCCAGACCAACCGGGTGCGCGCGCTGGCCACCACCGGCGCCAAACGGCTGGCGGTGCTGGCCGAACTGCCGACCATTGCCGAAGCCGGCGTCGCCGGTTATGAAAATTCCTCATGGTCGGCCGTGGCCGCACCCGCTGGCCTGCCCGCCGCCATCACCAATCGCCTGCACAAGGAATTCGCCGGCATCCTCGCCGACCCGGACATCCAGAAACGCCATGCCGACGTCGGTGCGCAGATCATCGGCGGCACGCCCGAACAGTTCCATGCCTATCTGAAAGCCGAAGTCGCCAAATTCGGCAAGCTGGTCAAGACCGCGGGCATCAAGGCCGCAGCCGGCGGCTGAGCGTCGGCGCTACGCCGCGCCCATGATCCTCGCGCTCGACCAAGGCACCACCAGCTCGCGCGCCATCGTCTTTGATGGCAATGGCCAGATCAAAGCCGTCGCGCAGCGCGAGTTCACCCAGCACTATCCGCAGCCCGGCTGGGTCGAGCATGACCCGGAACAAATCTGGAGCAGCCAACTGGCCGTCGCACAGGACGCAATCGCCAGCGCGGGATTGCATGCCCGCGACATCAAAGCCATAGGCATCACCAACCAGCGCGAAACCACCGTGGTCTGGGAGCGCGCCTCGGGCAAGCCTATTCATAACGCCATCGTCTGGCAGGACCGGCGCACCGCGGCCGCCTGTGATGCGCTGAAAGCACGCGGCCTGGAAGCAGCGATCACCGCCAAAACCGGGCTGCTCGCCGACGCCTATTTCTCCGGCACCAAAATCGCGTGGATACTCGATCATGTGCCCGGCGCGCGGGCGCGCGCCGCCGCCGGTGAACTCGCTTTCGGCACCATCGACAGCTGGCTGGTGTGGAAACTCACCGACGGCGCGGTGCATGCCACCGACGCCACCAACGCGTCGCGCACGCTGCTCTGTAACATCCATACGGGAAGGTGGGACGATGAATTGCTGGCGTGGCTGAACGTGCCGGCGCAGGTACTGCCGCGGATCCGCCCTTCCAGCGACGTGATTGCCGAAACCGCGGCCAACCTGTTCGGCGCGCGCATTCCCGTCGCCGGCATTGCCGGCGACCAGCAGGCCGCGCTGTTCGGCCAGCGCTGCACGACGCCCGGCATGGCCAAGAATACTTACGGCACCGGCTGCTTCATGCTGATGAACACCGGCGACGAAGTCGTACATTCAAAATCGCGACTGCTGAGCACGGCAGCCTGCGCCACCGGCAACAAAAAACAATACGCGCTCGAAGGCAGCGTATTCATCGGCGGCGCGGTGGTGCAATGGCTGCGCGACGGGCTGGGCATCATCCGCAGCTCGGCGGAAGTCGAAGCGCTGGCCGGCAGCGTGCCCGACAACGGCGGCGTCTATCTGGTGCCGGCATTTGTCGGGCTGGGCAGCCCGCACTGGGATCCGCACGCGCGCGGCACGATCATGGGCCTGACGCGCGGCTCCAGCGCCGGGCACATTGCGCGCGCCGCACTGGAAAGCATCGCCTATCAGACGGCCGATGTGCTCCATGCCATGGCAACGGATTCCGGTATTGATCTTCGTGAATTAAGAGTGGATGGCGGCGCGGCACGCAACGACGCACTGATGCAGTTCCAGGCTAACCTGCTGGGCCTGCGCGTGGTGCGCCCGCAAATCCAGGAAACCACCGCGTTGGGCGCCGCTTATCTGGCGGGGCTGGGCTGTGGTTTCTGGAAAAACCCCGCGCAGCTCAATGCGCAGTGGCAGGTCGAGCGCACGTTCGAACCGCGAATGAGCCGCGATCAGGCCGCGCACCTGCTCGCCGGCTGGCACAGGGCGGTGGAACGCAGCAAGGGCTGGGCGGAATAAAAAAGCGCGGCCTTAGCCGCGCTTTTAAAAACTTTTCAGGGCGATGCCCAGACAGACTTAATTAAACGCCTGTCCGGGCTTGGCGCCGACAGCCTTGAGTATCATGGCCAGCGGACAAAAGCCCGTGAACGCCGCCTGCAGCATATTGGCGCCCACGAAAGCAGTGAACCACAGCCAGTAAACATGATGCACCTGGGACAGCGCCAGGCTGACCAGGATGAACACGCCGGCAAATGCAAACACCATACGATCGATGCTCATGACCTTACCCCCTTTTATAGATTGCGATAATCCTGCGGGACTGCAAGTGCCGTAGCCCGAAAAGCCTGTCAGCAGGCGGGCATTCTGCACGTTCCCCGGTCATTCTTCAAGCCGGCCAAAGAACAGATCCCGCCATCGTCAACCAACCGGATCAGAAAGTCTTCGATTTCGCCCTGACCGTCCTTGCCAGCCGCGCAAACATCGCACAGAGTTCTTCCACTGCGGTAACCTTGAAAATCAATTCCACTCCGGCTGCGTCAGCCCGCTCCTGCAATACGTCGTCGATGAAACCCGAGGTCACCGCGACCGGCAAATCAGCGTCGATCGACCGCACTTCATGCGCCACATCGAGTCCCGACATGCCCGGCATGTTGTAGTCGCTCACCACCAGGTCAAACGAACCCGGATCAGCACGCAACGCAGCCAATGCTTCCTGCTGATCCGTGTAAACACTAGCGCGATAGCCGCCCCGTTCGAGCAGCCGCTTGACCAGGAATACCAGCGACTCCTCATCATCGAGGTAGAGGATATGCCGGCCGACGTCCGGACTCAGCACCGGCTCCATGGCGATTTTATCCGGCACCGGTACGCCGGCCGGCACATCGGCTGTCGGCAAGCAGATGGTAAAGGTCGTACCCTTGCCCGGCGCACTGTCGACGACTATGGCGCCTTCATGCACCTGTACGATGCCATGCACCACCGCCAGGCCCAGCCCGGTGCCCTCTCCGATGGGCTTGGTCGTGAAGAACGGCTCGAAGATTCTCCCGAGAATCGCAGCATCCATGCCCACCCCGTCGTCGCTGACCGCGAGTCGCACCGTACGGCCCGGATGCCGGTCATACAACGCGCGCAATGCCGGATGGGTATCGGCCAGCGCCGTATCGAGCATTACCGTGTCCAGCCGGATCCCGATGCGCCCGGGCCTGCCCCGCATGGCCTGCATCGAGTTGGCGGCAAGATTGATCAGAACCTGCTGGATCTGCGTGGCATCGACCCGCGCAAGTGGCACGCCAGCGTCACAGTGAACGTCAATGGCAATGCGCGCCGGCAACGTGGCGCGCAGCAGGCCCACCGCCTCATCGATAACCGACGCAAGCACTGTCAGCTCGCGCTCGGTCGCCTGGCGACGGCTGAAAGAAAGAATCTGCTGCACCACGTCGCGCGCCCGCAGTCCGGCCTTGTGAATCTCCAGGAGGCTCTCCAGCGCCTTGGGATTGGCGCTCGCGTCATCCAATGCAAGTTCCGCGTTACCGAGTATGGTGGCGATGATGTTATTGAAATCGTGCGCAATGCCACCGGCCAGCGTGCCGATGGCCTCCATCTTCTGCGACTCCCGCAACTGCATCTCGAGCTGAGCCTGCTTGGCCTCCAGTTGCTTGCGCTCAGTGATGTCCTGCACGATGGATGTGTGATGAATGAATCGACCATCCGCCCTCCTCATCGGCGAGACCGTGACATGCACCCAGACAATGGAGCCGTCCTTGCGGTAGTAGCGCTTCTCGATGTTGAATGACGACAACTCGCCGGCCTTGAGACGCTCCAATTCAGCCAGATTTTCCGGCAAGTCATCGTGGTGCGTAATGGTGCGCGCCGTGCGCTGCAGCACTTCCTCGATGGTGTAGCCCAGAATATCCGCGAACTTCTGATTGACGCGGATATATCGACCGGTTGCACTCTCCAGCACCGCCACGCCCACCGCGGCCTGCTCGAACAGGCTGCGAAAGCGTTCCTCGCTCTCGATCAGCGCGCGCTCGGCGCGCTGACGTTCCGTGATATCGCGCGCCATGCCGCGCACGATGGGAATATCCACATCCGCGCTTCGCAGCGTATTACGGAATTCCCAGTAGCGGACCTCGCCGGCAGCCGTCTTCAGCGCCATCACCCCGCTGGATTTGCCCTGCACCCTGATCTCGGCAAGGTATGCCGGAAACTGCTCTTTCGTCCTGGTGGTCAGCAGATCGCCGAGATTCGTACCCAGCAGCAACTTGGGCGAATAGCCCAGAGCTTTCGATGCCGCCATATTGACGGACAGCAAGCGGCCTTCCAGGTCGTGTGTGCAGATCAGATCCCCGCTGTTTTCAACCAGATCACGGTAACGGTCTTCGCTCGAGCGCAGAGAATCCTCGATCCATTTGCGCTCGGCAATATCGCGCACAAAAGCGCTGAAAAAATGACCGTTGTCTCGCCGGATGCACGCCACCGACAGCTCAATCGGAAACTCGGAGCCGTCAGCCCGTATCGCAGTGGTCTCCATGCGCCGGCCGATCATCGATCCGGTGCCGGTTTCGTGGAAACGCTTCATGCCCCGGTTGTGGGCATCGCGCAGCGAGGGTGGAATGATCAGGTCCGCCAGAACCTTCCCCATAGCCTCGCTGCGGGTATAACCAAACATCCGGTGTGCTCCGGCGCCCCATGCACTGACCAGACCGTCGCTCGTCATGCTGATAACCACATCCATTGAGGAGTCAAGAATCTGTTGCGCCTGCTCCTCGCTTCGCGTCAAGGAGAGCATTGTCCGCATCCGTTGTGCTTCGGCGCGCATCAGGCGATACAGCAACCCCGCCAGCAAACCCAGCAGCAACAGACCCGCAAGACCGACCCCCAGTGAACGCGCCCGCCAGCCCGCCAGTACATCCTCTCGTCCCAGTGCACTTGCGACGAAAAAGGGATAGCGCTCCAGTTTGCGGAAGCTCAATATGCGCGCCACACCGTCGACATTCACGACCGACAGGGTTCCTTCCTTCTGGCCGGTGGTGATTGCCCGTGGTACCGGCCTGTCCGGTGCCAGCGCCTTATTGGTCTCGCTGTCGAACGATGGCCAGCGCACGACCTGCGTGAAATTGTCGCTGCGGCGGATGGCGTTGACGCCCTGGGGACCGATATCCAGCAACCGGAAAAGTTTCTGGAAATATTCGAGTTCGACGGATGCGATCACGATGCCGTGGAAAACGCCCTGTTTGTCCCGCACCGGTCTGGCGACAACCAGGGTTGGCCGCCCCGTGGTGCGGGCAATGTTGACCTCGAACGCCGGGCCGGCTTGCGGCTCGTCGCGCAACTGGCGAAAGTAGCCGCGATCTTCGATATTGGAGCGCGGCGTGTTTGCCCTGTCCGAGGAATAGAGCTGGTCGCCGTCGGCATCGAATACGCGCAGGCCGGCCAGTTCCGGAAAGTTGAGCAGGCGCAAATCCAGCCCGGCATCGAGTTCGCGGGCATGACGGGGCATGGCCTGCTTGCTCAGCGCCGCAACGGGCAGGTTGCGCGTCAATTCCGACAGATGCGCATCGGCGCGGCGCAGCGTGGCATCCAGCCGCGCTTCGATGGTTGCGGCATAGTTGCGTGACGTGGTTTCGGCGGACTGTATGGCCTCCCGGTAGCCTGACCAGATCAGGTAACCCAGGAGCATTGCCACAGCGAGCGCGCCCGCGCCGAAGGCCATGGCCAGATTTCGACGGTTATTCATTCACCTTCTCTTTTAAGCATTCGCTCTGTCCGGTCGCACAAGGAAAACCGATAGACCAATTTCCGACAAGGGATCAATGCCCAATCCTGATGTACTACCAAGTGTGACCGGGGCAAACGCCCAAGATTCGGGAAAAATCTCAAGACAGCAATATAGTCGGAAGCAGTAATGCAAAAAACCCCTGCTTTGCAGGGGTTTCTCATTCACTGGAATCAGCTGGCATTACCTTTGATTTTGTTCATTTTTCCCCAAGCAGTGATTTCGCCGTGCGCTCGCACAGCCAGGTTTTTTCTTCTGCCGTCAGCCCCGGTATGCCATCGACCGATGCCGGCACATCCAGCGGCGTCATGTCGAACGGATGATCGGTGCCGATGACCACATGGTCGGCGCCGACCTGGTCGATCAGGTACTTCGCGGCCTTGGGATCGTGGGTCAGGCAGTCGAAATAAAAGCGCTTGAACAGTTCGCGCGGCGGCGTGACGTTGTTGACCTTGGGCTCCTTGCGCACCTGATGGCCGTGGCGGAAGCGGCCGATCTGGTACGGGATGAAGCCGCCGCCGTGCGGCAGCACGATTTTCAGGTTGGGCATTTCGTCCATCGCACCGCTGAACATCAGGTGCGCCACCATCAGCGTGGTGTCCAGCGGAAAGCCGACGAAATTCGACAGGTAATACTCTTCCATGCCGCCCCTGGCCAGGCACTGGTAAGGATGGGCAAAAACGAAACAGCCCAGTTGCTCGATGGTTTTCAGCACCTTGCGGAATTTCCTGTCGGCCAGCGGCGAGCCTTCGATGGACGTCGCCAGTTCGACGGCTTTGAAGCCGTGCTCCTTGACGACGCGCTCCAGCTCGACAATCGCCGCATCCGGATCCTGCATCGGCAGATGCGCCATGCCGCGCAGCCGCGACGGATGCTTGGCCACCATCTGCGCGATGCCGTCGTTGGCGAGTTTCGCCGCATTAAGGCCGGCGTCCGGCGACAGCCAGTAAAAATAAATCGGCGGGCCGACCGAGATCACCGACACGTCGAGCTTGTTCCGGTCCATCCACGCCACCTTGACGTCGGCGTCGTAGAACTCCGGGCTCAGCACCGCCGGACGGCCATGCACGTCGAAATAACGCTTGCCGTCCTTTTCGGTGATGCTGGTTTGGAAACGCTTGGGGTCTTTTTCCATCGCCGCGATGATGGTGGGCGGGATGACGTGGCTGTGCAGGTCGTAGCGCATGGTGTATTCGGTTCCGGTTGATTGAAAAAACTGCGGTTATTTTACTGCGAGCAGCGGTCGCAGCGCGCGGGCATCCCTGATGCGCTCGATGTTCCAGATGATGTCGATCAGGCGCGCGGTGCGCCGCGGCCCGATGACCGGCAGCAGCAGATCACGGCTTTTCGCGGCCACTTCCTCGCGCGGCATCGGATTGGCCGCGGTGCCGCGCACGGCTTTGGTGTGATGCCGCAGCCGGCGGCCGTCACGGGTGATGATCTCGACCACGGCCTGCGTGGTTTTGGCGCGGCCCAGCGTCTCGCTGCCCTGCAGGGCAATGCGTTTTTTCAGCGCCAGCACGCGCGGATCGCGCACGCGGCGCGCGTCGTGCGCCGAGGCAAAGCTGATGTCGCCGTCGAGCAGCATGATCGCGGTCAGGTGCTGGATGTTGATGCTGGCCATGGTGCGCTGGTTGACGGTGCGCGCGCCCTGCGCGTCGATGGTGACGGTCACGCGCTCGACGTCGTGCGCGGTGATGCCGTGTTTTTCCATGATGTTCAGCACCGCGTCGATCGGCGCCTGGATCGGATAGCCGATGGCCCAGCGCTTGATCGAGGTATTCATGATTTCGTACTCGCGGCCCAGTCCGCGCACCAGTTGCTGCGGATCGGCGGTCAGGCCGTAGGCATGAAAAAAACTGCGGTCGCCGAAGAAGATGTCTTCGACGCCGGTAAAGCGCATGGATGCCATCAGCGCCGCAGTGACGCCGTTGCGGGCCGGCATGCCGCCGAAATCAAAGGCTTTTTCAATATGCTCAATATCTCGCGCCCAGCACGACAGGCCGGATGCCTGCTGCGCGGCGTACGCCAATGCATGGCGCGACTGGTCGGCGTTCAGCTTGAGGATGGCGGCTGACGCGGCCGCCGCGCCGAAAATGTTGCCGAAACTGTGCGTGGAATGGCCGCGGCTGCGAAAACGCTCGATGCCCAGCGCCTGCGACATGCGCGCGCACACGTCGTAGCCCAGCACCATCGCGCGCAGCAGCGCCGTACCCCCTGCCCGCTCGCGCTCGGCCAGCGCCAGCGCCGCCGGCACGATGCCGCAGCCGGGATGCACCAGCGCCAGGTAATAGGTGTCGTCGGTTTCATCGGCATGGCCGTGCATGCCGTTGGCCAGCGCTGCATTGATCGCCGACGTGACGATGGGCGTGCCGATGACGGTCGCCTCGGGCACGCCGCCCTGCGCAGCCGCGAATTCAATCGCCCGCCGCCCCGGCAGCAGCCGCGAACCGGACAGCATGGCCGCAATCGTATCAAGCAGATGATGCTTGGCGCGCTCAGTGACGGCCGCCGGCAATGCGCGACGCGGCGCGACGGCGATGTATTGCGCCAGGGTCACGGTGATCCTGGAAATCTTCGCGGGACTTTTTTTCATGCATCACTCGGGCTTGATGCCCGCAGCCTTGATCACCTTTGCCCACTTTTCCGTCTCGCTGCGCAGGTATGCGGCAAACTGTTCCGGGCTGCTGCCCACCGGCTCCGCGCCGTCGTTGAGCAGGCGCTGGCGCACCTCCGGATTCTGCAACGCGCGCACGATGCCGGTGTGCAGTCTGGTGATGATGTCGCGCGGCGTGGCCGCCGGCGCCAGCACGCCGTACCATTGCACGGCCTCGTAACCGAGCACACCCGCCTCGGCAATGGTCGGAATGTCATCCGCACCCGGCGCGCGTTTGATGCCGGTCACGCCCAGCGCCCGCAGACGGCCCGACTTGATGTGCGGCTGCGCCGACAGCATGTTGGGCATCATCACCGGCACATGCCCCGCCAGCAGATCGGTGACGCCGGGGCCGGAGCCCTTGTACGGCACATGCACCATGTTCAGTTTGGCCAGCACCAGGAACAGTTCCATCGACAGGTGCGGGCTGGTACCGACCCCGGCCGAAGCAAAATTGATCTGTCCGGGCCGCGCCCTGGCAAAGGCGATGAAATCCTTCAGGTTGCGCGACGGCAGCGACGGATGAATGGTCAGCACGTTCGACAACGCCACCGCCTGCGAGACCGGCGCCAGATCCTTCAGCGCGTCGTACGGCACTTTTTTGTACATCGCCGGATTGATGGCCAGCGTGCTGATGCCCATCAGCAGCGTGTAGCCGTCGGGGGCGGCACGCGCCACCGCTTCGCCGCCGATCATGGTGCCGGCGCCCGGACGATTTTCGACGATCACCTGCTGGCCGAGGAACTGCGTCAGTTGCGGCGCGAGTATGCGCGCCGAGATGTCGGTGCCGCCGCCCGGCGACGAAGGCACGATCAGGCGCACGGTGCGCGTCGGGTAACCGGCTTGCGCATGCGCCAGCGCCGTTGCCCCGGCGAGCGCGATGAAAACACATAACTTGTTGATTTTATTCATATTTTTATACACTCTCAAAGATGTGAATACAGCACCTTGCCCGCCACCGGCATGGGCGCGGTCAGTATTTCGCCGCGATACGAATCGACCACGTACAGCGTCTTGCGGTCAGCGCCGCCGTACGCCATGTTGGTCATGCGGTTGCCTTTGTTGCGGCTTTGCACCCGCGCCAGCGGTTCGCCCAGCGGACTGAACAGCCAGACGATGCCGGGCCGCGCATGCGCCGCCGACAGATTGCCGGCTTCATCCATCGCCAGTCCGTCGGGGCCGTGGATGCCGGGCAGCACCGCGAACACGCCCGCCTTGGAAATGCCGCCGCCTTTCAGCGGGCAATGCCACATGCAGTTGGCGCGGGTCATCGCCACGTACAACACTTTGTCGCCGGGATCGAGCACGATGCCGTTGGGGCTGGGGCCGTTGTGGATCAGGCAATCCAGCCGGCCGTCCGCACTGTACCGGTACACGCGCCCGGTCGGATCATGAATGCCGGTCTGGCCCTGATCGGTGAAATACAGATCGCCGTTCAACGCGAACGTCAGGTCGTTGACGCCCTTGAAACTCTCGGACTGGTTGTGGGTGAGCAAATCCCCGACGCGTCCCGTTTTCGGGTCCAGCCGCAGGATGCCGCGGCGGTAATCGGCGATGTACACCGAACCGTCGCGATGAATGGCGATGCCGTTGGGCCAGCCGTCGTATTCGGCGGCGACATCGAATTCACCCTCGGGCGACATGCGCAAAATGCGGCCGTACGGAATATCGACCATGTAGAGGTTGCCCTCACGGTCAAACGCCGGGCCCTCGAGAAAACAGTCGAGTTTTGAGCCGGGGTGATTGGCGGCGATCCAGCTCGACGGAGCGCCGCCCTTGCGCAGGCGGTCGGGCACCGCGGCGAAGACATCAGCCTCGATCAGTTTTGGCGGTTCAAAAAAAGACATGGTTCATTCCCCGTGTTTTATTCAGCCGAGATCTTCGCCGATTTGATGATGCCGGCGTAGAGCGGAATTTCTTCACGCACAATCTTCGCCAGGCCTTCAGGCCCGCCGACCACCACATCGGCACCGCGTTTGGCGAAGCGCTCACGGAAATCCGGACTTTGCACGGCAGCCGCAAGGTCGCGGTGCAGTTTGCTGATGACTTCCGGCGGCGTTCCTGCCCGGACAAACACGCCCATCCAGCCATCGATGTCGAACTGCGGCAGCGTGGCGCCCACGCCGGGCACGCCAGGCAGCACGCTGGCGCCGCGCGCCGCCGAGATGGCGATGGCGCGCACGCGCCGGTTCTCGACATGCGGCAGCACGCCGACGATGTTGGCGAACTGCAGGTCGATCCGGCCGCTCAGCGTGTCGATGAAGGCCGGCGCCGCGCCCTTGTACGGCACGTGGTTCATCCTGATCCCGGCCAGCGCCTGCAGGTGTTCCATGCCCAGGTGCTGCAGATTGCCGATGCCGGCGGAGGCGTAATTGAGCTTGCCGGGATGGGCTCTCGCCAGCGCGATCAACTCCTTCACCGATTTCACCGGCAGCGACGGGTGTACCACCAGCACCATCGGCCCGCTGATGATCTGCGTCACCGGCGCCAAATCCTTCACCGGATCGTAGGGCAGGTCTCGGCGCAGCGTGACATTGACGGTGATCGGACCCGAGTTGGCCAGCACCATGGTGTAACCGTCGGGCGGCGACTTCGCCACCGCATCGGCGCCGATGCTGCCGCCCGCGCCGCTGCGGTTGTCAACCAGCACCTGCTGGCCCCACACCGGCGTCAGCTTCTGGGCAACGGCGCGCGCCACTTCGTCCAGCGGGCCGCCCGGCGGATAGGGCACGATGAAGCGCACCGGCTTCGCCGGAAACGGTTGCGCTGCAACAGGCAGCGTCAGACACAGTACCGGCCACAGCAATGCCGCAACCGCGGCCTGCGCGATATATCTGATGCGTCTCATGGTCATCCTCCCCGTCAGCCTCGTAACCCGGAATACGCTACGCTCCTTCCGGGCTACAGATTAGCTGCAATCCAGTCCGCGACATAAGTTGCGCCCAGGAAACGGTTGTCTCCCTGGCAATGTTCCGCACCGCCCTCTTCCGCGGTGAACACCTTCAGCGTTTTCTTTTTCGAACTCACCGCGTCGTACAGCAACTGTGCATTGGCCACCGGCGAAATGGAATCCTGCTCGCCGTGGGTCACCAGAAACGGACAGGTGATTTTGTTCGCCACACCCTCGAGCTTGTAGGACTCGCATTTTTTCATCGCGGTATCCATGTCCGGCATGCCCATCACCCAGGGCAGCTGGAAATGCGGGGCCGACAGCTGGGTGCCGCCGGATTCCTGGATCTTGCGGCGGGTGATCCAGGTCGCGTGATAGTCGTAATGGCCGCCCCAGGCAATGCAGGCGGCGTAGCGTTTCTCGAAAGCCGCCACGCGCGGCGCGTAATAACCGCCCATGCTGTAGGCCATGATCGCCACGCGCCCGGGATCGACATCGGGACGCGCCGCCAGATATTCGTAGGCCGCCGTGCCCGGCACTTCGTAGTCGGGGCGGCTGGGGATGTTCTGCAGCCGCAGCGCCTCGCCCTGCCCCGGCCCGTCGATGGCCAGCGTGTTGATGCCGCGCAGCGCAAGTTCGACACCGCCGAACAGGATGGACAGTTCCTTGGTGCTGTCGAGGCCGTCGAAAAAACACACGGTCGGCGCCGGTTTCGTCCCCGGCGCCTTCATGAACCAGGCCGGCAGTGTTGTCGCCTTGCCTTCATGCACATAGGGCACTTCGACGCGTTCGATGTTCGGATAACGGTGCTTGATGCCGAGGCGAAAGCAGCGCAGGCAGCTTTGATACAGCTCGGTCTTTTTCGGGCCCAACCGCACAAAACGTTCACCGACAAAATAATAGGTCGCGGCACGCAGGTAATGCCCGGCCGCGGACAGCGCGAAGCCGTCCTGCTTCTGCGCCGCATCGCCCATGTCCTCGATGCGCCGCGCCTCTTTTTCCCACTCGGCGCCCCAGGCTTCGTTGTCGCCGACCTTGTCCTTCAACCGCCGGCCGACGCGATCGACCTCGCTCATCGCCGAGCCGCCCCAGCGCGCCATCTCGATGACGATCATCATGCCCTGCGACCACATGAAACTCTCGGGGAAATACAGAAAACCGGCTTTCATGCTGTGGCTCTCCTTTGGAATTGGGGCATCGTTACTGGCTGACGCTGCGCGCCAGACCGACTTCTTTGAGCAGTTTCGCGTATTTGGCGGTGTCCGACCGGATCAGCGCGGCAAAGGCCTCCGCCGTACCGCCGATGACTTCCGCGCCCTGCGACGCCATGCGTTCACCCACCTCGGGCAGGCGCAACACCTCGTTGATATCGCGGTTCAGGCGCTGCACGATGGCCGCAGGCGTGCCGCGCGGCACCAGCACGCCGTGCCAGAGGCTGGCGTCGAAACCCGGCAGCGTCTCCCCCATGGCCTCGACGTCGGGAAATCCCTGCACGCGCTTCGGCGTCATCACCGCCAGCGCACGGATGCGCCCGCCCCGGACATGCGGCAGCGCCGCGATCATCGGCCCGGCCATCATGTGTATCTGCCCGGAAATCGTATCGGCCATCGCCGGCCCGCCGCCCTTGTACGGCACGTGCACCATGCGGATACCGGTGGTTGCATTGAACAATTCCATCCCGAGATGCGCGGAGCTGCCGTTGCCCGAGGAGGCAAAATTGAGCTGGCCCGGCCGCGCCTTGGCGTAAGCAATCAGCTCGGATACGTTTTTTACCGGCAGCACGTTTGCCGTCGCCAGCAGCAGCGCGATGGTATTCAACTGGATCACCGGCGAAAAATCGCGCACCGGGTCATAGGGCAGGCTGCGGTACAGCGTCGGGTTGATCGATACGCTCGCCGGCAGGCAGAACACCAGCGTGTAGCCGTCCGCCGGCGCCCTGGCGCCGAGTTCGGTGCCGATGATGGCATTGGCGCCGCTGCGGTTGTCGATCACCAGTTGCTGCTTCAGCCGTTCGGCCAGCGGCTGCGCGATCAGCCGCGCAACCGTGTCCGTGCCGCCGCCCGGCGGGAACGGTACGATGAAACGGATTGGTCTCGTCGGATAATTTTGCGCCTGCGCCTGCACCAGCGCCGGCCACGCCAGCAGCGTGGCAACGATCGCTCCAAACATTCCATAACTCATGACAATTCCTCTATTCAGCCGCGCATCCGCTATTCAGCCGGAATGTTCGCGTCCCTGATGACCTTCGCCCACTTCACGATTTCAGATTTGATATACGCACTGAATTCCGCCGGTGTGCCGCCGATGGGCTCGAAACCCTGCACCTCCAGCCGCTGCCGCGCCGGCCCGGCCAGGATTTTCACGGTCTCCACATGCAATCGCGCCACAATCGGCTGCGGGGTCTTCGCCGGCGCCAGCAGCCCGTACCAGGTCGATGCCTCGTAGCCTGTCACGCCCGCTTCGGCGATGGTCGGCAGCTCCGGCATGGCCAGCGAGCGTTTCGCGGTGGTCACTGCAATGGGACGCGCCCGGCCCGATTTCACATGCGGCATCGCCGCCGGCAGGGTGGCAAACATGATCTGCACTTCGCCTGAAATCATCGCCACCAGCGCCGGGCCGCCGCCCTTGAACGGCACATGCACCATGTCGATTTTCGCCAGCGATTTCAGCAGTTCGCCGGCCAGATGCGAAGAACTGCCGACGCCGGCCGACGGAAAATTCAGTGCGCCCGGCTTCGCTTTCGCCAGCGCCAGCAGCTCCCTGACCGTTTTCACCGGCACTGCCGGATGCGCCACCAGAATGTTCGGCGTCACCGCCACCAGGCTGACCGGCGCAAAATCCCGCACCGGATCGAACCCCAGTTTTTTGAACAGGCTGACATTGACGGCATTGGGCGCGACATTGCCCATCAGCAGCGTGTAACCGTCGGGCACCGCGCGCGCGGCGAGTTCGGTGCCGATGTTGCCGGTGGCGCCGCCGCGATTGTCGACCACCACGTTCTGGCCCAGATGCTCCGCCAGCCGCTCCGCCATCACCCGGCCGACCTGATCGGTGCCGCCGCCCGGCGGATAGGCGACGATCATGCGGACCGGGCGCGCCGGCCAGGTGTCGGCGGCGTGCAATGGCAGTGCGGTGCCGCATGCAGCGAATACCAATGCGCCAATGAATTGATGATTTCTCATGATTTTCCTCAACTGTCCGGCGCTACTGCGCCAGCGGCAGCGTCACGGGGCGCCCCGTGGCGATTGAATGTTCAATGGCCAGCGTCGCCTCCAGATTGCTGCGCGCTTCGCGCGGTGTGGCCAGCGAACAGGGCTTGCCCATCACCAGATGATCCAGCCAGGCGCGGGTCTCGTTGGCGATCGGCCCCCAGAATTCACCCAGCGCCCAGTCGCCCGGCGTGCCGCTTTGCAGGAACACCATGTTGACCTGGTGATCGGGCAGATAGACATGCGGGATGCCCTTGTTGCTGTACATCAACTGGTCGGTGTGATCATCATCGAGAATCATCACGCCCTCGGTACCCAGCACCTCGACCCGCGCGGCATGGCCCAGCGCCGGATATTTCTCCGGCAGCGCGTAGCTGATGCCGAGATTCATCACCGCGCCGTCGTCGTAAGTGAGAATCGCATAGCTGATGTCATCGACTTCGGGGTAGCCCGCCGCCTTCAGCACGCCTTTCTGACCGCGCGCATAGACTTCGACCAGGCGGTGGCCTTCATGCATCCAGTTCAGCAGATCGACGTAATACGTCAGCGCATCCACCACCGGCGTGGCATGCGGGTTGCGGCCGAGCATGGCCAGCGCCTGCGAACGTGAATTGAACACCCTCGCCGCGCCGCCGGTCAGCATGCCGATGCGGCCCTGGACGATCTGCTCCTTGGCGATCAGGTAGCGTTCCTTGTAGCGCCGGCTGTAGCCGACATGCACGCCGACACCGGATTTTTCGATGGCTTTGATCACGCGGTCGGCGTCGGCCAGCGACAGCGCGATGGGCTTTTCCACCAGCACCGGCTTGCCGAGTTCAAGTGCCTTCAGGATCGGCGCGACATGCTCGCCTTCGCTGGTCGAGACGATCACCGCGTTGACTTCGGGATGCGCGATGATCGCGTTGTTGTCCACACCATGCATTGCAGCGCCGGTTTTTTTCGCCAGCGCGGCAGCCTTCGCCGGATCCTGATCCGCCACCGCAATGAAGCGCACCGCGGGATGTCCCGCCGCGAGCTGCGCGCGCAGCCCGCCGATGCGACCGGAGCCGATGACGGCCAGCCCTATGGATTTGCGTTCGATGATTCCTCCGTATCCGCGCCCCTGATCGGCGGACGCGTGCCGCAAATTACCTTTTCTCTGCAGGCGTGGATATTGCCGGCCCCATGCCCCGGATCTGTATGACTACCTCTTTGTTCCTGGCGCGATTAATGACATTGCTGCCTGTCGGCCTACGCGTGCAACGCCTCTATGGCCGCCTTGGGATTCGATGCCACGATTTTAAGCAACGCCCGCGCGGCCCCCGTGGGGCGGGTGCGTTGCTGTTCCCAGTTCTGCAGTGTGCGCAGGTTGACGCCGATCAGCGCGGCGAACTGAGTCTGGCTGATCTGCGCCGCCTCGCGGATCGCCCGCACATCGGGCTCCGCAAGCGTGGATGGGCGGACGCCGCGCACGGGTTTTCCGCTCAGGTGCCGCTTCATTTCGCGCACGCCCTTGATCAGTTGATCAAAATGCTCTTTATCCATCATTTAGCTCCCGCATCAGTTCCGACAGTGTGGCAATCTGCCGTGGTGTTAAATCTTCCTGCTGGCTCTTCACATAGCCGTAGATCAGATAAATCCGCTCGCCCGGCACATGCCAGTAGTAGATCACTCGCGCCCCGCCACGCTTGCCGCGCCCTTGTGCTGCCCAACGCAGCTTGCGCAGCCCCGACCCGCCACGAATCAGATCGCCGGCATCGGGCGTTATGAGCAGGCGGCTCTGCAGCGCGCGAAGTTCGTCGTCGGACCAGTAATTCTCGCGGAACGCAATAAATGGCGTCAGTTCGACGAAGACCATGATCCACTATACGCGTAACGCGTACTTAAATCCAAGGGTGCCGAGGTCATTTTGCTTATATCGCGCACCAGAAGGCATGGGTTGCGATATAAAATAACATAAACAAATCAAATAGTTATTATTTTCCCCGGGTTCTGCAAATCCACAGCTCCCGCCAGCAGCGCCGCGTCCGCCCGCAGCACCGCCTTGGCGATCTTGTGCGTGGGCGTATGCGGCAGCTCATTCATGAAGGCCACGTAGCGCGGCACTTTCTGCGGCGCGAGGCGCGCGCGGCACCAGTCGGCGATTTCCTGCGCCGTCACTTTCGCGCCGTGCTTGACGGCACAGACCACGAAAATCTCGTCCTCGCCGAGTTCTGACGGCACCGCGATGGTGCCCGCCTCCGCCACTGCGGGATGTTCGCCCACCACGCGATCAAGTTCGGCAGCGGCGATGTTCTCGCCGCGGCGGCGGATGATGTCGCGTTTGCGCGAGATGAACCAGTAATAACCGTCGCTGTCGCGCCTGACCAGGTCGCCGGTCCTGAACCAGCCCTCGTGAAAGGCATCGGCGGTCTGCTGCGGATCGCGGAAATACCCCTGCATGATGATAGGCGTCTTCACCCACAGTTCGCCCGGTTCGCCATCGGGCACGTCGCGGCCTGCGTCATCGACCACGCGGCACTGCGCCCACGGGCGCGCCGGATCAGGATGCCGCCCGATCGGACCCATGCTGCCCAGCTTCTGCGGCCCCTCATTTTCCACATCAAACGGATTGCAGGTGACACCGGGAATTTCGGTCATACCGTAGCCGCCGATACGGTGCGGCACCCTGAAATCGTTTTTGAAGGTCTCATCCATGCCCGCGCGCACGCCATACACCTTGCTGATGCGGTGCGCCGGGCGGAATTCGCTGCGCGGGCGGTTTTTCAGGATGCTGCCGATGGCCTCGATGATGTTGACCTGGGTCGCGCCGCTGTCGACCGCCGTCTGCCAGAAGGTGGAGGCCGAGAATTTCGGCACGATCACCATGCACGCGCCCGCGGCCAGCGTGCCGGCCAGCGAATAGAACAGCGCGTTGATGTGAAACAGCGGCAGCACGATCATCACCCGGTCGTCGTCCTGCAGCCAGACGCGCTGCATGAACGCCTCGCCGCAGAGGACGAAGCTCTGCTGGCTGTGCATCGCGCCTTTCGGAAAGCCGGTGGTGCCGGAGGTATAGACGATCAGGCAGGTCGTGTCGCCGGTGATTTCACCCGTGATTACATCGGGCAGCGCGGTCTGCAGCGACTCCTTGAGCAGATCATGCAGCAACGGAGCATCAGCAGCGGCCGCATCAAGCATGACAAACCATGCCGGCGTTTGCAGCCCTGCGGCAGCACTGCGCGCAACATCAATGGTGTCCTGCGTCGCCGCCACCGCGCAGACTTCGGCGTGATGCAGCACATACTTCGCTTCTTCGACGCCGAACTCCGGATTGACCGGCACCATGATCGCACCCAGCCGCGCCAGCGCGAACAGCAGGATCACGTGCCCCTCGCCGTTGCGCGCCATCACCGCCATGCGGTCGCCCTTGCCGATGCCGCGCGCCGCCAGCACGCGCGCCGCGGCATCCACCGTCCGCGCGAATTCACCCCACGACCAGATGCTCCCGCGGCACAGCATGAACGGGCGGGCCGGATCGCGACCGGCACGACTCGCCAGCGCGCCGTTGAGCGTGTAGTCGTGTTCGGGATAAAGATGCAGGATGTCGAGAGGTTTTTTCATGACATGGACCGGGGGCGCTGCGCTGATTCTGGCATACAATCCCTGTTCACTTTTTATTCAAGTCCACATGCCAGCCATGAGCTTCTTTGCCCCGCCGGAACGCATCACCGCCGAAGTCTTCGCCGAACTGCCGAAAAAATTCCGCCGCACCAGAGTCTCCGCCGAGCGCCTCGCTGCCGGCCGCCCCGCGCCGCATGGCGGCTGCTTTCTCGAAGGCCCGTCGTTCGACCGCAAGGGCAATCTCTATGTCACCGACATTCCCTTCGGCCGCATTTTCCGCATCTCGCCCAAGGGCGCATGGGATCTGGTCGTCGAGTATGACGGCGAACCCAACGGCCTGAAAATCCACAAGGACGGCCGCATTTTCGTGACCGACCACCGGCACGGGCTGATGCTGCTCGACGCGAAACGCGGTCGCATCGAAACCCTCGTCAACCGCTACAACCTCGAAACCTTCAAAGGGCTCAACGATCTGGTGTTCGCCGGCAACGGCGACCTGTATTTCACCGACCAGGGCCAGACCGGGCTGCAGAACCCCACCGGTGCGGTTTACCGGCTGCGCGCCAACGGTAAACTCGAACGCATCGCCGACTGCATTCCCAGCCCCAACGGGCTGGTGCTGAACAAGGCGGAGAACACGCTGTTTGTCGCGGCAACGCGCGCCAATGCAGTGTGGCGCCTGCCGCTGCTGCCTGACGGCACGGTGTCGCGCATGGGCGTGTTCATCCAGCTATCGGGCGGCCGCGGCCCCGACGGCATGGCAATGGACGAAGACGACGGACTGGCGGTGGCGCACCCGGACATGGGCGCGGTGTGGATTTTCAATCACCGCGGCGAGCCGCTGTACCGCATCGACTCGCCGGGTTCGGACGTGGTGACCAACTGCGCCTATGGCGTCAAGGATCCGCACACGCTGTACATCATCGACTCCGAGGGCGGCGCGATACTCAGCGCCGAGCTGCCGACGCCGGGGCGGAAGATGTACGGCCTGTCCTGATTAGATCCGTGATTAATTCAAAATATTCCGCCCGACCACCCATTCTCCCCTTGTGAGCCGCCGAGCAGCGCAGTCAGGCCGGGGGCAGTCGGCGAGGACTGTCTGAGTCCTTGCCGCGCAGCGGCAAGGACGAGTTGCGCGCCCCGAAGGAAGTCACCTTGGGTGGCAGCCGCCCGGCCTGGCGA
>CAZAOZ010000024.1:0-19042 GCA_964486865.1 uncultured Bordetella sp.
CTGGATCTGGGCCGCGAGCATGTCGAAGAGCGGCTGCGGCGTTTCGTGGCGACTTATGCGCAGACCATTGCGCGCCTGCCGCGCCCCGTGGATCGCGTCGACTTGCGTTATGCCAACGGATTTGCAGCGCGGGTGCCCGGGTTGCAGCCCGCAGTTACGGAAAACCGCCGCAAACGCGGCGCCTAGGAAACGACAGGGATCATGAGCAAGACGAGAGAAAACAAGAAACTGGTGGTGGGCCTTGATATCGGCACATCGAAGATCGTCGCCATCGTCGCTGAACTCAAGCCGGAGGGCGGCTTCGAGATCATCGGCATGGGCAGCCATCCGTCACGCGGCCTGAAGAAGGGCGTGGTGGTCAACATCGAGACCACGGTCAATGCGATACAGCGGGCGCTGGAAGAGGCCGAGTTGATGGCCGACTGCAAGATTCGCGAGGTGTACACCGGCATCGCCGGCAACCACATCAGGAGTTTCAACTCGCAGGGCATGGTGGCGATCAAGGACAAGGAGGTCACGCAGATGGATATCGACCGCGTGATCGAAACCGCCAAGGCCGTGCAGATCCCCAACGACCAGCAGATCCTGCATGTGCTTAACCAGGAATTCATCATCGACGGGCAGGAGGACGTGCGCGAGCCTCTGGGCATGTCCGGGGTGCGGCTCGAGGTCAAGGTGCATATGGTGACCGGGGCGGTATCGGCGGCACAGAACATCGTCAAATGCGTGCGCCGCTGCGGCCTCGAAGTCAACGATCTGATCCTGCAGCCGCTGGCATCCGCGGTGGCCGTGCTGTCCGAGGACGAGAAGGATCTGGGTGTGTGCCTCATCGATATCGGCGGCGGCACCACCGACATGGCGGTGTTCACGCATGGCGCGATCCGCCATACCGCGGTGATCCCGATCGCCGGCGACCAGATCACCAACGATATTGCGATGGCGCTGCGCACGCCGACCAAGGATGCCGAGGACATCAAGCAACGCTTCGGCAGCGCGCTGTCGCAACTCGCCGACCCGCAGGAAATGGTCGATGTGCCGGGGGTGGGCGACCGCAGTTCGCGGCAGTTGTCGCGCAAGACGCTGGCCGAGGTCATCGAGCCGCGCGTCGAGGAACTCTATTCGCTGGTGCAGACCGAGCTGCGCCGCAGCGGCTACGAGGAACTGCTCTCGTCAGGGGTGGTGCTGACCGGCGGTTCGAGCGCGATGCAGGGCATGGTCGAACTGGGCGAGGAGATTTTCCACATGCCGGTGCGCATCGGCCTGCCGCAGTACACCGGCAGTCTGGCCGAAGTCGTGCGCAGTACGCGTTACGCAACCGGCGTGGGGCTGCTGATTGCCGGTGCCAATGAGTACCGGCAGCGCGAAGCTGCGCGGATGCATGTCGGCAGCATCCAGCAGGTGCTGGAGCGGATGAAAAACTGGTTCACGGGGAATTTCTGATGAAAGCGGCATGCGGACAGATCAGGGGATTGCAGGAAATCAAGGTTGCAGGATTCGGGGTCGCAGGATTTTTTCAATATCACTTCGTTTGGGGAAAAGGAGATTCACATGATTGAACTGATTGATGCACAGGCGCAGGAAGCGGTAATCAAGGTGATCGGGGTCGGCGGTTGCGGCGGCAATGCGGTGGACCATATGATCGTCCAGGGCGTGCAGGGCGTGGAGTTCATCTGCGCCAATACGGACGCCCAGGCGCTCAAGCGCAATCAGGCCAAATCCCAGTTGCAGCTGGGCGGCGAAATCACCAAGGGACTCGGCGCGGGCGCCAATCCCGAGGTCGGCCGGAAGGCCGCGCTGGAGGATCGCGAGCGCATCGCGGAGATGATCAGCGGCGCCGACATGCTGTTTCTCACCGCGGGCATGGGTGGCGGCACCGGCACCGGCGCGGCCCCGGTCGTGGCCGAAATCGCCAAGGAACTCGGCATTCTGACGGTCGCGGTGGTAACCAAGCCGTTTGCTTTCGAGGGCAAACGCCAGCGCATCGCACAGGAAGGACTCGACGCGCTGGCACAGCATGTCGATTCACTGATTGTCATCCCGAATGACAAGCTGATGCAGGTGCTCGGCAATGCGATTACCCTCGATGAGGCATTCCGGGCCGCCAACGACGTGCTGCACGGCGCGGTTGCCGGCATTGCGGAAATCATCAGCTGCCCCGGCATGATCAACGTCGATTTTGCCGACGTGCGCACTGTCATGGCGGAGATGGGAATGGCGATGATGGGGTCGGCCAAAGCCTCCGGCACCGGGCGCGCCCGGGAAGCCGCGGAACAGGCGGTGGCCTGTCCGCTGCTCGAGGACATCAACATTTCCGATGCGCGCGGCGTGCTGGTCAATATCTCGGCGAGCAAGGCCTCGTTCCAGTTGCAGGAAATGTACGACGTCATGGAAACCATCAAGGCCTTCGCGGCCGAGTCGGCCACCGTCATTGTCGGCACGGTTTACGATGAAACCCTGGAGGACGGCCTGCGGGTGACGATAGTCGCCACGGGTCTGGGCAAACCGATGATGCGCCAGGCCGCGAAGCCGCTGGTCATGGTGGCGCAGAAAACCGGGACCGACAACATGGCGATGGAAGTCGATTACGGCGCGCTGGAGCAGCCCGCAGTGATCCGTCGTCGCAACCGGGATGCCACCATCGAGGCGATGCGGCAATCCGGCGTCGAGATGCTCGACATCCCGGCATTCCTGCGCAAGCAGGCCGATTGAAGGTGTAATGAGGGCGCAATAACGGCAGCAACCGGCGGGCGCGCGGAATTCCCCACCGCGCGCCCGCCGGAACGCCCCGTGCCGCAGGGCTGCAGCGTGGTAAAATCGCCGGCCTGACCCGCCCCGTCGCACGGCATCGTTTGCCGGCGCCGCGGCAATTCCGACCATGATCAAACAGCGCACATTGAAAAATACGGTTCGCGCCACGGGCGTGGGCCTGCATACCGGCGAAAAGGTTCACCTGACCCTGCGCCCGGCGCAGCCGCATACCGGCATCGTGTTCCGGCGCACGGATCTTGAGCCGCCGGTCGAGATCAAGGCGGACCCCTATGCGGTCGGCGATACGCGCCTGTCATCGTGCCTGGAGCGCGATGGCGTGCGCGTGCAGACCGTCGAACACCTGATGTCCGCGCTGGCGGGGCTGGGCGTGGACAATGCCTGGGTGGATGTGACCGCCCCGGAAGTGCCGATCATGGACGGTAGCGCCGGCCCTTTCGTGTTCCTGCTGCAGTCTGCGGGCATCGAGGAGCAGCAGGCGCCGAAGAAATTCATTCGCATCCTGAAGCCGGTCGAAGTCCGCGACGGCGACAAGTGGGTGCGTTTCGAGCCCTACAACGGGTTCCGGCTGGAGCTCGCCATCGACTACGCACACCCCGTATTTGACGCCGCGGCGCAGACGGTCATCGTCGATTTCGCCAGCACGTCCTATGTCAAGGAAGTGGCGCGCGCCCGGACCTTCGGCTTCATGCAGGATGTCGAGAGCATGCGTGCGCAGGGGCTGGCGCTGGGCGGCAGCCTCGACAACGCCATCGTCATGGACGAATACCGGGTGCTGAATACCGACGGGCTGCGTTACGACAATGAATTCGTCAAACACAAGGTGCTCGACGCCATCGGCGATCTTTACCTGCTCGGTCACCCGGTGATCGGTGCTTTCAGCGGCCACAAGTCGGGCCATGCCATGAACAACCGCCTGCTGCGGCGCCTGCTGGAAGAGGCATCGGCGTGGGAGTACGTCAGTTTCGACCGCGTGGAAGACGCGCCGCCGTTCCTGGCCTGGCAGCCCCAAACCGCCTGATTTTGCCGCCGGCCGGTCTGCGGTCGGAGGTGATCCCGGATGCTGATACTTCGACTGCTCGGAATCCTGCTGCTGATTACGGTGGTGGCTTCCCTGGCCCTGTATGCGATTACCCGGCAGCGCCGCTATTTGCGTTTTGCCTGGCGGGCGTTCCTTTTCGCGTTGATCCTGGTGCTGCTGGTGATGGCTTTTCACGTCGCCGAGCGGCTGCTGATGGTGGTGTAGCCGTGCTGGACGGGCCGATGTCAGGGCCGGTCGCGACGCCGGCTGGCGAATCGGCTCAATGCCGCGCGTAGTCCTGGATCCTTGACGCGCCGCGACAAATCCTCAAAATTATCAATTAAATCAACAGGTAACTGTGGTTTTTCGGGCCGGGTGGCCGAATCCGGCAAGCCCCGGCCAACTTGAACTTCCACCCGAATTCCAGTAACCTCGGCCGTTCGTTTTTGCAGATTCTTGAGCAGTCGGGGTGTCAGTTGCCTCAACTTTGCCGCGATTGCGCCGTTGTCTGCCGCTATGACCAGCATGCCGTTGCGGTCACTGACCACACGGCTTGCCTGTGTCAGATCAGGGGGCGCGCAGATTACATAAAGCCTTTGCAGCGCTGCGATGCGTTGCGATGCCCGGGTTAGTACCGATAAGCCCTCAGTATCTACAAGCAGGGCGCTGAGTTTGCGGGTGGGCATGGCGAATAGGGAGTTGGACCATGAATATTATTCTGGTTTCGGAGAAGCTGGCAAAGGCCCGTACCATTACTTTGGGCTGGTCGCACCTGATTGCATCCGCTGCGCTGATGCTGGTGACGGTATTGGCATTGGCCGGCGCGATGAATTATGGCCTGTTGCGCTACGCTGCCGAGCTGAATATCCCGTACGTCAGGGATGTGCTGGTCGCCATCCAGGAACAGCAGAACCAGCGCGCCCAGTCCTATCTGCAGGACAACCTGAACGCGATGGCGGTCCGTCTTGGCCAGATGCAGGCGCAACTGCTGCGGCTGGATACGCTGGGTGAACGTCTTGCCAAGCTGGCGGGCTTCAAGCAGCAGGAACTGATGTTCAGCGAGATTCCGGGACGGGGGGGCGCTATTTCCTCGGTGCCCAGCCAGAATATTTCGCTCGGGGATTTCACTGCGCAGATCGACGTGCTGACGCGCCAGCTGGAAGACCGCGGAGACAAGCTGGGCTTGCTGGAGTCCATGTTCACGCTGGAGAGTGCGCGCAAAAAACTGACTCCGACCAGGCTTCCGGTCGAGGGCGGATGGTATTCTTCCAACTACGGATGGCGCATCGATCCGTTCACCGGCCAGCGCGCTTTTCATGAGGGCATCGACTTCATGGCTGAAGAGGGTACACCGATCCAGGCTGCTGCTGCCGGCGTTGTGGTGTACTCAGAATTTCACCCTCAATATGGTAATATGATCGAGATCGATCACGGCAATGACTTGATCTCGCGTTACGCGCACGCGTCCCGGCGTTTTGTGAAAATTGGCGATGTGGTGCTGCGCGGTTCGCGGATCGCCGAAGTGGGCAAAACCGGTCGCGCAACGGGCCCGCACCTGCACTTCGAGGTGCGCCAGCGTGGCGCGGCACGCAACCCTGCGCAGTTTCTGCAATTGCCCGGCTGAAACTGAAGGCAACTGAATTCAAGAATTGCGGGGGTGGGATTATCCCACCCCTTTTTTTATTCGGGATGTAGATGATTACCGGTTTATTGAAGAAAGTGTTCGGCAGCCGCAACGATCGGCTGCTCAAGCAATACAGCCGCACGGTCCGCGCCATCAATGCGCTGGAGCCGCAGATGGCGGCCCTGTCGGACGACCAGTTGCGGGCCAAGACCGCGGAGTTTCGCGACCGGATTGCGCAGTCGGTTGCCGCAGGCGATGCAACGGGGGGTGCGCCGGCCGCCGCGCAGGATATGACACTGGATCGCCGCCGCCGCGCGCTGGATGCGCTGCTGCCGGAGGCCTTTGCAGTGGTGCGCGAAGCCGGAAAACGCGTGCTCGGCATGCGGCATTTCGACGTGCAGTTGATCGGCGGCATCACCCTGCACAACGGCAAGATTGCCGAGATGCGCACGGGCGAAGGCAAGACGCTGGTCGCCACGCTGCCGGCATATCTCAATGCACTGGCCGGCACCGGTGTGCATATCGTGACCGTCAATGATTATCTGGCGCGACGCGACGCGGACTGGATGGGGCGCATCTACCGCTTCCTCGGGCTCACCGTCGGCGTCAACCTGTCGCAGATGGAGCACGATCTCAAGCAGCAAGCCTACCTCGCCGACATTACCTACGGCACCAACAACGAGTTCGGCTTTGACTATCTGCGCGACAACATGGTGTACGAGTTGTCGGAAAAGGTGCAGCGCGGCCTGGTTTTCGCGATCGTTGACGAGGTTGATTCGATACTGATCGACGAAGCCCGCACGCCCCTGATCATCTCCGGCCAGGCTGAAGACACCACCGACCTCTATCTGCGCATGAACAGCATTGCGCCGAAGCTCGTGCGGCAGAAGGAGGAAAAAACCGAAGGTGATTTCTGGGTTGATGAGAAGGGGCACCAGATCACCCTTTCGGAAGAGGGGCATGAACATGCCGAGGCGCTGCTGGCGCAGGCAGGATTGCTGCCGGAGGGCGGCAGCCTGTATGACGCCGCCAATATCGGCCTGATGCATCATCTCAATGCGGCGCTGCGCGCGCAGAACCTGTTTCATCGTGACCAGCAGTACGTGGTGCAGAACAACGAGATCATCATCGTTGACGAGTTTACCGGCCGGTTGATGCCGGGACGCCGCTGGTCCGACGGTTTGCACCAGGCGATCGAGGCCAAGGAAGGCGTGGAGATCCAGAAGGAGAACCAGACGCTCGCCACGATCACGTTCCAGAACTACTTCCGCATGTACAAAAAACTCTCCGGGATGACGGGGACCGCGGATACCGAAGCCTACGAGTTCCAGCAGATTTACGGGCTGGAGACGGTGGTGATTCCGACGCACCACCCGATGATCCGCGATGACCGCATGGATCAGGTGTTTCGCACGGCGCGGGAGAAATACCAGGCCATCATCAGTGATATCCGCGGCTGCCATGAGCGCGGCCAGCCGGTGCTCGTGGGCACGACGTCCATCGAGAACTCGGAGTTCATTTCGGGAATGCTCAAGCAGGAAGGGCTGCCGCACAACGTACTCAATGCCAAACAGCATGCCAGCGAGGCGGAGATCGTGATCCAGGCGGGACGTCCCGGCATCATTACCATTGCCACCAACATGGCGGGCCGGGGTACGGACATCGTACTCGGCGGCAATCCGGAGCCGGAGATCGGCCGCCTGATGGCCGACGACAGCATGGGCGAGGCGGATCGCAGGCAGCGGGCGGCGGTGTTGCGCGAGGAGTGGCAGCAGCGCCACGCTCAGGTCGTCAAGTCCGGCGGTTTGCATATCATCGGCACCGAGCGCCACGAATCGCGGCGGATCGATAACCAGTTGCGCGGGCGCTCCGGGCGGCAGGGCGATCCGGGTTCCAGCCGCTTTTATCTCGCGCTGGACGACTCGCTGCTGCGCATTTTTGCTTCGGACCGCGTCGCCGCGATCATGGAGCGGCTGAAGATGCCCGACGGCGAAGCCATCGAGCACCCGTGGGTGACGCGCTCCATCGAGAATGCGCAGCGCAAGGTCGAGGCGCGCAATTTCGACATGCGCAAGCATCTGCTCGAGTATGACGACGTCGCCAACGACCAGCGCAAGGTCATTTACCAGCAGCGCAACGAACTGCTGAACAGTTCCGATATTTCGGAAACCATCATGGCCATGCGTGCTGATGTGATCGGCAACCTGTTCAGCCAGCACATCCCGCCGGGCAGTCTCGAGGAACAGTGGGACGCGGAGGGTCTGGAAAAAACATTGCGCAACGAGCTCGCGCTGGAGGTGCCGGCAAGGCAGTGGCTGCAGGAAAATCCGCAACTGGAAGAGGAGCCGCTGCGGCAGCGCATTGTCGAGACGGCGCACGCGCGATATGCCGCAAAGACCGCAGTGGTCGAGGCGGCAGCCATGCGCCAGTACGAGCGCGCGATCATGCTGCAGAGTGTCGATTCGCACTGGCGGGAGCACCTCGCGGCGCTGGACCAGTTGCGCCAGGGCATCCACCTGCGGGGGTATGCGCAGAAAAACCCGACGCAGGAATACAAGCGCGAGGCGTTCGAACTGTTTTCGCTGTTGCTCGACATGATCAAGACCGATGTCACGCGCATATTGATGACTGTGCATATCCGCAGCGCGGAAGAATTGCGCGCGGCGGAAGAGCGCGAGCAACTGGCCAATGTGCAGTATCAGCATGCCGACGCCGCCGCTGAACCCGTGACGGACCTCGCCGGGGCGGCTGCGATTGACGATGCCGCATCCGCGACGGAACCGGCGCAGCCCTTTGTGCGCGGCGGCCAGAAAGTGGGCCGCAACGATCCTTGCCCCTGCGGCTCCGGCAAGAAGTACAAACACTGTCACGGCAAGCTGTCCTGATTCCATGCCGGTCAATCTTGCGCCGCCCGATCCACGCACGCTGTTGCCCGTTGCGGGCGTGGTGCTGGGCGTGGCGCAGGCAGGCATTCGCAAGGCAGGGCGCAAGGATCTGCTGCTGATCCGGCTGGAAGCCGGCGCCCGGGTTGCCGGCGTGTTCACGCAAAACCGGTTTTGCGCCGCGCCGGTGGTGGTGGCGAGGCAGCATCTGTCGATGGTCGATCCGGACAACGGCGTGCGCGCGCTGGTGATCAACACCGGTGTTGCCAATGCCGGTACCGGCAAGGCCGGTCTTGCCCACGCCCGGCAAACCTGCGCCGATGCCGCGCAACTGCTCGGGTGCACGGCGACGCAGATATTGCCGTTCTCGACGGGGGTCATCATGGAACCGCTGCCGGTCGAACGCATCGCTGCCGGCCTGCCGCAATGTCTTGCCGCGCTGAAGGCGGCGGCGTGGGCGGAGGCCGCCGAGGCGATCATGACCACCGATACGGTGCCGAAGGCGGTATCGCGGCAGTTCCCGGTCGGGGGTGCGACCATCACGGTGACGGGCATTGCCAAGGGCGCGGGCATGATTCATCCGGGCATGGCGACCATGCTCGGATTCGTCGCCACCGACGCGCGGGTCAGCCAGCCGCTGCTCAGGGCGGCGGTGGCTTATGCCGCGCAGCACTCATTCAACTGCATCACGATTGATGGCGATACATCGACCAACGACAGCTTCATGCTGATGGCCACGGGCAAGGCGGCGATGCCTGAAATTACCGATGCCAAAAGCGCGGACTACCTGGCTTTCCGCGATGCCGTGACCGCGGTCGCAATTACGCTGGCGCAGGCCATCGTGCGTGACGGCGAAGGCGCGACCAAGTTCATCACGGTGCGCGTCGAAGCGGGGCGCAACGAAGACGAATGCCGCAAGGTGGCCTATGCCATCGCGCATTCGCCGCTGATCAAGACCGCATTCTTTGCGTCCGATCCCAATCTCGGCCGCATCCTCGCCGCCATCGGCTACGCCGGGATTGCGGATCTCGACGTTGAAGGCGTTGAACTCTATCTCGACGACGTGCTGGTGGCGCAGCACGGCGGGCGTCATCCCGGCTATCAGGAAGCCGAAGGCCAGCGCGTGATGAAACAGGCGGAAATCACTGTGCGCGTCGTGCTCAATCGCGGGCGCGCGGCGGCAGTGGTGTGGACCTGCGATCTGTCGCACGATTACGTCAGCATCAACGCCGATTACAGAAGCTGATTATTTCATTATAATCAACGGGTTATGAAAAAACATCAGTCACCGCGCGCCTCCCGGCCGGCAACCGCTGAAGAACTGGCTGCCCGCGCCGAAGGCGTGCTGGCGCGGCTCGAGCAGTTGTTGCCGGCGCCGGCAGCCGGCGTCGATTGGCAGGCCTCCATCGCGTTCCGCTGGCGCAAGAAAGGGGCGCAGGCGGCGCTCGAACCGATACACCAGGTGCATCGCATCGATTTGCGCGACCTGTGCGGCATCGACGAGCAGAAGGAACGCGTCGAGCGCAACACCCGGCAGTTTGTCGAAGGGCTGCCCGCGAACAATGTTTTGCTGACCGGGGCGCGCGGTACCGGCAAGTCTTCGCTGATCAAGGCGCTGCTCAACAAGTACGCGCCGCGGGGTTTGCGCGTGATCGAAGTCGAGAAGCGCGACCTGACGGATCTTTCGGATATCGTCGAATTGATCCACGCGCGGCCGGAACGCTACATCCTGTATTGCGACGACCTGTCGTTCGAGGCTGACGAGCCGGGTTACAAGGCGCTGAAGGTGGTACTCGACGGTTCGGTGGCGGCGGCTTCCGAAAACTGCCTGATCTATGCCACGTCGAACCGGCGTCACCTGATGCCGGAGTTCATGCACGAGAATCTCGAGTACCAGCATGTCGGCGAGGAAATCCATCCCGGCGAAACCAGCGAGGAGAAAGTCTCGCTGTCGGAACGCTTCGGCCTGTGGGTGTCGTTCTATCCGTTTGATCAGGACGAGTACCTGCGCATCGTCCATGTGTGGCTGGACCACTTCAAGGTGTCCGGCGGCAAGAGCGCCGAGGTGGAACATGCCGCACTGCAGTGGGCGCTGGCGCGCGGCTCACGCAGCGGCCGGGTGGCCTGGCAGTTTGCCCGCGACTGGGCGGGGCGCACGCGGCTCACGCGCCGCAAATAGATTCCATGGCCCCGTCCGCCGGACGCCGGCGCATCGACGTCGTCGCCGCGGTCATCCAGCAACCGGACGGCCGTTTTCTGCTGGCACAGCGTCCCCCGGGAAAAGCCTATGCCGGCTACTGGGAATTCCCCGGCGGCAAAGTCGAGGACGGCGAATCGCCGCACGCGGCCCTGGTGCGCGAACTGCATGAAGAACTCGGCATTACAATCGATACCGCCTGGCCCTGGATCATCCGCGATTTCGATTACTCCCACGCCGACGTGCGGCTGCACTTCTTCCGCGTGCGCGCCTGGCACGGCGAGTTGCACGGCCGCGAAGCGCAGGCATTTGCCTGGCAGCGGCTGGAGGCCATTGATGTCGCGCCGGTATTGCCGGCCAACGGGCCGGTTTTCGCCGCGCTGGCATTGCCCGAGATTTACGGCATCACCGGATTTCCCGCAACAGATCATCAGCGCGCGCTCGCCCGCGTCACGGCTGCGCTCGACCGCGGCCTGCGCCTGATCCAGATCCGGGCGAAGGACTGGCCGGCGGAGTTGCGGGAAACCTTTGCCTCTGCGGTCGTGACGCGTGCGCACGCGCATCACGCGAAAGTCCTGATCAGCGGCGATGCTGCGCTGGCTGCGCGTGTCGGCGCCGACGGCGTACATCTGACGGCCGGTCAGTTGCATGCCATCGATACCAGGCCGGCAATGCCGCTGGCCGCGGCGTCGTGTCATGTTGCTGCGGATATCGCCAGGGCGGCAGCGCTGGGCCTGGACTTCGTGGTGCTGGGGCCGGTGTGCGCGACGACTACGCATCCGGATGCGGTACTGCTGGGCTGGGCAGGTTTTCGCGCGCTGGCAGCGAACGCGCGATTGCCGGTCTATGCGCTGGGCGGTCTGCAACCGGGGGATATGCACCAGGCGTTATCCTGCGGCGCGCACGGATTGGCAATGGTGCGCGGGGCGTGGCCTCAGACCTAGTTCGGCCTGATGCCGGGGTCGCCCGCGTCGTCGGGCAGCACATCGTCGGATTCGTCGGTCTCCACGACAGGCACGCGGTAACGTTCCGTGGCCCAGGCGCCGAGATCAATCATTTTGCAGCGCTCCGAACAGAACGGGCGGAAGCGGTTCTGCGGATTCCACTCGGTCATTGTGCCGCAGTGCGGGCACGCCACCAGCCGCGCTGCCATGGTCAGAGCGTGCAGAAGGTCAGTTCGAATTCCACATCCGTATCCGATGCTTTCGGGCGCCGCATGCCCTCCTGCGTCGTGAAGCGGATGTTCAGCGCATATTTGTTCGCGCTGATCTCGGGCAGGCAGGCGTAATCGCTGGACAGCCGGATGCGCAGCATCTGCGCCAGGCGCCCCGCCATCATCTGCTGATAGACACCCTGATGCGCCGTCTGCGTCGTGGTCTTGCCGCTCTCGCGCAGCAGCCGCAGCACAATGCTGATGGCATCGCGTGTCGGCAGGAACGGCGCCAGCCATTGTTGCAGATCGTGGCGGCGCAACTCGGCGTTCTGCTGCAGCCAGTAATGGTAGGACGGCAGATCAAACTCGCAGACGCCGCCGGGGATGCCGGTGCGCTGCTTGATGCTCATCAGCCATTCGTTTTCACGCAGCTCCTGACCGACTTTGCCCGACGACTGGTAAATCCGCGATGAAGCCTGATCGATCTGCCACAACACGTTGTCGAGCGCTTCCTCGGAAATGTCCGGATTGTCGCGCAGCGATTCCAGCGTCTGTTTCTGGCGTTCGAGTTCCTGCAGCAGGTCGGACTTGAGATCGGCGCGGCCGGCGACCTCGAGAATCTCGAAAATCAGCAGCAGCGCGACATGATGCTCGGGCGCATCGGCCTTGCCCATGAAGTAATCGATGCGTTCAAACAGATCCTCCAGGCGCAACAGGGTGCGCACCCGTTCGCTCAGGGGATGTTCGTAAACAATCACGTCCGTGTCGCCCGCCGGGATGGGGTTGGAATTCGGTTGCCGGAGTATCGGACAAAATCCAGAAAAAATAAAGGCTTACCAGGCCCTAACAGCCGCCCGATCCTGCTGCTCCCAGCCGCAGATACTGCCGGTGCAGATTCAGGACCCGGGCCTGCAGATGGGCCAGGTCGCCGTCGTTGCGGATCACGTCATCGGCATGGGCCAGCCGCTCCGCACGCGGCAGTTGCGCCGCCATGATGGCCCGGACCGCGTCTTCGGCAAGCCCGCTGCGCGCCATGGTGCGGGCGATCTGCTGCGATTCGGTGCAGTCCACGACCAGCACGCGGTCAACGAGATCGCGGTAGGCGCCGGTTTCCAGCAACAGCGGCACGACCAGCAGCACGTAGGGCGCCACAGACTGCAGCACCCGTTCGCGCGCGCGGTCCCGGATCAGCGGATGCAGCATGTTTTCCAAGCGTTGTCGTTCTCCGGGATCGCTGAAGACCCGTGCGCGCATCGCGGCACGGTCCAGGCTGCCGTCGGCGGCAATTACCGCGGCACCGAAGGCTGCGCGGATGGCCGGGATCGCAGCGCCGTCCGCGCGGGTGAGTTCGTGCGAAATGGCATCGGTATCGACTACCGCGGCCCCGCTTTCGGCGAACAGCGCCGCGGCGCGCGATTTGCCGGAGCCGATGCCACCGGTGAGTCCGACGCAGAACGGCATGGATCAGAGCGGGCCCAGATAGGCGCGGGTCAGCGCGTTGCCGTGGAGCAGGGCAATCATGCCGGCGATGGCAAGGTAGGGGCCGAACGGAATGGGCACGTCGCGGCCGCGGCGCGCGAGCACGATCAGGCCGATGCCGATCACGGCGCCGACCAGAGAGGAGAGCAGTATGGTCAGCGGCAGCATCTGCCAGCCTAGCCACGCGCCGATGGCAGCCAGCAGCTTGAAGTCGCCGTAACCCATGCCTTCCTTGCCGGTGGCCCATTTGAATACCCAGTACACCGTCCACAGCGACAGATAACCGGCGACGGCGCCGATGACGGCGGAAGACAGCGGCGCGTACGTGCCGGCGAGATTGAGCAGCAGCCCCAGCCACAGCAGCGGCAGCGTGATGCTGTCGGGCAGGTAATAGGTGTCGAGGTCGATGAAGGTCAGCGCAATCATGGCCCAGGTAAACAGCAGGGCGCCGGCGGCGGCCATGCCGTAACCGAAATGCCAGGCGACGTAAGCGGACAGCGCGGCGGTGATGATTTCGACAGCGGGATAACGCAGCGGGATGGCGGCGCTGCAGCTGGCGCATTTGCCGCGCAGCAGCAGATAACTCACCACCGGTATGTTTTCCAGCGCAGTGATCCGGTGACCGCAGGCGGGACAGGCCGAGCGCGGCAACACGAGGTTGTAGCGCTCGACCGGCGGGGACTCCTGTCCGGCAAGCTCCGCACATTCCGCGCGCCATTGCCGCTCCATCATTTTCGGCAAGCGGTGGATGACGACATTGAGGAAGCTGCCGACGCACAGGCCGAGCAGGGCCATGATCAGTGCAAAGATGAGGGGATTAGACAGTGCCAAGGCGATCACCGGTCAAATGCGCGGTCAGACACGGGCAGGGCATCGGCGCCTTGCAGCGCCGATGTGTGCGTGCGCGCAGTGCTGCTTTATACCGCGGAACCCAGTTTGAAAATCGGCAGGTACATGGCAATGACCATGCCGCCGATCAACGTGCCCAGCACCACCATGATCATCGGTTCCATCAGGCTGGCCAACGCGTCCACGGTGTCATCGACTTCCTGCTCGAAGAAATCGGCGACCTTGCCCAGCATCGCATCGAGAGAGCCGGCTTCCTCGCCGATCATCACCATCTGGATCACCATGCTCGGGAACACATCGGTCCCCTGCATGGACGACGTGAGACTGGAGCCGGTGGATACCTCAGCCTGGATTTTCTTGGTGGCCACGTAGTAAACATAGTTTCCCGATGCGCCCGCGACAGAACCCAGTGCATCGACCAGGGGCACGCCGGCGGCAAACATCGTTGACAGCGTACGGGTCCAGCGCGCGATGGACGATTTGCGGATCAGGTCGCCGAATACCGGAATTTTCAGGGTCAGCTGATCCATGAACATCTGCATTTTTACCGAACGTTTCCAGGTCCAGAAAAACGCGTAGAGGGATGCGCCCATGCCGCCGAAGAGGACAAACCAGTTGGCGACCACGAAATCCGACATCGCCATCACGATCAGCGTCGGCGTCGGCAGGTCGGCGCCGAAACTCTTGAACACTTCCTTGAAGGCCGGGATCACGAAAATCATGATGATCGCGGTAATCACCACGGCGACCACGATGATGGCGACCGGGTAAAAAAGCGCCGACTTGATCTTGGCCTTGATGCCGAGGATTTTTTCCTTGTAGGTGGCCAGCCGGTCGAGCAGGCTTTCCAGAATACCGGCGGCTTCGCCGGCGCCCACCAGATTGCAGAACAGCGCATCGAAATGCAGCGGGTGTTTCTCGAATGCCACCTTCAGGGAGGTGCCGGTTTCGACATCGGTCTTGATGGTCATCAGCAGCCGTGCCACGGCCGGATTGCTGTGACCCTTGCCGACGATGTCGAATGCCTGCAGCAGCGGCACGCCGGATTTCATCATCGTTGCCAGCTGGCGGGTAAACAGCGTGATGTCCTTTTCAGACACCGACCCGCCGCTGCCCATGCGCTGTTTCTTGACCTCGACAATTTTGATGCCCTGCCGGCGCAATGTGGCATTGACCTGGGCCTCGCCGCTGGCCTGCATTTCGCCGCGCATGGTTTTTCCGGCGCGATCCTGGCCTACCCAACGGAAGGTGTACTCGGTGGTCTGTGATTTGCGTGCGGCGGCAGCTGCGGTAGCCATGCGGACCTCCAAAATCTCTCAATAACCAATGGGTTACGAGTTGTTATTCAGGGAATCATGCCCTTCCAGCGCCGCTTTGTAAAGGCTGCACCGCACACCGTGCAACAGCAGGTTCAGGGGCGGCGGGGCGGGGTAATTCGCACGCTTTTGATGACCCTGTCCTGGGTCTGGACAATTTCCAGCGGGTAACCGGCGATGCGGACGCTGGTATTTGGCTCCGGAATATTCTGCAGGTGCTCCAGAATCAGGCCATTGAGCGTTTTCGGTCCGTCCAGCGGAAAATCCAGGCCCAGCTTGCGGTTGAGTTCCCGCAGCAGGGTGCTGCCTTCGATCAGGTAGCTGCCGTCCGGCTGGCGCGTCAGGCCGCGCGCCATCAGCGGCGACTGGGTGGTGAATTCACCGATGATTTCCTCGAGTATGTCCTCCAGCGTCACCAGCCCCATGATCTCGCCGTATTCATCGACCACCAGGCTGACGCGATCCTGCTGTTCCTGGAAATTCTGGATCTGCGACAGCAGCGGCGTTGCCGAGGGCACAAAGTAGGGTTCGCGGAGCATCGCCCGGAGACTCTCGCGCGTCAGTTCTTCGCGCTGGATCAGCGTCAGCGCATGACGCACACGCATGGTGCCGATCACGTTGTCGAGCTGATCCTGATAGACGACGACGCGCCGGTGATGCGCGGTGGACAATTGCTGTTCCAGTTCCTCGATCGGCAGGTCCAGGTTGACAGCCTCGATCTGGTTGCGCGGAATCATCACGTCATCCACGGTGATGGCGCCGATTTCCAGCAGATTGAGCAGCACCGACGCGTGTTTTTTCGGCATCACGTTGGATGATTCGAGCACGATGGTGCGGATCTCGTCGATCGACAGCGGCTGCGGTCCCGAATCCTGCGGCTGCAGGCGCAGCAACTTCAGTGCGAGCTTCAGCACGGCGTCCGTGGATATCGACAACAGATGCACAAAGGGTCCCGAAGCCACGGCCAGCCCGCGCATCGGCCAGGCAACCATGCGGGCGATATTCTCGGCGCTGTGCTGGCCGAGACGCTTGGGAACAATTTCGCCGATGACGATGGAGATGTAAGTGATGACTATCACGATCACCGCGGTGGCGATGATGCTGCTGGTTTTCGGCTCCAGCCCGTAGCCTTGCAGCCATACCGCAAATGGTTCCGCGAATACCGCTTCGCCGACGATGCCGTTCAGCAGGCCGATTGAGGTGATGCCGATTTGCACCGTCGAGAGAAAACGCGTCGGCTCGGCACTGAGTTTTACCGCGGCCGCCGCGAGGTTGTCCCCGCGGTGCGCAAGCATGGTCAGCCGCGACCGGCGCGCTGTCAGCAGCGCAACTTCGGACATTGCGAAAGCGCCATTGAGCAGAATCAGAAAAGCGAGCAGCAATACTTCCATGTCAACACCTCACGATAGCCGGATGACGGCGCTGCGGCCGGCGCCGGGGTGGCGCGGACCATCAGCCCCGCCCGAGCAGCACTTCGACGACGAATTTGCTGCCCAGATAAGCCAGCACGAGCAGCAGGAAACCGGCGAGCGTCCAGCGCACGGCGGTGCGGCCGCGCCAGCCGTGGAAATGGCGACCGAACAGCAGCGCGCCGAATACCAGCCACGACACGATGCCGAATATCGTCTTGTGATTGAATTGCGCGGCTTTGCCGAAGACTTCTTCGGAGAACACCATGCCGCTGGCCAGCGTCAGCGACAACATGACGAATCCCGCCCAGATGATGCGGAACAGCAGCGTTTCCATGGTCAGCAGCGGCGGCAGCCGGCGCAGGCCCGCGGGCAGCGCCCCCCGGTGCAGTTTGCGTTCCAGCATGGTCATCAGCAGTACGTGCAGCGATGCGATGGTGAACAGGCTGTAGGCGAGCATCGAAATCACCAGATGCAGCTTGAAGGCCAGCAGTTCGGTGTTGGGCAGCGGCCGCGCGGCCGGCCACAGGGCCGGCAGCAGGGCCGCGACCGCCGCGACCGGCATGATCAGCGCCTGCAGTCCCTCCAGGCGGTAGAACAGGCTGCCCAGCCAGTAGATCAGCACGGTCAGCCACAGGATGGTGGAAATCGCATCGCCAACGCCGATGCGCAGCGTGTTGTCTGAAAACATCGCGCCGAACAGTGCGCCGGCATGCACGCCGAGCGCGATCAGCACGCCGACGCGCTCCGCGGTGCATGGCGCCTGTGATACCGGAGCGGCATCTGCCGTTGACCAGTGCAGCCGCCAGAAGTGGCCGGCCATCACTGCGTAGAGAAGCGCGCTGATCAGATACGGTAAAATGTCCTGCATTCTTCAAGTTTACCCGAACGCACCTTTCATCACATTCCATGTTTGATAACCTCACCGGGCGGCTGTCACGCGTCGTCAAGACGCTGCGCGGCGAGGCGCGCCTGACGGAAAGCAACATCCAGGACGCCTTGCGCGAAGTGCGTGTCGCGCTGCTGGAGGCCGACGTCGCGCTGCCGGTGGTCCGTGCGTTCATCGACCGCGTGCGCGAAAAGGCGGTCGGCCAGGAAGTCATCGGCAGCCTGACGCCGGGGCAGGCGCTGGTCGGCATCGTGCATCGCGAGCTCGTCAGCCTGATGGGCGGGCATAACGAGTCGCTCAATCTTGCCGTACAGCCGCCCGCAGTCATTCTGCTGGCCGGTCTGCAGGGCTCCGGCAAGACCACCACCGCAGGCAAACTGGCGCGCTGGCTGCGCACCGGGCAGCGCAAGAAGGTGCTGCTGGCGAGTTGCGACGTGTACCGTCCCGCCGCGATCGAGCAGCTGAAGGTGCTTGCCGGTCAGGTCGATGCGGATTTTCATGCGGCGCCGGCCGGTGCCAATCCCGTGGCGATTGCGCAGGGCGCGCTGCATTACGCACGCACGCATTTTCACGACGTGCTGATCGTCGATACCGCAGGGCGGCTGGCGATCGATGAAGCGATGATGCAGGAGATCCGCGAACTGCACGCGGCGCTCAACCCGATCGAGACGCTGTTCGTGGTCGATGCGATGCAGGGCCAGGACGCGGTGAATGTGGCCAGGGCATTCGGCGACACCTTGCCGCTGACCGGCGTGATCCTGACCAAGCTCGACGGTGATGCGCGCGGCGGCGCGGCGCTGTCGGTGCGGCATGTCACCGGCAAACCGGTCAAATTTGCCGGCGTCGGCGAAAAGCTCGACGGACTGGAAGCCTTCCATCCCGATCGCATGGCCGCACGCATTCTCGGCATGGGCGACGTGCTGTCGCTGATCGAAGACGTGCAGAAGTCGGTGGATCACGCCGAGGCGGAAAAGCTCGCGCGCAAGGTCAAGAGCGGCAAGGGTTTTGATCTCGATGATTTCAAGCAGCAGGTCATGCAAATGCGCAAGATGGGCGGTATCGGCGCGCTGATGGACAAGTTGCCGGCGCACCTGGCGCAGGCGGCGCAGGGCGCGCCGCAGATGGACGACAAGGTGATCCGCCGGCTCGAGGGCATCATCAATTCAATGACGCCGTCCGAACGCGCGAAGCCGGAACTGCTCAAAGCTTCGCGCAAGCGCCGCATTGCAGCGGGGGCAGGTGTCAGCGTGCAGGAGGTGAACCGCCTGCTCAGCCAGTTCGAACAGACGCAGAAAATGATGAAAATGGTCGCCAAGGGCGGCATGGCGAAAATGATGCGTTCGATGAAGGGTATGTTTCCGGGCGCGCGCTGAACAGCGCGCGGCGGTCGCGGAAAATGAGCAAAATGGTCGCCAAGGGCGGCATGGCGAAAATGATGCGTTCGATGAAGGGTATGT
>CAZAOZ010000024.1:19142-47310 GCA_964486865.1 uncultured Bordetella sp.
TTCCGGGCGCGCGCTGAACACTGCTCCGTGCTTGCCGGTTACTTGAGACTGAAGCCCTGGCGCCGGATATAGGCGCCGAAATCCGCACGCTCCGGTTCGGCATACTGCCGGGCCTTGTCCTCCGACCAGCCGTAGAATTCCGCCTCGCCGAATTGCGCGGTGCGCCGCTGTTTGCCATAAGGATGGTACGCGTGCCGCCGCCGGTCGTAGGCATCGACCTGATCGCGCAGCCCTGTTTCGTCGTAGCGGTCGGTGTGCACCGTGACCTCCGGCGGCAGTCGCGGGCTGATGTGGCCCGGTGTTGCCGGATAACCGACGCACAGCCCCGCCACCGGAAATACGCCCTCGGGCAGTTCCAGTTCGCGGCTCACCGCATCGACAGCATTGCGCACGGCGCTGATCGGGCACGCGCCCAGACCGGCGGCTTCGGCGGCGCGGATGAAATTCATCATGACCATGCCGGCATCGACTGCGGCATTCATGAAGTGATCGAGATGTTCATTCGCGAACGGCTTGCCGCGCCAGGCGCCGATATGACGGATGCGGCGGTTGTTGCCGCAGAACACCAGGAATACCGGCGCATCGAGTATCCATGGCATGTCGGGAATCGTGGCCACGATGCGCCGGCGCTTGCCGGTGTCGGCGACATGAATGATGTCGGCTTGCTGCAGATCGCTTTTGGTCGGCGCCGACAAGGCGCAGGCCAGCAGCAGGCGCAGCAGTTCCGGGGCGACGGGAGTTGCGGCATAACGCCGGATGGACCGGTGTTCGGCGATTCGCGCCAGATCAGCGAGACCTGGCTGCGCTGCGTCGGGCGCGTAATGCCCGCCGAAACGGGTGTGCAGCGCGGCGGCGATGCGCGCCGTGGCGGGGAGTTCGGGTGTTGTCATAAATTATTTAATAATCAACAAGTTAAGTTATAGCGCTGAATTCGGTAGCGGTTTGCCCGGAAAACGGTGCAGAGACCCGCTTTGGTTGCGTGCAGAGCAAAAACTAGCGTAAAATTCGCCCCTTTCGACTTTCTCCGGTCGCCAGGAAATCCAACATGGTCGTAATCCGTTTAGCGCGTGGGGGTGCCAAAAAGCGCCCGTTCTTCAATCTGGTGGCTGCTGACTCGCGTTTTGCGCGTGACGGCCGCTTCCTCGAACGTCTGGGATTCTACAATCCCAAGGCGCCCGAGGGCACCGAGCGTCTGCGCATCAACCGCGAACGCATCGCTTTCTGGCAGGGCAAAGGCGCGTTGTTGTCCGACACGGTGACCCGGCTGGTCAAGCAGGCCGGTGAGCAAAAGGTCGCCTGAGCGACTGGTGGTCATGGGGCGCGTCGTCGCCCCCTACGGGCTCAAGGGCTGGATCAAGTTACAGACCTTTACCGAAGCACCGCAGGGACTGCTGCAGTACGCGGTCTGGCAGATGGGGCGGGAAGGTGACTGGCAGCCACGGGTCGTCGAGTCTGCAAAGCAGCATGGCGCTGCGGTGGTGGCAAAACTGGAAGGCATTGCCGACCGGGAGCAGGCGGCGGCGCTGCAGGGTCAGCGCGTTGCGGTGTCCCGCGATGATTTTCCGGCAGCCGGTGCGAATGAGTATTACTGGTCTGACCTGGTCGGCCTTGCGGTGATCAATACCGCGGGTGTGGCACTGGGCAAGGTGTCCCGGGTATTGGAGACCGGCGCCAATGATGTGCTGGTGGTGGAAGATCAGGCGGCAGATCAGGTGGCAACTGAGCGCGAACGGTTGTTACCGTTCATCGAGCCGGTGATCAGGAAGGTTGATATTGCCGGCGGCGTCATTGTGGTGGATTGGGAAGCGGATTACTGATGCTGCAGTTTGATGTGGTTACGCTGTTTCCCGCGATGTTCGATGCGGTGACGGAATCGGGAATTACCGGCCGGGCGAGGGAACGCGGGTTGTATCAGCTGGTGGCGTGGAATCCGCGCGACTTTGCGACGAATGCGCACCGCACCGTGGACGACCGGCCGTACGGCGGCGGGCCCGGGATGGTGATGATGGCTGAGCCGCTGGGCAAGGCGCTGCAGGCGGCGCGCCAGCGACAGATCAGTGCCGGCGTATCGCAACCGCGGCTGGTGCATCTGACGCCGCAGGGACGGTTGCTGGATCACGCCACAGTGGCGGAACTGGCGCGGGCGCCGGGCATCGTGCTGCTCGCCGGGCGTTATGAAGGCGTGGACGAGCGGGTGATCGGGCAACAGTCGGTCGAGGAAATTTCCATCGGCGACTATGTGTTGAGCGGCGGCGAACTGGCTGCCATGGTGTTGATGGATTGTGTGGTGCGGCAGTTGCCGGGAGCGCTGGGCGATGCCGAGTCGGCGAACCAGGATTCGTTTGTTGACGGGCTGCTGGATTGTCCGCACTACACGCGTCCGGAGATCTACGCGGACACGGCGGTGCCGGCAGTGTTGTTGTCGGGCAATCATGCCGAGATTGCGCGCTGGCGGTTGAAGCAGGCACTGGGGCGCACATGGCAGCGCCGGCCGGATCTGCTGGAACGGCGGGCGCTCAGCACGGAAGAACGGGCATTGCTGGAGGAATACCGGCAGGAGCTGGCGGGGAATACGAAGGTCGGGGTGACGAATTAACCGCGGACGCCATAATGGCGAACGCAGCAAGTTTGAGGGAGCATGAGCATGAACATGATTCAGAAGCTGGAGCAGGAAGAGGTCAAACGTCTGGGCCGCAAGATTCCGGAATTCACCACGGGTGACACGGTCATTGTCAGCGTCAACGTGGTCGAAGGCGAGCGCAAGCGCGTGCAGGCGTACGAGGGTGTGGTGATTGCCAAGCGCAATCGCGGCATCAATTCGTCGTTCATCGTGCGCAAAGTGTCCTCCGGTGAGGGTGTCGAGCGGACATTCCAGACCTATTCCCCGGGAATTGCCGCCATCGAGATCAAGCGCCGCGGTGATGTCGGTCGCGCCAAGCTCTACTATTTGCGCGGGCTGTCGGGCAAGGCGGCGCGCATCAAGGAAAAACTGTCGAGCAACGTCGTGGTCGCCGAAGCTGTGATGGAAGAGGCGCCGGCAGCGGAGTAATTCCGCGGGAATCCGGTCTGCGGACATCAAAAGGCGGCTGCGGCCGCCTTTTTTGTTGCCCGGCTGCGCCGCGCGTTGCGGCGCGCGCCGCTACAATAACCGCATGACTGTCCTGCAATATCTCCGCATCGGTGTACTGGCCTGTCTGGGCCTGCACGCCATGTCTGCGGCGTGGGCGGCGGACACGCCTGATGGCCTGGCCGCGACCCGCGCACTGGTGCAGGCCGGTGCGCTGCAACTCGCACTGCAGCGCATGGATGTGCTGCAGCCCGGAGATGCCGCCGCGTCCCCCAAGGGGACTTCCTTCGGGGCGCCCCCCAAGGGGACTTCCTTCGGGGCGCCCTGGGCGGAATGGGAGCGTTTGCGCCTGCAGGTGCTTGCCCGCAGCAACCGCCATGATGAAGTGCTGAAACGCGCCGCCGCGTTTCCGGTGAATTTACCGGCGGATGCGCGTGTTGAGCTGCAGATGCTCGCCGCGCAGTCGGCGCTCGCCTTGGGACAAGGCGCCGTGGCGCGCGACTATGCGGCGCGCGCACTATGGGCGCCCCAAAGGAAGCCCCCTTGGGAGGCGCCGGGTGCCGGCACCCCCCCCCAGGGAGACCTCCTTCGGAGCGAGCAGATCCGCGAGATGCGGCTGCTGGTGATCCGCAGTTATGCACGCGAATCACACGCCGGCGACGCCTATGGCAGCATGCTGCGCTTCCAGCAGGACTACCGGCCGCTGACGGCTGCGGTCGCGGCGGAATTTGTCGATACCCTGCTGGATCTGGATCGCGTCCAGGAGGCCGTTGACTGGCTGGGGGCGCTGGAGAATGGCGGCGCGACGCAGTTGCGCCTGCGTCTGCGCACCGGCCTGGTCAAACCGCAGGAGGCGGTGGCGCTGGCCCGCGCGGCGCTGAAACGCACGGCGCCGGCCGTCACAACAGATGCGCACTGGTGGCGCGTGATCCTTGACGCCGCGCAGCGCCAGCCGTCCGCGGTGCTGCGCCTCGAAGCGCTGGAGCAGTTACTCGACGCGCCGGCGCCGCAGGCGGTGACGGCAGCACAATTGCGGGATGCGTACTACGCCTTCGTGCGCGATTCCGCCAACACGCATCATCTGCTGGCCGGCGATGACGCCGGCTGGTTCGATTTTGCCTACCGCCGGCGCGAGGCGGAGCCGGTGCTGGCGCGCGCCTATTTTGCCTATCTCGCACGCAGCGCGCATGCTGCACCGGTGCGCGCGGGCGCACAGGCGCAACTCGCAGCGGGATATGCCGCGGCACGCCTGCCGCGCGCGGGACTGCGGTTGTTTGCCGCGCTTCTCGCTGAACCGGAATTGCCTGTGGAGGCGGCGCGGCATGCGCTCGGCGGATTCGCCGAAGCGGCCGGGGATCCGGCGCGTGCGCTGGACTACTGGCTCGGATTGCCCGCGCCCGCGGGCGTTACTGCAGAGGACTGGAGCCTGCGGCTTGCGGCGCTGGCGTTGCGCGCCAACCGCACCGGCATCGCCGACGACATCGCGCGCCGGCTGGGTGCGGAAAAGTCACCGATGAGCGGAACCCGGGTACAGGCCTGGATGGTACTCGCGCAGCAGTATGCCGATTACGGCCGGCATGACGGTGCGCTTCTGCTGCTGGAACGCGTATTGCCGCATGCCGAACCCTTGCCGGCGCGGGCGGTGCTGGCCGGGATCGGCCGCGTGCATGAAACGCGCAACGAGCTGCTGCTGGCCGCCGATTTTTACCTGCGTTCAGCGCTGCGCGCCCCGAAGGAAGTCCCCTTGGGGGGCGCCCCGAAGGAAGTCCCCTTGGGGGGCGCAGCCACGCCGGATGCCGCGGCGACAGAGGCGCGGCTGCGTGCCGGACTGGCGCTCGCGCGTGCCGGGCTGCGCGATGATGCGCGGGTGCAGTTTGAATGGCTGCTGCAGTATTCGAAGGATCCGGCGCAGACCGCCGTCGCCCGCCGCGAACTCGGCCGCTGACGGCACAGTCAGGCCGCGCTCAGCGCGCCGCGGTTTTCCACAGATCGCTGAGATACTCGTGATCGGCGGTGTTGATCCAGCTCAGCCGGTATTCCACCGGTGAATCGTTATAGGTGTAGGCGATGCGGCGGATATGCAGCGCGGGCTGGTTGGCGCGCATGCCGAGGATGGCGGCGATTTCAGCGGGCGGATGCGCGGCCGACAGCCTCTCGTTGATGCGCACGACATTGACGCCGTAGCGCGCCTGATACAACCCGTAAATCGTGCCTTCCCGGTTGCGGAAAGTATTTTCATCGATGCGCTTGAAGCGCTCGGTCGAAACCGTGATGTCGTCGAGCACCACCGGTTTGTCGGCGAGCTTCAGCAGGTTGCGTACCCGCGCCACCCGGCTGCCGCGCGACACGCCCAATTGCGCCTCGTCGCCGGCGTCGGCGCGCTCCCTGCGGAACGACAGCAGTTCTGAAACCGGAAACTCGCGGCTGCCGTCCTTGCCGACGATATGGAAAAAATAGAACAGCGTGCGGTCTTCGGTATGGGTGGCGACAAAAGTGCCGCGTCCCTGCTGGCGCACCAGGATGCGTCCGGCGACCAGTTCGTCGATGGCGCGGCGGATGGTGCCGATGGACACATTGAAGTCCGCCGCCAGCCGTGATTCGCTGGGTATGGCCTCGCCCGGCTTCCATTGGCCCTCGGTCAGCGCGCGCGTGATACGCCAATGCACTTCCCGGTACAGCGGAACGGCGGTCAGATTGCCTGCAGCGGAGGGGTCGGTCATGGGATGCGGTGCGGCGATGCGGATTGCGGCGCAGTCTAGCACGCAGCATGACGATTCATATAGGTCATCTAGTTGACCTGGGTATCACGGCCCGCGTAGCATGATTGCCCCTGCGTATCGCGTTATTCGCGTTTCCGATCCCCGGCATTACTTCAAGGAGGCTCCATGATTCACCTGTTGGTACACGACAAGAAAGACACGGTCGGCGTGGCCGTCATCGAAGGCATCAAATCCGGACAGGAAATGGTCGGCTGGGTGATGGAAGACGACTCCACCATCAAGGTCAAGGCGCTCAACGACATTCCCATCGGGCACAAGGCGGCGCTGCGCGAAATCAAGAAGGGCGACACCATCATCAAATACGGATTCGATATCGGCAAGGCGGTCGCCGACATCAAGGTGGGCGAGCACGCGCATGTCCACAACATCAAGACCAAGCGCTGGTAGCCAGCGGCGTGCGCTGAACCGAATACTTCTGGAGATTTGAAATGATTAACAGCAAAACCACATTCATGGGTTACCGCCGCGAGAACGGTCGCGTCGGCGTCCGCAACCACGTCATCATCCTGCCGGTGGACGATCTGTCGAACGCCGCCGCTGAAGCGGTCGCCAACAACATCAAGGGCGCGATTGCGATTCCGCATCCCTACGGCCGGCTGCAGTTCGGCGCCGACCTGGATCTGCATTTCCGCACGCTGATCGGCGCGGGCTCCAATCCCAACGTCGCCGCCGTGGTGGTGATCTGCATCGAAGAAGGCTGGGCCAAGAAAGTCGTCGATGGCATTGCCAAAACCGGCAAGCCGGTCACCGGCTTCGGTATCGAAATGCATGGCGACCACGACACCATTTTACGCGCTTCCAAAGTCGCCAAGGAATACGTGCAATGGGCCTCCGAGCTGCAGCGGGTGGAATGCCCGATCAGCGACCTGTGGGTATCGACCAAGTGCGGCGAATCCGACACCACTTCCGGCTGCGGTTCCAATCCGACGGTCGGCAGCGCCTTCGACAAGCTCGAACCGCTGGGCGTGACCATGTGCTTCGGCGAGACCACCGAGATCACCGGCGGCGAGAACATCGTGGCTGACCGCTGCGCGACGCCGGAAGTGCGCGCGCAGTTCATGAAAATGTTCGACCGCTACCAGGAAATCATCGAACGCAACAAGACCAGCGACCTGTCTGATTCGCAGCCGACCAAGGGCAATATCGCCGGCGGCCTCACCACCATCGAGGAAAAAGCGCTGGGCAACATCCAGAAAATCGGCAAAAAATGCAAAGTCATCGGCGTGCTCGACAAGGCCGAGGAGCCGACCCGGCCCGGCCTGTGGTTCATGGATTCGTCTTCGGCCGCGGCGGAAATGGTCACGCTGTGCGCCGCTTCCGGTTATGTGGTGCATCTGTTTCCGACCGGACAGGGCAATGTCATCGGTAATCCGATTATTCCGGTGGTCAAGCTCACGGCCAATCCGCGCACCGTGCGCACCATGAGCGAGCATGTCGATTACGATTGCTCCGGCCTGCTGCAGCGGGAGAAAAATCTGGATCAGACCGGCGACGAGCTGATCGAAGTCATGCTGCGCACCTGCAACGGGCGCCTGACCGCGGCCGAGGCGCTGGGCCACAACGAATTCGTGATGACCCGTTTGTACGAAAGCGCGTAAAGCCGCCGCTGCATGACCTGTGCATGGATGGCGCGGATATCGCGCGCCATCCCTCCGCGGGTTCCCTGCGGTTTGTGATGTCTGAAGTTTTGCAACCGATGCGGAAACACAGCCTCCGATGAGCACACTTCGCGGCGCCGACATTCTCGCGCGCACACTGGCGCAGGCCGGGTTGCGCCGGATTTTTTCGCTGTCCGGCAATCACGTCATGCCGGTCTATGACGCGGCGATCGAAGCGCAACTCGCCATCACCCATGTGCGCTACGAGGGCGCGGCGGTACACATGGCCGATGCCTGGGCACGGCTGACCGGCGAGCCCGGCATCGTGCTGCTGACCGGCGGCCCCGGTCACGCCAACGGTGTGGGCGCGCTGTACACGGCGCTCGCGTCGGAGTCCCCCGTGGTGCTGCTGTCGGGGCATGCGCCGTTGAATGAGCTGGGGCGCGGTTCATTCCAGGAAATGCGCCAGGCCGAGATGGCGGCGCCGGTGGTCAAGGCGTCGTGGACGGCGGCCAGCGCGGAGACGCTGGGCACTGATATCGCCAAAGCCTGCCGCATCGCATGCTCGGGACGCCCCGGTCCCGTGCACCTGAGCCTGCCTTTTGATGTGCTGGAAAACAAGGTTACAGACGGCGCAAGCCGGCTGGCGCGGCCCGCTGAATTCGCACCGGTGGAAAATCCGCTGGCACCTGAATCCGTTGCGGCATTGCAGGCTTTGCTGAAAACCGCGGCACGGCCGCTGCTGCTGCTCGGCCCGCGGATGGCGCATGCACCGGTCGCGGCATTGGTCAAACAGCTCGCTGCGGCCACTGGCGTGCCGGCGGTATGCATGGAGGGTCCGCGCGGCATCAAGGATTGCACGCTCGGCGCGTTTGCCGGCATGCTGGCGCGGGCGGATCTCGTCGTGCTGATCGGCAAGCGCCCGGATTTTTCGCTGCACTTTGGCCGGTCGCCGGTGCTTGCCGCGGATTGCCGGTTTGCAGTCATTGATCCCGATACCGATGCGCTGCAACAGGCTGCCGGCAATCTGGGCGCCGCGCGCGTGGTGATGTCGGCGCAGGCGGATACGGTCGCCGCCGTGCATGCATTGATCAGGGCGGCGCAGCGCCGGACCGACGACGCCTGGTTCCGGGAAGTCGCCGCCGCGACGGCATTCCGGCCCGCGGCATGGCGCGATATCAGCACCGGTGACGCCGGTCCGCCGCACCCGGTTGAAGTGAGCCGCGCGGTGCAGGAGGCGCTGGACGCGTCGCCCGCTGCGGTATTCATCGCCGACGGCGGCGAGTTTGCGCAGTGGGCGCAAGCCTGCGTGTCGGCGCCCGCGCGCATCATCAACGGTCCCGGCGGCTCCATCGGCGGCGGCGTGCCGTTTGCGCTGGCGGCGTGCATGGCGCGCCCGCAGGCGCCGGTGATTGCGATGATGGGCGACGGCGGGTTCGGCTATCACCTGATGGAGTTCGATACGGCGGTGCGGGAGAAGCTGCCATTCGTCATCGTCGTCGGCAACGACGCCTGCTGGAATGCCGAGCATCAGATCCAGTTGCGTACTTACGGCCAGGCGCGCGCCCACGGCTGCGAATTGCTGGCCACGCGTTACGATCTGGCGGTGGCGGCGCTGGGCGGCCACGGCGAACTGGTGACTCATGCTGCAGAACTGCGTCCGGCGCTCGCTCGCGCGATTGCCAGCGGCAAGCCGGCCTGCGTCAATGTGATGATTCAGCGGCTGGCGGCGCCGACGATAATCATGGCGGGTGCGCCGGCAGCAACACACTAGAAATGCACATGGATACCCTGCAAGTCAGAATCTGGCGCGGCACCGAGGAGGGCGGCTTCCAGGATTTCGAAGTGCCGCGGCAGGAAAGCCAGACCGTGCTCGACGTGGTGACCTACGTGCAGCGCAAGTGTGATCCCACGCTTGCCTACCGTTTCGCCTGCCGCGTCGGCGTCTGCGGGTCGTGCGCAATGACAGTCAACGGCGTGTCGCGCTGGACCTGCCGCACGCATGTGTCGAAAGTGGCCGCGGACGGCAAAGTGGAAATCGCGCCGCTGCGCAATCTGCCGGTGATCAAGGATCTGGTCACCGACATGCGCGAGTTCTTCGACAAATGGTCGCGCGCCCGCGGCAACTTTACCGGCAATGCCACGCGCAAGGACGGGTTTGCGCGCATAGAACCGCAATCTAAAGAACGCAAACGTGTCGATGCCGGCATCGAATGCATCGGCTGCGGCGTCTGCTACAGCGCCTGCGACGTGGTCGCCTGGAACAGGGATTATCTCGGCCCGGCGGCGTTGAACCGCGCCTGGACGCTGATCAACGACGTGCGCGATACCGCGCGCACCGAGCGCCTCGCCGCAGTGGCGGGCGACGCCGGCTGCCATGCCTGTCACACCCATCTCAGTTGCACCGAGCGTTGCCCCAAGGGGTTGTCGCCGACGGCAGGGATCGCCGGGTTGAAGCGCGCAGTGCTGGCTGCGACGCTGCGTGGCGAGATTTAAAGTACGAATAAAACATGAATAAAAACAAAAAAATGCATATTTCCGGGGGCGGCAGACCATGAACCGCCACAGCGAGGTGTTGCTGTGGGGGGCGCAACGCGCCAGCGCCGCGGTGCTGGCGCTGTGCGTAGTCGTGCATCTGGTGACCATGATCTATGCGGTGCGCAGCGGCCTCAGCGCCGCCGAGATTCTCGGCCGCACCCAGGGCAATACCGGCTGGCTGATTTTTTATGCGGTATTTGTCTTCGCCGTCGCCGTGCATGCGCCGATCGGCCTGCGCACCATACTCGCCGAGACTTTCAACTGGCGCGGCCGCGGGCTCGACGTATTCACCGGCGCAGCGGCGCTGACGCTGCTGATGTGGGGTTTGCGCGCGGTGATCGCCGTGTTCGGCGGGAGCACCGCATGAAAAACGATTTTCGCGCGCGCAACCATCCGGCCTATTGGGCATTCATCGTGCATCGTGCGTCCGGGCTGCTGCTGGCGCTGTTTCTGCCGCTGCATTTCTGGGCGCTGGGCCAGGCCTTGCACGGCGCGGCGCAGCTCGACGGTTTTCTGCGCTGGACCGAACACCCGCTGGTGAAATTCGCAGAAACCGGTTTGGTGCTGCTGCTCGCCGCGCACATGACGGGCGGCCTGCGCTTGCTGGCGCTCGAATTCCTGGAATGGCGCGAGTGGCAGAAAACGCTGCTTGCCGTTGCCGCCGGTGCGGCGCTGGTCGCCGGTCTGGCGTTCCTGCTCAACCTGGTGTGAGCGCGACTATGAGCCTGGAAAAAGCGTTTGCCACAGAGGTCACAGAGGTCACAGAGGCCACAGAGGGAAATCAAGAACATCAGTAATGGGCATGTCGCCCTGTTGAGGTGGATATGAAATATTGGCGTAACCACTGGAATTTCTCTGTGACCTCTGTGTTCTCTGTGGCTGAATTGCTGTTATTCAGGATGAAGGATCGTCGATGAAACCGAAAAAAACCAAGCAACCGAACCTGCTGCTGATCCTGGTCGATGACCTGCGCTTTGACGAATTCGGCGCCGGCGGCCATCCCTACATGAAGACGCCGCACATCGACCGCATCGCGCACGAAGGCGCGTTGTTCGAGCGTGCGTTTCATACCACGCCGATCTGCTCGCCCAACCGTGCTTCGATACTCACCGGCCAGTACGCCAGCCGCCACGGCATCATCGACAACGTGGCGCGCGATCTGGCGAGCCATCGCCTGCCCAATTACCACCTCGAATTGCAAAAGCTCGGGTACGAGACCGCGCACATCGGCAAATGGCACATGGGCAACGACGGCAAGCCGCGCCCCGGTTACGATTTCTGGGTGGCCTATGACGGTCACGGGCGGTTGAACGACCCGCTGCTCAACGAAAACGGCCGCTATGTGCAGCATCAGGGCTACATCACCGACATCATGAACACCATGGCGGTGGACTGGATCAAGCGCAAGCATGACAAGCCGTGGTCGCTGTGGTTTGCGCACAAGGCCGTGCATCCCGATGCCGAGCAGGCGGCCGACGGCACATTCAAAATGGACGGCTACCGGCCGGCCAGGCGCCACGAAAATCTTTATAAAGGCTGCGTGTTCCCGAAAAAACCCAACATGCAGCAGCCCGCCGAGTTCCTGAAACACAAGCCGGTGTGGGCTGAAGCGGTTGAGTTGCGCAAGAGCGAAGCGTCCAAAATCATGCACGACGCCATTCATTCCGGCGCGCAGGAAGAAATCCGCCTGCGTGCGGCGATGATGGCGGCGGTGGACGAAGGCGTCGGCATGATCCTCAAGACGCTGGAGGAGACCGGCGAACTGGACAATACGGTGATCCTGTTCCTCGGCGACAACGGCTATTTTTTCGGCGAGCACGGCATCGGGCCGGAACGCCGCTTCGCCTACGAGGAAGGCATCCGTTCGCCGCTGACCATCCGCTGGCCGAAAGCCGTCAAGCCCGGATCGCGCATCCATGATCTGGTGATCCTGCAGGATATTGCGCCGACGCTGATCGGCATCGCCGGCGGCAAGCCCGGTGCGCATATCCAGGGCCGCTCGCTGCTGCCGTTGCTCAAAGGTAAGCGAACTACTGGCTGGCGCAAATCGGTATTCGTCGAATACTGGGCCGAAAATGCCTACCCGTGGCTGGTCAACATGACCTACAAGGCGGTGCGCACCGGCCGCTACAAGTACATCCACTGGGTCAACCGCGCGCGCAACGGCGAACTCGATGAGTTGTATGACCTTGAAAAAGATCCGTACGAACTGGTCAATGTGGCGAAACGTCCGGCATACCGGGCGGTGCGGGAAAAAATGAACCGGGAACTGCGCAAGCTGGTGGCGGATGCGCTGGGGATGTAATGCCGGGCTGCGGCTTGCCGCACCCCGGAGCGTGGGGTATCGTGAACCGGAGCAGGATTACGCTGTTATCCGATAAAACCAGATCGTGAGGAGAAACTGATGAACACAGCAAGACTGATCGCCGCGGCGTGCCTGCTGGCCGCCACCACTGCAATGGCCGCAGATGCCTATCCGACACGGCCGGTGCGCATCATTGTGCCGTTTGCGCCCGGTGGCGCCACGGATATCGTCGCCCGCCTGGTGGCGCAGAAACTGAACGAAACCTGGGGGCAGACCCTGGTGGTTGACAATCGCGCCGGCGCCGGCGGCAACATCGGCGGCGACATCGCGGCGAAGTCGAATCCCGACGGCTACACCCTGTTCATGACCTCCGGCTCCATTGTGACCGCCAATCAGCACATGTACGCCAAGATGCCCTTCAATCCGGAAAAGGATCTGGTGGCGGTGACCAATGTCGCCAGCGGCCCACAGGTCATCGTCGTTCATCCGAGCAATCCGGCAAAGAACCTGAAGGAGTTCATCGCAATGGCCAAAGCCAAGCCGAAATCGATGACCTTCGGTTCGGCGGGCGTGGGTACGCAAACCCACCTCGCCGCGGAAAACTTCATTTATACCGCGGGCATCGACGTGACGCATGTGCCGTACAAGGGCGAGGGCCCCGCGGTCAGCGACCTGGTCGGCGGCCAGATCCAGTTCGTGACGCCCAATATGTCAGCGGCGATTGCCTTCATCAACACCGGCAAGTTGCGCGCACTGGGCATTACCAGCAAAACGCGCTCTGCACAACTGCCCAACGTGCCAGCGGTGGCCGAAACGCTGCCGGGCTTCGAGAACCTCGGCTGGTTCGGCTTCATGGTGCCGGCGGGCACTCCGAAAGCAGTCATCGCCAAAGTGCATGCTGACACGGTCAAGGTGCTGGCCAGTCCCGATCTGCGCAAGCGTTTCACCGAGATCGGCATGGCGCCGGTGGGCAACAGCCCGCAGGATTTCGCCAAAGACATCAAGGCGGAGTCGGCGCATTGGGCGAGAATCATCAAGGAACGCAAACTGCAGGTGAACTGATCGCAGGTTCGTCGCGCCGGTGATCCGGCGCGACGGTTTCATACAGGCAAAGGTATCGCGGTGAAGGTTGATCCCAGACAGATTGAAGAAGCGTGCAAGGAGCTCTACATCCGCGCGCTGAAAATGTTGCCGCCCGACATCAAGCAGGGCTTCCAGCGGCTGGACAAGAGCGAAACCAATGCCACCGGCAAGGCGATCCTCGGCACCATGATCCGCAACATCACGGTGGCCGAAGACACCAGCAATCTGCTGTGCCAGGACACCGGCATCCCGATTTACAACGTCAGCATCGGCAGCAACGTCGCGGTGGACGGCTATGCGCTGAAGCAGGCCATCATCAAGGGCTGCGAGCGCGCGACCAAAGAGTACCCGCTGCGCTCGTCGGTGGTGCATCCGACCACGCGCAAGAACGAACACACTTCCTGCGGCCGGCAGGTTCCCGTGATCAACATCGACTTCGTGCCGGAGGCGGACACGCTGGCGATTGAAATGATTCCGAAAGGCTCGGGCTCGGAGAACAATTCCTGGCTGAAAATGGCGATCCCTGCTGAAGGCATTGCCGCCATCAAGACCTTTGTCATCGACTGCGTGCTGGAGGCCGGCGGCAAGAGCTGCCCGCCGGTGATCGTCGGCGTCGGCGTCGGCGGCACGGCGGATCTGTGCGTGCATCTGTCGAAGGTGGCGGCAACGCGGCCGCTGGGCAGCGCTTGCGCCGATCCCGAAGGCGCGAAGCTCGAAGCGGAGCTGAGCAAGGTCGTCAATCAACTGGGTGTCGGCGCGCAGGGACTGGGTGGCGACTCGACGGCATTTGCGGTGCATGTCGAAACCGCGGCCACCCACATCACCATGAACCCGGTCGCCGTCAACATGCAGTGCCACTCGGCGCGGCGGGCGCGTGCGACATTCACGCCGGCGGGTCTGAGTTACGGGTTTTAATTCAAGAGCGATTTGCCACAGAGGTCACAGAGAACACAGAGGGAAAGCGAATAATGGATCGGTGTTCTTCCTCTGTGTTCTCTGTGGCTTAAGGATTTTTATGGCGCATTACGAACTCCACATGCCGGTGACCGAGGCGCAGGTGCGCCAGCTGCGCATCAACGACACGGTCACGCTGCATGACACGCTCTACGGCATCCGCGACGCCACGCAGATCCACATGTTCGACCATGGCCGGAAGACGCGCTTCGACATGAAAGGCCATGCCGTCATCCACACCGCGCCCAACGTCAAGTGGGTGGGCGAGACGCAGCAGCATCCATCGGGTTATGCGCCGATCTGCGTCGGCACCACCACCAGCGCGCGCATGGAGCGCTTTACCCGGCCGCTGATGGAGCAGTACGGCGTGCGTATCGTCATCGGCAAGGGCGGACTGTTTGCATCTTCTGCCAAGGCCTTCAGCGACCTCGGCGGCGTCTATCTCGCCATCATCGGTGGCACCGCGGCGCTGGAGACCACCTGGATCGAGAGCATCGAGGAAGTCGATCTCGATGACCTCAATCCCGAATCACTGTGGAAGTTCCGCATCAAAGGTTTCGGTCCGCTGCTGGTGGCAATGGACTCGCACGGCGGCAGCCTCTACACGGCGGTCAATGCCGCGGCGAAAGACAAGCGCGCCGGCGTGCTGGCGGCGCTGGGTGTGAAGTCCTGAACATCAACTGCAAGCCACAGAGAGCACAGAGTTCACAGAGAACTGCAAAAGACCGGGATGTTCGGGTTTTCTCTGTGAACTCTGTGTCCTCTGTGGCTAAAAGGTTTTAATCGTCATGAAAACCATCAAAACCGACATCCTGATCCTCGGCTCCGGCGGCGCCGGCCTGTTCGCCGCGCTGCATGCGCATCAGCACAATCCCGCGTTGTCGATCACCGTGGCGGTGAAAGGCCTGTTCGGCAAGACCGGCTGCACGCGCATGGTACAGGGCGGCTACAACGTCGCGCTGGCCGCGGGGGACTCCGTCGAGCGCCATTTCATGGACACCATCGAGGGCGGCAAGTGGCTGCCCGACCAGGATCTGGCCTGGATGCTGGTCGAAACCGCGGTCGAGCGCATCCACGAGCTCGAAAACGAACTGGGCTGTTTTTTTGACCGCAATCCCGACGGCACCATTCACCAGAAAGCTTTTGCCGGGCAGACCTTCGACCGCACCGTGCACAAGGGCGACCTGACCGGCATCGAAATCATCAACCGCCTTGCCGAACAGGTGTGGGCGCGCGGCATCCACCGGCTGGAAGAGCATCGCGCCGTCGAATTCATCAAAAGCAAATCCGGAGATGCGCTTTCCGGCGTGGTGATGATCGACATGCGCACGGGTGAATTCGTGTTCGTGCAGGCGCAGGCCGTGCTGCTGGCAACCGGCGGCGGGCCGACCATGTACAAGTACCACACCCCGAGCGGAGACAAGAGCTGCGACGGCATGGCGATGGCGCTGCGCGGCGGACTCATGCTGCGCGACATGGAAATGGTGCAGTTCCACCCGACCGGGCTGATTGCCGGCACCGATACGCGCATCACCGGCACCATCATCGAGGAGGGGCTGCGCGGCGCCGGCGGGCAACTGCTCAACGGCGCGGGCGAACGCTTCATGCACCACTACGATCCGCGCAACGAACGCGCGACGCGCGACATCGTCAGCCGCGGCATGTACGAGGAAATGCGCGCCGGCCGCGTCAACAAGCACGGCGGTCTTTACATCACCATGCGCCATCTCGATCCGGTGATGGTGCGCCGCGAGTTCAAGGGCATGGTCGAGCGCTGCGCCGACTGCGGCTTTGATCTGGTCGGCGGGCTGGTCGATGTGGTGCCTACCGCGCATTACATGATGGGCGGCGTGGCGTTCAGAACCGACTGCACGACCGGCCTGCCCGGCCTGTTCGTTGCCGGCGAGGATTCCGGCGGCGTGCATGGCGCCAATCGCCTCGGCGGCAATGGCGTCGCCAACTCCACGGTGTTCGGCGGCATCGCCGGTGACGTGATGCCGGGGTGGGTCAAGGCCAACGGCGAATTCCGCGCGCCCGATCAGGAAGCCATCGACGCTGCGGTGGCGCGCTGCCGTGCGCCTTTGGCACGCAAAGGGGGAGACATCAATGCGATTCGCGAGCAACTCTACAACGTCATGTGGGACGATGTCGGCATCGTGCGCGATGCCGCATCGCTCAATCGCGCGGCGGGGCTGCTCGATGAACTCGATGCGCGGCTCGATGCGACCGGCATCGACGGTTCCACGCTGGCGTACAACCTGACCTGGCACGACTGGCTGAACCTGAAGAACCTGGTATTGGTGTCGCAGTCGATCCGCGCCGCGGCGGTGGCGCGGGAAGATTCGCGCGGCGCGCATTTCCGCGCCGATCATCCCGAGGTGCGCGATCTGGAAAACTCGCGCTACACCTGTGTCAGCTGGCGGGATGGCCGTTTCGGCATTGAGACCCGCCCGGTGCAATTTACCCGCGTCAAACCCGGCCAGTCGTTGCTGACTGTTGCGTGACGCGCGTATCGCGCGGCACACGCTATCCGGCATAAAATCATGACTCATCAGGGAGGTATCATGAATCGTTCCGTCATATTCGCAGTGCGTTGCGCGCTAGTTGTGTTGGGCGCTACCGTCATCGCGCCGGCATTCGCACAGGAATATCCGAACCGCACGATCCGCATGGTGCTGCCGTTTCCCGCGGGCGGCGGCAGCGATCTGATCGCACGCATCATCGCCCAGAAATATTCCGCGCAGCTCGGCCAGCAGGTGGTGGTCGATAACCGCGCCGGAGCCAGCGGCAACATCGCCGCCGACATCGTTGCCAAGGCGCCGGGCGACGGTTACACGGTGCTGTTCGCCAATTCCTCGCTGTCGATCAGCCCGGCCATTTACAAAAAACTCACCTTCGATCCGGTCAGGGATCTGACCGCGGTTTCCATGGCCTCGTCCTACCCGTTTGTGCTGGTCGCGCACCCTGCATTACCTGTCAAGACCGTCAGGGAACTGGCGGCGCTGGCCAAAGGCAAGCCCAATTTGCTCGATTACTCATCGGCGGGCACCGGGACCATGTCGCATATGGCGATGGAAATGCTGCGCGTCAAAACCGGCACCCGCAGCACCCACTTACCGTACAAGGGCGCGGCGCCGGCGACCGTGGCGCTGCTGACCGGCGAGGCGCAGGTGGGGTTCGTGGTGTTGCCCACCGCGGCGCCGCATGTCAGTACCAACCGGCTGCGCGGACTCGGCGTTGCCGCCAAGACCCGCTCGACGGTCATGCCCAATGTGCCGACGATGGAAGAAGCCGGAGTACCCGATCATGTCGCGATACAGTGGAACGGCCTGTTCGTGCCGGCAAAAACGCCGCAGGCCGTGCAGGATCGGCTGTACAAGGAGTGGGTGGTGGCTGTGAAATCGCCGGAAGTCGTGCAGCGCATCCGCGGCGAAGGTGCGGAACCCAGCGGCAATACGCCGGCGGAGTTCTCGGCGTTCTACAAGGCTGAAGCCGTCAAATGGGCGGACGTGGCCAGGCAGTCCGGCACCAAGGTCGATTAACAAGAAAATGCAATGCCCGGCATAACGATAGCTGCATTGACCGATCTCGCCGCGCGCGCCCTGAAGCGCGCCGGCGCGTCCAAGGCCATGGCGACGGTGACCGCGCAAGCGCTGGTCGTCGCCGAAGCCGAAGGCCTGTCAGGCCACGGCCTGTCGCGGGTCGCGCTGTATGCGCAGCATCTGCGCGAGGGCCGTACCGACGGCAAGGCCAAACCGAAAATCATCAAAAAGGCGGGCGCGACCTGCCTGATCGATGCCGGCGGCGGGCTGGCGTTTCCGGCAGCGGCGCTGGCGGTCCATGAAGCGATCAAGCGCGCGCGGCGTTACGGCGTGGCTTTTGCCGGCGTCACCAACAGCCACCATTTCGGCGCGGCTGCATATCATCTCGCGCCGGTAGCCGCGGCCGGGATGGTCGGGCTCGCATTCACCAATTCGCCGGCGGCGATCAATGCCTGGGGCGGCAAGAAGGCTTTTTTCGGCACCAATCCGGTGGCGGCGATTTTCCCGCGCAAAAATGCCGCGCCGGTGATCATCGACCTGTCGCTGACCGGAGTGACCCGCGGCAAGATCATGCTGATGGCCAAGGAAGGCAAACCGATTCCCCTGGGCTGGGCAGTCGATCGCGACGGCAATCCGACCACCGATGCGCAGGCCGCGCTGACCGGCAGCCTCACCGCCATCGGCGGCGTCAAAGGCACGGCACTGGCGCTGATGGTCGAAGTGCTGTGCGTGGCACTGACCGGAGCGGCATTGAGCCGCGACAACGATTCGTACTTCGAGCCCGGCAACAGGCCGCGCATCGGCCATGCCGTACTCGTCATTGATCCCGCGGCGCTGGCCGGTGCCGATGTGTATTACGCACGCATCGAGGACATGATCCGCCACATGCTCGCCGACGAGGGGGTACGCTTGCCCGGCGCGCGGCGGCAGCAGGCGACTGCGCGCGCGCAGGCGGAAGGCCTGGTGATTCCGGACGCGCTGCATCAGGAATTGCGCAAGCTGGCGGGGCGCCCCCGCAACAATTGATTGCCAGGCGGGCGCTGCTGCTGTATTATTGTAACTAGTTGTTTTTAAACAATAAATTGTGTTCTGTTGCAGGGGGTGAGCCGCACCTGCAGCGCCGATCATTCACCAAGGCTCGCCACGCTGCCGCGCCATGAATCACGCCGCCGATCTCCGCCCGCTGCAACTGCTCAACACCGTATTCGGCCATCCCGCATTCCGCGGCGCACAGGAAGACATCGTCGGTCATGTCGCCGGCGGCGGTGATGCGCTGGTGCTGATGCCCACCGGCGGCGGCAAATCGCTGTGCTACCAGTTGCCGGCGCTGCTGCGCGAAGGTACGGCGCTGGTGGTGTCGCCGCTGATCGCGCTGATGCAGGACCAGGTCGCGGCGCTGACGCAACTGGGCGTGCGCGCCGCCTTTCTCAATTCCACGCTCGACGGCCGTGAAGTCAACGCCTGCGAAAAAGCGCTGCGTAACGGGGAACTCGACCTGCTGTATGTCGCGCCCGAGCGGCTGGTGATGCCGCGCATGCTGGAATGTCTCGCCGCATCGAAGCTCGCGCTGTTCGCCATCGACGAAGCGCATTGCGTGTCGCAGTGGGGCCATGATTTTCGTCCGGAATATCTGCAGCTCTCGGTATTGCATGAAAAATTTCCGGCAGTGCCGCGCATCGCGCTGACCGCGACCGCCGATCCGCAGACCCGCGCCGAAATCATCAGCCGCCTGGCGCTCGATGATGCGCGGGTGTTCATTTCCAGCTTCGACCGGCCCAACATCCGTTACACCATCATCGACAAGCAGGAAGCGCGGGCGCAACTGCTGCGCTTCATCCGTGATGATCACGATGGCGAGGCGGGCATCGTGTATTGCCTGTCGCGCAAAAAAGTCGATGAAACCGCGGCGTGGCTGGCCGGTCAGGGCATACGTGCGATCCCGTATCACGCCGGCATGGACGCTGCGGCGCGCACCGCGAACCAGGCGCGTTTCCAGCGCGAAGACGGCATCGTCGTCGTCGCCACCATTGCCTTCGGCATGGGCATCGACAAACCCGATGTGCGCTTTGTTGCGCACCTCGATTTGCCGAAAAGCATCGAAGGCTATTACCAGGAGACCGGGCGCGCGGGGCGCGACGGCGCGCCGGCCGACGCATGGATGGCTTATGGCCTCGGCGACGTGGTGCAGCAGCGGCGCATGATCGACCAGTCCGAGGGCAGCGAGGAGTACCGCCGCGTATCGGTCGGCAAACTCGAAGCGCTGCTCGGCCTGTGCGAAACCGCGGGCTGTCGCCGGGTGCGCCTGCTCGATTATTTCGGCGAGGCCAGCGCGCCCTGCGGCAACTGCGACACCTGCCTCGAGCCGCCGCAGACCTGGGATGCCACCGAAGCCGCGCGCAAGGCGCTGTCCTGCATGTATCGCACCGGCCAGCGCTTCGGCGCCATGCACCTGATCGACGTGCTGCGCGGCCGCGTCACCGACCGTGTGATGCAGCGGGGGCACGACAAGCTCAATGTGTTCGGCATCGGCGCCGATCTCGACGAGGCGGCGTGGCGCAATGTGTTCCGGCAACTGGTCGCATTGGGTTATGCGCGGCCCGACCACGATGCGTACGGCGCGCTGTGCCTGACCGACGCCAGCCGCCCGGTGCTGAAAGGTGAACAACAGGTCGCCATGCGCAGCGTGCTGCCGCGCAAGGCGAAAGCGGCAAAATCACGGCGCGGCGCAGCGGCAGCCGCATTGCCGGCAGCGGCAGCGGGGCTGCTGGAACAACTGAAGGCCTGGCGCATGGAGCAGGCGCGCGTGCAGTCGGTGCCGGCCTTTGTTATTTTCCATGACCGCACGCTGGCGGAAATTGCCGCTGCGCGGCCTGCCAGCATGGATGACCTGGGCGCGATCAGCGGCATTGGCGTCAAAAAGCTGGAGCGCTACGGCACGATGTTGCTGGAATTGGTGCGGGGCTGAAGTTCGGGGCTGAGGTTCGGCGCTTGATGCGCTGCACCAGCAATGGCGTGTGAGCTGACGGTGGCAATCCGGCGCGCGCCGGGGTAATGTAGCCGCCGTTGCAAAAAAACAATCCGCACCATCCACAGGCAGGGCGTCGAATTGGTTATCAACGGTTAAGGTTTTTGCGCCTGCGGCCCGCAACACCGTGCGGGCCGCGGGCGAGTGAGTCGGCAGTCACAACATCGTTGCACGGAGGCCGCGATGCGTATTCTGTACCTGGTCTGTCTCGGTGTATTTGCAGCGCCGCTGTCAGCCGCGGAGACCCCCGCCGGTGCTGCCCGGCTGTTGCCGCCGGTGGTGCAGGTGCGGCATGCCGATGCCGCTGCTGCGGCGAAGGTCGGCGCGGTCGGTACTGGTGATCGTGAGAACGCGGTCAAGAAAGCCAAAGAGGGGATCGCATCCGGCGCACTGGCCAGTGCACTGACTTTCGTTGGTGGCTATTTTGTGATTACCGCGGTGGCCGGTGCCGTGGTCGTAGACCAGGCGACCGGCGACATCGCCGGCCGCACGGCGCTGGTAGAGGCTGTCCAGCGCATCGATCCCCTGGCGCTGATTGATCGTGCAGTTGCGCGGCGGCTTCCTGCTGCTGCGCCGGCAGCCGGTGCGCGCCCTGTGCTCGACATCGTGGTTGCGGAATACGGGCTCGACACGGCCCCGCGCAGTGGCCGGACCGACATGATGTGCCTGTACCTGCGCATCGAGGCGGGCCTGAGCGTTCCCGAACAGGAATTTCCGCGCAGTACTTTCACGGTCGGCGATGGCGATCCCGCCGCCGGCGGGGCGCCGCAGTGTGCGACGGTTCGCCAGTGGAGCGTGGACGATGCGCGCCTGTTGCGGCGCGCGTTCGCCGATTACGTCGAAGTCACCGCGGCGCTGCTGGCGCGGCGTCTGCCGGAGCTGCCATGGCAAAAACCCTGACCCTGGCCGCGCTTGTTACGGCGCTGCTCGCCGGCTGCGCGTCGCATTGGGAGTCCAGCGAACGCGCGACGCCGATGACCTACACGGCGCCCGAGAGCAGGGCGGATCGCGGCGTCGGCAATTTGCGCCGTCTGCTGGTGCTGCCGGCGGTGCATTCCTATACGCCGTTTATGCCGGGAGTCACGCTTCCTGCAAGCCAGGAGCGGTCCGCACAGATCATGGCGCCCCGGTTGGAGGGGGTTGCTGTCCGGCATTTGAGCAACGTGAAGGGCTACGAAGCCGTGCATTGGCAAGCGCCGGATCGCGAAGCCGGCAAGAGTTTCACGGCACAGGAACTCAACGCGCTGTCAGAGTCACTGGTGAGCTGGCCGGTGTTCGGCAGTCGCGCCGGCGGCGACGAGCGCGCGCTGATCGAGCGCATCGGCCGCGCCTTTCACGTCGATGGCATGCTGGTGATCCGCAGCGTGTACAGCGATTCCCTGTTCAGTCCGGGACTGATGATGTTCGGCGTCGGACGTCCCGGACTGCGGGTCGAGGGCGGTATCTACGAAACCGCAACCGGGCGCATCATGTGGCAGGGCGCGTTCTGGCAAGGCGGATCCAGCGATGGGCATTCGGAGATCAGGGGCATGTTCCGCGACCTGGAGAACGCCATTCCGGCCATTCTGGTGCAGTAACGACCGTCGTCCTGCCGTATTTCAGGCGAGCCCCTCGACGATGCGCAGATCGCGCTCGACGGCGCCGCCGGCAAGTTCCTTCAATGCCGCCTGATACGCCGGCGTGTCGTGCGTGGCCAGCGCCTGCGCGAGGCTGTCGAATTCGATGACCACCACGCGCTGCTGGATGCCGGCTTCGTACGCCTTGGCCGCCATGCCGCGTACCAGAAAGCGTCCGCCGTTTGCCTGCACCGCGGCCGGCGCGGCTTTCGCATAACGCGCGAAGGCGTCGGCATCCTTGATCGCGCGGTACGTCACTACCCAGTAGCCTTTTGCCATATCGTTTTCCTCGCTCTGATGGATTCCGGGTCCGGATTACGCCGGGGCGTGATCTATCGGCCGAACAGTCCGCGCAATTTCTGGACGGTATCCGCCGCATCTTTCAGGGTATCGGCAGGCGCCGGTGCGGCAGGCGCGGATGGTGATGAGGCAGGCGAGGGTGCTGTGGCCGAAGACGCGGGGGTTGCCGCCGCCGCTGTGGCGGGCTCCGGCGTAATCAATGGCGTGGGCCCGGCTTTTTTCGGCATGGCGGCGGATGCCGCTACGCTCGGCAGCGGTTTGCCGACCAGTGCCGCCAGGCGGTCGCGTTCGATCACCGCCGCCAGCGAAGCGCGCAAGCTTTCACGCTGCGCAGGCACTCCATACGAGGCGGCATCCACTTTCCATTCCACGTTGTTCACGGTCAGCCCGGCGCTGAGTCCCGGGCTGGGGCTGCCGTAGGCGCCGGAATAATTGCCCGCGGGGGCGGCAAAACTCTTGACGTTGACAGCGATACTCACGGTGACCGACGTGTCAGCGGAATGCTTCTTGGGATCAGGCCATATGTATTTGCGGCTGACCACAACGGAGAAATTGCCGGCCTTTTTTTCGCCCTTGCAGACATTGAAGTGGCCGGGATTTGTTTCGGTATCGCCCGTACGCAGACCCTCGGCGACGGGCGCTGTCGGCAGAAAATTTTTCAGCGCGGCATTGACCCGCAATATGAAATCACGTTCCTGCGCGTTGAGCGGAACCGTATCGACGCAATCGGCATAAACACCCGTGGCATGAAAAAACAGCAAGGCAAGAAAGATACGGCGGAGTGTGGCCAGCGTGATCGGCATGATTTTATTCTCGCTTTGTGGTTGAGTGATCGGGGCGCCAGACACGATTCTCCGCCAATCGGCACGGTATTCGCAACCACGCGATAATGCGCCGGTAGTGCGATTGTCTGACTTTGCAGAGGGGGAGCGCATGGGCATCACCATTTATCCGTTCACGCCGGATTTTGCAGCCGAAGTTGGCGACGTTGATCTGGCTCAACCGCTGGCCGCTGACGATGTGGCCGCAATCAAGCAGGCATTCTGGAAATACGCGGTGCTGGTATTCCCGCAGCAGACGCTGACCCAGGATCAGCAACTTGCCTTTGCCGGGCATTTCGGCCCGATTGAGCGGGAGCGCACGCTGGATCCCAAAGCCACGCCCACGCGTTATACCGGCGCCTTTGCCGACATTTCCAATCTCGCGGCCGACGGAAAAATCTGGGGCGAGACCAGCCGCCAGCGCATGTACAAGGCCGGCAACAGGCTGTGGCATACCGACAGTTCATTCAAGCGGCTGCCGAGCATCTGTTCATTGCTGTATTCCGAAACCGTGGCACCCATCGGCGGACATACCCAGTTCGCCGACCAGCGCGCGGCGTATGACGCCTTGCCCGATGCGACAAAAAGGAAATTGCAGGGCCTGGTGGCCGAGCACTGGATTGCCACTTCGCGGCGGCGCAACGGCTTCATGGATTTCACGGAAGAAGAACAAAAACGCCTGCCGCCGGTGCCGCAGGTGCTGGTGCGCACGATTCCCGAGACCGGCCGCAAGTCGCTGTATGTCGCCTCTCACGCCGGCCGCATCTGGGGCATGCCCGATGCCGAGGGCCGGGCATTGATCGACGAGTTGATTGCGCATGTCACACAGCGCCAGTTCGTGCATACCCACCGCTGGCGTCCGCACGAACTCATCATGTGGGACAACCGCTGCACCATGCATCGCGGCACCGAGTTCGACGACCTGCGCTGGGTGCGCGACATGCGACGCGTCACCGTGAGCGATGTGGCGAACTCCTGCGAGCAGGAAGGCATGGCCTTGCCGGCCTGAATGCGCCGCCTGATTGGCGGCGTCGCGTCAGGGCTGTCGCAGGTTCAGTCCGTCAAAACCGCGCGCATCCATCAACAGGTCGCGGGTCATTTCGCTCAGCGTGTTGATGCCGAGCAGGCCCATGTCGCGATCGACTTCATCGTGCAGCAGCTTGATGGCATGGCGCACGCCGGTTTCTCCGGCCACGGCCGCGGCATAGAGCATCGGCCGGCCGACGAATACGAATTTCGCGCCCAGCGCCAGCGCCTTCAGCACGTCGGTGCCGCGGCGCACGCCGCTGTCCAGCATCACCGTCATGTCACCGGCGACTTCCACGATCCCCGGCAGCACGCGCAGCGGCGAGGTTGCCGAATCGAGCTGGCGGCCGCCGTGATTGGAAACCATGATGCCGTCAACACCGTGTTCGCGCGCGAGAACGGCATCGGCTTTGGCGAGTATGCCCTTGATCACCAGCTTGCCTTTCCACAGCCGGCGCATCAGCGCCACGTGTTCCCAGTTGAGATGGTCGCGCCGCGCCCGCTCGCGCACCGCGGTGCGCGACACCAGCGGCGTGCGCGGCCCCATGTTCTCGAAATGCGGCATGCCCTGCGTAAAGTAAGTGCGCAGTGCCGTGCCGATGAGCCAGCGCGGCCGCGTCAGGCAGTTCCAGGCCAGCCGCAGATTCGGCCGCAGCGGCGAGTCATAACCGTTGCGCACATTGTTCTCGCGGTTCGCGCCCACCGGAATATCGACCGTCAGCACCAGCGTTTCATAACCGGCGTGCGCGACGCGCCCGACCAGTTCGGTAATGGCCTGGGTGTCGCCGGGCAGATAAGCCTGGAACCAGATGTGACGGCCGCCGGCTTTGCGTACTTTTTCCAGCGGCGTCAGCGATGCGCCGCTCAGGATCATCGGCACGTTTTTCGCGGCCGCGGCTCGCGCCAGCGCCAGATCGCCCTGAAACGCCGCCAGCGAGGTGCCGCCCATCGGCGCGATGCCGAACGGGCTGTCGTAGGTCTGGCCGAACAGCGTGGTTTTGGGCGAGCGGCCCGAGACGTTGACCAGCATGCGCGGCACCAGCGCGATGTCGTCGAACACCGAACGGTTCCAGTCGAGCGTCACATCGCGCTCGACGCCGCCCGACACGTAACCGAATATCGGCCGCGGGATGTAGCGTCGCGCGGGCGCCTCGAAATCCTCCAGCGCCAGCATCATGCGCAGCGCGCGCGGCGCGGCGGCGCTGGCGAGGTGCGGTGCGGCACGGTCGGCGGAGGACAGCGGTTGGGTCAGTTGCGGATCAAGGGCGGACATGGCGTCTCTTGCGGGAAGATGGAGGCCGCCGAGCGTAGATGAAGGGGCTTGCCCGAGTCAATCGGGACGCATGGAGTGTGGACTGCGCGCCGCGAAGCAAGTCCCCTTGGGGGGCGCCGCGAAGCAGGTTCCCTAACGCTTCTCCGCGGCGACCCGTCCCTGGGGATTGAGATAAATGCGGTAACGGTTTTTGTCGCTGCAGGTCACGATGTAATCGCGGTCGGCCTGGGTCACCACATTGACCACCTGGCCGCAGGGCAGGCCCAGCAGCGAAATGGTTGCGGTCAGATCCCTGGCCAGCGATGCGTTGTCCGCGGCGGCGGCTGGCCCCGCCAATAACATGGTCATGGCCAGCAGCAGTGCCCGGCCCGGTGTTTGGATATTCATGATGGGACTTCCTTTCACAAAATCAGAGTTTCGCAAACCGTACCGGATCCGTGAGCACGCCCCAGATCGATTCGCGGGAATTGATGATCGCGCCGGCCAGCGCCGGGTCGCCGTCTTTCAGCAGGCCGTGTACTTTCAGCAGCAATTGATCATAAATCTGCCGCAGTTGCGCGAGCGTGGTGTTGCCGCCGCCTTCGTAGTGTGCCCTGAAACGCTGCAACAGATCATCCACCTGGTTTTTCAGCGTGATTTTGGTGAATACGCCGATGGCGTCGGTGTCCTTGAGCCGCTGTTCCAGCGCGGTCAGCGCCAGCGGCGGCGGTGCCGCCGGTGTTGCAGCGGGCGGTTTTTGCGGTTGCTGCGGTGCGCGTGGTGCCGGCGCCGCAACTTTGGCCGGGGCTTTCGCTGCCGGCTTGTCTGTTGCAACAGCGCTTGCGCCGGGCGTTGCTGCCGCGGGTGACGCCGGAGCAACCGGTGGTTTCAGCGGCGCCTCGGGCTGCGGCGCTACCTCGGGCAGCGGGGGCAGCCGCTCGACGACTACAGTACTGGCCGGCGCAGCGGATTGTTGCGGCAGTTCTGCTCCGCCGGGCTCCGCAACGGGAGGCAAGCGCTCCACAATGACCGTGCCGCCCTGCAATGCAGCGTCGGCAGGCGGGGTGCGGGTGACGGCACAGCCTGCCGTCAACAGCGGCAAGAGTAGTCCGGCGAAGATGATGTAATGTGCGGGCATGAATGACTCTATAACATGACGGTCTCAGCGTTTCGAGCGCTGTAACGGGTTATGGTTCCCCGCGTCGCGGTTCCAGTATCATGCTCCTGGATCAATCAACAGTCGGATCTGTCGTGGAAAACCGCCAATTTCAATTGAAGGACGAACATGTCCGTTTGTGCGACCTGCTCAAGCTCGCCGGCATCGCCGACAGCGGCGGGCAGGGCAAGCACATGGTGGCCGCGGGCGAGGTGACGGTTGACGGCCAGCCGGAGAGCCGCAAGACCGCGAAAATCCGCGCCGGGCAGACCGTGGCCTGCCACGGCGTGAATATTGTCGTGGTGGCGAAGGCCTGAGCGGCATTGACATGGAATCACGCCTGTCTGAAATCGAAATCAAGCTGTCCTTCACCGAGGATCTGGTTGAAGAACTGAACCGTACGGTGGCGCGCCAACAGCAGCAGCTCACCGACCTCGAGCAGCAGGTGCGCGATCTGCGTCTGCAACTGCAGCAGAATCTTCCTGCTGATGCAGAAACTCCCGGCCACGAAATCCCGCCGCATTACTGATCACGACTGGAATACCCCATGCCGGACCATGACGCCCTGATCCGCCGGGAATTTTCACGCCAGGCCGAGTCGCTGGGCAATGCGGCGCTGTTCAATGACGCAGGCGTGCCGGCGCGCCTCCGCGAGGCGGCGCAGATCCCCCGTGTCCACCCGCGTCCTCGACGTCGCCTGCGGTCCTGACCGCGACGTTTGTGCCCTGAATTGCGCGGTTTTGGGGTGCGGAATGCAACTTGTTGATTATATTGATGGTTGCGCTGCGATTTGAGATAATGCGGGCATGAACGATTCGCAACCCCCATCCTCGTCTCCATCTCCGGCCCCCACCGCATCGCCGCGCGCGCGCCTGCAGGAACTGCTGGCCATTCCTGATCGCAACCGCACCGATGCGGAATGGGATGAACTTAACGAACTCGAGATTGCCCTGGCTTCGGGCAACCGTCCCGGCGCGCCCGATCCGAATCGCCGCAGCAACGCCTTGCCCGGCATGCAATTAAAGCCACCTGGTGGCGGTGGTGGTGGCGGTATGGGCGGTGGCGGCGGTCGCCAGCAGAACAAAGGCCCGGGTGGTGGTGGTGG
>CAZAOZ010000025.1:0-42394 GCA_964486865.1 uncultured Bordetella sp.
GCAAGCCTCTCAAACTCTGTCCGAATGAACAACCTATTGAAACATCACACCTAGGCAGCAACGACCGCACGACGCGGACGTTCGGTCCGGGGCGGCGCAGACGCTGGCGACAGCCGCGGCAACGACACCGGGGCAACAGCGGTCCTGCATTCGGCCAGCGCAGCCAGATCCTCTGCCGCTTTCTTGGTCTTGCCAGCGCGTGACGGCACATTGCACATGCCGCAAACGAAATGCTGGTGCAGATCCATGGCGTGAACCACATAGTGGCCGCCGCATTCGCCGCAGCGTGCGGTATCGAGCATCTTGGCGTCGAGGAAACGCACCAGGCTCCAGGCCCTGGTGAACGACAGTACCGTCTCCAGCTTGTGGACATGCAGATGCTCGAGATACAGGCGATAGGCCGTCATCATCGCGTCTATGCCTCGCGCAGGGGTATTGGCCACCAGAAAACGCCAGGTGTCCACGAACAGTGACGAGTGGATATTGGGCATCCAGCTCATGAACCAGTCGGTGGAGAAAGGCAGCATGCCTTTCGGCGGGGATACGCCCTTGACTTCCTTGTAGAGCTTGAGCAGGCGCTCGCGGCTCAGGGATGTTTCCGCCTCAAGCACCTGCAGGCGCGCCCCCAAGCGGACCATTTCTGCGGCAAGCTGGACTTGCCGGGCATCTGAAACCACGCTTTTGGTTCGCATGGGTAACCTCTCGTTTGAATCGGCGTTAAGCGCGGGTGCGCACGGCAGTTCAGGCCAATCCGGCTGCCGTCTGTCCCGCCATCAACACTGCTGCGTGCGAAGGCGCCATCAGTTTGTTCTTCCCATACTCCGTGACCATGTTCATGATCAGGCGGTCGTCGAGCCGGAAACGGCACAGCAGCATATTGGAAGTCGCCATTTTCAGGATCTGGCCCGGCGTCAGGGATTCCAGTATGTCAGCCACATCCTGACTGACGCCCAGACGGAACATCGCGGCAGCCTTGTCCGCTTTGATCATTTGCTGGGCCAGCAGCATGTACCCCAGGTTGGCCTCGCGAATCTCGTTCATCAGCTTTTCGGTGTCCATGATCTTTCTCCGGTCGCGTTGTTCAAGTGATTTATCTGACTGCGGCGCCATTGTGGCGAGGCCTGCGGAGAAACTTTAGTGGGCGTCGTCTGAAAGAGACGTAAGTGCGGGAACACACCGCGTGTACGAGTTTTTCCGACAAAAAGCATGCCGCGAAATTCATGGCACGGCAAATAGTGCAACGGATCAACGCACTAACCGGTGTTGCTTAAAGCGTTGCTTAAATCGGAACGGGCCTCAAGTTATCCACAGCCCGGCCGGCGACGAAAGCCGGAACATCCGCCGCGAGGATCGGCTTACTGAAGAAAAACCCCTGTACGCAATCGCAACCGTATGCGCGCAGGCATCCGACCTGCGCCGCAGTCTCCACACCTTCGGCGAGCACCGTCAGGCCAAGACTGCGTCCAAGGTCGATGATTGCCCGGGTGATTGCCGCATCGCGCTCGTCGCGGTCGATGCCGCTGATGAATGACTGATCAATCTTCAACACATCGACAGGATACCGCTTGAGATAACTCAGCGAAGAATAGCCGGTGCCGAAATCATCAATGGCAATCCGCACGCCCATCTTTTTCAGAACCTGCAATGTATCCAGTATTGCATCGGCATCGCGCATCAGCACCGACTCCGTGATCTCGATCGTCAGGCAATTCGGAGCCAGCTGCGATTCATGGAGCGCACGCGACACGCGGCCCAGCAGCGTCTGCTGATTGAACTGCGACGCGGATACGTTGACCGATACGCCGAGCGATCCGCAGCCGGCCACATGCCACGCCTGCGCCTGGCGACAGGCCTCGACCAGCACCCATGCGCCGATGCGGCCCATCATGCCGTTCTCGTCGGCCAGCGGAATGAACCGGTCCGGCGGCAACAGGCCGAATTTCGGATGCTGCCAGCGTGCCAGCGCTTCCATCGCGATCACCTTGCCGGTATCGAGCGCGATGATCGGCTGGTACAGCAGGAACAGTTCCGACAGCGCGCTGGCATCCCAGAGCTCGTTCTCCAGCGTCAGCTCACTGCCCGCATCCGTACCCATCCCCTTGAAATGAAACAGAAAGCCATTACGACCCAGCAGTTTCTTGCAATGGAACAGGGCCGTTTCGGCGCACAGCATCAGCTCATGGAGCGCCGTTCCATCCTCGGGAAACACGCTGATGCCCATGCTGGATGCAAGGTGCAGCTGTAAACCTTCATGGCCGCAGGACTCAGTCAGCATGTTGATCATGCGCTCGGCAAACTCCTGCACCTCATGCATCGCGGCGAATCCGCCGCACACGATGGCAAATTTGTCTCCGGCGAATCGCGACACGAGACTGTGCGGCGCGCCTGCTTTCAGGCGCCGCGCGATCTGCGCAAGCACGCGATCCGCCGCCTCGTAACCGAAAGTCTGGTTGACCCGCATGAAACGGGCGAGATCAATAACGCAAACCGCGAAACGATCTTCCGGGCCGGCGCCCGCCAGCCGCTGTTCCGCCTGGCGCATGAACAGATCGCGCCCCGGAAGGCCGGTAACCCGGTCATAGTCGGCCAGATGCACCAGATTGACGGCAGCCGGTTTCGCGCCGATGCCGCTGGCGCGCAACTCACGCTCCATGGCCGGCATCAGTTCGCCTAGCCGGCCCTTGACGATGCAGCTGCTGACGCCGTCGCGGCGCGCGTTCTCGATGACCTGCTCGCTGATGCAGCCGGAGTAAATGATAAAGGGAATGTCGCGACCGCTCTGGCGCAGCACCTGCAGCGCCTCTGCGGAACCGAAGGCGGGCATCACGTGATCGGAAATGACCACATCCCATTCCGCCTCCCGCAACGCGTCCTTCATGCCGGCCGCCGTATCGACGCGCCGGTGCACCACGTTCCGGCCGGCGCGTGCGAGCTGCGCGACCAGCAGCGCGGCATCGTCAGCGCTGTCCTCGACGATCAGCATGCGCAGTGCTGCAACGGACATTTCCCGGACGGTATTACTGTTTTTTCTGGAGGAATCAGTCATGTAGGGTCGCCACGGAGCCGCCCCGTAAACCAACGGGGCAATTCGCTCCCCGCTTAACGGCATGAATCAGGAACGACTGAAGGGCAGCCGGCGATTGTATTCCGGCAACGGTCTCAACAATCTCACTTGCTGCACGCGCTGCGGCCGTCGTTCCAGCCCATCATGTAATCCGCATCTGCCTGAAACCGGCGCTCGTCACGCCTGACCGTGCCGCCGGCGGAGGCGCAACCGTCGGCATGCCCACTTTTGAACGCCGGCGAGTACCCGGACAGGTTGAAACGCGGCGGCGGCGCATGGGCGCAGGCCGCCAGCGCTGCAGCAATCAGGATCGCCGCGACGTACCGCTGCATCAACAGGGCTCCTTTCGGCAACACGCCGCAATCCCGGCCGCACTGCGCAGACCCCCCCGCGCAACCGGTCTGACCGCATCAACCGGCAGCGACCGGACGGCCGTCTTTTATTTTCACCCGCTGGCCGACGGCAACCGCCGGTTCCTGCATGTGGAAAACACGCACGCTGCTGTCATCCATGCGCACATGAATCTCGTAATTGACGTGCTTGTTCATGTTCTTTTCGAGTTCGTGGCCCGCGTATGCCCCGGCGCCGGCGCCAACCACCGTCATGGCCGTACGCCCGCGTCCGCCGCCGACCTGATTACCGAGGATGCCGCCGACCACGCCGCCCGCCACGGCGCCCACACCGCTGCCCTGTCCCTTGACCTGCACAGTGTGAATCAGATCGACCACACCGCAATCCGAGCAGCGTGATGCGGCGGCGATGCGTCCCGGCGATTTTACCGGCGCACCCTGCCCGGCTTTGCGTGCGGGTGCTGTCGCGGCCGGCGGCTCGATGGCTTGTGACTGTGCCAGCGGCAGCCACCCCATCATCGCGGCAATGCCCAGCGCGCTGGCAATGGTCACCACAATGCCGGCAATCAGCAGCGTCGGGTACAGCAGTGCAGAAGTGGTCCGGCTGACAGGCACCGGTTCCGGCGTGGTCGTGGCAGGCATGGTGGGTCTCCATCAAATGGTGCGCGCCGCCCCGCCCCGTGCGGTTGCAGCTCGCCATGCATGCAGCAAGCTTGATGCCAGAACAATTAATTGCTTAAAAACAATAGGTTACACCATCTCATCGCGGACGGACTGTCGCCCGATCACGACGCCGCCCGCCGGAAGTCTGCGAATCTGCGGCACACGGCATCAGATGCGTGGCGCCTTGAACAGCCGCGGATCGAGCTGATGACGCTGCAGCAGCTTGTAGAACTCGGTGCGGTTGCGCTTGGCCATGCGCGCCGCCTGCGTCACGTTGCCCTCGGTGATCTTCAGCAACTGGGCGAGATAATCGCGCTCGAACTTGCGACGCGCCTGCTCGAAAGATTCAAACTCGGTCTGCTCACGCTGTATCGCCTGCTGCAGAAGAATCGTCGGGATGCGCGGCGTCGTGGTCAGCGCCACCGATTGCTCAATGACATTGTAGAGCTGGCGCACGTTGCCGGGCCAGGTCGCGGTGACCAGCATTTCCACCGCTTCCGGCGCCAGCCCGGTCACATCCTTCTTGTAGCGTGCGGTCAGCTCTTTCAGGAAATGCCCCGCCAGCAGGGGAATGTCCTCGCGCCGCTCGGCGAGTTGCGGCAGTGTCAGCGCGACCACTTTCAGCCGGTAGTACAGATCCTCGCGGAAATTCCCCGCGGCCATTTCCTGCTCGAGATTGCGGTGTGTCGCCGATATCACGCGCACATCCACCGGAAAGTGCTGCATGCCGCCGACCGGACGCACCTGTTTCTCCTGCAACACGCGCAGCAGTTTGACCTGCAGCGCCGGCGGCATGTCGCCGATTTCATCGAGCAGCAACGTGCCGCCATCGGCCGCCTGGAACAGGCCGCGATTTTCGCGCACCGCCCCGGTAAACGCGCCCCTGACGTGGCCGAACAGTTCGGACTCCAGCAACGGCTCCGGGATGGCGGCGCAGTTGATCGCCACGAACGGCCGGTCGCGGCGCGGACTGGCCGCATGTATCGCGCGTGCCAGCAATTCCTTGCCGGTGCCCGACTCGCCCCGAATCAGTACCGCGGCGTCGCCCGCAGCCACCAGCCGCGCCTTGGCCAGAACCTCCTCCATCGCCGGATTGCGGGTAATGATTCCGGCGCGCCATGCGCCATCATCCTGCCCCGCCGTATTCGGCATGCCGGATACCGCCAATGCGCGCTCGATCTCCACCAGCAGCGCCTTGGCATCGAACGGCTTGGTCAGATAGCCGAATACCCCGCCCTGCACCGCCGCCACCGCATCGGGAATCGTGCCGTGCGCAGTCAGCATGATCACCGGCAGGGCCGCATTCTCCGCGCGTATGCTCTCGAACAGCGCGATGCCGTCCATGCCGCCCATCTGCAGATCGGTCACCACCACCCCCGGTCGCGACACGTTGATCTGCGCCAGCGCACGCTCACCGCTGTCGGCCGTGGTCACGCCGTAACCGGCCGCTTCCAGGCGCAATTGCATCAGCCGCAGCAAGCCGGGGTCATCATCAACCACCAGCACCCGTGCGCCACCCTGAATTCTCTCCTGCGTCGCCATATTCATCGTTTTCGAGCTCCTGTGCTGTCACGTATCGTCATGTTCCGCTCCAGACTGAGCAGCGCATCCAGTTTTTGCTGCAGACCCTGCACCTGCCCGTCAATCCGGCGCTGCTCCTGCAGCAACGCCGTCATCAACAACGCCAGTCCCTGCAGCGCACTGCCGTCGTTGCGCGCCACCGGTTCCAGCAATTCCAGTGCCCGCACGTCATCCCCGGCTGCGGGGCCGGCGGCAACCAGCGTCAGCGCATGGCGCATGCGGTTGCCGTCAGTCCGTGAACGGCTCAGCGCACGACGCGTCGCATCCTGCTCGCGCGTCAGTTCCGGAGCCGCCATCCGGCGCACGCGCGAGTAGTACGCCAGCGCCTTCCCCGCTTCGGTGCCGTCGCCGCGCATCTCCTCGACCGTCGCCGGCTCATCGTGCTGTGCCGCGCCCTGCCATGTGCCGCAGCCGGCCAGTGCCAGCAGCACCAGCAACATCACCACCCGCCGCATGCTGTTCATGCCAGCGCACCCTGACCCTGCCGCAGCGGCAGGGTGACACGCAGCCGCGCGCCGTGGCGCTGCGGCTCATCAACAACTTCCACGCTGCCGCCATGCGCCTGGGCGTAATCGCGGACGATGGACAAGCCGATGCCTGACCCCCGCAGCCGCCCGCCCGCAGTACCACGGCCGCGATAGAACGGATCAAATACGCGTTCGCGCTCGACCGGCGGTATGCCGGCGCCGGAGTCAGCCACCTCCAGCACCATGTGCAGGCCTTCGATGCGCGCATCCACTTCGACCACGCCGCGTTCGGGAGAGAACTTCACCGCGTTCGACAGCAGGTTGTCGAGCAGTATGCGCAGCTTTTCAGCATCCGCCTCCAGGACAACATCGTCGATCCGCGGATCGATCCTCAGCCCTCGCGCACGCAACGCCAGATTCTGGTCATCCAGCACCTGCGCGACGACACGCCGGATCTCCACAGGAGAAAAGCGCAGCGCGCTGCGATGGAATTCCGCGGCGCCGTACGACAGCAGATCCTCGATCAGGCGCTGCAGTTCCATGCTGTTCTCACGCAGAATATCCGCGACTTCCTGCTGCTCCGGAGTCAGCTTGCCGATAACCTGCTCGGACAGCAGTTCCGAGCCCTCGCGCAGCGCGGTCAGCGGCGTCTTCAGTTCATGCGACACCTGGCGCAGGAAACGGTTTTTCTGCTGCTCGAGTTCCAGCAGGCGGTGCCGCAGCCATTCAATACGGTGTCCGAGCAACTGCAGGTCGCGCGGCCCGCTGACACCGACAGATGTCGAAAAATCCCCGTTGCCCATGCGCCGGATGGCAGCATCGATCTGTCCGATCGGGCGCGCGATCAGCACGATGAAACCGCCCGCCAGCAGCAGCGCAACAGGCACCAGCGCCAGCATCTGCCACAGCGTGATGCGCCGGGCGCGTGCCGCGGTTTCGTGCATGGCCTGAATTTCGTGATTGATCATCCGGTCGCCGTGCGCGATGATGCTTTGCGCGCGGGCATCGAGAGCCGGAAAAGCCGCAACCGCATCCTGCAGGGCGCGCCCGCGCGCCGCCGGGGCGCGCAGCACCGCATGAATACCGGCCTCACCCTGAACAATCTCGTCAAGAGCCACCCGCTGTTCCGGATCGAACGGCAGCGCGGCAATCTCGCTGGCGGTGCGCAAGAATGCCTGGCGGTTGGTCTCATAGGCATCCATCAGCGAACGGTCGCCGACTATTGCCATCTGCCGCGCATTGCGTTCGAGCGCGCCGAGCAGTTCCGCCAGACGCCGGCTGGATTGCGTGGACTGGACCGCCTGCTGCACGGCCTGCTGGCTGCGGTTGGCAAACTGGTCGATTGAAATCGCGTTGTTGATGAGCGCAAAAATCAGCGGCAGCGCCACCATCGCGAAACCGACCACCAGCAGCTTGGGAAATGAATCAGGCTGCAGGAAGCGCATGGACCGGCCTCCGCCAGGCGCCGCCCCGGGATGCAGTACGCGGCTGCGCCGCACACCACCGGAAATGATGATCGCGCTCAGGATTGCGCGCCTTTGTTTTTGGCTTCGAGAACCTTGACCAGTCCGTCGATGCCCGAACGGCTGATTTCAGTGCTGAATGTGCCGCGGTAATTGATGACCAGGCTGACGTTCTCCGCAACGATATCGGTCACTTTCCAGGCCTGGTTGACCAGCGTCATGCGGTAATCAATGCTGAGCGGCGGACGTCCGGGTTCCTTGACCAGCGTACGCACGGTCACGTAATCCTCACCCGGCTTCAGTGCCACGGGCTTCACCTCGACGGCCCGGTCAACATTCGCCGCTTCGGCCAGCGCCGTCGTATAGGTGCGCACCAGCAGCCCGCGAAACGCGTTCTCCAGCGCCTTCTGCTGCGCCGGCGTGGCATCGCGCCATGCCCTGCCCATCGCCAGCTGGGTCATGGCGCGGAAATCGAAATGCGGCAGCACCTTTTTCTCGACAAGCTCCTGCAGCGCACGCTTGTCGGTGTTCTGTTTCATCAGCACGAGCACTTCTTCCACCGTGCCGCGCACCAGCACGTCCGGCGCGGTCTGCGCCCATGCCGGCACTGCGATCAGCACCCATGCCGCCAATAATGATCTGGCAACCATTTTCACGATGATTCCACCCCTGTTTTAAGTGCTCCCTGCACGATACCGGGTTGGACTTCGGATCACCGTGACATGTTCCACAGGATTGCGCGCCAATGCTTGGCGGACGTGCGATATGTCACGATTACGGCCAAATAAACAATGATTTAGGAAATTTTGGGCTTTGCGTCAAGAGCAACGGGGCAAAGGGTGCTGCACGCCAAAAATCATCCGGTATCTCCAGAAACAGCTTGCGTTCACGCAGCGAATGATGGCGATATCCGCAACAGGTGTTTGTTATGATCAGTCCGTTTATTTACCGGAGCGCCTGCATTGAAACTGTTGCGTTACAGCCGAAAAAACGAACCGCGTTCGCTGGCGCGCCTGGGCGTGCTCATCGCCCCGGATTGCGTGGCCGATCTGCGCGCCGGATACGCGCTGCATCTGGTGCAGCGCGCCGGCAATCCCAAGGGCGGCGAACTCGCCGGCATCTACATCCCGCCGTACATCACCGAATTCCTGCACATGGGCGAACAGGCGTGGATTGCGCTGGCCGACGCCTACACCCATCTGCTTGACCTGCTGCAGGCGGCGCCGGACGCGGAGGGACTGCACGGCGAAGAAATTTTCCTGCCGCTGGCGGATTGCCGGGTCTATGCGCCGGTGCGTCCGTCCAAGCTGATTGCGGTGGGCCGCAACTATCCGGGCTACACCAGAAATCCCGGCAAGGCGCCGGGAAAAATCCCCACGGGCTTCATCAAAACGCTGTCGTCCATCACCGGCCACGGCCGCGACATCATCAAGCCGCGCATCACGCAGGAACTGGACTGCGAAACCGAACTGGCGGTGGTGATCGGCAAGCGCTGCAAGGACGTGCCGGAGGAAAAAGCCTACGACGTGATTGCCGGCTACACCATCGTCAACGACATTACCGCACGCGATCTCGGCACGCTGGAGCGCCAGGGCGGCCACATGTTTCTGGCGAAAACCTTCGATACCTTCGCACCCCTGGGCCCATGGATGATCACGCGCGATGCGATCCCGGACCCGATGCATCTGCGCATCCAGACGCGGGTCAACGGTGAAACGCGGCAGGACGGCAACACCCGCGACATGCTGTTCACGATTCCGCAACTGATCGCCCATTTCTCGCAGATCACGCTGATGCCCGGCGATGTCATCGCCACCGGCTCTCCGGGCGGCGGCGCGCTGGCCAATCCCGACTGGTTCCTCAACGCCGGCGATGTGATCGAGTCCGAAGTCGAAGGCATCGGCGTGCTGAGCAACGGCGTGGTGGACGAACCGCCGGCCTGAGTTGATCGTACCGGCCGGAACTGCTCCGGCCTGAATCGGTATCGCGCCCCGCAGCCGCTACCGCGGCAGTTTCGCGATTTTCAGTTCACCCGCCAGTTGATCCAGCGCGCCCAGCAGCGCTTCCGGCATCGGAATACCGTTTTTCTCGCGGTCAGCACGCGTGGTGTGCGTACCCTCGCCGGGCAGGCGGATGTGATCGACGCCGGGCAGGCGCTGTGAATTGCGGATATCGCGGATCAGCGTGTCCATGCCCTGCTTGAACGCCTGCAGTTCCTGGAACGCCCCGATGTTGATGGCAATGATGGCGTGCCCGGTGTTGGTTTCGCTGGTATCGTCGTTGTTGAAGTCGACGACATCCTTGCCCATCGCCGCGCCATTCAGGTTGCCGGCGAGCAGGCCGATGACCAGCGCCAGGCCGTAACCCTTGTAGCCGCCGATCGGCAGCAGAAAACCTTCGCTGGCGCGCTTGGGATCGGTCAGCGGCTTGCCCTGGCGATCCATCATCCAGCCTTCGGGCATCATTTCGCCGCGCTGCGCCTTGGTTTTCACTTTGCCGTAGGCGGCGACGGTGGTCGCCATGTCGAGCACGATCGCCGGCTCGTCGCCGGCGGGCACCGCGACGGCAATCGGATTGGTCGACAGCAGCATGTCCAGCCCGCCCCACGGCGGCAGGTGATTGGCGCTGCCGACGGCCATGTAGAGGCCGATCATGTCGTGCGCCAGCGGCATGGTCGCGTACAGCGAGGCCGGCCCGGCGTGGTTGCTCCAGCGCGCACCGACCCAGGCGACACCCGCGGTTTTTGCTTTCTCGATGGCTTTCTCGGCAGCGAACTTCATCACCAGATGGCCCATGCCGTTGTCGCCGTTGATCAGCGCCATGCCGGCCAGTTCGCGTTCGACACGGATGTCCGGCTTCACGTTGACCGCGCCGCCCTTGATGCGGCGGATGTACTGCGGCAGGCGGAACACGCCGTGGCCCTCGGAGCCGTTGAGGTCGGCCTGTGTCATCAACTCCGCAATGGTCTGCGCCTCTGCGCGCGACACCTGCACGGCCTCAAACGCTGCGGCGATGAACGCGCGCAATCCGGCGCCGGGTACGCGTTGCGGGGATGTTGCTTCAGCCATTCCGGGTTTCCTTAATCGATGACGACGTTGTTGTCGGCGATGATTTTGCGCCAGCGCTTCATTTCAGACTGCACATAGGCATTGAATTCAGCCGGCGTGGCACTCACGCTGATCGGCAGCGCGCGCTTGGCGAGCCCGCCGCCGGCATCGAGTTCCCGCATCGCGGCAACGATGTCGGCGTGCAGTCTGGCCACCACCGCCTTCGGCGTGCGCACCGGCGCAAACACGCCGTTCCAGTTGAGACTGCCCAGACCGGGAAAGCCGGCTTCCGCCATGGTCGGCACCGTATTGAGATCGGGCAGGCGCTGCTCGGAAGTCACGGCATAGGCCTTGATCTGCCCGGCGCGCACCGGGCCGATGTTCGATGCCACGTTGGAAATCTGAATGTGCGAATCGCCGCGAATGAGGTTGGTCATGGTCTCGCCCGCACCCTTGGTCGGCAAATGCACCATTTTCACGCCCGCGCGCGCAGTAAGCGCCAGCATGTCCAGATGGGAGTACGAACCCAGCGGCGCGCCGTAATTCAGTTGCCCCTGCCGCGAACGCGCGTAATCCATCGCTTCTTTCAGTGTGTTCGCCGGCACCTTGGGGCTGCCCACGACGAAATTCGGGATCGCCACCAGCTTGGTCACGCCGGTCAGGTCGCGCCCGGCGTTGACCTTCATGCGTTTTTCAAACAACAGCGGATTGATCGAGTTGGTGGAGATATTGCCGACCAGCAGCGTGTAGCCGTCGGGCTGCGCCTGCGCCACCAGTTCCACCGCGATGTTGCCGGCGGCGCCGGTGCGGTTATCGATCACCACCTGCTGGCCGAGCTTGCGCGACAGCGTGGGCTCGAGCACCCGCGCGATGATGTCGGTGGCGCCGCCCGGCGCAAACGGCACCAGCATGCGCAACGGTCGCACCGGAAAACGGTCCGCCGACATCGCCGCCGACATCACGCAGCACAAACCCAACACGCCCGCGAAAAATCGTTTCATGTGCTCCTCCATTCGGTGAGTCATGACCACGCGACCCCGCGGGGCCGCGACCACTGCTGCTGCCGCGCTTCTGCCGGGATTAACGTCCGCTGCCGCTGCCCGGCGCGCGCTCTTCGAGTTCGACCAGCGCGCCGAGAAAATCTTTTGGATGCACGAACGCGATGCGTTCGCCATGCACGTTCAATTGCACCTTGCCGCCGCCCAGCACCTGCGCGCCGGCGGCAGCCAGTTCGCGCGTCGTTGTCTCCACGCTGTCAACGCCCATGCAGAAATGATGAATGCCGCCTTTGGGGTTGCGCTCCAGAAATTTCGCGATCGGCGAATCCGTGCGCGACGGTTCCATCAATTCAATTTTTGCATTGCCGAGATCAATGTACGTCATGCGCACGCCCTGCTCGTCGTTGACCCTGATCTCGCCGGCGATCAGGCCGTACGTCGCGCGCAGCCGCGCAATCGCCGCCGCGAGGTCGGGCACGACGATGGAAACATGGCTGAGTCCGGTGATCATCGGGATAGTATATATAACTTATTGTTTTCAAATAACTTTTTCAGCACGCAGCGCATTGATGCGGGTATCGCTGAAACCCAGCTCTTCGCGCAACACGGCTTCGGTGTGCTGGCCCAGCAGCGGCGGCGCGCGGCGGATGCTGGCCGGGGTGTCGCTGAAACGAAACGGGATGCCAAGCATTTTGACGCTGCCCGCGGCGGGATGCTCCACCGTCGTCACCATGTCGCGCGCAATCGCATGCGGCGCGGCCAGTGCCTGCGCCACGCTGTTGATGCGGCCGCAGGGGATGCCTGCCGCCGTCAGTTTTGCAATCCAGGATTCCGCGCCCTCGCGTTTTAATTCAGCCTTGATCAAGTCGTCGAGTACATCGCGATTCATCACCCGGTCCGGATTTTTGGCGAATCGCTGATCGGCGGCCCATTCGGCGTGACCCAGCACCGCGGCAAATTTGGCGAACTGACCGTCATTGCCCACCGCCACCGCGATCATGTCGTCGCGCGTCGGATAGGCGGTGTAGGGCACGATGTTGGGGTGCCCGTTGCCGAAACGCCCGGCGTCCCTGCCCGACACCAGATGGTTGGCCGCGACATTCGCCAGCATCGCCAGCCCGGTATCGAACAGCGATACCTCGACATGCTGGCCGCGGCCGGTGGCATGGCGTGCGTTCAGCGCGGCAAGAATGGTGTTGCAGGCCAGCATGCCGGTGCAGATATCGACTATGGCCACGCCGTATTTCATCGGCGTGCCGTCCGGTTCGCCGCAGATGCTCATCAGGCCCGACTCGGCCTGCAGGATGAAATCGTAGCCCGGCAATCCGGCCTTGGGCCCGGTCGATCCATAGCCGGTGATCGAGCAGCGCACCACGCGCGGCGCATGGGCCTCCAGCCAGTCGTTGCCGAAACCCCATTTTTCCAGCGTGCCGACCTTGAAATTCTCGACCAGCACATCGGCCTTGCGGATCAGCCCGGCCAGCACCTCCTGCCCGGATTTCACCGCCATGTTCAGCGTGATCGAGCGCTTGTTGCGATTGACGCCGAGGTAATACGCCGACTCGCCCTCGGCAAACGGCGGCCCCCAGCTGCGCGTGTCGTCACCGGCGCCCGGCGGCTCGACCTTGATCACGTCGGCGCCCATGTCGCCCAGCATCATGGTGCACAGCGGCCCGGCAAGGATGCGCGTCAGGTCGAGGACGCGCAGGCCTTGCAGTGCGCCTTGGGGTTCTGGGGAGGACATGTGGATTGAGGCGGGTTGGGGTTATTTGAAACGGTTAATGCGTGAGCAGTAAGCAGTAAGCAGTAAGCAGTAAGCAGTAAGCAGTAAGCAGAAAAAAACGAACGGCAAGCGTGGATCAATATCGCCCGCTTACCGCTTACCACTCACCGCTCACCGCTTTTTCCGCATCGACGGCGGCGCATTGAGGTCCTTGTTGAAACCATCCACGTAGCTTTCGAGCTCGCGCTTCGCTTTCATCCGGAACTTCTGGAAATTCGGCTTGCGGCCGGCGAGGAAGGCGTCCATGCCCTCGTTTGCTTCGGGCGAACCCCAGACATGCGCCAGCAATTCCATGCCGTGCTGCCACGACGCATACAGATTGTCGGATTCGAAGTTCAGCGACTTCTTGGTCATGCGCAGGGTCAGCGCGCTGTGGCCCTTCATGGTTTCGCACCACTTCAGCGTTTCCTTGACCAGATCCTTCTGCGGCACGCACTTGTTGATCAGGCCGACTTCCACGGCTTCCTTGGCGCCGAACCGCCGCGCGCAGAAAATCATCTCCCGCGCCAGGCGCTCGCCGATGATGCGCGGAATGTATTGCGTCGCGCCCACGGTCGGACACGCGCCGACCTTGGCGCCGGTCTGACCGAGCACGGCGTTTTCGGAGGCAATCACCAGGTCGCACCACAGCGCCAGCTCATGCCCGCCGCCCATGCACCAGCCGTTGACCATCGCGATCACCGGAATCGGCAGGCCGCGGATGGTCATCGCCAGCCCGAGCATGCGATCGTTCCACATGTAGGCATTGGTGAAATTGAGGCGTTTCATCGCAAAAAAATCGCCGCCTGCGGAAAACGACTTGTTGCCCTTGCCGGTGACCACGGCGCAGACTATCGACGGATCTTCGCGCGTGGATTTCAGCGCGTCGATCATTTCGTCCAGCGTCTGTTCGCGGAAGGCGTTGAGCACTTTCTCGCGATTGATGGTGATCCACGCCACCTGATCCTTCACTTCATACAGGATGTCGGTGTAATTTCGTTTATTGGACTTTTTTGCTTTTGCGGCCATTGCATCCTCACTGTGAAATGTCTTGTAGAAGGCGGTGATTTTAACAGATGCTTCACAGGCAATTGACAGGCGTGAGCCGCCTCTCTATCGTGGACTCGCGGCGCAAAACACGAAGTTCACAACATGACACTTACCGCACCAAGAGGGTTTCCATGAGAATTAATCTGATCATCCCGGCGGTTGCAGCGTGTGTGCTGACCCTGTCGGCGCAGGCGCAGAACTACCCGACCAGACCCATACGCATCATCGTGCCCTTTGCGGCCGGCGGGCCTACCGACACCCATTCACGCTGGGGGGCACAGCAGATCACCGCGGCCACCGGCCAGCAGGTCATCATCGACAACCGTGGCGGCGCCGGCGGCATCATCGGCACCGAGGCGGTGGCCAGGGCCGCGCTCGACGGCTACACCCTGCTCGGCGGCAACCCTGGCCCGCTGACCATCGCCCCCAGCGTGCGCAAACAACTCGCCTATGACCCGGTGCGCGACTTCGCACCGATCACGCTGATCGTGAGAAGTGCGAGCTGCATGTGCGTACACCCGAGCATTCCGGTGAAGAATCTGCGCGAGTTCATCGCGCTGGCGAAACGCAGTCCGGGCAGGATCAATTACGCCACGCCCGGCCTAGGCACGGTCGGGCACCTCGGCACCGAACTGTTCGCCACGGCCGCCGGCATCAGGATGAACATGGTTCCCTACAAGGGCGCGGCGCTGTATGTCACGGACCTGATCGCCGGCCACATCGACTTCGCCTACGTGCAGATCGCCCAGTCGGCGCCGCTGGTGCACGCCGGCAAGCTGCGCGCGCTGGCGGTCACGGCCACCGAACGCTCGCCGCTGCTGGCCGACATCCCCACTGCCGCCGAACAGGGCATCAAGGGATTCTCCAGCTACAACTGGACCGGCCTGCTGGCGCCGGCCCATACGCCGAAGGCCATCATCGACCGCCTGCATGCCATCCTGCACAAACCGCTGAGCGATCCGGACACGCGCAAGCGTTTGACGGATCAGGGCAATGAGGTCGCCGGAGAAGGGCCGGCAGAGTACGCCGCGTTCATCAAAAGCGAAACCGACAAATGGGCAAAGGTCGCCCGCGCCGCCAACATTCCCAAACAGTAAACTTCAAAAGCAGACACAGAGGGCACAGAGGACACAGAAAAAAGCCGGAATTGCAGCGGCCTTGCAGCGTGTATAAACGGTTATTGCTTTTGATCTTTCTCTGTGCCCTCTGTGGCAAATGGTTTTTCCCGAAAATAAAGGAACCGGCATGACCGCCAAGAAAGATCCTGCCTATTTCATGTACTTCCCCGGCAACTACCGCTGGTCATCGGCCTTCATCAACATGATGAGTGCAGCGCCCTACGGCGGCTCGGAAATCAGCGAGCTGCATAAAATCGGCATGCAGCTGAAAGACAAGGCGCCGGAGGACGACGAGGCCTGGTTCCACGCCTGCGTCAACGTGGCCGACAAGGTGCGTGCCCATGCGCAACGTTTTGAGGCCGGCAAACATCCGGTGTCCGCCGCGCACGCCTATCTGCGCGCCTGCAACTATTACCAGATGGCCGAGCGCTTCCGCACGCCCAAGGATGCGCTTGCGCTGGCCGCATTCAAGAACGGCGTTGATTGCTTCCACCGTCATGTCGCGCTGACCGATATCAAGATCGAGATTGTCGAAATCCCGTTTGCTGACGGATCCCTGCCCGGCTATTTCGTCCACGCGCAGAATGCGAAATCCAAACGCACGCCCTGCGTGGTGTATTTCGACGGCCTCGACGTGACCAAGGAAATCCAGTTCATGCGCGGCGTGCCCGACCTGATCAAGCGCGGCATTTCGGTGCTGATCATGGACGGCCCCGGCACCGGCGAAGCCATCCGCTTCCGCGGCCACTATCTGCGCCACGACTACGAAGTCGCGGGCTCGGCCTGCGTGGACTGGCTGGAAAAGCGCAGCGATGTTGATCCGAAAAAAATCGGCGTCATCGCCATCAGTCTCGGCGGCTATTACGCGCCGCGCATGGCGGCTATGGAACCGCGCTTCGCCGCGTGCATCGCCTGGGGCGCGATCTGGGACTACCACGCCACCTGGAAAAAACGCATAGACGCACAGTTTAAAACTTCATTATCGGTGCCCGGCCACCACATCACCTGGATCCTCGGCGTCGATACGCTGGACGAAGCGCTGAAAAAACTCGAACCGTTCAAGCTGGATGGCATCGTGCAGAACATGCGCTGCCCGTTCCTGATCGTCCACGGCGCGGAGGACGAGCAGGTGCCGCTGGCCGACGCCCAGGCCCTCTACGCCGCCTCGGGCTCGCCGGACAAGACACTGCGGGTCTTCACCGCCGAGGAAGGCGGCGCCCAGCACTGCCAGCGCGATTACCTGACGCTGGGCGTGGCGGAAATGTGGAACTGGTTCGAGGACAAGCTGAAGCCGTGATTTGGTATTGCGAGTTGCGGCGCTGTCAGGATTGCGGCGCGCCGGTGGGCGCCAAGGACAAGTTCTGTGCGCGGTGTGGGGCGAAACTGCCACGCGAGCCTAAAACCACCCGGTCGAAACAGCTATAAGGAACCTCCGAACAACCGTAGGCCCGGACGGGTTACAGCTTGCGCCTCACCCGCCCTACAAACCCGCCGTCCGATCAGACGTACTCCGAAACCTCAACCAGATTGAGATCGGGATCGCGGAAATAAACCGAGCGTATCGCCCCCATCGCCCCGGTCTTGATGCAGGGCCCTTCGATGATCGCGACCTGGTGTTTCTGCAGGCTCGCAATCACCTGCTCCAGCGGCACTGACGCAATGAAACAGAAATCCAGCGTGCCGGTACCCGGCGCATGCGCCTTGGGTTCGTATTCTTTGCCCTTCACGTGGATGTTGATTTTCTGGTTGCCGAATTTGAGCGCCTGCCGCCCGGCGCCGAAAGTTTCGAGCGTCATGCCGAGCACCTCAGTGTAGAAGCGGATGGTTACCTCGGGTTGAGCAGTGGTCAGTACGAAGTGGTCGAGATGGTCGATCATGGCCGCTCCGGGATATATATGTAACTCATTGTTTTTATTTATTATTTTAAATAACGCCGCGCGCCCGCAAATCGGCAATGGTTTCGGGTTTCAGGCCGGCGCGCTTCAGCACTGCCTCGGTGTCCTCGCCCAGCCGCGGCGCGGTGCTGCGAATACCGCCGGGCGTTGCCGACAGTTTGGGCACGATGCCCGGCACCGCCAGCGCATCACCGTCGCGCGTGGTGATGTCGAGGATCATGTCGCGTGCGCGGTATTGCGCGTCGGCGGCAATGTCGGCAATCGAATAGATAGCGCCCGAGGGCACGTCGTGTTCGCCGAGGATTTTCAGCGCCTCGTTCTTGTCGCGTGCTTTGGTCCATGCGGTGATCGCGCCGTCGATGTCGGCGACGCGCTTCACGCGGCCATCGTTGGTAGCCATGTCGGGTGACGCAGCGTAGTCGTCGCGGCCAATCGCCTTCATCAGCCGCTTGAAAATGCCGTCGCCGTTGCCGCCGATCAGGATCCAGCCGTCGCGGCACGGATAGGCGTTCGACGGCACGATGCCGGGCAGCGCGCTGCCCGCGGCCTCGCGCACCGCGTTGAAGGCGCTGTATTCGGGCAGCAGGCTTTCCATGCAGTTGAACACGCTCTCGTAGAGCGCGACATCGATGACCTGGCCTTCACGGCCGGGTTTTGAATCGCGACGATCCCGGTGATACAGCGCCATCATCACGCCGATCACGCCATGCAGCGCGGCCAGCGTGTCGCCGATGGACACGCCGACGCGCACCGGCACCCGTCCCGGCTCGCCGGTCAGGTAGCGCAGCCCGCCCATGGATTCGGCGATGATGCCGAAACCGGGGCGGTCGCGGTACGGCCCGCTCTGGCCGTAGCCGGAAATGCGCACCATCACCAGCCGCGGGTTGATTTTTTTCAGGTCTGCGTAACCGAGACCCCACTCCTCCATCTTGCCGGGGCGGAAATTCTCGATCAGCACATCGGCCTCCTTGACCAACGCGCGCAGGATGTCCTGTCCTTCGGGCTGGTTGAGGTCCAGCGTCACCGACTGCTTGTTGCGCGACTGGACTTCCCACCACACCGAGTTGCCGTTCCTGAGCATCCGCCACTTGCGCAGCGGGTCGCCCTTGCCCGGTGGTTCGATCTTGATGACTTCGGCGCCGAAATCGCCCAGCGTCTTGCCGCAGAAGGGACCGGCGATCAGCTGGCCCAGTTCGATGACGCGCACGCCGGCGAGCGGGCCGGGCGCGGCAGATGGTGGTGTAGATGGTGAAACCATGTTGCGGTGTCCTCCGTGGAACGTGAAGGATACCGCGGGGAGAAAACCGGAAACAGGATAGCTTTCCGGGCGCCCCTCTGCTTCGCTTCAAGTGTTCCCCTCTCCCCGGCCCTGCTTCGCTTCAAGTGTTCCCTTGTCCCCCCGCACGCGGGGGGAGGGGGTGTCTTGAGGGTTACTTGTGCCCGGCAGCGCCGGCGGCCTGCTTCACCGCCTTGACGATGTTCAGGTAACCCGTGCAGCGGCACAGATTGCCTTCGAGGCCATGCACGATCTCGGCATCGGTCGGATGCGGATTGTCTTTCAGCAACGCCGCCACCGTCATGATCATGCCGGGCGTGCAGAAGCCGCATTGCAGCGCGTGGCATTCGGTGAACGCCGCCTGCACCGGGTGCAGCTTGCCGTTTTTGGCCATGCCTTCGATGGTCAGCACGTCGGCGCCGTCGGCCTGCACCGCCAGCATGGTGCAGGATTTCACCGCGCGGCCATCGACATGCACCGTGCAGGCGCCGCACTGGCTGGTATCGCAGCCGACGTGCGTGCCGGTCAGTTTCAGCGAGTCGCGCAGGAAATTCACCAGCAGCACGCGGTCTTCGACTTCGCCGGAGCACTGCTTGCCGTTCACGGTCATTGTTACTTTTGCCATTTCCGTTCTTCCCTCAGTTTTTCCCGGCGAGCGCCGCTGCCGCGCGGCCCGCCATGACTTTGACCAGTTGCGCGCGGTATTCGCGCGTGCCGTGGATATCTTCGTTCAGATCATCGGACGCTACCACCAGGCTGGCCAGCGCCGCCGGATCCATTTTTTTGGTCAGCGCCTGCTCGGCATCGGTCCAGCGGAACACGCCGGGGCCCGCACCGGTCACCGCCACGCGCACGCTGGCGCCAGTCTGCGCGATGAACACGCCGGCCATCGCGTAACCCGACGCCGGATGCGGGAATTTGGCATAAGCCGCTTTTTTGGGCAGCGGAAAGGCGATGCGCACAATCAGTTCGCCCGCCTCCAGCGCGGTGGCGAACATGCCCTGGAAAAAATCTTCGGCGGCGATTTCGCGTTTGCTGGTGATGATTCTTGCATTGAGGCCCAGCACCGCCGCCGGATAATCCGCGGCCGGATCGTTGTTGGCGACCGATCCGCCGATCGTGCCGCGGTTGCGCACCTGAGGATCGGCAATGTTCGCCGCCAGTTCGGCCAGCGCCGGCAACGCATCGCGCACCACTTTCGATGCCGCCACCTGCTGATGCCGCGTGGCCGCGCCGATGGTCAGCACGCCGCCCTGGACTTCGATCCCGGACAGTTCAGAAAGTCCTGAAATATCGATGAGTTGCGTAGGCTGCGCGAGCCGCGCCTTGATGGTCGGCAGCAGCGTCATGCCGCCGGACATCGGCTTGGCGTCGGCATCTTTTGCGAGCCATTCGCCCGCCTCTTGCAGAGACTTCGCCTTGCGATATTGGAAAGAATACATGCGTCAGTGTCCTTCTCAGTTTCTGTTTTTGGCGGCGGTGATCGCCTGCCACAGCTTGTGCGCCGTCAGCGGCATGTCCAACGGCGGCACGCCCAGCGGCCGCAACGCATTCATCACCGCATTGGTCAGCGCCGCCAGCGATGCGGTACAGCCGGATTCGCCCATGCCTTTGACGCCCAGCGGGCTGATGGTGCCGAAGGTGGTGTGTTCGGCAATTTTGATATCGTCGATCCAGCCCGCCTTGGGCATGGCGTAATCCATGAAGCTGCCGGTCAGCAATTGCCCGCTCTCCCGGTCATAGACCACGTTCTCGCCGAAAATCTGCCCCCAGCCCTGCGCCACCGCGCCGTGCATCTGGCCTTCGACGACCGTGTGGTTGATGACCGTGCCGCAGTCATCGACCGTCACATAAGACAGCATCCGCGTGACGCCGGTCTGCGGATCGATTTCCAGTTCGGCGATGTGACAGCCGTTGGGAAAGGTCGAGCCGAACTTGCCTTCGCCGGTCACGCTCAGCGGTTTTTTTGCCGCCAGCTCGCCCAGCGTGATTTTGCGGGTGGATTCCTTCGACTGGAATTCACCTTCGGCATACGCCACCTGCGACGGCTCGACGCCGAGCTGCTCGGCGGCCAGCGGCGTGGCCACTTCGATCAGTTTTTTCGCGGCGATGTGGCAGACCGTGCCGGCGCCGACGATGGTGCGCGAACCGCCGGTGTGATTGCCGATCAACCCCTTCTCCATGATGCCCTGCCGCACCTGCACGCGTTCCGCCGGGATGCCCAGCGCATCGCCGATGATCTGCGCGAAGGTGGTCTCATGGCTCTGGCCCTGTGAATGCGCTATCGAATAGGCGGTTACCTTGCCGTCGGCCGCGACCTCCAGCAGCACTTCGTCCCTGGGGAATATGCCGGCGCCCGTGTTCTCGATCACCGTGGACATGCCCAGCCCGCGCAGCATGCCGCGTTTTTCCGATTCGGCGCGGCGCTTGGCGAACCCCTGCACGTCGGCCAGCTTCAGCGCCTTCTCCAGCACGCCGGGGAAATCGGCGATGTCATACACCGAACCCGTCGGCGTCTTGTACGGAAAAGCCGAAGTCGGGATGAAATTGCGGCGGCGTATTTCCGCCGGATCGATGTTCATCTGCGCCGCCGACTCATCGACCAGGCGTTCAATCGTATAGGCGATCTCGGGACGCGCCGCGCCGCGGTAAGCCGACACCGGCACGGTATTGGTCAGCACCACGCGCCAGCGGCCGAACAGCGCCGGCGTCTTGTACACGCCGTTCAGGCAGGTCACGGGATTGCGCATCGGGCTGACCGGCCCCGCGGGATGCAGATAGGCGCCGAGATCGGCGATCCAGTCCAGCTTCATCGCGAGGAACGTGCCGTCCTTGGCTAGCGCCAGCTCGGCAGTGATGTAATTGGCGCGGCCGTGCGAATCCGACTGGAAAGCCTCGCTGCGCGTCGATACCCATTTCACCGGGCGGTTCAACGCCCTGGCGGCGATCATCATCGCGACGTATTCCGGATAGGCGATGCTGCGCTGGCCGAAACCGCCGCCGACGTCGCGCGCCACCACCTTCAGCTTTTCTTCAGGCACTCCCGTGTACGCGGCGAGCTGCATGCGCATCATGTTGACGCCCTGCACCGGTACATGCGCCGTGTACGATCCGCTCGCGGCGTCATAAGCGATGAGGCAGGCCCGCAGTTCCATCGGATTGGGCGCCACCCGCGTGCAATCGAGTTTCAGTCTGGTGACATGCGCAGCCTTGGCGAACGCCGCCGCCACGGCGACCGCATCGCCGGCCTCCTGCTCGAACGACAGATTGCCCGGCACATTGTCATGCAATTGCGGCGCGCCGGCCGCCAGCGCGGCTTCCGGGGCGACCACCACCGGCAGTTCCGCATATTCCACTTCGATCAGCTCGGCGGCGTCCTGCGCCTGCAAAGCCGTCTCCGCCACAACCAAGGCCACGAGGTCGCCGACAAAGCGCACCTTGCCGTGCGCCAGCACCGGACGCTCCGGCAGCAGCGCCTTCTTGCCGTCCTTGCCGGCGAAAGTCAGCATGCTCAGCGGTTTCACATACCCCGCGCTGACCGCGTCAGCGCCGGTATAAACACCGAGCACGCCCCTGGCCTTGCGCGCGGCATCGACGTTGATCGAAACGATTTTTGCGTGGGCGCGGTCGGCGCGCAGAAAACACCCGTGCGCCTGGTTGGGCAGGCTCCAGTCGGCGGCATAACAGCCCTCGCCCTTGATCAGCCGCAGGTCTTCAAGACGGGAAACATGCGCCCCGCCGACTTCGAATAAATGATGATGGTCCATGACGTTCCCGCGCCCCGCATGCTGGACACCGCTGCGGCGCGCTCGCTCCTCGGTTGGAATAGCGGCTAGGATAACGCAAATGCGCGCAAAACTGCGCGTAAAAAATAGGTCTTTCGTATTGCCCCGGCATGGGCGCTCGCGCACAATGCAACGGTCGCAGTCCATATCGTAAAAACCCAAGCCCCGCCATGAAAAAAGACACTCTGCTGACACAGACCGGCCGCAACCCGGCGCAAACCAGCGGCACCGTCAACACGCCGGTGTTCCGCACTTCGACGGTGATTTTCCCCGACCTCGAAACGTACGAAACCCGTGATCCCGATGATTTCAAGAGCATGCGTTACGGCATCCACGGCACGCCCACCACCTTTGCCTTCGAGGAGGCCGTGGCAAAAATGGAAGGCGGTCATCAGGCCGTCGCCGTGCCGTCCGGACTCGCCGCGATCACCGCGGCGCTCTGCGCGTTCGTCAGGAACGGCGACCATCTGCTGATGACCGACAGCACCTATGCGCCGACACGGCTGTTCTGCGAGCGCCAGTTGCGCCGCAACGGCGTGGACATCGAATACTACGATCCGCTGATCGGCGCCGGCATCGCCGGGCTGATCAGACCCAATACCAAGGCCGTGTTCTGCGAGGCGCCGGGGTCGCTGACGTTCGAGATGCAGGACATTCCCGCCATCGCCGCAGCGGCGCATGCACGCGGCATACCGGTGCTGGCCGACACCACCTGGGGCACGCCATATTTCTTCCGCTCCTTCGAGCGGGGCGTCGATGTGTCCATCCACGCCGCGACCAAATACATCGTCGGCCACTCCGACGTGCTGATGGGGGTCATTGTCACCAATGAAAAATACTGGCTGCCGGTACGCCACGCGGTGGCCGATTTCGGCTTTTGCGTCAGCCCGGACGACTGCTATCTGGCGCTGCGCGGCTTTCGCACCATCGGCGTGCGCATGAAGCAGCAGATGGCCAATGCGCTGACGGTGGCGCGCTGGCTCCAGACACGGCCGGAGGTGCAGCGCGTGCTGTATCCGGCGCTGGAGCATGACCCCGGCCACGCGATCTGGAAACGCGATTTCGACGGCGCCGCGTCGCTGTTCGGCGTCATTCTGCGACCGGCCGACCGCAGCAAGGTCGCCGCATTCGTCAACGGGCTGCAGCTGTTCGGCATCGGCTCCAGCTGGGGCGGCTACGAGAGCCTGGTGACCGCGCCGCAACCGGAAAAAGTCCGCTCGGCAACGCACTGGAATCCCGGTGGTCCGACCATCCGCCTGCACATCGGGCTCGAAGACCCGGTGGACCTGATCGCCGATCTGGAACAGGCGCTCACCCACCTGCGTTAGTCCGACAGGCGGTCACTGCCCGCGCCGCCGCAATGGGCTAGAATCGTCTGACCAAGGGGGCGAGAATGGACATCGGCGTCGAAATCCAGGGCAATGTCATTGTCGTTGCGGTCCGGGGCCGCATCGACCACCTGAACGCAGCCGCGTTCCATGACGCCCTGAATCCGCACCTGGCGGAATGTCGCGCCGGCGGCGCCGGCATCGTGTTCGACCTCGCCGGGCTTGAATACATCAGCAGCGCCGGTTTGCGCATTTTCATGATTGCCGCCAAACAGGCCCGCGCCCGCGGCGGCCGCATCGCCGTCGCGCAGATGCAGCCGCTGGTGCAGGAAATATTCGAAATCAGCCACTTTCACCTGGTTTACGAAATATTCACGACCACGCACGACGCCGTGGCCGCACTCGGCAGCCCGGCGGCTGTTGCCGCGGCATAGATAAAGCAGGCTTAACCCTATGCAGATCCGCTTCTGGGGCACGAGGGGTTCTCTGCCGGCGCCGCTGACCGCCGCAGGCGTCCGTGAAAAACTGGCGGCTGCGCTGACGGCGGCACAAGGCCGCCCGCTCGACACGCCCGCGGCGATCGATGCCTTCCTCGCCGGGCTGCCGTTCAGCGTCAGCGGTACCTTCGGCGGCGATTCGTCCTGCGTCGAGCTGATCGACGGCGAAAACAATCATGTGCTCTGCGATTTCGGTTCCGGCGCCCGGCGTTATGGCGTGGAAATGATGCAGCGCCACGGCGCGGCCGCACCGCAGACCTACCATGTGTTCATGTCGCACCTGCATTGGGATCACATCATGGGATTCCCGATGTTTCCGCCGGCGTACGCGCCGGGAAACCGCATCATCATCCACGGCTGTCACGCCACGCTTGAGGCGGCGTTCCGCCGCCAGCACGGCGCGCCGTCGTTTCCGGTGGAGTTCGCGCAACTGCCGGCCCGCATCGAATTCGACGTGCTGGAACCCGGCAAGACCGCGGTGATCGCCGGCTACGCCGTCACGCCGCAGCTGCAGCGGCACAGCGGCGACTCTTACGGTTACCGTTTTGAAAAAAACGGGAAATGCGTGGTGTACTCCACCGATTCCGAACACCGCACCGAACAAGAGGGGGAGTTCGAGGCATTCGCACAGTTCTTCAGCAATGCCGACCTGGTCATTTTCGATGCCATGTATTCGCTGGCGGAAGCGGCATCGGTCAAGGAGGACTGGGGGCACTCCAGCAACATCATCGGCGTCGAGCTGTGCCAGATGGCGCGCGCCAGGCGTCTGTGCCTGTTCCATCACGAGCCGGCGTACACCGATGTCCAGATCGAGGATGTGCTGCGGCAGACCCGGCGCCTCGAGGAAATCACGCGCGACGGCGCAATGCTGGAAGTGTTCAGCGCGTACGACGGCCTGGTGGTGACGCTCTGATGCCCGTCCCGGCCCCACCAATGCCGGCACAGGCGCGACAGTGGCCGGCGTGGACAGCGGGGCTCACCGTGCTCGCACTCCTCGTTGCGATGCAGGCGATGTTCACGCCCGCGCATCACACGCTGCAGACCGCATGGTTCGATGCCTATCAGACACTGTGGCCGCGAGAGAGGCAAAGCGCGCCCGCGGTCATCGTGGCCATCGATGAAGCGAGCCTGCGGCGCTACGGACAATGGCCCTGGCCGCGCCGCGACCTCGCGCGACTGGTGGACAGCATCGCTACACGCCAGCCGGCGGCGCTCGGCCTCGACCTGCTGTTTCCCGAACAGGATCGTTATGCCAAGGCGGCAGGGCTTGCGGACTCCGACCATGACCGCCAGTTCGCCGCTGCGCTGCGCCGGGCGCGCGCCGTACTGGCGGTGGCCGGTACCGACGGTGAAGATGTGAATGCGCGGGGCGGTTTTGCCCCCGTCGCCATTGAGGGCCACGATCCGCTGCCCCACCTGCTGCGCTACCGCAACATGGTGCGCAGCACGCCGATCATAGACCGCGCCGCGGCCGGTCACGGCGCCATCAGCGCCGAGACACAAGGCGGCATCGTGCGCAGCCTGCCGGTGGCCGCCATCATCCAGAATGCCGTCGTGCCGATGCTGGGCCTGGAAATGATCCGTGTCGCCGCCGGGGAGCCGGCAATCCGCATACGCGCCACCGCATCAGGCATCAGCACCATCGGTACCGGCGACATCGCCGTGCCTGTCGGGCATGACGGCCAGGCGCGCATCCGTTTCAGCCGGCACGATCCGTCGCGTTTCATATCCGCAGTGGATGTCATCGAAAACCGCATTGATCCGGCGCTGCTGCAGAGCAAGCTGGTGATCGTCGCGCTGACCGGGCTCGCCATGGTCGATCACCCCGCAACCCCGGTCGACAAGCGCGTACCCGGCGCCGAGATTCACGTGCAAATGCTGGAAAACATTTTTGACAACCAGTATCTGTCGCGCCCGCACTGGGCGCACCGTGCCGAACTCGCGATCCTCGCACTGGCGGGCCTGCTGCTGGTGGCGATAACCCCGCGGGCGCGGCCGGGGATTGCGCTGGGCGGCGCCGCGTTGCTGATCACCGTCATCGCCATGACCGGCGCCGTGGCCTTCCGCACGAGCGGACTGCTGATTGACGTCGCCTCACCGGCAGTCGGGCTCGCGCTGGTGTTCATGGCATGCCTCGGCGGCGAACTGATGCAAATGGAACGCCAGCGCCGCGCGTTGCGGGCATCCCTGCAGGCCGAACGCGAGGCAACAGCGCGCGTGGCGGGTGAAATGGAAGCTGCGCGCCGCGTGCAGACCGGCTTGCTGCCGCACGCTTCGATGCTGATGGCCGAGGCGCGCTGCGACATCGACGCCGTGATGGCGCCGGCGCGGGTGGTCGGCGGCGACCTGTACGATTTCTTCAAGCCGTCGGAAGATCGCCTGACATTCCTCGTCGGCGACGTGTCGGGCAAGGGACTGCCGGCGAGCCTGCTCATGGCCGTCAGCAAGGCCCTGTGCAAAAGCGCGGCTTTGCGCGGGAGCAGCAACATGGCCGCCGTGCTGACCGAGGCCAACGGCGAAATCGCCCGTGACAACCCGGAAGAAATGTTCGTGACCGGGCTGTTGTGCAGCCTCGATCTCGACAGCGGCCGCCTGGATTACGCCAACGCGGGGCATGACGCGCCGATCCTGCTGCGCGGCGGCGGCGGACTCGAACGGCTGGATGCCGCCGGCGGGCCGCCCATTTGCATGATTGAGGGTTACACCTATACCGGTGCGTTCTGCACGCTGCAGCCGGGCGACGCGCTGCTCCTCTACACCGACGGCGTGACGGAAGCGATGGACGCGGCGGGCCGGCTCTACGGCCGCGACCGGCTGTGCCGGCTGCTCGCCGAAATGGACTCCGCAATATCCTGCGCCGATATCATCGCCGCTGTGCAGCGCGATCTGCAGGCGTTCGGCGCCGTCGAGGAACGCGCCGACGACATTACGATGCTGGCGCTGCGCTGGCGCGGACCGGCCGGAACCTTCAGCGAATATTGATTTCGACGCGCCGGTTGCGGGCTTCCGGCACTTCGTCAGCCGTCGCCACCAGCGGTTCGCGCTCGCCGCGTCCGGCCACGCTGACCGAGCGCTCCGGCACACCGCGCTTCAGGAAGTCCGCGCGCACGCGCTCCGCGCGCTGCAGTGACAAGCGATCGTTGTAGTCCACGGCGCCGACGCGGTCGGTATGGCCGATCACGGCAATTTCAGCGGCAGGCCGTTTGGCGAGCTCACCCAGCACGGTTTCAATGGTCTGGCGCGACTCCGGCGTGTACTCGTCGCTCCCTTCGAGAAAGTACAGCGTATAGGACACCGGTGGCTGCGGTCGCGCTTTGACGGTATCGCCGAAGGTCTGTTGCACCTGCGCGGCACTGCTGCTGCCGACGACCGGCGCGGCACCGCCGCCGGACGTCGCCGAGGCATAGGCCCTGTCGATCACCACCTCGCCCTGCGCCGACTTCACGCTGACGGCGCCTACCTTGCCGTCAGCACCGGGCACCAGCACCACCAGGGTTTTCGGTTGCGGCGCCGCAACCGGCGGTTGCAACACGAAGTACGCCGTCAGCGACAGCGCGACGATGACCAAAACGCTGCCCAGCTCATTCAGGCGCATGTTAATGCCCGGAATCAGTCGGTGACCTGAACGTGAAACTCGGTACCGCGCGCACCCAGCACCGTACCCGGAGTAATCACCCGCACCGCATCCGGCGCTTGCCTGGCGATCTTGCCCGACACCATCGACAGCGTGCCGCGGCGCAGGCCGGCGTCGAACTGGCCCTGATGCGTGGTGGAGTTGAAGGCATAACGCTCGATGACCAGCACGCTGTTCGGTCCGGCCGATACCAGCGTGTTGTCGAGCATGGTGACGCCGACCGAACTGCCGGCGCCGGTGCGCAAAGTATCCGCCTGCTGCACGCGCGCCCCGATCACAGCCGGCAGAGTTTGTCCGCCGCGCTCGATGGTAACGGATCCGTTGACCACCTTGATCTGCCCTGCGTCGTCCGCCGCCACCGCAACCGGCGCCGACAGCACAGCGATTGCGACTACAATGCATTTCAGTATCCGGTTCAGCATGGCATGCTCCTGATCAGAATGATGATTACAGCCCAACAATCATGAGGGGATGATTATAATCCCGTCGTCACGTTAACGTCCGTCTTGCCCAAAAATCCAGCGCCGACATCCATGTCCGAGCCGCCCCTGCAGCCGTTCCCCGCCCGTCTGGAAACCTTTGATGCCATTCGGGAAAAGCTCGAAACGTGCGTTTCCGCACTGAATTGGCAGGCCGACGATATCCGGCGCTGCACGCTGGTTCTTGAGGAATTGTTCACCAATTCCGTGAAATACGGCACACCGGAGAGCGCCGACAACCGGGTCTACCTGGGCATCACGCCGAATGCGGACCGCTCCATTGCGCTGACCTACGAAGACCGCGCGCCGCAGTACGACCCGTTTGCCGAAGTCTCGACCGACCACACCAACCCGAACCTCGACCTGCGCCGCATCGGCGGACTTGGCGTACCGCTGATCCTGCGCTTGACCGAGCAGGCCCGCCATACCGCGCTGCCGGTCGGCAATCGCATCACCCTGATATTTCGCCCACGCTGAAAATTCCGCCCATGGCGATACTGCGCCGCTGACCACCTTATGTTGAGAACCCACCGATCGGAGAAACCGTGATACGCAAGCTGAGAACAGAACGCGACAACCAGCAGTGGATGCTTGACCTCGCGCTGAACATGCGCGGCCGCGTGCAGAATTTCGAGCGCGACGACATCGAGGTTCCCGCCGGCAAGCGCGCCCGCAACTACCGGATGCTGCCGAAAGTCTGGCGCGAAGCCGGTGAACGCCACGAGCGGCTGGCGAAACTGGCGCAGGCGCGCGGCGCCAAAGCCAGCGCAACCTATCACTATGACCATGCCATCGAGGCCTACCGCATGGCCCAGCACCCGATCTACTTCGACAATCACCCGGTGAAAAAACAGCTCTACCGCAAGCTCTCCGAGATGGTCGATCGCCGCACGCAGACGGCGGATTACCCGATTGAGCGGGTCGAGGTGCCGTTCGGCGACGGCAAAACCATTTCCTGCCTGCTGCACCTGCTGCCGGACCGCAGAAAAGCGCCGGTGGTGATCTACGTGCCGGGCATGGACCAGACCAAGGAAGTGTTCCCCAAGGCCTATCACAACATCGGCCACGCGCGCGGCTTTCATGTGCTGGCGATGGACGGCCCGGGCCAGGGCAATTCCAACCTGCAGAAAATCCGCGCGGTCAGCGACAACTACGAACGCGCCGGCGCCGCCGTCATCAGCTACCTGCGCAAGCGCCCGGAGGTGGACAAAAACAAGATTGCCATCTACGGCATCAGCATGGGCAGCTACTGGTCGCTGCGGCTGTCGAGCTACGACCACCGCGCGGCGGTCGTTGTCAGTTCGGTGGCCTGTTTCAATCCGAACAACACCATATTCACGCAGTCCTCGCCGCGCTTCAAACAGATGTTCATGTACATGGCGGGCTACGAAGACGAGGAGCGCTTCGACGAAGAAGTGGCCAAAGGCATGACGGTGCGCGGCTACCTCGACAAGATCAAGTGCCCGACGCTGCTGGTCACCGGCGAATTCGACCCGCTGTGCCCGCTGGAAGACGCGATCGAGGCCTATGAAGACCTCAAGGTGCCGAAGGAAATGTGGGTGTTCGAGAACCAGTACCACCCGCTGTGGAGCATCAGCAACCTCGGCGGCATGGACTGCCACGATTATGTGTTCGACTGGCTGCAGGCGTTTTTCGCGGGCAAAAAACCGACCAAACGCGGCCGCATTTCATATATCAAGGAACACGGCGACGGGCCGTGGTCGGACTGCGACTGGACGCCGCCGGTCAAGCGCGGACAGGCCTACTTCTGACCGCCGCACACAATAAAAAAGGCGCTCCGCGGAGCGCCTTTTTTATCGACATCAAACCCGGTATTACTCGGATACAGTCTTGCCCCCGGCTTTCCCGGCGCGGTCTTTCATCCAGACATAAGCGGCAAAGCCGCCGATCATGCCGACAAACAACACGGCGCAGACGATCAGCGCGGTGGGGTCGGCATCAAGCTTCGGCGCCGCGACAACAGAAGCTTCATCGGCCAGCGCCGTCAGCGCCATCAGCGACAGGGTGATTCCCGGAATAATCTTTTTCATTAAAGCTCCTGATTGGCAGTGGATGGGGTTCTGCGCTCGAACCCGTATCCCTGGATCCGCGCAGCACGGAGGACATGCTCGCAGTGTCAGCTTGCGCCAACCTTACGCCACACTGCGGACGCTGCGCCGGCTACCGCTCCCGCCCCGCCTCATGAAACGCCCTGGTCACCGGTGACAGCAGATACTCCAGCACGGTGCGCGTGCCCAGGTGGATCTCCGCGGCGACCTGCATGCCCGGCGCCAGCGGGTATCTGACCCCCTGCGCCACCAGTTCCTGCGTGCCGATCTCCACGATGGTTTTGTAGGTCAGCGGCATGGCGGTCCTGTTGCGGCTGATCTCGACGGAAGCCGCCGCGCCGCTCTGGTTCTCACTGGCATCCGCGCTGATCTGGCGCACGCGGCCTTCAAGCATGCCGTATTTCTGGAACTGGAAGGGCGACAGCTTCAGCTTCGCGGGCTGGCCCTGGCGCACAAACCCCACATCATGATTGCCCACCCACACTTCCGCGACCAACGGCACATCCATCGGCACCAGCGTCATCAGGATGGTGCCCGGCGCCGCCACCGTGCCCACGGTATGCGTGGCCAGGTCCTTGACGATGCCGGCCTGCGGCGCGCGCAGTTCCATCAACCCTTTGCGATGGTCCTGTTTGCCCAGTTCCTCTTCCAGTTTGTGCGCCTGGGCAGCTGTTTCGATCCGCTCCGCCTGTAACTGCTGACGGTAGTTCGACGTAATCTGCGCCAGCCGTTTCTCCGCCTGGGCGATGGCCGCCTGCAGGCTTGCCACATTCTCCGTCTGCGCTTTCAGATCCTGCTCGCTCTCGATGTACTGCCGCACCCGCTCCTGCGCCAGCAATTTCCCGGCAAAACCTTCCTTCGCGAGTTGCGTCCAGCCATCAGCAGTTTCTTTGTACATCGGCACGGTTTTTTTCAGCTTGGCTTCGATCTCCTGCGCCGCCCGCAAATCCTGCCGCGCTTTGGCGAGGGTGGCTGTTTCGGTCTCGACACTATCCTGATAGGCCTGACGGCGGGCGCGGTGCTGCGCCTCCACCTGCGCGAACAATCCCGCGTCATCGCCCGGCAGGCGAACCATTGCCGAATGTTTCATCTCCGCGTCAATGCGGCGCAACTGCAGGCGCTTCAATTTCATTTCGTTATCAACCACACGGCGATCACCATCGGTCAACCGCGGATCCATGCGCATCAGTACCTGCCCTGCTTCCACCCGCTCCCCCTCGCGCACCAGGATTTCCTTGACGATGCCCTGCTCCAGCGGCTGCACGATGCGCAAATAGGATTGCGGCACCAGCTTGCCGGTCGCCACCGCCACAATGTCGAGCCGGCCGAACGCAGCCCACGCCAGCAGGCAGGCAAAGAAAATCAGCAGCCCGTTCATCAGCCACCCCGCGAGCGGCGGGGGCGGACTGTTCTGGATGCGCAGCAGGGGCGCGGAAAAATCCTGCGGCGAGACGCCTGAGGTGTTCCTGCTTTTCACTCTCGTCATCCGGGTTCTATCGAGTTTTCATCATTGGCGATAAACCAATTCCGTTCGCCCTGAGCTTGTCGAAGGGCAATGGGGCTTCGACAAGCTCAGCCCGAACGGCGTCATGTATTTTGTAAAGGTCAATCATTGCCATCAGCGCATCAACCCAGGCGAGCCAAACCTTCCTGCAACCCTGCAAACTGCCGCAGCGCCTGTGCGTCCGCACCGAATCCGTTGCCGCCGACGCCGGGATGAGACAGCGCGGCACTGCCGCCCTGCCCCGCCATCGCCCGGAAAAAAGCCGTGTCGACATCCGGCGCCGCATCCTCCATCCCTGACAGGTGAAACTGCATCAGCGCATTGGCAAGTACGGATTGGGATAGTCCGGGATTGGCCGCCGGCGTCGCCTCGACGGAACCGCGGAGCACGCGGCGCGATGATGCGCCATCCAGCGCAGCAGACGCCTCGCCCTCCCGGTCGAATCGCGCCATGGCATCCAGTATGACTTGCAGGTCGAGTGCGCTGAATTGATTCCGGGGGCTGCTGTCCTGCGTCGCACCCGACCCGCTGAACAGGCTGCGGGACTCGTCATTAACACTGGTCGCCGGATTGCGGAAACCATTGTCTCCGCTGTACGAAGAGCCCTCATCATCATCGTAATCATCATTGTCCCGGTCGCCGACCAGCGCGCGCAGATTGAACGACTGGCCGTCAGCCAATTGCAAGGTCTCGATGCCGCCGTTCTCCGAGCGCCAGTCGCGGATGATCAAGCGGTCTTTGGTATCGATGAGCCGGATCATCAAATTTCCATCGTCACTTGAAAATCTCAATTGGTTCAATGAGATACCACTACCCATCTGAATGGTGTCGTTCTCGCCCGCCGCGCCGCGGTCAGCGATGATGTCTTTGCCGCTGCCGTAGCCGAACAGATACACGTCCGCGCCGCTCCCGCCTTCCAGGGTGTCTGCGTCAGCACCGCCGTCGAGCGTGTCGTTGCCGGCGCCGCCGTAGAGCCGGTCCTTGCCGTCACCGCCCAGAAGCTTGTCGTTACCCGCCAAGCCGAACAGCGCGTCATCGCCGCCCGCGCCGTCAATGTTGTCTCGGTATTTGCTTCCGGAAAGGGTTTCCGCAAACGCCGTGCCTGTTATATCCAAGCCGATGCGTTTCACTTGCAGGGCAAGTTCCGTATGTGCCTGCGCGCCTGCACCATCGCTCGCCGTTAGCTGCAGGGTGTAGCTGCCTGCGGCACCCTCCGGCGCCAGGGCCGTGATCTGGCCGGTCGCTGAGTCCAAGTGCAGCCAGCCGGGCAGTGCGCTGCCATCGGCTTGCGTCAGGCTTAAGCTGAGGTTGTCGTCCGGGTCTTCATCAGCGAACGTACCGGCAGGCACCGCATACGAGAAAGCAGTTTCCTCGGTCAAGCTGAGCGGAGCCACTGGCTGGACCAGTGCGGGCGCGTCATTCACATTGACCACGGCCAAGGTAAACGCGCTGCTGGCTGTCGCACCTGCCGCGTCGGCTGCAGTTACCGCTACGCGAACCGTGCCGACATCGGCTTGCAGCGGTGTCCCGGTAAAGCTGCGGGTATCGGCATCGAACGCAAGCCATGCCGGCAAGCTGCCGCCGCCCTCCAGCGCGGCCGAGTAGCGCAACGTGTCGCCGGCATCGACATCGGCGAAGATATCCGCCGGCACCTGAAAGGTGAAGGCCGCGTCTTCGACGGCCGTCTGGCCGGCAAGCGTATTGGCCAGCACCGGCGCATCGTTGGTATTGGCGACGTTGAGGATAAAAGTATCGGATACCGACAGGCCGCCGCTGTCGGTGACAGTCACGCGGATGTCGAGTGCGCCGACATCGGCATTGGCGGGGGTGCCGCTAAACGAACGGGTCAGCGGATCGAATGCGAGCCATGAAGGTAATGCTGCGCCATCGGCCAGAGCTGCGCTGTAGGTCAGCACATCGTCGGCATCCGTATCCTGGAAAGCGTCCGCAGGCACCGTAAAACTGAACAGCGCGTCTTCATTGGCCACTTGCCCAGGTATGGGGTTGCCGAGTTCCGGTGCATTGTTGACCGGCACAAACAGCGCATCGAGCGTTGTGCGATCCCACACTGCGCCATCGGAAAACTCCACACGCTCGACGCCATAACCCGCCGGCTGCCACAGGATCGCCATTTCGTCGGGCGCATCCAGATACCCTATCTTCAGATAATCAGTATCCCGGGCCAGCCAGAGGTCTTCCGGCCGCGCATCGCTGATGAAGAGCGTGTCCATATCGGCGCCACCGGCATCGAGATCCTCCACGGTGTCCCGGCCGTACCCTCGCGCAAAAATATAACGGTCGCTGCCTGATCCGCCGCGCAGAATATCGGCACCCGCCCCGCCATCAAGAATATCGTCGCCATCAAAACCGGCCATGCGATCCGTAACACTGGTGCCCGTGATTACATCGCTGCCCGCACTCCCGTACAAATCGAATCCGCGCGCAATCAGTTGCGCGTGCGTCAGCGCTGTGCCGTCAAAAAATGTGTAATGTTCCACAGCACCGGAATGGACGGCGTCCGCGGGACTGAAGTTTTCGATATGGACTGCGTCACCACCGTCACCGATCCGGATCATCAGCGAACCCAGCCCCAGACTCAGCATGTCGGGTGTGATGCCGGCGCCAAAAGCGATCTCGTCAATTCCGCCGCCGTCTTCGATGACATCCACGCCGTCACCGATGTTGATCACGTAGATATCGTTGCCTTCGCCGCCGCTGATGACATCGTTACCCGCACCCGCCTGGAGCGTATCGTCGCCGCCAAGGCCCGATATGCGATCCGTGGCGTTTGTCCCGGTAATGGTGTCATTGCCTGCCGTTCCGGAAAAATCGAATCCCCGCGCAATCATCTGCGCATGGGTCAGTTCCGTGCCATCGGAAAAAATGTAGCGTTCTATTACGCCGGTGTTAAGCGCATCATCCATATCAAATCGCGGGTCCGATGAAATATAGATCACGTCAGTCCCGTCACCGATGCTTAAAAACATGTGCCAATCATGCCCCAGAGTCACCATATCGGGCGTGATCCCGGCGCCAAAGACTATCGTGTCATATCCGCCGTTTTTCTTTTCATAGATGTAATCCATGCCGTCGCCGATGTTGACCACGTAGGTGCTGTTACCCAGGCCGCCGGCGAGACCATCGAATCCCTGGCCGCCGCTCAGGATACTTTCACCCCAATCCGGCCCCACCAGCCAATCGTCATCTGGTGTGCCGTTGAGGACCACCGGAGCGAGATGCTGCAGCATCTCGCTTAATGTCAGCAGCGTGCCATCGGCGAATTTGAAATATTCAATACCCCATGAACTCCCCGGAGAGTTATGAGACATATCCCGGACAACATCGGCATTGGCAATGTAGGGCATCACTACCCGCACGCCCCGGTTAGCGCCCCAGAACATGTCGAGGGTTTCGAAAGCCGTCGTGTAATTGCGATTTGACGAGGTGTATCCATCGATACGCCCCCAGGATAACGTCAGATCCGCCAGACTGAGACCGGGGCCGAATTCAACTGTATCGGTGCTGCGTTGTTCGACGTGGGCTTCATTCCAAAAGCGGCCGCCATAATAGGTAACGTCGAACAAATAAAATGTCGATTCATCGATGACATCAACGCCAACCTCATCGGGAATGACATAGTAGGTGTCGTCGCCATACAAACCGTAAAGCCGATCGTTGCCGTCACCGCCGATGATGAAATCATTGCCTGTGGAACCCGTGATGATGTCGTTACCGGATCCGCCGTAGAGGAATGAATCATCTCTTGCATTACTCCAAATTCTGGTGGCATCAATCAGATCATTGCCGGCGCCACCGTCGACTGCACCACCGGCTATGACGCCGATCACATTGTTCGCGGCGCCGGCATGGATTTCATGGATCCATTCGGTCGCGTCGATGGTGTAATAGGTGCCGTTGACCAGATTCGGCAGCTCACCGCTTAATACCGCCAGAGCCAACTCCGTGTTATTCATACCGGCGGCACTGTTCAGCGCAATACTTCCAAAAGTCCCATTCGCCTGAATCTGCACATCCGTTCGATATAGTTCGGTGATGGATTCGGTGAGAACATTGTAAAAAGAGCCCAGGTAGTACGTGTTGCTGTAATAATTAGGAGTTTCCCAGTCGATAGTGTATGTGGCGGGTGTTATTACCACACCGGAAACTTCTCTCTGGTTTAAATCCCAATACTGGTCTGCATCGTTGCTGAAAATTGAACCGACTCGCAGGTCCGTGAACGTTTCTCCGACGCCACCGGAAAATCCGCCCGAAAATCCAAACAAACCGCCGTTGTAGTACAAGCCGTTGGCATACAAGGAAGCTGGGGGTAGATAAACGGTGTGCAGTGTGCCGTCTGCCAGCACCTCGCCGTTCAGATCCGCGCCCACGCGACTGTAAAAATCCGCCTTGATTCCTGTTTTGCGTGCTTCCCACAAATCCCACACCAAGCTGCCTGTTGTCGGCTGCGGCCGATTCATGAAATCCGTCAGGGACAGTGCGGCGCCGTCGGCGGTGCTGATCCGCCAGTCATGCGGCCGGGAAAAATAATCCTTGAGCACCAGGCCGTAATCGGTGCTGCGGGTATGCACAAACAAGTCGTCGCTGGAGCGGGTTACATCCACATCATCGAAACTCATCAACGGCGCCAGCCTGATCGTGCTCAAGCCTCCGTCCTCTTCGATCACCACATCTTTCCCCGCGCCCCAGCCAAGAACGTAGGTATCGTTTCCAGCGCCGCCCATCAGCACGTCGGCACCCCATCTGCCGTCAAGAACGTCGGCGCCATTGAAACCCGTCAGGGTATCGGCAAAGCGGGTGCCGGCCAGCATATCGTCGCCTGCCGTGCCGGCAATGGGAGGGATGCCGATCGCGAGCAACTGCGCCTCACTCACCACAGTGCCGTCGCCGAAGATAATCTGCTCTACACGAGACTCCGCATCCGTGTACCAGGCCGCCAACGTCAAGCGCTCTTGAGTCGCATTGAGCATAATGCTCAAGTCGCCATTGTGTTCATGCGCCAACGTGACATCGGTGATCGCGATGCCATCGGCCAGACGAACCTGATCAATCGCAGAATCCGTGGGGTAATTGTAATTCCGGACTATGTCCCGCCCATCGCCATAACCAAAAACATAGGTATCGGCCCCGAAGCCGCCGTATAAAACATCATCCCCGGCGCCGCCGATCAGCACATCCGCGCCATCACCGCCATGCAGAACGTCGTTGCCGGAATGGCCCTCGAGCATATCGTTCCCGCCCGCACCATCAATCCGATCATCCCCGGCAAAACCCGATAACGCGTCATTGCCGGCGCCACCGGAGAGAGTCTGGCCGACCCGGTAGCGCAATTGCATGAATTGCGCCTGGCTCAGCGTGCGTCCGTCGGCGAACGCATAGGAAAAGTTCCCGGTCTGAGGTGTAGTGTTGCCGATAATCAGCCCAGGCCCTGCCTCGCCGGTGCGCGAGATCTGCAACCGGGGTTGGCCATTAACGACAACGCTCGTTACCTGCAAATTCTCCGGAGTGATTCCATCCGCGAACACTATTCTGTTGAGTCCTTGCGCATCGACGATGGTATCGAACATGTCGAAGACATAGGTGTCATCGCCGGCGCCCCCTTCAAGCACGTCGGAGCCCGCACCGCCCTGAAGAACATCGTTGCCGCCGTTGCCGTACAAGAAATCGTTGCCCGCACCGCCGTCGAGCACGTCATCGCCAGCAGTGAGTTCGGTGGCATCGTCGGCATCGCCAAAGAGCCAGTCATCGCCGTCTCCGCCCTGCAAATAGTCGTTGCCCGAACCGCCCTGCAACTGATCCAGGCCCAAGCCGCCAAGCAATACATCAGCGCCAGCCCCGCCGGCGACGATGTCATGGCCACTGCCGCCATCCAGCACGTCATCGCCGCCGATGCCGGCAATGACGTCATTGCCGCCAAACCCGCGGATGCGGTCGGTCACCCCGGTGCCCACCAGCATCGGCGCATGCCCGAGTGCGCCGTTGTCGTTGCCCTCGGTGCCGTCAATATCAAAACCCTGCGCGAGAATGTCCGCGTAGGTCATCACCTCGCTGCCCTCGAAGCGCAGTTCGCCCACGAGCGGTGTATTGCCCGGATTGATCTGATCGAAGCCTTCCAAATGGATCCGCGCGCCTTCGCCCAGATCGATCATCAGGCTGCCGGTGCGGAACTTGACGGTGTTGCGATTCACTCCGTTGAGCACCAGCACACTCGCCTCGGCCCCGGTGTCGGTGTCATTGATGACTTCATCGCCGACCACATCGCCCTTGTCAAAAACGTAGATGTCACGGCCCGCGCCGCCAATCAGGGTGTCCGTGCCGGCGCCGCCAATCAGAATGTCGGAGCCGCTGTTGCCGTAGAGCGTGTCGTTGCCTGCGCCGCCGTCGAGGTAGTCCGCACCGTCCTCCGCGCTCACCCCGACCGCAAAATCCCCGACCAGCCAGTCATTACCCGCCCCGCCGATCAGAATGTCGGAGCCGCCCATACCGAACAACGCATCGTTGTCGGCCCCGCCATCGATGAAGTCATCTCCGGCCTCGCCGGAAACCCAATCCTCACCGGCGCCACCGTAGATCACGTCCGCTGCCCCGACCAAACCGTCCGTGAGCGTTGTCACCCCCGTGTAATTGGAAGTTCGAATCTGCCCGGTAATCTGGCGTTGCACGCTCCAGCCTATTCCCGCCGCCTGTTCGCGGTCACCCCAGATGTCATCGTTGCCCGCCCCGCCCACCAGAATGTCCTGGCCCGCGCCCCCGGAGAGCAGGTCATTGCCCGTAGCACCCACCAGCCAGTCGTTGCCGTCGCCGCCAGACAGAAAATCCCCCAACACGCCGCTCCCCGCGCCTGTCGCGCCCTGGCGGATCGCATCGGCAAGCTCCAGCCGTTGTCCACCATAGAGCGCATCGTTGCCCGCGCGCCCATAGAGCACGTCCCCGCCCGCCTGTCCGCTGCTCGCAACGCCGTCTGCCCCGCCTTCGATGAGGTCGTTGCCCTGATCGCCGTCCAGATAGTCGCGCCCGACGTCTCCGCTTATCCAGTCGTCGCCGCCGCGGATGCCGCGCACGGTGTCGTTGCCGCCACCCGCGATGATGCGGTCGTTGCCGGCGCTGTCGTTCAACGTATCTTCGCGATCCGCTTCGGCCGTGGTGGTGACGATGACGTTGCCCAGCGCATCGTTCTGCGTCTGGATGCCGGCGGTGGCCAGGTCGAAGTCCTGCGGTTGCAGGTCGCCGGTAATCGTGAGGGTGGTCGCCGGGGTGATGCGGGCATCACGCAGATAGATGCCGAAGTCGCCGTCGCGCCAGTCCTTGAGCGTCATGCCGCCGTCGGCATCGGCGTTAATGGTGATGACGAGATCAGTGCGTCCGTCGGCACCGGGCGCCTTGGTGTAGATGAACTTGCCGTCGGCGCTCGTCCATTGCGTATCCGACACCTTGACGCTGGCCTCCGCGATCACCGTGCTCCACGGGGCGGGATTGTCGTGCCAGACATAGCGCAGCACGCCCTTGCCGTCGGTGTCGAGGATCACGTCATTGCCGTCGTTCCCGGAAAACAATCCATTGCCCGAGAAAAATGCCGCGTAGCCGTTGTATCCATATACATCCAGCCCGGCGCCGCCTTCGAGGTGGTCAGCTTCGCCCTTGCCGCGCAGATAGTCCGTACCCCCGCCGCCATAAAGGCGGTCGGCGTACGAGCCCCCATTCAGCACGTCGGCACTGTCGCCGCCGAATACAAACCGCCGGGTGTCGTCGTTGGGCGCCAGCACGGCATTGGAGATATCGATCCAGGTGTTGCTCGCCAGGTCTTCAAAGCGCACGCGGCTACCGACCGTGAACTCAGGGCGCAGGAGTGTGGTGACGCCGCCCGCGGTCGGCGCATCCGCGGTGTAGGCGATGTTCTTCCACGCGAGGAAGGCGGCGCGGTCGGTGAGCCATTCGGTGGTCAGACTGCCGGTGCGATTGGCCGGGTTGTAGAGATTCAACTCGCCGTTCGCGTTGTGGATGGCGTAGAGGGCGTTGTCGCCAACGATGGCGAAGGGATTGAGTTCCTTGAGGGCGTAGCGGTAGGCGAGGGCTTCGGAGCCGGAGGCCCGCAGTGCCAGGGTTGAAGCACTCGTCGCGGTCAGCACATCAACGTGCGCGCCCGGATTATTGGTTGATACTCCAGTCGTCAGCGCCTGCAGGAGTACGATACGTTCGTAGAGCGCTTCGCGGTCGCCAATCTTGCCTGCCGTCAGCGGCGGAAAATCCAGTCCGAACAGATTGACCAGCGCATCCACCACGCACTCCAGCGAGGATTGGGCCTCGGCACTGCTAGCCTCGAACAACGGCTTCAGGGTAGTCAGCGCGGCCGTCGGCGTTGAGTTGCGAATTTGCGCGGAGAGTTTGATGAAGAGGTCGTAGACGGCGGCGCTGTCGGTCATTTGCACGCTGCTGTGCGAGGGGAATCCGGTGATCGGATTTATCGAACCATTTTCAATATAGATGCCTTCAAAGCCGCCGGGCTGCTGAAGTATGCCGTTATTCATCGTGGCAAACTCCGGGCCGGCAATGCCGTAGACGTTCAGGATGCTGGAGGCATTAAAGGTTGGCGCACCGCCAAGGATAGAAAACAGACTGTCGACAGTGCTGTTGCCGATCTTGAAGCCGAGACCGTTTACGGCCGAGGCGTTTGAAGTAATGTTGGGAAAGAGCCGGGTAAAAGCCATGGCCAAATGGCCGCCAAGACTGTGGCCGTTCACGTTGATCGCCCCCAGCCCGGCGGGGATTGCGCCGGTGGCAAGTCGCAGGGTTGCATCGGGCAACTGCGATGAATCCCCCAAGACGATGCCATAGGCGGAGCTACCGACCGGGATCGCACCGGTCGGCAGGTTGCCGAAACTGTCATAGAGGGTAACCTGGGCGACCACATAGGTCTGACCTGCTGCCGTCGTGGATCGGCTCCAGAAATTGTAGAGGTCAACGAGCTGACGCACCGCGATGCCATCGCCTGCAATCAACGCAGCATCGACTGAAAAATCAGTAAAGTCCGTTGAACCGCGGATCGCCAGACTGTAAGCACCAGTATGTTTGTTCTTGAAGATCGTCGCCGAGAACCCGGCTGCGGTGTCGGGGATGTGGCCGACGACTTGCCAGTCGGCGACGAAGGCGGTAGCTTGGGCATCGCTAAAGTCCATGTTGTTGCCCTGATCTCTAAGGGCAGCCTTGACATCGATTTCGGAATTTAGCAGCGCCCCCGATTCGCTAAGAAAGTTTGCATAGGCGGCTTCGGCCAATTGAACTTGCTGGAAAAGAGCCTGAATAGTGCTCATTGTTTCCCCCCCAAAAAGAAATCGCGGAAATTCCTCAATGCATCTTGATTGCTTCCGCCGCCGACACAATGCCGGCTATGTAACCAAAACTTTACGGGTCCGGGTGGGCCTACAGTGTTCTTGATTGAATTACCTGTCGCAAAATCAACGTACTGTGCAAGCACAGTGTCGTTCTTGGCATCTAATACCTCTTGCTGAAATTTCATTATTGGTAACCAGCTAAAAACATCTAGCTTCGTAATTGTCCAGTGAAATCGGTTGTTAAGCATGTAGGTGTCCTTAACCCCATGCCCATCGTTGAATATTTCATACCGAGAAGGTGCGCCTTTGTTCGCTACCAATTTCTCCATCACCCCTGGATTTTCCGTCTTCCACTGATCGACGGTCTTGTAAATCCAAAACCCCGCCTCAGTCGCACAGTAGTATCGATGCACCGCCACCGTCGGCAGCCAATCCCAAAAGGGAATCAGATACATCACCAGCGCTGCACCCCAACCCCAGCGCTTCGTACTCTTGCCGGCCTTCTTCGCATATCTGATCGCCCCGATCACCACGAAGACCGAGATCAATAAATAAAGCGCCAACGCGCCCAGAATGACTAAGCCCATTGTGAGCCCCTGCTACTTGTCGCGAACCCACAAAACCCACAAGGGGTCAGAGCCACCATCATTTTCAAGCCAGTCATAGTCCGAGCTCCTGTTGTTCACCCGATAGTTCCGATATTCGACCAAAGGTACCGGAGTAGATTTCTTTTCGTCGCGGGGCAGATGCAAGTCGTCAGAGCGAAATACATAACGCACGCACAAGCTCAGTCGCCCGCGTTCTGTTTGCTGCTGTACCGCCATCCCCTGCTGCATAAGCACCTCATTGTTCGAGCCTCAGCCTTGCACCACGGCCCGCTTGTTTCTTTGAACAGTGCGGGCAAATCAATGGAAGACCAAAGGTACCGGAGTAGATTTCTTTTCTTCGCATCTGCATTTCCTCCGCAGTCTCAAAGCCCAAGTGCAACACTTTACCGAAAGGAGGGGTGTTGCATGG
>CAZAOZ010000026.1:0-42150 GCA_964486865.1 uncultured Bordetella sp.
ATTCTCCATGATTTGACGGACTTCTCTACTTCAGATTGGTAGGGCTGGCGGGGGGGCAGGTCAAACTGACTGCCCTGATCGGAATGTACGGTGACGGCCTCTTGGGGCTGACGCCGCCACACCGCCATCAGCAGCGCGTTGAGCGCCAGCTCCCGATCCATGCGCGGCTGCATCGACCAGCCAATGACCTGCCGTGAGAACAGGTCAATGACGACCGCCAGATAGAGCCACCCTTCGTGGGTGCGGATATAGGTGATGTCAGTGACCCAGACCTGATTCGGTTCTGCCACATCGAACTGCTGGTTGAGGTGATTGGGGGCCACCACCGCGGGACGGCCGCTGTGGTGTCGCGGACGGCGGTGGTAGCCCACCTGGGCGCGCAGCCCTTCAGCGCGCATCAGACGTGCTACGCGGTGTTTGCCGCACCGTTCACCAAACTCCCGCAAATCGTCGTGGATCTTGCGATAGCCATAGACGCCGCCGCTCTCCAGCCAGAATTGCCTGATCAGCCCCAGCAGTCGTTGATCCTCGCAGGCGCGGCGCGAAGCAGGTCGATTGCGCCAGGCGTAATACCCGCTCGGATGCACTTCCAGCAGGCGGCACAATCGCCGCACCGCATGCAGTGCTTCTCCTTATAAGAATACCGTGATGAGGACGCCTAACGTCGCCGTTCACCCGGCGGAGGGACGGCGCGAAGCGCCGCTCCCGACGGTCGGGTGCAACGGCTTGTTGGGCGGCAAAACTACCATGCCTTTTGTATTGCGCCAGCAGGCAGAATCATCGCTGCAACCAACCCCAGTGCGACCAGACCAAAGAAAGCACCAAGCCAACGATTTTGTTTGCTCTTCTGCGAATACGCTAGCAATAGGATCGCGGCACCGCCATTGGAGACTGTACCCATGCACGTGACACCCCACGGGAAACGGCCGGCTTCAGCAGCGGGAATACCGAATGCGTAACCAACAAGCAGCGCAGTAATTGCCACGGCGTACAACCGAAAAAGTACCGGCGTTGGCGTTGCGATATTCGTTGCTTTTTCCAGCTTGGACTTTGGAAGCAGCATAAACGGCGCTGCCACCAAGAGGCCAGTTACGCTGATTTTTATGATTAGAAGTAACGATAACCAAGACATTGTGAATCTCCAATTTTTGACGCCCAACTACAAATAGAAGCCCTAAAAGGTGGTTGCAAAACCTCCTTTTTTGAGCAAAAAAGGTCAACTTCGTTTATATTCATGGCGTTAAGAGCTGTATATAGATACAGTATTCCTTGGATCATGACCGAGGGAATTAAAATATCATGTCAAATCAATCGGTTACGTCAAAAAGTTCGGGGCCGCGCCTGCTCGACCGCGTCCGCGACGCGCTGCGGATCAAACGCTATAGCTATCGCACCGAGCAAGCTTACCTGCACTGGATTAAGCGTTACATTTATTTTCATCAGAAGCAACATCCCGCCACGCTCGGTGCCGCCGAGGTGACGGCGTTCCTGACGCATCTGGCGCGTGATCGCTCTGTCGCGGCTTCCACGCAGAATCAGGCGCTGTCGGCATTGTTGTTTCTCTATGGGCAGGTGCTTGGCGTGAAGCTGCCGTGGATGGACGACATGGTGCGCGCTAAACGTCCAGTCAGGGTGCCCGTGGTGCTGACGCGCGAGGAGGTGGCTGCTTTGCTGGGGCAAATGCAGGGCGCGAAGTGGCTGATGGCCAGTTTGCTGTATGGCGCCGGCCTGCGGCTGATGGAGTGTCTGCGCTTGCGGGCGAAGGACATTGATTTTGGTTTCGGACAGTTGGTGGTGCGCGACGGCAAGGGCGCGAAAGATCGCGTCACCATGCTGCCGCAATCGCTGATCGAGCCGCTGCGGGATCATCTGGTGCGCGTGCGGCAATTGCATGAACGCGATCTGCTCGCCGGCTATGGCACTGTCGAATTGCCCGGTGCGCTCGCACGAAAATATCCGCGGGCGAATCGCGAATGGGGTTGGCAGTATGTGTTTCCGTCAGGCCGCCTGTCTGCCGATCCGCGCAGCGGCGAGGTGCGGCGTCATCATGTGTTTGATTCCGTGATGCCGCGTGCGGTGGGCGCGGCGGCGCGCGCGGCAGGCATCGTCAAGCCGGTGGGCTGCCATGTGCTGCGGCATTCGTTTGCGACGCATTTGCTGCAGGGCGGTTACGACATCCGCACGGTGCAGGAGTTGCTCGGGCATGCAGATGTATCCACGACCATGATTTACACGCATGTGATGAATAAAGGCGGCAGAGGGGTGGTCAGCCCGTTGGACGCCCGCTAAACTCGCGCGGTGTCTGATCTCGCATCCGTATTCTCCGCAACCGGCGCACTGGCGCAGGTGGTGCCCGGCTTCCGGGCGCGGCCGTTCCAACTGGAAATGGCCGAGGCGATACAAAAAGTCATTAAAAATCAAGAGGTTATTGTTGCCGAAGCGGGGACGGGCACCGGCAAGACTTTTGCCTATCTGGTGCCGGCGCTGCTCTCCGGCGGCAAGGTGATCATTTCCACCGGCACCAAGACGCTGCAGGACCAGTTGTTCGGGCGCGATATTCCGGTGGTGCGCGATGCGCTGAAAGTACCGGTGACGGTGGCGCTGCTGAAGGGCCGCGCCAATTACGTCTGCCATCATCATCTCGAACGCGCCAAGTCCGACGGCCGCCTGCCGACGCGCGACGATGTGATGCATCTGGCGCGCATCGAGAGTTTTGCGCGCATCTCCGGCACCGGCGACCGCGCCGATCTGGCCGAGGTGCCGGAGAACGCCGGGGTGTGGCCGCTGGTGACTTCCACACGCGACAACTGCCTGGGTTCGCAGTGCGGGCATTACGATAAATGCTTTGTGATGAAGGCGCGCAAGCAGGCGCTGGATGCCGATGTGGTGGTGGTCAACCACCATCTGTTCTTCGCCGACGTGATGCTGCGCGAGGAAAGCGTGGCCGAGCTGCTGCCGGCCTGCAACACGGTGATTTTCGACGAGGCGCACCAGTTGCCGGAAACCGCCAGCCTGTTTTTCGGGCAATCGGTATCGACCACGCAGTTGATCGACCTCGCGCGTGATGCGCGCATCGAAGGCGCGACGAGCGCCAAGGATTTCCCGGCGCTGCCGGCGGCAGCCAGCGTGCTGGAAAAGGCGGCGCGCGATTTGCGTCTCGCTTTCGAGGACGGCGGCACGCGCCTGCCGGCGCAGGCGCTGAAGCAGCGCAAGGCGGTCAGCGAGGCGCTGGCGGCGGCCTGCGACAAACTCACGGCACTTGCCGAAACGCTGCATGCGCAGGCCGCGCGCAGCGAGGGCCTTGCGCAGTGTTTCGAGCGCGCCGATGCGCTGCGCGGGCAGTTGGCCGGCTGGCGCGAGGACGCCGATGCCACGCTCGTGCGCTGGGTGGAGGTGTTTCACCAATCGGTGCAGTTCAACGCGACGCCGTTGTCGATTGCGGAGATTTTCCGGCGCCAGGTCGAGGCGCAGGCCAAAGCCTGGGTATTCACCTCGGCGACGCTGTCGGTCAACGGCGATTTTTCGCATTACGTGAATGAGCTGGGCATCGAGGCGGCGCAGACCGCGAGCTGGGCGAGCCCCTTCGATTTTGAAAAGCAAAGCCTGCTGTATGTGCCGCAGGCGCTGCCCGATCCGAATACCCCGGACTACACCGCGGCGGTGGTCGCGGCGGCGCTGCCGGTGGTCGAGGCCAGCCGCGGCCGCGCATTCCTGCTGTTCACCAGTTTGCGCGCAATGCGCGAGGCGCATGGCCTGCTGACGGATGAATTCAAAAAGCGCGGCTGGGACTATCCGCTGCTGGTGCAGGGCGAGGGCTCGCGCACGGAACTGCTGCTGCGCTTCCGCAAACTCGGCAACGCGGTGCTGGTCGGCAGCCAGTCGTTCTGGGAGGGTGTGGATGTGCGCGGCGAGGCGCTGTCGGTGGTGATGATCGACAAGCTGCCGTTCGCGCCGCCCGATGATCCGGTGCTGGCGGCGCGCATCGCGAAAATCAATGCCGAGGGCCGCAACGCCTTCATGGAATACCAGTTGCCGCGCGCGGTGATTTTGCTGAAGCAGGGCGCCGGGCGGCTGATCCGCGACGAAACCGACCGCGGCGTGCTGATGATCTGCGATCCGCGGCTGCTGTCGAAATCCTACGGCAAGCGCATCTGGCGCAGCCTGCCGCCGATGACCCGCACTCGGGAAGTGGCGGACGTGGTGGAGTTTTTTGCGCGGGAGCCGGCGCCGGCCTAGTTGCCGGGCGGCGGAGGCAGCGGCGCGACCGGCATTGTCGTGGCGTGAGTCAGCCGTGCGCGCACCATGTCGATATGGCTGCGCAGCGTATAGACGTAATCCCAGTACACCAGCGGCACCACGGTGGCATCGAGGCCGGTTTCGATTTCATCAAGACGCGCCAGCAGCCGTGCGGTGCCGGCGGCATTGGGCGCGCCGCGGATTTCGACATCGACCTGTCTGAGCTCACGGTACCAGCGGAAAATCCGGCGCTTGATCCGCCAGTCGTAAAACACCGGCATGATGCGCAGCACCGGGATCAGCACGGCGATCAGCGGTATCAGCAGCACCAGCATGCGTTCGAACAGGTTGGCGACCCAGAACGGCATGTAGCGCTGCAGGAACGGCGGCCCCGATTTGAAATAACGCTGGGCGTCTTCATTGATCGGGAAATCACCTTCGCGCGCGGCCGGGAATTCGCCGGCCTTGCGGAACACGCCGGCGCCGCCATGCACCTTGGTGGCCGCCTGCAGCAGCACCGCCACCAGCGCCGGATGGAAATCCTCGCGCGCCACGATATGCGCGGTGGTGGCGACCATATTGATGTTCGACGAGGGAATATCGTTGCCGAGGTCGATCATGCCGCGCGGCAGGGTGATGGTGGACAGGTAGGTGAAGCGGCGGGCGAGTGCTTCAGCGTGCCCCAGGCTCATCAGGCGCACGCCTTTGGCGTGCAGCAGTTTCTGGACCACCGGCGCGTCGGGTGCGACGACGAACAGTGCGGCATCGAGTTTTCCCGCAATCAGTTCGTCCGCCGCGGTCATGCCGCTGGCGGGTGACAGTGTGGTGTCCGGCCGCAGCGTGCCGCTGGCCTTCAGCACGTTCATCGCCAGCGCCCGCGTGCCGCTGCCTTCGGGGCCGACAGCGATGCGTTTGCCGGCAAGCTGGGTCAGCAGGGTCAGTTCACCGGGGCTGCGGTAAAAAATCCACAGTGGTTCGTAATAAATCGCGGCCAGCGAACGCACGCTGTATTCCTGGTCCGGCGCGGTGACGCCGCCCTGGATCAGCGCGACATCGACGCCGGATTCGTCGTCGGTCAGGCGTTTCAGGTTGTCGATGGAGCCCGCAGACGGGCGCAATTCGACTTCGATATTTTCACGGGCCAGCAGTTCGCGATAACGCTCGGCGAACAGGTGATAGGCGCCGCCTTCGCTGCCGGTGGAGATCACGAACGTATCGGGCGGCGCGGGGCGCACGAAGCGGAAGGCGATGAGGAATGCGGCGCCGATGATCAGTGTCGCGATCAGCGCAACGATGACCAGTTCACGCACGGATACGGCTTCACCGACGGCGCCGCCATGGCCTCGCCAGGGCAGCAGGCGCTGCCAGCGCCCTGGTGGTTTTTGGGATGCCGGATCGGTCATTGTGATTAAAAAGTCAGTTGGCCAGCCATCGCCACAGCAGCCATGCCGCGGCTATCCAAAGCGCAACAAACACGGCTGCAGCAAGGTAATTCTGCGGTTTGGGTTTGCGCGCGTCCAGCCAGGCCTGCGCCTGTTGCCGGCACTCGGCGATGACGGGTGCTGGCACGAGCCGGACCGCGAGCCAGATGCCGATGGGCAGCAGCAGCGCGTCGTCGAGCAGGCCGATGATGGGGATGAAGTCCGGAATCAGGTCGATCGGGCTGAAGGCATAGGCAACCACCAGCACGGCGAGGATTTTGGCGGCGAGCGGCGTCTGCGGGTGGCGATAGGCAAACCACAGCATGACGGTGTCGCTTTTCAGCAGGTTCGCCCAGCTTTTCAGGCGCTGCCACATCAGACGGCACGCAGGGCGACAGGTTCGGCCCACAGGTCGTGGGCGTCGGATTGGGTGACTTTGACCTTGACGAATTCACCGACCTTGAGTTTTGCGCCGCGGCGGATGAACACGCGGCCGTCGATCTCCGGCGCATCGGCGGCCGAACGCGCGACTGCGCCGTCCTTGTTCACTTCATCGACCAGCACGGTGAGGGTCTGGCCGACGCGGCGCTTTAACCGTGCGGTGCTGATTTTTTCCTGCACAGCCATGAAACGTGCGCGGCGTTCTTCCTTGATTTCCTCCGGCACCCGGCCGGGCAGCGCGTTGGCGGCGGCTCCTTCGACCGGCGAATAGGCGAAGCAGCCGACGCGGTCGAGCTGCGCTTCTTCGAGGAATTCGAGCAGCGCTTCGAACTCGGCCTCGGTCTCGCCGGGAAAACCGACGACGAACGTGCTGCGGATGGTGAGGTCGGGGCAGATCGCGCGCCAGTCGCGGATGCGTTTCAGCGTGCCTTCGGCATTGGCCGGCCGCTTCATCAGCTTGAGGATGCGCGGGCTGGCGTGCTGGAACGGCACGTCGAGATAGGGCAGCAGCCTGCCGCCGGCCATCAGCGGAATGACTTCATCGACATGGGGATACGGATACACGTAATGCAGGCGCACCCAGACGCCAAACTCGGTGAGGGCGCGCACGAGTTCGGTCATGCGCGTCTTGACCGGCCGCCCGCCCCAGAAGCCGGTGCGGTATTTGACATCGACGCCGTAGGCGCTGGTGTCCTGCGAGATGACCAGCAGTTCCTTCACGCCGGCGTTGACCAGATTCTGCGCTTCCTGCATCACCTCGCCGATGGGCCGGCTGACCAGATCGCCGCGCATGGCCGGGATGATGCAGAAGGTGCAGCGGTGGTTGCAGCCCTCCGAGATTTTCAGGTAGGCGTAGTGCCGCGGCGTCAGGCGGATGCCCTGCGGCGGGATCAGATCGACATGCGGATCATGCGGCTGGGGCAGATGCGCATGGATGGCGTCCATCACCGCGGCGGTGGCATGCGGGCCGGTGACGGCCAGCACTTTCGGGTGGGTTTCGCGCACGATGTCGCCCTTGGCGCCGAGGCAGCCGGTGACGATGACGCGGCCGTTCTCAGTGAGTGCCTCGCCGATGGCGTCCAGCGATTCCTCCACCGCGGCGTCGATGAAACCGCAGGTATTGACGACGACCAGATCGGCGTCCTGATAGGTGGGCGAGACGAGGTAACCCTCGGCGCGCAACTGCGTCAGGATGTGTTCGGAATCAACCAGCGCCTTGGGGCAGCCGAGCGAAACGAAGCCGACTTTACGCGGAGGAGTGGGCACAACAGCGGAGGGCGGGGAGCGGGCGTGAACTGCGGCGGAGCGCTACGACTTCGGCTCTTCGCCGTCTTTCTTGCCGCCGCCGGCATCGGGAAATCCGGGGAAGGGGAAGTTGCCCCACAGATTGCGGGTCTGGGCCGTCAGCTGGTTCTGCATGTTGAGAAAGGTCTGTGCGCTTTGCTCGAGGTAGCGGCCCATCAGACCCTGCATGGCCGGGGCCTGCATTTTGACGAACTCGTTCCAGGTTTCGGAGTTGAGCATCGGGTTCTGGCCATAGACCTGGCTCGACTGTTCCTGCAGCTTGTTCTGGATCTGCATGAAGGTCTGGATGTTCTTTTCGAGATAACCGCCCATCATGCCCTGCATGGCATTGCCGTAGAAACGGATGATCTGCGACAGCGAATCGCTGGTGAACATCGGCGCGCCGGCGGATTCTTCTTCAAGGATGATCTGCAGCAAAATGGCGCGCGTCAGGTCTTCCTTGGTTTTGGCGTCTTCGACCTTGAAGTCAACGTTGTCGAGCACCAGTTTTTTGACATCAGCCAGCGTGATGTAGCTGCTGGTCTCGGTGTCATAGAGCCGGCGGTTCGGGTACTTCTTGATGGTGCGGGCCTGTGCGCTCATGGATTGCCTCATGCGTAAGGTGCGCGGATTATTTCACAGCCGCCGCGGCAACGCAACCGCAGCATGGATAAAACATTATATAAATCAACGGCCTATTGCGTTTCACGCAATGACTTCAAGTCGCCGCACCATCAGCCGTTAACGGACAGGCCTGGCAGTGGCGCTGCGCGCCGCAGTCTCGCTCATGAACCTCCTCCTCTGTTGGCCGGGACATGCTCCCGGAACCAGAGGTTTGCCCGCCGGGAACAACCCCCCGGCGGGCATTTTTTTGCGGCCCGCGCGAGGGCCCGTCAACAGGCCCTACTGCATGTGCTGGCCGCCATTGATGGCGATGTTGGCGCCGGTGACGAACGCCGCTTCTTCCGAGCACAGGTAAGCCACCAGCCCGGCGACTTCTTCGGGCTTGCCCAGCCGGCCGATGGGGATCTGCGGAATGATTTTGGTATCCAGCACTTCTTTCGGGATTGCCATGACCATCTTGGTGCCGATGTAGCCCGGTGAAATCGTGTTGACCGTGACGCCCTTGCGCGCATATTCGAGCGCGGCGGCCTTGGTGAAGCCGTGCATGCCGGCCTTGGCCGCCGAGTAGTTGGTCTGGCCGAACGCGCCTTTCTGGCCGTTGACCGACGACACGTTGATCACGCGCCCCCAGTTGCGCTCGGCCATGCCGTCGATGACCTGCTTGGTCATGTTGAACACGCTGTCGAGATTGGTGGTGAGCACGGCGTGCCAGGCATCCTGATCCATTTTCCGGAACGTCGTGTCGCGGGTGATGCCGGCGTTGTTGACCAGCACATCGACGGGGCCGACTTCCCTGACGATCTGCGCCACGGCCTTCTGGCAGGAATCATAGTTGGCGACATCCACCGGCACGGCGCGGAAGTCGTAACCCTGTTTTTGCATGTCGGCCAGCCACTGGCTGTGCTTCTGGTTGCCGGGCGAGTAGGTGGCGACGACCTGATAATCCATTTTGCCGAGCTTCATGCAAATGGCTTCACCAAGACCTCCCATACCGCCGGTGACGACTGCGACGCGTGACATGACGACCTCCTGTATTGAATTGCTGGGGCTGATTTTAGGCGTAAATCAATGCCGGAAATTTGATTTAAGTCTGCTGTGGATCGATATTTTTTGCCGGTCTGCTTTTTTTCGCGCGGCGTTTGTTCTTGGGCGCGGTTTTCCCGGGAGCAGGCTGTGCTGGTCCGCATTTCTCGCGCACATAGCGTCCCGGTGCCGGTTCAATGGGGGGGTAGGCCGCGCTGCCCGGCGCCCGGGCGGCTACCCGTGCGCCGCCGTATGCCGCCAGCCAGCCGGTCCAGTCCGGCCACCAGCTGCCGGGCACGGCGGTCGCGCCGGTCAGCCAGGCTTCGGCATCGGGCGGCAGCGCCGCATTGACCCAGAAATTGCGCCGGTTGCGCCGCGCCGGATTGATGACGCCTGCAATATGGCCGCTTGCCGCCAGCACGAAGCGGAGCGGCCCGCCGACCAGTTGCGTGGTGGCATAGGCGGTGCGCCAGGGCACGATGTGATCTTCGCGCGCCGCCAGCACGTAGGCCGGCATGTCGAGCGCGGCCAGATCGAGGGGCTTGCCGCACATGGTCAGCTTGTCCGGTGTGCGCAGATTGTTCTCAAGGTAGGTGTTGCGGATGTATTCGCAGTACATCGCGCCCGGCAGGTTGGTGCTGTCGCTGTTCCAGTAGAGCAGGTCGAACGCATCGGGCGTGCGCCCCTTCAGGTAATTGTTGACCACGTACGGCCAGATCAGGTCGTTGGCGCGCAGGCTGGCGAAGGTCATCGCCAGTTCCCGGCCGTGCAGCACGCCGCCGCCGGCAAATTCGTTTTCGCGCGCGGCGACGTACGGTTCATCGATGAACACGGCGAGTTCGCCGGTGTCGCTGAAATCGAGCATGGTGGTGAGGAAGGTGACACTCGCCGCCGGGTGTTCGCCGCGGGCGCGCAGCACCGCCAGCGCGCAGCCGAGCAGCGTGCCGCCGACGCAGAAACCGAGCGCGTTGACCTGCGGCACGCCGCAGATTTCGCGCGCCACGGTCAGCGCGCGCATGACGCCGTGTTCGAGGTAATCATCCCAGGTGGCGCGGCCCATGGTTTCGGGCATGTTGCGCCACGACACCATGAACACCGTGTGGCCGGCCTCCAGCGCGTGGCGGACGTAGGAATTGTCGGGCTGCATGTCGAGGATGTAGTACTTGTTGATGCACGGCGGCACCATGACCAGCGGCCGTTCATGCACCGTTTCGGTCAGCGGCGCGTACTGCAGCAGTTGCATGAAATCATTCTCATAGACCACCGCACCGGGCGTGATCGCCAGGTTGCGGCCGACTTCGAAGGCGGTATCGTCGGTCATTGACACCATGCCCTTGTCGATGTCGGCGGCAAGATTCTTCAGGCCGCGGCTGATGCTGTCGCCTTCGGTTTCTGCGGCGAGCTTGATGGCTTCCGGATTGCTCCAGGGGAAGTTCGCCGGCGACAGCGCATCGATCATCTGCCGCGTGTAGAACACCAGCTTGTGCTTGGTGTGGGGCTCGAGCCGCGCGGCGCCCGTGAGTTCTTCGAGCCAGCGCGCCGACAGCAGATAGGACTGCGCCAGATAGCTGTAATAGGGCTCACGCCATTCCGGCGCGCGGAAGCGGCGGTCATCCGGCGGCTCAGGCGGTTTTTTCTGCGCATCGGTGCTGCCGCCGGCGCCGGTGTACGCCTGCCACAGCCGGAGATGGTCTTTGTAATAGCGGTTGTTGAGTTCGTTCCAGTGTTCGCTGTCGGCGGCGGCGACGGTGCTCAGCAGTTGCAGCATGGCGGCGGCGTCCGGCAGCGCGCCGGCGGCGCCCAGTTTTTCAGCGGTGTCGGCCAGCAGGCGGCGATTCAGATCGGCAAAGGCGGCCGCGGCGGATTGTGGGGTGGGGTCGGTCATGGAGGGGCGGCAACTTACGGCGCGATCATGACATGGCAATGGTGCAATCCGCATGCACCCTGCGGGGAACATCTTAAGCTATTGTTTATATTGACTATTTAATGGCCATGCGCCCACGCACCCACCACCCAGATGGTGGCGATGCCCAGCCCGATCAGCAGGACTTGCTGCGCGGTGGCGGCGAGCTCCGGCCGGCGGTGCAGGCCGGGAATCAGGTCGGCGACCGCGACATACAGCATGCTGGCCGCGGCCAGCGCGAGCAGCGGAGTGACCAGCGACTGCGCTACCTGCAGTGTGTAGTAGGCGAGTACGCCGCCGATCACCATCGCCGCGCTGGCCAGCATGTTGAGCAGCATCGCGGCGCGCTTGCTGTAGCCGGAATGCAGCAGGATCAGGAAATCGCCGACTTCCTGCGGCACTTCGTGGGCGATGATGGCAATGGCGGTGACGATGCCGAGCTGGGTGTCGGCCATGAATGCCGCGGCGATCAGCACGCCATCGACGAAATTATGGAAAGTATCGCCGACCAGGATCATCAGGCCGCTGCGGCCATGATCGTGCTGCGGCGGCGCATGCGGATCGTGCGCCTCGCATTCCTCGACGTGGCAGTGGCGCCACAACACCAGTTTTTCGAGGACGAAGAATCCGAGGATGCCGAACAGGATGACTGCCGCCGTGGTCTCTATGCTTTCGCTCTGGTTGAAGGCGTGAGGCAGGATTTCGATGAAGGCCGCGCCGAGCAGCGCGCCGACCGCGTAGCTGACCAGCATCGGTATTTGCGAAGCTTTGGCCTTGATCGCGAACAGGCCTGCTACCAGCGCGGAGAGTATGCCGCCAGCGAGGGTGGTGAGGATGATCCAGGAGAGGGTATTCAAGAGGGGGTGCTTTCAGGGCTGCACAGCGAGGCGGGATTATAACCAAGTGATGAGCGATGAGTGATGAATGATGAGCGAAGGGCGGGGTTAGTTCCGCGCTCATCACTCCTCATTCATCACTGTCTCTCCAGATCAGCGCCGCCATCCGTCCGGTGACCTTGTCGCGGCGATAGGAATAGAAGCGCCGCGGATCGGCTGCGGTGCAATCGGTGCCGCCATGGATCTGCGTCAGCCCGGCGCGGCGCAGCGCGGCGCGTGCCAGCGCCGGCAGGTCGCACAGCCATTTGCCGGGGCGCAGCGCGGCGAACGCGGTGCGGTGTTCCGGGGTGTTGTCGCAGAATGCGTGCAGCACGTCGTCGCCGACTTCGAAGGCGGCAGGGCCGATGCCGGGGCCGATCCAGGCGAGCAGGTCGGCGGGCGCCGCCGGCATGCGCGCCACGGTGTTGGCGATGACGCCGCCGGCGAGTCCGCGCCAGCCGGCATGTGCGGCGGCCACGCAACTGCCGGCGCGATCGGTGAGCAGGATCGGCAGGCAGTCGGCGATCAGGATGGCGCATACCGTGCCGGGATTCCGCGCCACGCTGGCGTCGGCCGCCGGAACATCCTGTAATGCATCGGCATCCACCACGGTCGTGCCGTGGACCTGCGCGAGCCAGCGCGGCGGCTGCGGCAGGTAGGCGTTCAATCGCGCACGGTTCTCGGCGACTGCGTCTGCATCATCGCCGGTGCGCACGCCGAGATTGAGACTGGCATAAGGCCCGCGGCTGACGCCGCCTTCCCGTGTGGTGACCAGCGCGCGAACGTGGGCCGGCGCCGGCCAGTCGGGCTGTATCCAGTACTGCGGCGGTTTTCGGGTCATGCGGCGCGCAGTTCGGCGATGAGTTGCTGCATGTCTGCGGGCAGCGGCGCTTCCCAGCGCACGGTTTTTCCGGACAGCGGGTGAACCAGCGCGAGTTTTTCGGCATGCAGCGCCTGGCGCGTGAAGCGCGGCACGGCCGGCGCGTTGCGCTTGCCGTACACCGGATCGCCCCAGATCGGATGACCGAGCTGCTGCAGATGGACGCGGATCTGGTGGGTGCGGCCGGTTTCGAGGCGGCAGGCCAGCACGCTGGCGTGGGCGAAACGCTCAAGCACGGTGTAATGCGTGACCGCGGGTTTGCCGGTGGTGGTGATGGCCATGCGCGTGCGGCTGCGCGGATCGCGGCCGATGGCGCCTTCGATGCGACCGTCGCGCGCGACGCGCCCGTGCACCACGGCGCGATACTCGCGGCTGACGCTGCGCGCCTGCAGTTGGCGCACCAGGTCGGTTTGCGCCGTCAGCGTGCGCGCGATGACCAGCAGTCCGCTGGTGTTCTTGTCGAGACGGTGGACGATGCCGGCGCGCGGCACGGTGGCGAGTTCCGGGGCGTGGGCGAGCAGGGCGTTGAGCAGCGTGCCTTCCCAGTTGCCGCTGCCGGGATGCACGACCAGACCCGCCGGCTTGTTGATGACGATCAGCGTGTCATCTTCATGCACGATGTCCAGCGGCATGGCCTGTGGCCGGAAAGCGGTTTCTTCCGGCGACAGCGTCGGTTCTACCAGCAGTTGTTCGCCGCCGTGCAGTTTGGCGCGCGGCGCGGCCGGCTTGCCGTCGACGGTGACCCGCGACTGGCGGATCCACCCGGTTAGCCGCGCCCGCGAATACTGCGGCAGCAGCTTCGCCAGCGCCTGATCCAGGCGCAGTCCCGCGCATTCCGGCGGAACTTCCAGACGATGCAGGTCCGGGACGGCGCCCTTTTCGGTATAATTTTGAAATGACAAATCAGCGCTCACCAGTACAAAACGTCAGACAACACATTCGGCGGAACATTCTAACGGTAATCACCGCGCTTGCCTGCGGCTGGTTGCTCGGCGCCTGCGGCCTGTTCAGCGCCGAGGAATACGACGAGACCAAGGGCTGGTCGGTACAGAAGATGTACGCCGAGGCCAAGCTGGAAATGAGCGAGCGCAACTGGGAGAGGGCGATCAAGCTCTACGAAAAGCTTGAGTCACGCTATCCCTTCGGCCGGTTTGCGCAGCAGGCGCAGATCGAGGTGGCGTATGTTTACTGGAAGAGCGATGACGCGGATTCTGCGCTGGCTGCAATCGACCGTTTTCTAAAGTTGCATCCCAATCATCCCAGCGCCGATTACATGCATTACCTGCGCGGGCTGATTTATTTCAACGAAGACCTAGGTACCATGGGCTTATTCGGCGGACAGGATCTGTCGGAGCGCGATCCCAAGGCGGCGGGCGATGCGTTCAACGCGTTCAAGGGACTGGTCACGCGTTTTCCGGAGAGCAAGTACGCACCGGACGCGATCCTGCGCATGAATTACCTGGTCAACACGCTGGCTTCACATGAAATCCACGTGGCGCGCTATTACATGAAGCGCAAGGCCTACGTTGCTGCGGCCAACCGCGTCCAGTATGCGCTGAAGAATTTTCCCGGCGCGCCGGCCAACGAGGAGGGACTGGTCATCATGATCCAGGCCTACGATGCGCTGGGCATGACCACGCTGCGCGACGACGCCCGGCGTGTGCTCGACAAAAACTTTCCCGGCAGCGTGTATCTGAAGGGCGGGCCGAAGAAGGATCTGCCCTGGTGGCAGTTCTGGTAGCGGCGCTGTTGCGGCGCCGCGAAGTCTGCTCAACGCGCAAAGCGTTTTACCGCCGCCATTAATTCCGTGATGGCCTGAGTTCCGCCATCCGACTTGATGGCATCCGCGACGCATCCCTTGGTGTGATCCTCGAGCAATTGCAGTGCCACGGCGTCCAGCGCCGATTGCATGGCGGCAACCTGCGTCAGCACGTCCACACAGTAGCGGTCATCGGCAACCATCTGCGCCACGCCGCGCACCTGACCCTCGATGCGGTTCAGTCGCTTCAGCAATTGTTGCTTGTGCGGCTGCACCACGTGCGGGGCGTGGCAGTCGGCGGCAACCTTGCTGCGCTTGCGTTCAGGCGACGTCATAGCCGGCGTCCGTGATGGCGGACTTGATTGCGCCGAGGCTGGTTTTGGCAGTGTCGTAGCTGATCGCAGCCTGTCCCGGCTGCAGCGTGACCTCGGCGCGGCTGATGCCGTCAATGCCGTCCAGTACGCGCTTGACGCTGCCGACGCAGCCCATGCAGGTCATGCCTTTGATGGCGATGGTGGTGGTTTCCATGATGTTCTCCTTGGTAACTGGTAATTGGTAATTGGTAATTGGTAATGGGTTATGGGTTATGGGCGAGGTGGGCGGCACGGAGGTGTTCCCATCACCCATCACCCATAACCCATCACCATTTACCGCCTTTGAGGCCGCCACCGCTTCAGCAGCAGCGAATTGCTGACCACCGACACCGAACTCAACGCCATTGCCGCGCCGGCGATTACCGGGTTCAACAATCCCGCCGCGGCCAGCGGGATGCCCAGCACGTTGTAGACGAAGGCAAAAAACAGGTTCTGCTTGATCTTGCGGAAAGTGGCGCGCGACAGCCGCACGGCATCGACGGCGCTCAACAGGTCGCTGCGCATCAGCGTGACGTCGGCGGCGTGGATGGCGACGTCGGAACCGGCGCCGATCGCAAAACTGACCTGCGCCGCGGCCAGCGCCGGCGCGTCGTTGACGCCGTCGCCGATCATGCCGACGCGGCGGCCCTGCTGCGCCAGCGCATTGACGCGCTGCGCCTTGTCCTGCGGCAGCAGTTCCGCTTCATAGTGCGTGACGCCGGCCTCGCGGGCGATATGCCTGGCCGTGCGGGCGTTGTCGCCGGTCAGCATGATGACTTCGATGCCCAGCGCCTGCAGCGCGGCGACCGCCGCCGGCGAAGTCGGCCGCAGCGGATCGGCGATGGCGATCAGGCCCAGCAGGCGGCCGTCGTGGGCGACGCCGATCACGGTCTTGCCCTGATCCTGCAGCCGCGCGACTGCCGTTTCATCAAGGGCCAGGCCGTTGCCGATGAGAAATTTCGGCGAGCCGAGCAGGGCGGGTTTGCCATCGACCGCTGCGCGCACGCCCTGGCCGGCGACGGCTGCGAAATCCTGAACCGGCGCGATGGCGATCTGGCGTCCGCGGACATGTTCGAGCACGGCGCGCGCCAGCGGATGTTCGGACCCCTGCTCCAGCGCCGCGGCGATGCGCAGCAGGCTGTCCTCATTCGCGGCGCCGGCGGCGACGACATCGGTGACCGCGGGCCGGCCCTGGGTCAGGGTGCCGGTCTTGTCGAGGACCAGCGTGTTGATATGGCCGGCGCGTTCCAGTGCCTCGGCGTTCTTGATCAGCACCCCGGCGCCGGCGCCGGCGCCGCTGCCGACCATGATCGCGGTCGGTGTGGCGAGACCCAGCGCGCAGGGGCAGGCGATGACCAGCACGGCCACGGCGTTGACCATTGCCGCGGTGAATTCGCCGCCGATCCACCACCAGCCGATGAAAGTCGCCAGTGCAATGCCGATCACGATCTGCACGAACACGCCGGCGATGATGTCGGCCAGTCGCTGGATCGGCGCTTTGGAGCCTTGTGCTTCTTCGACCAGGCGGATGATGCCGGCCAGCGCGGTATCGGCGCCGACGCCGGTCGCCGTGCAGCGGAGCAGGCCCTGGACGTTGATGGTGGCGGCATAGACCGGGCTGCCGGCCGACTTGGCCACCGGCAGGCTCTCGCCGGTGAGCATGGCCTCGTCGACGCTGGAACTGCCGTCGAGCACCTGGCCGTCGACCGGCACGGCTTCACCGGGCCGCACCACGAACACGTGGCCGACGCGGATTTCCGCCACCGGGATTTCGACGATGCCGCCGTCACGTTCGATGCGCGCGGTTTTCGGTTGCAGCCGGATCAGCTCTTCAATGGCCGAGGAGGCGCGGGCGCGGGCGCGCGACTCCAGCAGCTTGCCGAGGAATACCAGCGTGATGATGCTGACCGCAGCTTCGAAATAGAGATGTCCGTCGAGGCCGAACAGCACCACGACCGCGCTGTAGAAATACGCCATGCTGGTGCCCAGCGCGATCAGCACATCCATGTTGGCGCCGCCGCCGCGCAGCGCATGGTATGCGCCGACATAAAACCGCCGGCCGATCCAGAACTGCACCGGGGTGGCGAGCAGCAATTGCGCCAGCGGCGGGAACCATGCCGCGTGGTGGGCGCCGCGAAGCAAGTCCTCTTGGGGGACGCCGCGAAACAAGTCCCCTTGGGGGGCGCCGCTCAGCATGGTCAGCATCAGCCCGAGAAAGGGTAGGGTCAGCATGGTTGAGATGATGAACAGCCGCAGGTCGTGCTGATAGGCAGCGAGGCGTTCGGCCTTGCGCTCTGCGTCGCCGTCAGCGGCGGGTTCCCGCGCGTCATAACCCGCTTTGCGGATGGTGTTGATCAGGTCGGCCGGCGTGAGTTGTGCCGCGGGGTATTCGATATGCGCTTTTTCGGTGGCGAAGTTGACCGCGGCCCTGACGTCGGGCAGGCGGTTCAGCGTTTTTTCGATGCGCGCGGCACAGGCCGCGCAGGTCATGCCGGTAATCGGCAGATCGATGACGGCGGGTTTGGGTGCCTGATCCATGGCCGTATCCTATACCCCCTGTGGGTATATGGCGAGATGGTCATGGCGTGCAGGGGTTACTCTACGAGGATGTAATTTAACCTGTTGTTTTTATTGATATATTTATGTTGATCCCGTGGTCGGTCATTCGTGCCGGAGTGTATTTCTTTTGCTGCTCCTCAAAAAGAAAATCCACTCCAACCCCTTGGGCACGGGGATTTGAGTCAGTCCGCGGAGCGGCGGTTATGCCGCAGACTCAAGCGGCACTTCCCAGCCTGGGAATACGATCACTGCCGGATGACATTTGAGCGCATGGGCCAATACTTTGGCCCGTTCTACACCGAGGTTGACGCGGCCATTTTCGATGGCGGAGAGGGTCGCCTGGGAAATTCCGGTGAGTTCGGCGAGTTGACTTTGGCTCAATTCCTGAAGCTCGCGCAGGATGCGCACGGACTCGCCGACCGAGACCTCAATTCGTTTTTTGGCGGGACGAAAATCCTTCATTTCATGATCTCCTGTAATCGTGAGGGGTAACCTGCACGACCTGCACCAATAAAGCGTCGGCTACTACCCGGTAGATGACACGCCATTGCAGCCCCAATCTTGATGAGCGGTGGCCTTTCCACTCGCCAGCCAATGCTTCGTCGTGAAAACCCTTGATGGCCCGCAGGCCCGGCGGGCCGGAGAGGCGGGCAATGTCTTTCCACTTCTCGTAACGCATCAGGATTTCCTTCGGCACCGCTCCGGAGAGCTTTTTGTCAACCCGGCGGTGTTCCTCAATGCGCCACATGTCTTATTGTGCCTATATCCTTTATGGCATGTCAAGAGCGTGAAGGTGTCGGGGCGGGTTTCCTTAAATAGAAATCCACTCCGACCCCTTGGGCACTTCCTTGGGCACTTCCGCGCGCAATCTCAATTGCGTAACTCTTCGCGGTTGCGGAAATGCGCCAAGGCTTCGGGATTGGCCAGCGCTTCAAGGTTTTTCACCGGCTGTCCGTGCACGACGTTGCGCACCGCGAGTTCGACGATCTTGCCGCTGCGGGTGCGCGGGATGTCGGCGACCTGCACGACCACCGCCGGCACATGGCGCGGCGTGGTGTGCTCGCGGATCTGTTGTTTTATTTTTTCAATCAGTCCGGCATTGAGCGTCAGGCCGTCGCGCAGGCGCACGAACAGTACGACACGCACGTCATTGGGATTCTGCGGCGGCCAGTCCTGGCCGATGGCGAGGCTTTCGACGACTTCACCCAGTTGCTCGACCTGGCGGTAGATTTCTGCGGTGCCGATGCGCACGCCACCGGGGTTGAGCACTGCGTCGGAACGGCCGTGGATCATCAGGCCGTCGTGCGCGGTCAGTTCGACATAATCGCCGTGATGCCAGATGCCGGGATAGCGCTCGAAATAGGCGGCGCGGTATCTGGCGCCGTCCGCATCATTCCAGAAACCGACCGGCATCGACGGGAAGGGCGCGGTGCAGACCAGTTCGCCTTTTTCGCCGCGCACCGGCTTTCCCTCTTCGTTCCACACCTCGACCTGCATGCCGAGGCCGCGGCATTGCAGTTCGCCGCGCCATACCGGCAGGGTGGGGCAGCCCAGCGCGAAGCAGGCAATGATGTCGGTGCCGCCGGAAATCGACGCCAGCAGCAGATCTTTTTTGATGTCGCGATACACATAATCAAAACTCTCCGGCGCCAGCGGCGAGCCGGTGGAGAGCAGTGCGCGCAATGCCGACAGGTCGTGGGTCTGGCGCGGCGCGAGTCCGGCCTTGGCCATGGCGTCGATGTATTTGGCCGAGGCGCCGAACACTGTCATTTTTCCCTGTGCCGCGTAATCCCACAGCACTGCACCATTGTCGATGAACGGTGAGCCGTCGTAGAGCAGCAGCGTGGCGCCGGTGGCAAGGCCGGACACCAGCCAGTTCCACATCATCCAGCCGCAGGTGGTGAAATAAAACAGCCGGTCGCCGCGCCGGATGTCGGTATGCAGCACATGCTCTTTCAGGTGCTGCAGCAGCGTGCCGCCGGCGCCATGCACGATGCACTTGGGCGCGCCGGTGGTGCCCGACGAGTACATGATGAACAACGGGTGATCGAAGGGCAGCGACGCGAAATCGATGCGCCGCGCTTTGAACGGCGCCATGAAATCATGCACGCTGACGGCGCGCGGCAGGCCGGCAATGTCCGGCACGGCGCAGGTGTACGGTACGACCACCAGTTTTTCGACGGTGGGCAACTGCGCCATGATCTCGCGCAGCCGCGGCAGATTGTCGATGGTCTTGCCGTTGTAGAAATAGCCGTCAGCGGCGAACAGGATGCGCGGGCCGATCTGGCCGAAGCGGTCCACTACGCCCTGCACGCCGAAATCCGGCGAGCACGAGGACCACACCGCGCCGAGACTGCTGGCCGCGAGCATGGCGATGACCGTGCCGGGCAGGTTGGGCATGTAACCGGCGATGCGGTCGCCGGGCCGGATGCCGGCGGCGCGCAGCGCCTGCGCGAGGCGCGAGACTTCGTGATGCAGTTCGCGATGGCTGATGCGGCTCTGCACCCGGTCTTCGCCGCGAAAAATAATCGCGACGTCGTTATCGTTTTTCTCCCCCAAGGGGACTTGCTTCGCGGCGCCCCCCAAGGGGACTTGCTTCGCGGCGCCCAGCAGGTTTTCGGCGTAATTGAGACGCGCTTCCGGAAACCAGCGCGCGCCGGGCATGGCGCCAGCGTTTTCCAGCACCGTGTCGCCCGGCGTGCCGATGACGCCGCAAAAATCCCAGACCGACCGCCAGAAATCCGAGGGCTGTTCAATCGACCAGCGGTACAGCGCTGGATAATCCACCAGCCGCGGCCCGCCGGATTGTTCGATGTGGCGCAGGAACGTCGTGAGATTCGCCGCGGCAATCCGTGCCGGTGAGGGTTGCCAGAGCGGGAGATCCATCGCCGTGCCCGGTGGCGTGGCCGTTTATTCAGGCCGCATATGCGGGAACAGAATCACATCCCGGATTGAAGGGCTGTCGGTCAGCAGCATGACCAGGCGGTCGATGCCGATGCCGGCGCCGCCGCAGGGCGGCAGGCCGTATTCCAGTGCGCGGATGTAGTCGGCGTCGTAGTGCATGGCTTCATGGTCGCCGGCTTCCTTCTGCCGCACCTGTTCCTGGAAGCGCTCGGCCTGATCCTCAGGATCGTTCAGCTCCGAGAAGCCGTTGGCGATTTCGCGCCCCGCGATGTAGAGCTCGAAGCGTTCGGTGATTTCCGGGTTTTTGTCACTGCGGCGGGCCAGCGGCGATACTTCAGCCGGGTAATCGACGATGTAGGTCGGCTCGAACAGTTCGGGCTCCACCGTGTTCTCGAACAGCGTCAGTTGCAGGCCGCCCAGCCCGTCGGTCTTGCGGTACGGGATTTTCAGTTCGTCGAGCCTGGCGATGATGCGCTCGCGGTTGTTGAGCACGGCGTCGCCGATGTCCGGCCGGTATTTCTTGATGGCCCCGGCGATGGTCAGCCGGGCGAAGGGCTTGGACAGATCGATGGCGCGGCCCTGATAGGTGACCTGTTCGGTGCCGTTGGCCGCGGTGGCGGCGGCGCGCAGGATCTGCTCGATGAAGCCCATCAAATACTCGTGGTTCACATAGGCCGCGTAGAACTCGAGCATGGTGAATTCGGGATTGTGGCGGGTGGACATGCCTTCGTTGCGGAAATTGCGGTTGATCTCGAAGACTTTCTCGAAACCGCCGACGACCAGCCGTTTCAGATACAGCTCCGGCGCGATGCGCAGGTAGAGCTGCATGTCCAGCGCATTGTGGTGGGTGACGAAGGGCCGCGCCGAGGCGCCGCCGGGAATCGGCTGCATCATCGGGGTTTCGGCTTCGTAGTAGCGGCGGCTGATGAACAGGTCGCGGATGGCTTGGATGATGCGCCCGCGCTGCATGAACACCAGGCGCGTGTCCTCGTTCATGATCAGATCGACATAGCGCTGGCGGTATTTCAGTTCCTGATCGGTCAGGCCGTGGAATTTTTCGGGCAGCGGGCGCAGCGACTTGGTCAGCAGGCGCAGTTTTTTCGCGCGCACCGTCAGTTCACCCTTTTGCGTCTTGAACAGCGTGCCTTCGACGCCGACGATATCGCCGCTGTCGTAATGCTTGAAGGCTTCCAGCGCATCGGCGCCCGTGTCATCGACGGACACGTAAATCTGGATGCGCCCGCTCATGTCCTGAATGGTGGCGAAGCTGGCTTTGCCCATCACGCGCTTCAGCATGATGCGTCCGGCAACCGCGACCTTGACCGCAGCCTTGACGAGTTTTTCGCTGTCGTGGTCCTCGTATTCGGCAGCCAGCACTTCGGCGAGATGGGCGCGCACAAAATCGTTGGGGAAGGCCGGGCCTTTGGCGCGCAGGGCAGTGAGTTTTGCGCGGCGTTCCTCGATGATCTTGTTGGTGTCCGGAGCGGCCGGTGCGTTGGGGTTTTCCATGATGTCCTGTCCGTTATAGGCCTGATTTGAGGCTGGCGGTGATGAAGGGGTCAAGGTCGCCGTCGAGCACGGCCTGGGTGTTGCCGATTTCGACGTTGGTGCGCAGATCCTTGATGCGCGACTGGTCGAGCACGTAGGAGCGGATCTGGTGGCCCCAGCCGATGTCGGTCTTGGAGTCTTCCATGGCCTGCTTCTGCTCGTTTCGCTTGCGCAGTTCGAGTTCATACAGTTTCGATTTCAGCATCGCATTGGCTTCGGCGCGATTGCGGTGCTGCGAGCGGTCGCTCTGGCACTGCACGACGATGCCGGTCGGAATATGCGTGATGCGCACCGCCGAATCGGTCTTGTTGATGTGCTGGCCGCCGGCGCCGGAGGCGCGGTAGGTATCGACCCGCAGATCAGCCGGATTGATGTCGATTTCAATCGAATCATCGACTTCGGGATAGACGAACACGCTGGCAAACGAGGTATGGCGGCGGTTGTTCGAGTCAAACGGCGACTTGCGCACCAGCCGGTGCACGCCGGATTCGGTGCGCAGGTGGCCGAAGGCATAGTCGCCGGTGACTTTCAGCGAAGCGCTTTTGAGTCCCGCAACGTCGCCCGCGGATTCTTCCAGTACCTCGACCCGGAATTTCTTGGACTCGCAATAACGCAGGTACATGCGCTCCAGTATCGAAGCCCAGTCCTGCGCTTCGGTGCCGCCGGACCCCGACTGGATGTCGAGAAAGCAGTTGTTGGCATCCATCGGATTGGCAAACATCCGGCGGAACTCCATGTCGGCGACTTTTTCGCCGATCCTGGCGGCATCCTGCTCGACGGCGACGAGCGTGCTGTCGTCCTTCTCGGCGCGCGCCATCTCGAACAGTTCCAGCGCGTCGCGCAGGCCGGAGTCGAGGGTGGTCAGCGAGACGACGATGCCTTCGAGGGTCTTGCGTTCGCGCCCGAGTTCCTGCGCGCGCTTGGCGTCACTCCACAGCGCCGGATCCTCGCTCAGCTTGACCAGTTCTCCGAGACGCTGCGCCTTGGCATCGTAGTCAAAGATACCTCCGCAGCGCCCCCGCGCGTTCCTCGAGGTCGTGCAGACGGTTGGCAATGGCGTTGATGCGTTCGGCTTCCATGGAATTTCCGGGAAAACCGTAATTTTACCGCACGGCGGTGCTGCGAACAGGGCGGCAGGTGCTGTTCGCGCTGTTCGCGCTATGTGTGTCCGGTACACCCGTGATTTTTTTACCGGATTTAAACGCAGGGCGGATTCGCGTGCTGTTCATGCCGCCCATGCTGGAGACATCTGTCGGTGTAACGGGGGCCTGATTGTTTTTATGGTGTAACTATCTGATAATCAAACGGTTTGAATCAGACTGGGATCATGCATGATGCGCTTCTCCCCGATACTCAATATGGTGGTTTTTTTGCTGTCCGGGTTCGCTGTTCATGCCGCCGAGACTTATCCGTCCAAGCCGCTGCGCGTGGTCATCACCTTTCCGGCGGGCGGGCCGACGGACGTCATCGTGCGGCTGATCACGCAGCGGCTGACAGATGAATGGGGGCACCCGGTCATCATCGACAACCGCGGTGGCGCGGGCGGCATCGTGGGCACCGAGGTCGTCGCGCGAGCGGCACCCGACGGGTACACCTTTCTCGTCGGCACTGCAGGCGGCATGACGATCAATCCGGCGCTGCATGCGAAGCTTTCCTACGATCCGTTCCGCGATTTCACGCCGGTCGGCATGCTGGTGATGAATCCGCAGATCCTGATCGCGCACCCGTCGGTCGCGGCGAAGACCGTCAGGGAACTGGTGCAGGTCGCGAAGGACCGGCCAGGGCAGCTCAATTTCGGCTCGGCGGGCTCCGGCACGGCGACGCATCTCGGGCTGGAACTGCTCAAGCTCTCTACCGGCATGCAGGCCGTGCATGTGCCGTACAAGGGCGGCGCACCGGCACTGACTGATCTGATCGGCGGGCAGATCCAGTTGCTATGGCTTTCCATACCTTCGGTGCTGCCGCATGTGAAGGCGGGGCGCATCCGCGCGCTCGCGGTGAGCACGCTGAAGCGCTCGGCTTCGGCGCCCGATGTGCCGACTGTCGCCGAGTCCGGTTATCCGGGATTCGAGTATGCGAACTGGAACGCGTTGTTCGCGCCGGCGAAGACTCCGCAGGCCCATGTCCGGAAAATCAACGGTCGGGTCGTGAAGGCGCTTAACGAGGCTGACATCGCGCAGAAGCTGGTCGCGCAGGGCGCCGACCCTGCCCCGGGATCACCGGAAGATCTGGCGCGCTACATGCGCATCGACCATGAACGCTGGAAGAAAGTGATCAGCAGCGCGGGAATCAGGCCGCAGTAGCGGTAACGCCGGCTTGCCGGAGAAAATTAAAGAGGCCGGGCTCGAATATTCCATGCGGCCGGAAAATCCCTCGCTTCAACCACATCAACACACATCCTGCACCTGACTGCCCCGGAATTCCGTCAGGCCACCGGCGTCTTCACCGGCTGGCCCGCCAGATGCAGCAGCAGGTTCTCGATCTGCAGATTGCCCATCGCGGTGCGCGTTTCGTTGCTGGCGCTGGCCATGTGCGGCAGCAATACCGCGTTGTCGAGTGCAAAAAATTCCGGCGGCACGTCGGGTTCCTGCGCATACACATCCAGCCCAGCGCCGGCGATTTTTTGCTCCTGTAAATATTTCAGCAGCACCGGTTGGTCCACGACCGAGCCGCGGGCAACGTTGATGAAGTAGCCCTGCGGGCCCAGCGCGTCGAGCACCTGGGCGTTGACCAGCTTGTCGGTTTCCGCGCCGCCGGGGGTGATGGCCAGCAGCACATCCGAATTCCGGGCCAGCGTCACCGCATCGGGATCGTAGGCCCAGGGCACGTCCTTTTTATTCCTGTTGTGGTAGCGGATGTTCATCTTGAAGGCCTGAGCGCGGCGGGCGATTTCCTCGCCGATGCGTCCGAGTCCGAGGATGCCCAGCGTCTTGCCGCCGAGCGAGGTGGTGAACGGGTAGGTGCCCCGGGTTTTCCACAGGCCCGCGCGCAGATACTTGTCGGCTTGCGGAAATTTGCGCAGGGTATTCAGCACCAGCGCCATGGCGCAGTCGGCGACGCAGTCGTTCAGCACATTGGCGGTGTTGGTGACAATGATGCCGCGCTGTTTGGCGGCGGCGAGGTCGATCTGATCCACGCCGACGCCGAAGTTGGCGATGATTTCAAGCTTGGGCAGCGCGTCCATCAGCGCGGCATCCACTTTGGAGTGGCCGGTATGCGCCAGTGCGCGAATTCTGGGCGCAGCCTGTTTGAGCGTGGCGGCGCGATCCGGCGCCTCCCACAGCTTGATCAGCGTGAATTCCTGTTCCATGCGTTGCTGCGTGCCCGGGTGGCCTTTGGCGGTGAGTATGAGATCGTGTTTCATGAGGGTTTTCGCATGGAGTTATGATTTAATATCGTTTAAAATCAATAGCTTATGATTATTCCGGCTCAGGTGTCTGCGCTGTGCCAGTGTTCGAGTATCAGTTGCAGCGTGGTGGCGCCATTGTAGTGGTTGGCGCTCAGCCGGTAGGTGGCGGTGATGGTTTCCGGCAAGGGGGCCGCGCTGCCGAAGAGCATGGCGTCCAGCGTTTGAGTATCGCGCCGTAAGCGCAGTTTCAGGTGGCGCTCGCCGACGATGCGCTGCGCGATCACTTCAAAGCGGTCATGAAAACGCGGTTCTGGAAAACCCTGTCCCCACACGGCATCGGCGAGCACAGCGGCATTGTCCAGTGTCATGTCTTCCGGCGGCAGCGGGCCGTCGGTGATCCATTCGCGTTCGAGATCAGCCGGCGTCAGCAGTTCGGCGGCCACGGCTTCAAAAGCTGTACGGAAATCATCGAACGCGCCCTCGCGCAGCGTCAGTCCGGCGGCAGCGGCATGGCCACCGAAACGCAGGATCAGTTGCGGATGGCGCTTGGACACCAGGTCCAGCGCGTCGCGCAAATGCAGCGCGGGGATCGAGCGCCCGGAGCCTTTGAGTTCGCCGTTGCCTGCCGCGGCGAAGGCAAATGTCGGCCGATGAAAGCGCTCGCGCAGGCGTGAGGCGAGGATGCCGATGACGCCCTGATGCCATTGCGCATCAAACAGGCTCAGCGAGTAGCCCGGCTCGACGTCCTCAATGGTCGCCAGCGCGGATTCCTGCATGTCGGCTTCGATGGTGCGGCGCTGCCGGTTCAGTTGATCGAGTTCGCGCGCGATTGCCGCGGCGCGTGACGGATCATCGGTGATCAGGCATTCGATGCCCAGCGACATGTCGGTCAGCCGCCCCGCGGCATTGAGCCGTGGCCCGACCACAAAACCCAGGTCGTAGGCGCCGGCGCGGTGGAGGTCGCGACCGGCGGCATCGAGCAGCGCCTGGATGCCCGGCTGCGCGCGGCCGGCGCGGATGCGCTGCAGGCCCTGCTGCACCAGCAGCCGATTGTTGTCGTCGAGGCGTACCACGTCGGCGACCGTGCCCAGCGCGACGAGGTCGAGCAGCGCACCGAGATTGGGTTCAGGTTTATCCGCGTACGCGCCGCGCGTGCGCAATTCCGCGCGCAGCGCCAGCATCAGATAAAACATCACGCCGACCCCGGCGAGGCTTTTGCTGGGAAATTCGCAGCCGGGCTGGTTGGGATTGATGATGCACCACGCAGCGGGCAGGCTGTCGCCGGGCAGATGGTGGTCGGTGACCAGCACTTTCATGCCGAGGCGATTGGCCTTGGCCACGCCCTCGATGCTGGCGATGCCGTTGTCCACGGTGATCAGCACGTCGGGCTTTTTCTGCGCGGCGGCGAGTTGCACGATTTCCGGCGTCAGGCCGTAGCCGTATTCAAAACGGTTGGGTACCAGATAGTCCACGGTGGCGCCGAATGCGCGCAGCGCGCGCAGGCCCACGGCGCAGGCGGTGGCGCCGTCGGCATCGTAATCGGCGACGATCAGCAGTTTTTGCTGGGCGGCAATGGCGTCGGCGAGCAGCGCGGCCATGGTGCCGACGTTCAGCAGGCGTTCCGGCGGAATCAGCCGCGACAGATCCGGCGCGAGCTGTTGTTGGGTGGTGATGCCGCGCGCCGCGTAAATGCGCGCCATGAACGGCGTCAGTCCGTCGGCGGTCAGTTGCGCGACAGCCGACGCGTTGACGGGCCGGGTGATGATGTTGCTCATGCGATGTGATTCATGCATCAAGCGATGGCAGACCAGGGCAGCGCGCGTTTCCAGAATTTCAGTTTGTCGGTGGGGCGCAACGTGCAGTGCAGGCATTGCGCCGGGCCGGTGATGACCAGCGCCAGTTCGGCCAGCACGCGGCCGTCAAGCGCCGCCCACAGCGGGGCGAACCAGAGTTCATCCAGCATGGATACCGCTTTGGCCCAGTCGTCGGGCTCACCGTAACGCGCAGCATGGTGGGCGCGATCCAGCGTAATGAGATGGCGACCACCAGCATCCGGCTTGCGGGCCAGCCAGCTCGCGGCATTGGCGGGTGCCGCGGCGCAGTCGGCGTCGCTTTGCGCGGCCAGCGCGACGGCCAGCGCATCGTCGGCCCATACTGCCGAAAAGTGGCGACCCGGCACCGCGGGTTTGCGTCCGCCGCCCCACAGCAGCAGGCTGTTGACCACGGGCAGGCCGCGCGCCTCGCGCGCTGCGTTGACCGGATGTTCGTGCAGCACCATCTGCGCTTCGGTCAGCACCCGATGCCAGTGGCTGGCGTGCGCTCCGCCGCCGGCCATGCGCGGCAGCGGCCGGCCCGCCGCTGCGCTGAGCACCGGTCCGGCGCAGGCGGCGGATTCCGGTTGGCGGATGTACCAGCGCGTCGGATGAGCGGCGGTGATGGTGATGTGGTCCGCGCTGAAATGCGCATTCAGGGATGCGGTCAGCGCGCCGGCTTCGGCATCGTTCAGGGTCAGCGCCGGCGCCGCCAGCGCCATGGCACTGTTTCTTTGCATTTGCAGATGCACCGGATCGGCGCGCAGCCACCAGTCGCTGCCCGTATCGAGACCATCGACGGCGGCGGTCAGCGCGGCAACAGGCCAGTCCTCGCGCTGTTCGACTTCAAACGCCTGGCACAGCCAGACTTCGGCGTCGATGGCCGGAAAACGCTGCATGTCGCCGCGGCCGAGCAGACGCCGCAGCGCCGGCGCCGCCGGGCCGCCGCCGGCGATATAACGCGCGTCGGGCGGCAGCAGATCGGGAATGAACAGGGTGAGATGCACGGGCTGGGATTGTGGCACACTGCGCCCCGAAGGAAGTCCCCTTGGGGGCGCCAATAATTTTTTGCAGAACTCCGTGAATTCATTTCCGCTATTCGTCGGCCTGCGTTACACCCGCGCGCGGCAGCGCACGCGCTTCATTTCCGTGATTTCGCTGATCTCGGTGATCGGCATCGCACTGGGCATGACGGTGCTGATTACCGTGCTGTCGGTGTTCAACGGCTTCCAGCGCGAAGTGCGCACGCGGATGCTGAACGCGGTTGCGCATGTGCAGATTTCAGGGCTGGGCGACACGCTGCGCGACTGGCGCGGGGTGGCTGCCGTCGCAGCAAAACATCCGCATGTGCTTGCCGCCGCGCCGTACGTGTCGGCGCAGGGGCTGCTGACCAGCGGCGGCAATGTACGCGGCGCCATCCTGCGCGGCATTGATCCAGCGCTGGAAGACAAAGTCAGCGAAATCGGCGCGCACATGCGTGCGGGCACGCTGCAGGATCTGCGTTCCGGCGAATACAACGTGGCGCTGGGCGCGCCGCTGGCGCGCGCGCTGGGCGCCCGCATCGGCGAAAAAGTGGTGCTGGTGGCGCCGCAGGGGCAGGTGACGCCGGCAGGCATCATGCCGCGGCTGCGCCAGTTCACGGTGACCGGCATTTTCGAGGTCGGGCATTACGAGATTGATTCGGCGCTGGCCGTGGTGCATATCGGCGACGCGCAACGGCTCTACCGCATGGAGGATCAGGTTTCCGGCGTGCGGCTGCGGCTGGACGACCTGTTTCGCGCGCGCAGCGTGGTTCGCGATCTGGTGGCGCAACTGCCGCCCGAAGTGACGATCAGCGACTGGTCGCGCTTCAATGCCACGTACTTCCGCGCCGTCGAACTCGAAAAGCGCATGATGTCGCTGCTGCTGTTTTTCATCATTGCCATCGCCGCTTTCAATCTGGTGGCGAGCCTGTTCATGGTGGTCAAGGAAAAGCAGGCCGACATCGCCATCCTGCGCACCATGGGCGCGTCACCCGGCGAGGTGATGCGCATATTCATGGTGCAGGGCACGCTGATCGGCGCCATCGGCGTGGGCTGCGGCATCGTGCTGGGCATACTCGGGGCGCTGAATGTCGCGGCCATCGTCGGCTCGGTCGAGCACCTGTTCGGCTTCAAGTTCATGCCGCAGGATGTTTATCAGATCGCCGATCTGCCGTCGCAACTGCAATGGATGGATGTGGCGGGCACGGCGGTGATTTCGTTCGCGCTGTCGGTGCTGGCGACCATCTATCCGAGCTGGCGCGCATCGCAGGTCAATCCGGCGGAGGCGCTGCGTTATGAGTGAGGCTGCGGTGAATACGCCGGTCATCGCCTGTCGCGGCCTGCGCAAGGCCTATCGCGAGAGCGCGGATGCAGTGCCGGTGCTGCTCGGCGTCAATCTCGATGTCATGCCGGGCGAGCGCATTGCGATTGTCGGCGCTTCGGGTTCCGGCAAGAGCACGCTGCTGCATCTGCTCGGCGGGCTGGATGCGGCCAGCGACGGCGAAGTGCGCATCCTCGGTGATTTGCTGTCCGGGCAAAGCGAAAAACAGCGCGGCGAAGTGCGCAACCGTGCGCTGGGATTTGTCTATCAGTTTCACCATCTGCTGCCGGAATTCACCGCCGAAGAAAACGTCGCCATGCCGTTGATCATTCGCCGCGAACCGCGTGCTGCGGCGCTGGCTGCGGCGCGAACCATGCTGCAGGCGGTGGGGCTGGGTCATCGCCTGGACCATGTGCCGGGGGAGTTGTCCGGCGGCGAACGCCAGCGCGCGGCGCTGGCGCGGGCGCTGGTGACCAGGCCGGCGTGCGTGCTGGCTGATGAGCCCACCGGCAATCTCGACCGGCGCACGGCGGAAACGGTATTTGATCTGATGCTGCAGTTGAACCGCGAAACCAGAACCAGTTTTGTGATCGTCACCCACGATCTGCGCATCGCCGAGCGCGCGGATCGCATGCTCGAACTTGAGGACGGCGTGCTGAGGCCGTTCAGGAAGCAATGAACATGGAAAAAGCGTTTGCCACAGAGGGCACAGAGAAACCCGGAGGAAAATCAAGAAACTGAATCATTGGCGTATCACCTCATTCGGGTGAGTATGAAATAGGGGCTCGCTATTTGAATTTCTCTGTGTCCTCTGTGTTCTCTGTGGCTGAACTGCTGTTTTTTAGGATGAACCGCCTTCAGGTATCACGCATGACGACCTGCATGATGTCGGCGCTCAGCAGTTCCTGATAAAGTTTTTCGTCCGTCATGACCTGCTGGATCAGGAAATGCGGCGCGCCGCGCTTGATCAGCCGCGGCACGATGATGCCGAGCGCAATCACCGTCAGTCCGGTCCAGACCCATCCCGTCAGCGCCAGCCCCACGCCGATGCCCAGCACCGGCAGTATGAACAGCGGCAGCAGCAAGCGCGCGCTGAGAAAACGCGCCGCGCCCGGCGGATCGAAATTGACGGTGATTGCGCCGTCGCGGTACGCGGCGACGAATTCGTGATGCGCGAGTTGCCGCGGATCGCGAGGTGATGGTGTCGTCAGGGGGTTCATGTAACCAGTTGTTTTTATTTATATATTTTATGTGATTCAGTGTGCGGTTTCAGTATTCCACCGGCACCGGATCTAGGCTGCGCCACAGGTACCAGGTCGCCACCGAGCGCCACGGCGCCCACAGCCTGCCGAGCGCCGCGATGCGCCGGTCGGACAATGCGCGGCCCTTATTGTAATGAAGCTGCATCGCGCGCTGCAGGCCGAGATCGCCCAACGGAAATACATCGGGGCGCGTCAGATAAAAAATCAAAAACATTTCCGCGGTCCAGCGACCGATGCCTTTGACCTGCGTCAGATCGGTGATCAATGCTTCGTCGTCCATGTCCTGCCAGCGCGTGGTGTCGAGTGCGCCATCGGCAAACCGGGCGGACAGGTCAAGCAGGTAGCCGGCTTTTTGTCCGGACAGGCCGCAGCCGCGCAGCGCAGCCACGGACATGCGGGCGACGCGGCGCGGCGCTACTTCGCCGGCCGTTGCGGCAAAGCGGTCCCACACGCTTTGCGCGGCCTTGACGGAAATCTGCTGGCCGACGATGGAGCGGGCGAGTGTCTGAAAGGCGTCGCCGCGGCTGGCCAGCGTGAGTCCCTGGTGGCGCGTGATCAAGGCGCCCAGCACCGGGTCCGCGGCGCCGAGTTCGCGCTTGGCGCGTGTCCAGTAAGCGGGCGCTTTCATGGGCGTTTTTCGCCGGCTCTGCGCTTGCCGCGGCGCTGCCACGCGAGACGCACATAAATGCGCCACGCCTGATCCACCAGCAGATAACCCAGCGCGGCCAGCGTGATCGCCAGCAGCGGCAGGCCCACCGCCAGCGGTTTGCCCAGCGAGATCATCCAGTCAATCAGCGCCGGGATCCAGTCGGTCCAGCCTTTGCCGGCCATGCTGAAAGTCGTGAGTTCATGATTATGGATATCGGTCAGCGTTACCAGCGCGCCCAGGCGATAAGCCACGTAATACAGCGGCACGATGGTCAGCGGATTGGTGTACAGCGTGGTCAGCGCCGCGACCGGCAGGTTGACGCGGAACACGATCGACAGGATGACCGCGGTGATGATCTGCAACGGTCCCGGAATCAAGCCGCCGAACAGCCCGATGGCGACCCCGCCGGCGACCGAACGCCGGTGCAGATGCCACAGATTGTGATGCCCCAGCCACGGCTTGCACCAGACGGTCCAGCGATTCTCCGTGATCGACTGGTGGGAGGGCAGGTATTTGCGGAAAAATTTTCTGGGCATGAATGATGGGCTGCAATTGCGAAGGTGATGGTCAGCGGAGTCCAGCACACTGCGTTAGGTAGCCATGCGGATTGCCCCTATTATCGCCTTCGTTGCCGGTGTCTGGTGGCTGCAGCAGCAACCGGCATTGCCGCTGCCGGCATGGGCGGGGCTGCTGCCAGCAATGGCTGTCGCCGCTGCCGTGCTGCGGGGGCCTGCGGCATGGCGGCGTTACCCGCGCATGGCGCTGACGCTGGCCCTGTGCGCCGGCGCCGGATTTTTCTGGGCCGCAGCACTCGCGCAATGGCGTCTGGCCGATGCGCTGCCTGCCGAGTGGGAGGGTCGTGATATCTCCGTCATCGGCGTGGTTGCCGGCCTGCCGCAGCCCTACGACCGCAGCATGCGCTTCGAGTTCGATATCGAGCAGGTGCTGACGGCCGGCGCAGTGGCGCCTGCGCACGTGGTGCTGTCGTGGTGGGGCGAGCCGCAGCGCGGCGGTGAGGCCGGCATGCTGCCGCGGGTTGCCGCAGGCGAGCGCTGGCAGTTCGTGGTGCGTCTGAAACGCCCGCACGGCATGGCCAATCCCAATGGTTTTGATTACGAGGCGTGGCTGCTGGAGCGCGGCATCCGTGCCACCGGCTATATCCGTCCGCGCAGCGATGCACGGCGATTGCAGGAACTGGTCGATGCGCCGGCGTACTGGATCGAGCGGTTGCGTGAACGGCTGCGCGATCGCATCAAAAGCGTGCTCGGCGACGCGCCGACGGCAGGCGTCATTGCCGCACTGGCGATGGGCGATCAGCGCGCGATTCCGCCGGAGCAATGGCAGGTGTATACACGCACCGGCGTCAATCACCTGATGAGCATTTCGGGCCTGCATGTGACCATGCTGTCGGGCCTCGCGTTCATGCTGGTCAATGCGCTGTGGCGCAGGAGCGCGCGCCTGACGCTGGCGTTGCCCGCGGTCAAGGCTGCGGCGGCGGCGGGTTTGCTCACCGCGCTGGCTTATGCGCTGCTCGCGGGTTTTGCGGTACCCGCGCAGCGCACGGTGTTCATGCTGGCGGTGGTCGCCGCGGCATTGTGGAGCGGCCATGCGGCGGGCGCTGTGCGCGTGCTGGCGTGGGCGCTGCTCGCGGTGACGGTGCTTGATCCGTGGGCGGTGCTGGCGCCGGGATTCTGGCTGTCGTTCGGCGCGGTTGCCGTCATCATGCTGGTGTCGGGCGGCCGTCTGCAGACGCCGCACTGGCTGGTGACCTGGGGGCGGGTGCAGTGGGCCGTGACGCTGGCGCTGGTGCCGCTGCTGCTGGCGATGTTCCAGCAGGTGTCGGTGATTTCGCCGGTCGCCAATGCGCTGGCGATACCGGTGGTGAGTCTGGTGGTGGTGCCGCTGGCGCTGGTCGGCCTGGTGCCGCCGCTGGATATGCTGCTGCATCTGGCGCAGTGGATGATGCACATGGGCATGATGGCGCTGGAGTGGCTGAGCGCGCTGCCCGCCGCGGCGTGGGAGCAGCATGCGCCGCCGCCGTGGACGGTGATCGCCGCGCTGGCCGGCGCGGTGTGGATGCTGCTGCCGCGGGGATTCCCGGCGCGCTGGCTGGGCATCACGGCGTTCCTGCCGATGTTCCTGATTGCACCGGCACCGCCAGTGGAGGGTGCCGCACGCATTGCCGTGCTCGATGTCGGGCAGGGTCTTGCAGTGGTGGTGCAGACCCGTCAGCACGCACTGCTGTTCGACGCCGGTCCCGCGTTCGGGCCGACGGCGGACAGCGGCAATCGCGTGATCGTGCCGTACCTGCGTGCCGCGGGCATTCGCAGGCTCGATGCATTGATCGTCAGCCATGACGACACCGATCACACCGGCGGCGCGCTGTCGGTGCTGCAGGCGGTGCCGGTGACCACCGTGCTCTCGTCGCTGCCGGATCTCGATCCGCTGATCCTGATCGCGGCGCAGGAACAGCGCTGCCGGGCCGGACTGCAATGGACCTGGGACGGCGTGCGCTTTGACCTGCTGCACCCGGAAGCCGCGAGCGATGGCCGGCCGCGCATCAAAAACAACGACCGCGGCTGCGTGCTGAAAATAACAGCCGCCGGCGGCAGCGCGCTGATTCCGGCGGATATCGAACGCCGCAGTGAGCAGCGGTTGCTGGAAACGGTTCCCGATGCCTTGCGCGCCGATGTGCTGATCGCGCCGCATCACGGCAGCAGGACTTCTTCAACCGCGGAATTCGTGCAGGCCGTTGCGCCGCGCGCGGTGATTTTTCCCGTGGGCTACCGCAACCGCTTCAGGCATCCGCATCCGGAAGTCGTGGCGCGGTATCGGGACATCGGCAGCGCGATGGCGCGCACGGATGAAGGCGGGGCGATTTCCTTTGAACTGCGGGAAGGCATGCCGCTGTCAGTGTCGCGCTATCGCGATCGTTACGTGCGCTACTGGCATGCGCCGCGGGAGGGTGTTTTCGTGGATGAGGTGCCGTGGAGTTATTGATAAAAACACAAATAAAACAACTAGTTATTTATATTTTCCGGGTATGATCGCCGTCCGCTGTGCGTGTCTGCTGAGCCGGTGCTTATACTGGTTGCAGCCTGCGCAGGCATGGCTGCAATGGATTCAATACCTCAGGATATTCAATGAACTACCGCTGTCCGGCTTGTGAAAAAGATCTGGGAACCCGCAAATTGAGCCAGGCGGTTATTTCCCGCCTGGAAACGGAGTGCCCCCACTGCAAGACCAAGCTGAGTTTCAATGTACATCGGGCGGAATTTGCCATTGTCCTATTCAATTTTGCGGCGGTTGCAGTATTCATCGCGTGCTCCTACTGGCTGCACGGCAAGGTTTTGGCGATTATTGCATTTGGTGCTGCGATGCTCGGCTCGCTGATGTTGCCGGTGCTCGAGCGCACGTGGTTGCGCGACTGGCCTCGCTTTGTCATTGCTTCGGTCCGGCCGAAGCTGTGATTGCCGTGTGTGTATAGGGTCGCGGACTCCCCCGTCTCCGCCGTGCCCTGAGCATTTGGCAATCCTGTCAATGGCTTAGTGCGCCCGCCTGAATGACTGACTTTAAGCGTTGGGTGCGCTGTCAAAAATCGGTAAAATACGCCGATGCGGCACCCACAAAACCAACAATACCATCCACGCAGTCCGCGACGCAGTTCGCAATCACTGCGCTGTGCTGGCCATTCCGCCATCCGCAGCACATTCCAGCGCATTGGCCACTCATGAGCGAAGCTGAAATTCCCGTCGTCGCACCGGCGTCCGTCGCCAAGGTGTACGGCCAGCCCATGCTGGAGATGCCGCAGGATCTGTATATCCCGCCGGATGCGCTGGAAGTCTTCCTGGAGCAGTTCGAGGGGCCGCTGGATTTGCTGCTCTACCTGATCCGCAAGGAGAACATCAGCGTTCTCGACATTCCGATGGCGAAACTGACGCTGCAGTATCTGGAATACGTCGAGCTGATGCGCACCCATCAACTGGAACTGGCGGCGGAATACCTGCTGATGGCGGCGATGATGATCGAGATCAAGTCGCGCATGCTGCTGCCGCGCCCGACCAGCCTTGATCTTGAGGAAGACCCGCGGGCCGAACTGGTGCGCCGGCTGATGGAATACGAGCAGATGAAGCTCGCCGCGCATAATCTGAACGAGCTGCCGCAGGCGGGCCGTGATTTCACCGTGGTGCAGGTGCTGTTCGAACGCGAAGCCAGCCTGCGGCTGCCGGACGTGCATCCGGATGATCTGAAGCTCGCCTGGCTGGGGCTGTTGCAGCGCGCGGCGCTGACCAGCCATCACAAGATCACCCGCGAGCAATTGTCGGTACGCTCGCACATGAGCCGCATCCTGCGCATTCTGCAGGCCGAGGGTTATGTCGAGTTCGCGCGCCTGTTCAATCCGGAAGAGGGCCTGCCGGTGATGGTGGTGAGTTTTCTGGCGGTGCTGGAGCTGGCCCGGGAATTTCTGATCGAAGTCAGCCAGGAGCGGGCCTACGCGCCCATTTACGTCAAACTCAGGGGCGGCCCGGTGGCCGTCGTGCAATGAGCGCCATGGAAGAAAATTCACTCGATCTCGCCCACGTCAAGAATGTGCTGGAGACCGCATTGCTGGTGACCCAGGAACCGATGTCGCTGGTTGCGCTGAGAAAGCTGTTTGACGAAAAAATAGACAACGACACGCTGCGCAAGGTGCTGGACGATCTGCGCAGCGATTGGGACGGACGTGGCGTGGAGCTGGTCAGCGTGGCGACCGGCTGGCGCTTTCGCGCGCGCCCGGAATCACAGCGTTTTCTGGACCGCCTCGATCCGCAAAAGCCGCCGAAATATTCGCGCGCGGTGCTGGAGACGCTGGCGATCATCGCCTACCGCCAACCCGTGACGCGCGGCGACATCGAGGAAATCCGCGGCGTGACGGTGTCGCCCGGCATTCTCAAGGCGCTGGAAGCGCGCGGCTGGATCGACATCGTTGGCCATCGCGAAGTGCCGGGGCATCCGGAACTGTTTGCCACGACCAAGTCCTTCCTCGACGATCTCAATCTGCGCTCGCTGGAAGAACTGCCGCCGCTGGCGGACCTCGGCAATCTGGTCGAGCAGATGCCGGCGCCGGGCAGCGCAACGCCGGACGCCTCGGACGCCAGTCCGGGTGAAGGTTTGATTGATGCTGAGGCGGATGAGGATGCCGTGACCGGTGACGCTGCCGCCACGGAGAACACGGCGCCGGCGCAGTTGCACTGACAGATTCGGTGCTGGCGAGGATTGTGGTCAGTTCAGCAGGCAGGCACACCGCAAGAATCAGGAAGGACTCTTCTTGGTAAAGATAAGATTGTCCGGCTTCTCGTATACACTTGGGAAGTGACAAACACGACCCCGACAGCCATGTTCATGCGGACTCAAGCCGACGCCGATGAATTGCGTCAGCTAATGGGTGAGGTGAGCCATCTCAAGGATACGATACGCTCGTTGCGCGATGCTCTGGAACAGGCTCGAGTCGACAAGGAGCGCAGCGTCCAGAGTGCTGTTGCCGATGCGCACAACGAGATCTTCCAGCTCAAGGCAACTGTTACCGTCCTGCGCGATGCCCTGGAGCAGGCGCGCATAGACCTGGAGAGGGCGGTTCAGGCGGCGGTCGTTGCCGGCAATGACGAAATCGGCCAACTGAAAGCGACCTCTTCCGCGTTGCGTGATGCGCTGGAGCAGGAACGCATCAACCGCGAGAAAGCCGTCCAGCAGGCTGTCGCCCTGACGCACAGCGAGATCGTCCAGCACAAGTCCACCATCACATCGCTGCGTGATGGGCTCGAACAGGCGCGGTCCGACAAGGAACGTGCAGTGCAATCAGCGGTGGTTGCGGCGCACGACGAAATTCGCCAGCTCAAGTCCACAGCGGCATCGCTGCGCGAAACGCTGGAGCAGGCACAGCTTGACGCGGAGGCTCGCGTGCAGGCTGCCGTCACGGCTGCAAACGATGAGATCCGGCAGCTCAGGGAAACCGTGGCCGCATTGCGGACCTCGGTTGAGAATTCCCGGGTAAACTGACCCCAACCCGCTAGAGAACAGCGATGGCCTCCAATCCCGAATCCCGGCGCCAGCCAGCCGAGACTGCCGCAGCGGCAAAACAGGTCGTGCCGATCAAGCGCACGACCAAGGCGCGCTCGCGTGAGAGCACAGGCCAGCGGTTGCGCTTTGCCGAACTGATGCTGTCGGTGTCACAGAAGATGGCGGCGATCGAGTCTCTCGACGAGGTGCTTACCGCCCTGATTGAAATGACGACGCTGGAGCTCGGCGCCGAGCGCGGTTCCCTGTTCTTGAACGATGCTTCCACCAACGAACTGTTCTCGCGGGTTGCTCAGGGCAATTTTCAGCGCGAGATCCGGTTTCTCAACAACACCGGGGTTGCCGGTCACGTGTACACCTCGGGCGCCGGGGTCATCATCGATGACGCCTACGCCGATCCGCGCTTCAACCGTACCATCGACGAGCAGACCGGCTTCGTCACGCGCTCGATCCTGTGTGTGCCGATCCGCACGGTTAAGGGGGAAGTCATCGGCGTTGCTCAGGCACTCAACAAGGTCAAGGGGTGGTTCACGAAGGGAGACCTGAAGCTGCTGGAGGCGATGACGAGCCAGGGCACGCTTGCCCTGCAAAACGCACAGTTCATCGAGCGCATGAAGGCTATCCGGAAACAGGAGCTCGAATTCCTGGATGTCGTGTCCGAGGTCACCTCCGATATCAAGCTCGGCTCGCTGCTGCAGAAAGTGATGAGCGAGGCAACGCGCATGCTGAACGCGGAGCGCTCGACGCTGTTCCTGAACGACGAGAAGACCAAGGAGCTGTGGTCCGAGGTTGGCCAGGGTTTGGATGCAATGCAGATTCGTTTGCCTAACCATGTTGGCATCGCGGGTGCGGTGTTCACTTCGGGTAAGACCATTAACATACCCTACGCCTACGCCGACCTGAGGTTCAATCCTGTCTTTGACAAGAAAACCGGTTTTTTTACGCGTTCGATCCTGTGCGTGCCAGTAGTCAATCAGAAGGGCAAGATCATCGGTGTGACCCAGGTGCTCAACAAGCGCGGCGGCCCCTTTGCCAACGAGGATGAATCGCGACTGAGGGCATTCACTGCGCAGGCATCCATCGCGCTGGAGAACGCGAAGCTGTTCTCCGATGTGCAGACCATGAAGAACTACAACGAAAGCATGCTGGAGAGCATGTCGAGCGGCGTAGTTACCCTGGACGACGCGGGAAAGATCATCACCTGCAATGCCGCTGGACTGCGCATTCTGCGCGTGACGGATGCCGGCATCATTGACAAGCCAGTGAACGAGTTCTTTGCCGGGCCAAATGCCTGGGTGCTGGACAAGTTAAGGCGCGTCGAGGAAACGCAATCTGCGGAAATTACGATGGACGGGGAGTTCGAATTCGGAGGCGAGAAGATTTCAGTAAACGTGACGCTCCTCCCGCTGCTTAGCGTCGAACACAAGCGCCTGGGTTCGATGCTGATGTTCGAGGACATCTCGAGCGAGAAGCGCGTGAAATCCACCATGGCGCGCTACATGGATCCGTCCATTGCGGACCAGCTGCTCTCGACCGGTGCTGAGATCCTCGGCGGGAAAAGCGTGCCTGCGACCGTGCTGTTCTCGGATATACGTGGTTTCACGACTCTGTCCGAGCAGCTGGGGCCGCAAGCAACAGTGAGCCTGCTCAACGAGTATTTCGAGGTGATGGTCGAGTGCATCCAGCGCGAGGGTGGCATGCTCGACAAGTTCATCGGCGACGCCATCATGGCGGCCTTCGGCATACCGGTAGCGCACGACGACGACGAGGATCGCGCAGTGCGCGCGGCGATCGCGATGATTCGCAATCTGGATGTATGGAATCAAACCAGGATCAACGAAGGCAAGATGCCGGTTAACATCGGGATCGGGCTCAACACTGACGTGGTCGTGTCCGGGAACATCGGCTCAAGGAAGCGGATGGACTTCACCATCATCGGCGACGGCGTCAATCTTGCCTCGCGCCTTGAGGGTGCGTGCAAGCAATATAAGTCCCGGATACTTCTCTCCGAGTTTACATTCAAGAAGCTGCGCGGTACCTACCGTACACGCGAGGTGGACGCCGTGATCGTCAAGGGCAAGACCCAGCCGATATCGATATACGAAATTCTTGACTATCACACCGAGGAGACGTTTCCCAACCTGATGGACGCGGTAAACCAGTTCCGGGACGGTCTCGCCAAGTACCGCCACGGCAAATGGGATGCCGCAACCGCGGCGTTCGGCGAAGCGTTGCGACTCAATCCGAAGGATCCGCTGCCCGAGATCTACCTGGAGCGCTGCGATTATCTCAGAGCGAATCCGCCGGGATCAGGCTGGGACGGCGTGTGGGTCATGACTGAAAAATAAAATGGGTTCCGGGCTGTACCTTGGGCTGGAGGGGGCGGCCACAGTATATGTTAAGTAATTGTTTTATTTGATAATTATATGGTTTTTCCGGGTGCGGGAACTGCCCGGATATTGAATTGCATGGTCTGCAGGTCGCCGAACACGTAAGTCGCGGGTGCGCTCACGCCGGCAACGGTACCCGGATCAATGCGCAGCGTTTCGCCACCCTTGATATTCCTGATGCTCTCGATGACCGCCTGATGCTCGTGGCCGTTGCACACCAGATCATGGTCGCCGGTCAGCGCCATGGCCTTGGCATAATGGGGGTAATGCACCATGAATATGCGCCGCTCCGACAGCACCAGCGAGCCATCCTGGCCGTAGTATTGCAGGCGGTTTTTGGGCTCTTGCGCCCATTTGGACAGGTAGAACAAGTCACCCGTATTATTGCCATGGATCAAATGTATGGGCAGCCCCAGCCCCACAATGGCGTGCAGAGTGGAGGGGGCGATCAGGTCGCCGCAGTGCAGTACGGCTTGCGCCCCCAGGGCTTTGGCCTCGGCGACCGCCGCGGCGAGCGGTTCGCGATGGTCGTGGCTGTCGGAAACTATGCAGATTTTCAAGAAATACCTCGACGATCATTGTATCCGATGGCGCAGCAAGTTTTTTCTATGACCGCATAACCTTTTTCTTGCCTGCGCCGCTCCTGCGCCGTTTAAAATTGGCGTTCCACAGAGGGGGAATGATGTTTACCAGTAATCCGTTTGCCGAGCTGTCTGCGACCTTGTCGCCCGCTGTCATGCAGACCTATGTGCTCCTCATGATCGTCCTGGTGGCGGCAGGGACGCTGTTCGATGTCATTCACAAGGGCAGCGCCAGGTATTTCTTCGAAAACTGGCGCAAATCCCAGCGCAAAAGTGCGAAGCAGGTCAGTGGCGGCGAAATGGTCTCGATCGCCGTCAAAACCGGCGTGGTCGATGTGCTGACCTCCGGAGAATTCTGCAACCAGCGTCGCCGCATAGCGCATCTGTTGACCATGTACGGATTCGTGTTCTACGTGGTCGCTACAGGCCTCATGGTGTTCTGCTATCCGACTTCCGCGACGGTTGCGCCCGCCATCGTGCCGCAACTGTGGTGGATCGGCGGCCTGATGACTTGCGTCGGCGGCTACTGGTTCTGGTTTTTCATCCGGGTCGACGTCGCCGCCGAGGGCGGCTCGCCTTTCCGCCTGATGCGCGCGGATCTGTTCATTCTCTCGCTGCTGGCCAGCGTAACCCTGGGTCTGATCTGGGCCTTCCTGCAGACCAGGGGTGGCGCCGGCGCCAACGTGTTCTTCGGGCTCTACATCATTGCCACGACGGTGCTGTTCGGCTCGGTGCCCTGGTCCAAGTTCGCCCACATGTTCTTCAAGCCCGCTGCGGCCTTCGAGAAAAGAGTGACCAAGGCCAATGGCACAGCCGAGAATTTGCCGACGCAGACCCGTGACGATCCCGAGCAACAGAAAAAACACTCCATGGAATTGTTGAGAGACGCTCCGATGGACATGGGGCTTGGCATCAAGCGCGAACCGCCACGCCACTACTAGAATCAGAACACATCAAGGAGCCGACTTATGCCTACCTTCGTCTATATGACAAGGTGCGACGGATGCGGACATTGCGTCGACATCTGTCCGTCCGACATCATGCACATCGACAAGACGTATCGCCGTGCCTACAACATCGAGCCCAACATGTGCTGGGAGTGCTACTCCTGCGTGAAGGCTTGTCCGCAGAATGCAATCGATGTGCGCGGATATGCCGACTTTGCCCCGCTCGGTCACAGCGTGCGTGTCCAGCGCGACGAAGAGAAAGGCACCATCGCCTGGAGGATCAAATTCCGCAACGGTACGGAAAAGAACTTCCTGTCGCCCATTACCACCAAACCCTGGGGAACGGCGATACCCAAGCTTGCTGATGTTCCCGGACCCAGCAAGGAAATGCGTGACAGCGAGCTGCTGTACAACGAACCGAAGTGGATCCGCATGGATGACGGCGGTTTGCATACGCTCAAGTCCAATGGTCTGAAGATGAAGAAAGGCGTGGCTTACTAATGGCTTACGATACGATCGTCGAAGATGGCATCGACATTCTGGTTGTCGGTGCAGGCCTTGGCGGCACTGGCGCCGCATGGGAGGCCAGGTTCTGGGGGCAGGACAAGAAGATTGTCATTGCCGAGAAGGCCAATATCGATCGCTCCGGTGCGGTCGCCCAGGGGCTTTATGCAATCAACTGCTACATGGGCACCCGTTGGGGCGAGAACAAGCCGGAGGATCATGTCCGCTATGCCCGTATCGACCTGATGGGGATGGTGCGCGAAGACCTGCTGTTCGACATGGCCCGTCACGTTGACTCCACGGTGCATCAGTTCGAAGAGTGGGGCCTGCCCATCATGAAGGACCCGAAAACCGGGCGCTATCTGCGTGAAGGGCGATGGCAGATCATGATTCACGGCGAGTCCTACAAGCCCATCGTGGCCGAGGCCGCCAAGAAATCGGCGGACAAGG
>CAZAOZ010000027.1:0-41690 GCA_964486865.1 uncultured Bordetella sp.
GCCCCTGGTCAAAATTCAACCGGCACAGGTGGTCAAAATTCAACCGGCGCCAACAGTCGGAGGTTCAAATCCTCTCGCCCCGACCAGTCAAATCAAAGGGTTCCGCAAGGAGCCCTTTTTTTATTTCTGCGATTCGGTTTGAATCCACAGCCATTTGCAGACGCACACTGTTACTTTTCAATTTAAGGACGGATCGACACCCTATTTCTGCCTGCACACCGCCGCGCCGCTCAAGCCGCAGCAAAACCGGCCGTTAAATGGCGACGAATATCGCCGATCCCCCCATGAACCGGCCCCTCAACGCCACTGTCGCGCCTGCCGAAATCGCCTGCCCGGTGGCCAGGCCGGTGCGCGTGTGGATGTGGCGCACGCTCGGAACCGCGAGCGTAAGCATCGGATTCATAAACGTTTTCATACCGCTGATGCCGACCACGGTATTCCTCATCATCGGCGTCTGGGCCTGGGGCAAAGGCGCTCCTGAACTCAAGGCCAGGCTGCTGCAGCACCCCAAATATGGCTCGCCGCTGCGCGACTGGGAAAACGGCGGCTGCATCTCACGACGCGGCAAGCGCATGGCCGCCTGGGGCATGGCTGCGAGCTTCGTGATCTCGGCACTGCTCATCGGCGCAAAACCCGCCACGGCCGTGGTCGGTGCGTGCCTGCTCGCCGTCGCGCTGTGGCTGTGGAAGCGGCCGGAACCCCAGGTCGGCGCCGACCACAATTCCTGATTCAAAAGCCAACTGACTTACGCGCCGGCGTGCGCACTGCAGCGGGATTGAATTCCGGCCACTCGCTAAAACCCGAACGCATTCGCATCTGCCCGACCCACCTCGAGCCGCGCCGACAGGTGCGGGCTCAGCGCCAGGTTCTCGACGATATCGAAGGTGTTGATCTGCGGGCCGGGCCAATAGACATCCCACTTGGATTGCAGCTCTTCACCCTCGTCGGAATCCTCGGAATGGATGGCAATGCTGTCGACCCCCGCGAATCCGCGATCACCTACCGCGCCCGCTGGCCCTCTTCCAGGCGGCCTGATCCTTGCGGCAAGAATGGTTCTGCAACGGGGCTGACGATCCGGCCCGGCCCACGCTTGCGCGAAGCGCTCGGAGTGCCTCGGCGTGAGGCGATTCGGGTCGATGCGGGGGTCGAATGATCATCGCGAGCGGGGAATTTTCAGCAAACACCGAGCGATTGACCGCTTGTCGGGCCCCGATACAGTCGCGCATAGTGGAAAAAGTGGTTTGAATTTCCTATACGCTTGACCGGTTGGTGAGGCCGGGATAAGTTGAGACTGCTGAAGAAAAGTGGTTTAAATTCCTTACCCAGGAGGGGCGTGATGGACGTGAAAGTGCTGTACGAACGCGGATTACAATTGCGCCGCAAAATGTTCGGCAATCCTGCCGTGGATGAGCGTGTTAACGCGTTAGGCGCATTCGGTGAGCCGCTACAAAACATTATCAACGCGTATGCCTATGGCGACATCTGGAGCCGTCCCGATCTGCCGCTGAAAAACAAAAGTCTTGCCGTGCTGGCGATCACGGCGACGGCAAATCGCTCGCAGGAGTTTCGTGTGCATATGAACGGCGCACTGAACAACGGGTGCACGCACGAGGAAATCCGCGAGGTGCTGCTGCTGGTGGCGCTATATTGCGGCATCCCCGCCGCGAATGAAGCCCACCGGATCGCCTGTGACGTGATGAATGAATTTACGGCAAAGGGACTCTCATGAAATCACGCATTGTAGCCGCGTTGTCGCTGGCGCTGATGATGGTGCAGGCGCACGCGCAAGATCCGTTTCCGTCAAAGCCCGTGACGGTGATCAACCCTAACGCCCCCGGCGGCATGTCGGACATCATCGCGCGCGGCATGCAGGATTCATTGCGCCGCAGCTTCAAGCAGCCGGTGGCTGTGGTGGGGCGCGTGGGCGCGGGCGGTGCGGTGGGCGGCGCTTTTGTGGCAAAAGCGCCTGCCGACGGTTACACGCTGCTGTTGAATACTGTAACGCACGTGCTGATTCCCATCACCGAAGCGGCGCTGGGCCGCCCCTTGCCGTATGCGGTCGATGATTTGACGCTGATTTCGCGCGTGACTGCTGATCCCTTGCTGCTGGTGGTGCACACCAGTTTGCCGGTCAAGACGGTGAATGAATTTGTAGCGCTGGCAAAAAAGCGCCCAGGGGACATCAGCTATTCTTCGTCGGGGATGTACGCCAGTGGGCACATCGCGATGGAATTGCTTTCGCGTGTCACAGGCATCAATACGCTGCACTCGCCTTATAACGGCGCCGGGCCGGCGATGATCGCCGTGCTGGGCGGCCATACGATGGCGACCTTTGCGCCCGCCGGGGTGGTGAGCCCGCATATCAGCTCCGGCCGCGTGCGCTTGCTGGGGCAGACGGGGCCGCGGCGTGCCGCAGCGCTGCCGCAAACGCCGACACTGAAGGAGGCGGGCTATGACGCGGAACTGACGCTGTGGGCAGGCTATTTTGCACCGGCTAAAACACCGCCTGCGATACTTAAGACCTGGCAGGCGGCGATACGCGAAGGCGCGGATGACCCGCACTTCAAAGCCGCGATGGCGAAGATCAACGTGACCGTCGATTTTCTCGACGGCGATGCGCTTCAGGCGTGGTACGCCGATGAATTGAAGCGGCTGAACCGCGATGTGCGCAGCATCGGCAAAATCGAAGGACGCTAAGGACGCTAAGAGTGCCTAACAAAATGAGCGTTCGCCCTTCGACTTCGCTGCGCTACGCTCAGGGCGAACGGGAAAAAATAGCCGTTCGTGCTGAGCGTGGGCCGCTGTTTGGCCGAAGTCGAAGCATGAACTGCGGGCCTGTTGATTCATTTTGTTAGACGCTCTAAGGGCGCGCGTCAGACGGTTTCTACAGACGATACACGCGCTGCGCGTTATCGTGCATCACCGCGCGCTTCTCCTGCGGTGACAGGCTGCCGAGACACGCCAGCGTGACTGAAACAATCTCGCTGTACGTTGTCCACAATTTTTCGATGGGGAAGTTGCTGCCGAACAGGCAGCGCGCCGGACCAAAGATCGCCAGGGTTTCTTCGATCACCGGCTTCCATAAGGCCACCGAGCAGGCGCGCGCAAAGGTGCCCAGGCCGGAAAGTTTTACGCTGACATTCGGACACGCGGCCAGCAGGCGCATGCCTTCGCGCCAGCGTTGCCAGCCTTCTGTCGTGGTGTCTTCCGCCATGCCGGCGTGCAGCAGCACAAATGGCACGCCGGGAAAATCCCGTGCCAGACGCGCCGCGTCCGCCATCTGCGATGAAAATACTTGCAACTCGAACAGCAGGCCGCGCCGCGCCAGTTCGGCCATGCCCGTGCGAAACCGCGCATCGTTCATCAGGTCCGCGTGTGAGGCAAAGCGATACAGCGGTTTTTCGTGCCAATGCAATTGCTGCCGGATGCCGCGCAGATTTTTGTGTGCCGCCTGGCGGTCGAGCGTGTCGGCGACATCCGCTGCGCAAAGATCGGCGTAACCGATGATGCCGTGCGGAAAGTCGTGTGCATCGCCCACCGATTGCACCCACGCCACTTCTTCCAGTTCATCGCCAGGTGCAACGTTCACCTGTATGTAAACCGATTTGACGATGCCCAGCGGACGGACATCCGCCAAATACGCTTCGACAGGATAGTCACCACGGATGGCGGTGTAATCGCCAAAAATGCGCGGCAGCAAAGGGCCGTTCAACCAGGGCACGCGCCGGGCGCGCCAGATGTGGTGATGCGCGTCAATGATAGGTTCAGTCAAGATTGTAAAATGGGTTCTGTGGCAGGATTGAAGGAGGAGTGGTATGAGATGCGGGCATTTGGACGCAACAAACGTAACAAGCGCTACAAACGCAATTTTTGCACAATCCTCGGTTCGGAGTAAGCCATGGTCACATTAAACGCTGCCATTGTGGGCCTGGGACGCTGGGGACAAAACCTGGTGAACGCCGTGCAGGGAAAAAGTGCGCGCCTGCATTTTGTCCGCGGTGTTGCGATGGAACTGGAAAGTGCACGTGCCTTCGGCGCCCAGCATGGTTTCCCGGTCAGCAGCGATTTTAACGATGTGCTGAGTGACCCGCGGGTGAAGGCCGTGGTGCTGGCCACGCCGCATTCGCTGCACACGGGCCAGATCGTGGCGGCTGCTCGCGCCGGTAAGCATGTGTTCTGCGAGAAGCCGCTCGCGCTGACCCTGGCCGGCACGCAGACATCGATCGATGCGTGCCGTGCGGCCGGCGTGGTGCTGGGGTTGGGGCATCAGCGCCGCTTTTGGCCCGCCGTGGCGGCGATGCGCGAACAGGTGATGTCGGGCCGGCTCGGTGACATTTTGCACATCGAGGGCCATTTCAGCAATGAACACTCGAATCACGTCGTGCCGGGTTCCTGGCGTGACGATGCAGAGGAATCACCCGGCGGTGGCATGACCGGCGCGGGTCTGCACGTGCTCGATTCGATGATCAGCATGCTGGGGCCGGTCGCCACAGTGCATGCGCGGCTGCATGTGCGCAAGCCGCAGCCCGCGCCGCTGGATAGCGTGACGGCGCTGTATGAATTTGAGAGTGGCGCCAGCGGGATGCTGGCAACGGTGCGCGCAACGCCGATGTACTGGCGGCTGCATGTGTTCGGCAGCCAGGGCTCGGCTGAAGCGCTGGGGGAAACTGAATGGGCGCTGCGCATGACCGGGCAACCCGTCGAGCGGCGCGAGCTTGCCCCGGTGGATAGTCTGCGCTTTGTGCTTGAAGCCTTCGTGGATGCCGTGGATGGCCGTGCGCCGTATCCCATTTCGGCTGAGCAGATGCGCGCCACCACGGCCGCCTTTGAAGCCACGCTGCGCTCGATGGCCGAAGACCGGCTTCAGCGCGCTTGATGGCACGTCGACCCCAGGCTGGGCGTATAGGAAATTCAAACCACTTTTTCCCCTATGCGCGACTGTATCGGGGGCCCGACAAGCGTTCAATCGCTCGGTGTTTGCTGAAAATTCCCTGCTCGCGATGACCATTCGACCCCCGCATCGGCATTCGAGTCCAACATGCGCGAAGTCATCGTACAGCCAGGGCGCGGCGGAGTATTCTTGCCAGGTATTTATCGCGGCCCGAAGTCCGTCAACAGGCTGTTTCATACACCGTCAAGAGCAGGTTCATGGAGAAACTTTCCGTAGCAGATATGCTTGAGGCGCGCAGGCTCGCTGATCAGCTTGGCCTGCGCAAGTTGTCCGACCAGGATCTGATCAAGCTGCTCAATGCAGCCCGCGTCGCCAACATGCGGCGTGACGCGCTCGATATCTCCGGACTTTCGCCCGCCGATGAGCCGGCGCTGGTGTTTCGTCTTCCGGCCACGGGGCAATTGCTGTGAGTGACCTGGCCTATCTGTCGATCGCGGAGGCCTCGGCGCTGATCCGCGACAAAAAACTCTCTCCGGTTGAATGGACACAGGCGCTGATCGCCCGGGTCGAGCGCCACGACGGCCGGCTCAATGCCTTCCTGCGTTTCACGCCGGAGATCGCGCTCAGCGATGCCAGGCGTGCCGAAGCCGAGATCAGCGCAGGCCACTGGCGCGGTCCGCTGCATGGCGTGCCCTATGGCCTGAAGGACATCATCGATTACGCCGGCTTGCCGACCACCGCGCACTCCGCCATCCTGAAAGACAACATTGCCACGGCCGACGCCTTCGTCACCCAGAGGCTGCGCGCCGCCGGCGCCGTCTTCATGGGCAAACTCTCCACTCACGAATTCGCAATCGGCGGTCCCTGTTTCGACCTGCCGTGGCCGCCAGCGCGTAACCCCTGGAACCGCGACTATTTCTGCGGCGGTTCATCCAGCGGTTCCGGCGTCGCCACTGCTGCCGGCTTCGTGCCTTTCGCCATCGGCACCGATACCGGCGGCTCCGTGCGCAATCCTTCAACCATGTGCGGCGTCACCGGCATCAAACCCACGTACGGACTGGTCAGCCGCCGCGGCGTATTTCCGCTGGCGTTCTCGCTCGACCATGTCGGGCCGCTGACGCGCACCGTGCACGACAACGCCACCGTGCTCAATGTGCTGGCGGGGCACGACGGCCTCGATCCGGGCAGCGTCGCCCGGTCCGGCGTCGATTACACCGCGCTGACCCATAAGGGTCTGAAGGGTGTGCGCATCGGATGGCTTCGGCATTTTTACCACGACGACATCAAGGCTGACCCGCAAATGGCCGCCGCCGTCGATGCCGCAGTGCTGAAAATGCAGGAACTCGGCGCGCAGGTGACCGAAGTCAAAACCGTCCCGCTCAGCCAGTTCCAGGCCTGCAACCGCATCATCATGGGCTCGGAGTCGTATGCCATCCACCAGAAATGGCTGCGCGAACGGCCGCAGGATTACGGCGACATCACGCGCCAGCGTTTCCTCTATGGCGCGATGTACAGCGCGAGCGACTACATCAATGCGCTGCGCATGCGCGGCAAGTACGCCGCGGAATTCCATGCACTGTTCAATGATGTCGACGTCATCGTCACCGCGAGCGCACACGACCCGGCCTGCCGCATCGATGATCAGGAAGCCTGCGAATTCATCTACAGCCGCCAGGCGCGGGCGCCGTTCAATGTCACCGGCAGTCCCGCCATCGCGGTGCCGGCCGGCTTCAGCAAGCAAGGCCTGCCGCTGGGCATCCAGATCGTCGCGGCGCCCTATAATGAAGCGACGGTGTATCGGGTTGGTGCGGCTTATGAAGCGGCAACGGCGTGGACGGCGCAGCGTCCGGTGCTGCCGGCCTGAGCCAGCCCGCAAAACAAGCCATCACCAACAAATACAGCAATAAACGACACAACAGGTTCTGGCAGGTCTGATTCTTGCAACGAGGAGGCAGGTTGAATAAGGTCGCTGGACGCAACGGCGCGCCAATGTAATCCTGAAAAAAACGGAGACCACATGAAAGCAATTGCAAAAGGCAGGTTGGCGGGTGCAGTGCTAGTTGCGGCGACAGCCGTGTTTGCCACCATGAGCGCGAGCGCGGCATGGCCCGAGCGGCCGGTGCGCATCGTTGTGCCCTGGGCGCCCGGCGGCAGCACCGACATCGTCACGCGCATACTGGCGGCCGACCTGACCAAGCGCCTCGGACAGCAGTTCATCGTCGAGAATCGCGCGGGGGCAGGCGCGATCGTCGGCATGCAGTTCACCGCGCAGCAGCCGCCCGATGGCTCCACCTTCCTGCTTACTTCGACGGGCTATGGTTTTCTGATCAACAAGGGCTCGAATATCGACCTCGTCAATTCGTTCGCCTCGGTCGCCATGATCGGGTTTTCCGACAGCGCGCTCGTCGTCAATCCGCACCTGCCGGTGAACTCGGTTAAAGACCTCATCGCGCTGGCCAGGAAGCGGCCCGGCGAACTGCTGTATTCGTCCTCCGGTGTGGGCGGCTTTCCGCACATGAACACCGAACTGTTCAAGCTGATGGCCGGGGTCAACATCACGCACGTGCCGTTCAAGGGCGGCGGCCCCGCCGTCGCCGACACCGCGGCCGGCCACACGCAGATGCAGCTCGGCTCGATCCCGACGGTGATCGGCCAGGTCCGCGCCAAGCGCCTGAGGGCTATTGCCGTGGGCGGCCCCAAGCCCAATCCGGCATTGCCCGGCGTGCCGACGATCAGCGACTCCGGCGTGCCCGGCTATCAGTCGCAGATCTGGTTCGGCGTGTTCGCACCCAAGGCTACGCCGCCGACGATCGTCTCTGCGATGCATGGCGGCGTCGGTACTGCGCTGGACAACGCAGACACCATCAAGCGCCTCAATGAACAGGGCGTCGACATCAACAAGATGTCGACGGCCGAATTCGCCAGGATCATGGCCGCCGAACAGGAAAAATGGGCCAGGGTCATCAAGGCCGCAAACATCACGGGCGAATGAGCGCACACGGACGATCCCGATGCCCGGCGCCCCAGGCCTGATTCCACCGCAAGCCGGACACCAGCTGCTGTCCGCCGCCGAAGCCAGCGCCGCAATTCACGCCGGCACCTTGACTGCGGAGGCCCTCGTTTCGGCCTGCCTCGATCGCATCGCGGAGCGCGAGGGCGACGTGCAGGCCTGGGCCTGGATCGATCCCGAACAGGCGCTGGCGCAGGCGAGGGCGCTGGACTGCGAGCCGCCGCGATCCTGGTTGCACGGCATTCCGGTCGGCATCAAGGACGTCATCGACACCTGCGACATGCCGACCGGCTACGGTTCGCCGATCTACCAGGGTCACCGGCCCGTGGCCGATGCCGCCTGCGTCGCGCAGATCCGCGAACTCGGCGGCGTCATCCTCGGCAAGACCGTATCGACGGAATTCGCGACGCGCCATCCCAACAAGACACACAACCCCCATCGCCTCACCCAAACGCCGGGCGGCTCGTCGAGCGGCTCCGGCGCCGCGGTGGCGGATTTCATGGTGCCCCTCGCGCTGGGCACGCAGACTTCATCCTCGGTCATCCGGCCCGCCGCGTATTGCGGCGTCGTCGGCTACAAGCCGGGCTTCGGCCTGATCAATCGCGCGGGCATGAAGTTTCTGGCGGAATCGCTCGACACCATCGGCATCCTGTCGCGCACCGTCACCGATGCCGGCATGCTGGCCGCGCTGCTGTCGGGGTTGCCTGTCGGTCCGGCCTCTTTCAAAGGCGGCAAGACGCCGCGCATCGGCCTGTGCCGCACGCCGTGGTGGAGCGAAGCATCGCCGTCGGTGCAGCAGTCGCTGCTGCAATGCGCCGAGCGCTTTCGAAAGGCTGGCGCAACGGTGGTTGAAATGGAACTGCCGCCCGAATTCGCCGAACTCAACGATGTGCAGATCCGGTTGAGTGCCTATGAATTTTTCCGCGCGCTCAGCCACGAGCGCATCCGTCATCCGGAGCTGATCTCCGACAGCCTGACCCGGCGCATCGCTGCCGGCGGACAGGTCACGCGGCAGACGTACGAGACCGCCGTCGCGCTGATGAAACGCTGCCAGAGCTGGATGGAAGACGCCATGTCCGGTTATGAACTGCTGATGGCGCCGAGCGCGCCCAGCGAAGCGCCGGACATTGCCGGCACCGGCGAGCCCACCTTCGGCCTGATGTGGACCCTGTTGCAGATGCCGTGCATGACATTGCCCTGCGGCCTCGGGCAGGCCGGCCTGCCGGTGGGCGTGCAACTCATCGCCGCCTGCGGCAACGACATTGGCCTCTACCGCGACGCGGCCTGGGCCGAGGCCGTACTGTCCGGCTGCTGAGCGGGCCGCAGCAGCTCAATCGAAGCGGAACACCAGCGACGGCTGCTCCATGCGCCCGCGCGGCTTGCGCATGCGCGCGACCATCGCCAGCGCGTGCGGCGCTGTCTCCATCAGGATCATCATCTGCCGCTCATCGAGCTTCAGGCCCGCCTGCAGCGCCATCTGTTCGACGTGGGATTGCATGGCCGCGCTGAGCGCTGACGGCCTGGGCTCGTTGGCCTGCAGATCCGGCGCGGGCAGCGCTGCGCCGGCGGTCAGCGGCGGGCGGCGCAGGTGCCAGTCGGTGGCCTGCTGGAAGGCATGGCCGGCCTGCAGCACGCGCGCGTCATCACCCGGCCGGCCGATCAACTGCATGCCCAGCGGCAAACCGCCGCTGGTGTAACCGCAGGGCAGTGCGAGCGCCGGCGTACGGCCGGTGTTCGCAGGCGTGCAGACATTGCTCTTCAGCCAGAAATTTTCAGAGCGGTAATCCTCAAAACGCGGCGCGGGACCGAAACCGCTGGCCAGCAGCACGTCGAAGCGCTCGAACACCGGCCGCAGCTCCGCCAGGTAGCGTCGGTGCTCGCGCAGCGCCTGCACATAATCCACCGACTGGAACACGCAGGCCGGCAGCGCGCGGCCGAGGAAATCGCGGCCGAATTTCTCCGGGCTGCGAATCAGGTTTTCCTGGTGTATCGAAAAGATTTCGCTCTCGGCGATCACCACCTTGATGTCGAAGCCCTCCTGCACCGGCTGGACTCGGCAGGGGTTCGCCGTCGCCCCCAGCGCTTCAAACACCTTCACTGCTTCTTCAAGCGCGCGGGCATGTTCCGGAATCGCCGGAATATCCTCTTCCCAGTAATGGCGCAGCACGCCGACGCGCAGGCCGCGCACCGGCCGGCCGAGCGCGCCGCGGAAATCGACAGCCGGGTGGCGGATGCTGCCCGGATCGGCGGCGTCGTAGCCGGCAATGGCCTGCAGCAGGATCGCGCAGTCCTCGGCGCTGCGCGCCATCGGCCCGCAGTGATCGAAAGTGAAGGAATTGGGAATCACACCGGCGCGGCTTACCAGCCCGTAGGTGGGCATCAGGCCGGTGATCCCGCAGAACGACGCCGGCCCGCGGATCGAGCCGCCAGTATCAGAGCCCATCGCTGCCGGCATGAAGCCTGCGGCCAGCGCCGCGCCGGAGCCGCTCGACGAACCGCCGGTAAAACGCGACAGATCCCAGGGGTTGCGCGACGGCGGCCAGGGCAGATCAAAGGAAGGCCCGCCGTGCGCGAACTCATGCGTTTGCAGCTTGCCGAGCAGGATGGCGCCGGCTTCCAGCAACTTGCGCGTGGCCGTCGCATCCTGGGCGGGTACATTGTCGGCACAGATCGCCGAGCCGCCCGAAGTCAGCAGGCCCGCGGTGTCGTAAATATCCTTCAGGCCGAAGGGAATGCCGTGCAGCGGGCCGCGATACTGGCCGCTCCGGATTTCCTGCTCGGCGCTGCGCGCGGCCGCGAGCGCGCGATCCGCTGTCAGCGTGATGAAGGCCTGCACACGGTGATCCAGCTGGCCGATGCGTGACAGCAGCGCCTGCGCCAGCTCCACCGGTGAAAGTTTGCCGGACTGGATCAGCCGCGCGGCGTCGGCAATCGAGAGGTAATGCAGATCGTGGCTGTTCATGAATGGCCTGTCAGAAGACTGTGATACGGAGAATGTGGCGAAGCACCCGTGCCTGCGACGCACGCTCAAGTGTAACGCCATGTCACGGCTGGACACACTGCCACAAGGCTTGCCCGCGCTTTTCGTCCACGATGTCCAGCTTCTTGCCGGACGTTGACTTAAGTCAACATCTCCTGCGCGAGCGGCTTCATGATTTCCGTGTCTTTTTCGGGAGCGCATGGCCATGGCGGGAATCCACTCATCGTTGCTGCCCTTTCAAAACCGCAGGCAGGCGGGACAGTTGCTGGCGCAGGCCTTGCCGCAGTATGCCAATGGCGGTGATGTCATCATTCTCGCCCTGCCGCGTGGCGGCGTGCCGGTGGCTTGCGAGGTTGCCGATGCCCTGCAGGTGCCGCTGGATCTGATGCTGGTGCGCAAGCTCGGCACCCCGGGCCAGGAGGAACTGGCCATGGGCGCCATCGGGCAGGGCGGCATCAGAGTCCTGAATAGGGATGTAGTGCAGGCCTTGCGTATTTCCGACGATGTCATCACCGCGGTGGAACAGCGTGAACGCAGGGAGCTTGACCGGCGCCAGCAGGCCTATCGCGGCAGCCGGCCGCCGCCGCAGTTGCGCGGCAAGCGCGTGATTCTGATCGATGACGGTCTGGCCACCGGAGCCACGATGCGCAGCGCGGTGCAGGCGGTGCGTGCGCAAGCTCCGGCAAGGATCGTGGTGGCGGTACCTCTGGCCCCGGCGGAAACGGTGGATGTCCTGAGGGGGGAGGCTGACGAAGTGGTGTGCCTCGCAACGCCGGAGCCGTTCATGGCGATAGGGCGCTGGTATCACGAATTTCCGCAGACCAGTGACGCGGAAGTGAAAGGCCTGCTCGCGCGCGCGTGGCAGGGAGTGCAGGCGTGATGTTGAGCGAACGCACGGCGTCGGTCCATGATCTGGAAGTCACGGTGCAGACGCCCGATGCGGCGCTGCCGGGGCTGCTCACGGTCCCCGCAAAGGCGACAGGTGTGGTGGCCTTTGCTCACGGCAGCGGCAGCAGCCGGCTCAGTCCGCGCAATCATGCCGTAGCTGAATTTCTGAATGAAGCGGGATTGGGCACGCTGTTGTTTGACCTGCTGACCGCGGAGGAAGCGCGCATCGATGAGGTCACCCGGCATCTGCGTTTCGACATCGGGTTTCTGTGCGGGCGTCTTGCCGGCGCCGTCGATTGGCTGGCATCAACCAGGGCCACGGCGAATCTGCCGCTGGGATTGTTCGGGGCCAGTACAGGAGCGGCAGCGGCGCTTTGCGCGGCTGCTGCGCGGCCAAAAAAAGTGGAGGCCGTGGTATCGCGCGGCGGGCGGCCCGATCTGGCCGGCGATGCGCTGCCCGCAGTGCGTGCGCCGACGCTGCTGATCGTGGGCGGCGACGATCAGCCGGTGATCGGCATGAACCGGAGTGCGGCCGCGAGCCTTGGCTGCGAATGGCGGCTCGACATCGTTCCGGGAGCAACGCATCTGTTCGAAGAGCCCGGCACCATGGAACAGGTGGCATTGCTTGCGCGTCAGTGGTTCCTGCGTCATCTGAGTTCGCCATGAGCGCGCATGGTGAATGACGGAAGTGCTCCTGCCTGGCGACAGAGTTTTATAACTAATTGTTTTTAAACAATAAATCAGGATAACGCAAAGGCGCGCGCGGCCTGCGGTCTTGCGGCGACCAGCCGCATGCGCAGTTTTTCGCCGGCCTCGGGCAATGACGATTCCGCATCGGCATGCGAGGTATCGATGCGCAGCGTCCCGGGCAATTCATCCGCGGTGAGTACATCGGCCCGGGCAAGCTGCCGCGTGAGTACCGCCTGACTTGCTTCGGAAGGATCGCCGCCCGCGGCCGCCCTGGCTGCGATACGCGCACGCAGCATCGGCTCGGGCGCCGTCACATTGACGATGACGAACGGGATTCCGCTTGCTTGTGCCGTGCGGCGAAACAGATCGCGCTGCCAGCGCTTCAGGAACGCGGCGTCAATGATGACGGCATGGCCGGCCTTTACGGCCATGCGCGCAAGATCCAGCAGGCGGCCGTAAGTGGCCAGTGTGAGATCGGGCGTGTAAATACCTGATGCGAGCTTCGAGCCGCTGGGCATCAGCGGCGCGAGGCCGTTCAGCCGCTTTCTCTCGATATCGGAGCGCAGGCGGATCGCGCCGATTCTTCCGGCAAGCGCCCGTGCGGCGGCGCTTTTACCCGATCCTGAAACGCCATGCATCAAAATGAATGCGGGGCGTTCACCGCGCATGTCGTATGCGCAGCGTTGCGCGAGCTCGACGTAGCTTCTGCTGACATCGAGCAACCGAGTGCGCTCGGCGGCGGCAACCCCGTCCTGCATGGCGCGCAATCCATGCACTTTTGCGCGCACCATGGCGCGATAGACCAGATAGAAGGGCAGAATTTCGAGTCCTGCGTAATCGCCGGTTGCTTCCAGATAAGCGTTCAGAAAACGATACGCGAAATCCGTACGGCCGCGGTCCGTCAGATCCATGACCAGAAATGCGGTCTCGTTCATGACGTCGATCCAGCGCAGCGCCGGGTTGAATTCGATGCAGTCGAATGGCGTGAGCTGGCCATCAAGCATCACGATATTGCCCAGATGCAGATCGCCGTGGCATGCGCGCACGCGGCCTTCGGCCTGACGTGCCGTGAATTTCGTGCGGAGAGCGTCATATTCACGCTCGATCCATATGTGCAGTTCATGCAGGCGTGCCTGATCTGCGGTTTCCGGCAACAGGCGTTTGAGCTGTATCAGGTTTTCGCGTACGGGATTGATTACTGCCTCGGGCGTGCCGTAAGGACTGCCGCGCGCGGAAACCCCGGCACCGGCATGAAATTCTGCGATACGCAATCCGAGCGCATCGATTTGCGCATCGGTGATGGCGCCGCCTGTCAGCAACCGGCTGGCCAGTGCGCTTTGCGGAAACTCACGCATCTTGACTGCGTATTCAATGGCCGCCCCGTCACCGCCAATGCGCGGATCGTCAGGGCTGCCGGTGATTTTTACCACCGCTTCATAAAGCGCAGGTGCAAACTGGCGGTTCAGTCGCAACTCCTCCACGCAGCAGCGGCGCCGTTCTTCGAGCGTACTGAAGTCGAGGAAACCGAGATTGACCGGTTTTTTGATTTTGTAGGCATGCTCCCCGGTCAGTATTACCCATGAAATATGGGTCTCCAGCACTTCAATATGCTTGACCGGATGCGTGTAGCACGCGGGAGACCGCAGTGCCGCAATCAGCGGTGCTGATTCTGTCATGACGGGCGATGGAAGCATGATTCCTGCACCATTTCACGAAAACGGCATCCGGTTGCAGTACATCAAATTCGGAAACTCTCCCATTGACATGGATCAACCTCCAGCCGGAGACATGATTTAGCATGAAAAAAGCATCAATCCGGGGGCATCATGAGACATCTGACCATGCCGCAAATCGAGGAACTGACGCTGCGATTGACGGATCGCACGCGTGCGCTGGCGCTGCAGATACGCGAAGAGCTTGCGGCATCCGATACGCAGCATTACCGCGATCTGGCGGGGACGGTAACCGACATCGCCGATGAATCGCTCGCGAGTGCGCTGATCGACATGGATGCGGCATTCATTGACCGTCACATCAGTGAATTGCGCGACATTGAAGCGGCGCGCGATCGTATGCGGAAGGGAGTTTATGGCGTTTGCATCGACTGTGACGATGCGGTGGATTATGAGCGTCTGGCTGCATACCCGACCGCAAAGCGCTGCGTGCGCTGCCAGCAGCAGCGCGAGCGCGTTTATGCGCATGAGGGCACGCCGACGCTGTAAAACCTGAATGCATCAGGATGGTGTGGCGCAGTATGGATGGCGTCTGGCCGGGGCGCCGGCAGTGAAATGGAGGTGCATCATGGCCATTGGAGAAATCTGCAACAGGGAAGTTGTTTACGTGAACCGGGACGTCACGGTGCATGCGGCATGCAAGCTGATGCGCCATTACCATGTCGGCAGCCTCGTGGTTGTCGATGAGGACAGCGGCAAGCGCATGCCGGTGGGAATACTGACCGACCGCGACATCGTGGTTGAAATCGATGCCATGGATCTTGACCCCAAGGTCATTACCGCCGGTGACATCATGTCGCAGGACCTGGCTACAGTACCGGAAAGTCACGGCGTGCTTGAAACCATCGAAGTCATGCGCTTCAAGGGCGTGCGCCGGTTGCCCATTGTGGATGCGGACAACCGGCTGGTGGGCATTGTGACGATCGATGATCTGGTTGAGGTGCTGGCCGAGGAATTGACCAATATCGCGCGCATCGTGGCCAGGGAGCAGTCGCACGAACAGAAAATTCGGAAATGAGCCGCACTTTTCATACGACTCAAACAAGCTGGACAACTGTTTATTTTCATCCGGTGACCAATGACATCCATCGTGCCGGGCGCTGTGCCGCCGCTGCCACCGGACAAGCTGTACACCAATGCTATTCCTGCGCGTGCGCGGCCCGTGCAGGGATCATGCATAACCATTTGTTTTTAAACATATTTTAATGGTGATGCAGAGTGGTGGTCAGCAAGCCGGCGAGCGCCACTGCCGCAAACACCGCGCCGGCATAGAACGTCATTGCCGGGCCGGACAGCGTCCACAACATGCCGGCGATGACGCTGGCGGCGAGCAGGGCGATGCCGGTGATGAGATTGAACAGGCCGAACGCAGTGCCGCGCAGATCGCCGGGCGCGGTGTCGGCAACGATCGCGGTCATCAGGCCCTGCGTTGCGCCCATGTGCAGCCCCCACAATGCGGCGCCCGCGCCGACGTCCCAGGCATTCGCGGCGAGCGCGAGCGTGATATCGGCGGCAATCAGCAGCCCGATACCGCCGGCCAGCAGCGTCTTGCGGTTGATCCTGTCGGAGAGCGCGCCGAGAGGATAAGCGCTGGCGGCGTACACCACATTCATCACAATGAGCATCGCGGGCGCCCAGGTTACGGCGAGCCCCGTGCTTTCCGCGCGCAGCAGCAGGAACGCTTCGGAGAAGCGCGCCAGCGTCAGCACCGTGCCCAGCGCCGTGATTTTCCAGAACAGCCGCGGCAGTCGCGCGATTTCGCTGCGCTGGACCGGAAACGGCCGGCTTGCGCGCGGGCGCCCGGTTTCGTGGGCCGGTGTGCGTTCATGCACGCCGAATACGATCAGCGCAACGCATACGAACGCGGGAATCACCGCAAACCAGAACACCAGGCGGAAGTTGTCCGCGGTCGCGGCCATCAGCGCCAGCGCCAGCAGCGGCCCGGCAAACGCGCCGGCGGTATCCATCGACTGCCGCAGCCCGTAAGCGGCGCCGCGCAAAGGCGGCGGCGTGATATCGGCGATCAGGGCATCGCGCGGTGCGCCGCGTATGCCTTTGCCGATACGATCGACAAAGCGCGCGAAGAGCACTTCGCTGATGCCGGTGGCGAGCGGAAACAACGGCTTGGTGAGCGCGGCAAGTCCATAGCCCAATAACAGCAGCGGCTTGCGGCGGCCCAGCCAATCGCTGATCGCACCGGAAAACACCCTGGCGATCGCGGCGGTGGCCTCGGCGACGCCTTCAATCACGCCTACCGACAGGGCGCTGGCGCCGAGCACCGTCACCAGAAAAAGCGGCAACAGCGCATGGATCATTTCCGAAGAAAGGTCCATGGCGAAGCTTACCAGCCCGAGCATGACTACGCTGCGGGGAAGTTTACTGATGATGGTATCGGTCGCCATTCATGAAGTCTGTTGAAGCGGGTTTTCGCGGTTGTTGATCCACATCAACATCAACGATAAGCCTGTGCTTAGCATGAGAGCAAGTGCCGTCCCCGTCATGAATGCACACTCCACCAGCGAATGCTTTATCGCCTATGCGCCGCGCGGCGGGGGGTTGCTTTGCGCAGTAGTTTATCTGGTGCGGGGCGACGACGTCTGCGGCTGGTGGGTGGGGCGCGATGCGAACGCCGCATACCCGCCGTGCTTTTTCCTGCTCGAAAATTACTACACGACGCACGAGCGGGCGTTCCTGACCACCCGTGGCGGCGATTTGCTTGGCGGCTGGGTCCAGGATCACGACTCGCCGCGAGGCGCGCTCGATCCGGCCTTGCCGATTGAAGATGCGATGGCACGCGAGCTTGATCAGTTGCAGTTCACCTTCGCGCGCGAATGGCTGGTATATCCGGAGGATGAAGATGCTGAGGAACAATCCCGGCTTTATGCCGACGCCGAGCTGGGGACGGGGGCCGTAACCGTGCGCTTTCAGCGTCTCGGCAGATTCGACAAATCGCAGCCGGCATGGCGCTGCTTTTCGCACGATCTGGATTACAACGTGATCGAACGCCTGATGCGCTGCTGGCCGCTCGATTACAGGACCGACCGGCAGGCGGAGTGATGCATCATTCGCAATGAACGCCATGCAACGGGTTGTTGATCAATAACGACCTCCTGTAAACTGCGCCCGGCGGGGTGCAGGCGGTTGCTGGTTTGAGTTCTGCCGCTCCGGCCAGCGCATGCGACTGCGCGGCGCCATCCGCCGCCATTCACCGTCATTCCCGGAGACCAGGGCCTGTTAACAATCATGACCGCGCCGTTCCGCGCTGCCTGCCTGCAACTCAATACCGGCAACGATCTCGCACAGAATCTCGCTGCGCTACAGGGCATGGTGCGCGAGGCCGCGGGGCAGGGGGCGCAATTCGTGCTGGCGCCGGAATACTGTCTGATGATGGATGGCAGCGGACGGGTGATGCGTGAGCAGGCGTTGCCGGCGGACGGCGGCGCGCCGCTGGCGGAGTTGCAGAACCTTGCGCGCATGCTGAACGTCTGGCTGCTGATCGGCTCGCTGACGCTGAAGACCGGCGAGGAGCGCATTGTCAACCGCTCGTTCCTGATCGCCGCCGACGGCAGCATCGCGGGCACTTACGACAAAATCCACATGTTCGACGTCACCTTGCCCGACGGCAAGGTGATCCGCGAATCGTCAACGTACCGTCCCGGAGAGCGCGCGGTGATTGCCGCAACGCCGTGGGGGAAACTCGGCATGACCATTTGCTATGACCTGCGTTTTCCGCACCTGTATCGCACGCTGGCGCAAGGCGGCGCGGAATTCATTGCGGTGCCGTCGTCTTTCCAGCGGCAGACCGGCAAAGTGCACTGGCACACGCTGCTCAAGGCGCGTGCCATTGAAACGGCAGCGTACATCCTGGCGCCGGCGATGTGCGGCGAGCATCCGGGCAGCCGCCAGACCTACGGCCACAGCCTGATCGTCGATCCCTGGGGCGAAGTGCTGGCCGACGGCGGCGAAGAGCCGGGTATCATCCATGCCGAGATCGATCCGGCGCGGGTGGCAAAAATCCGCAGCATGATGCCCTCACTGCAGCATGACCGCTCTTACGCGAATCCATAAAATATAAATAAAATCAATATGTTATAGTAATCTCTGCGATTAAAACCACATAACCAATCGCAGAGAGCGACAGACAGGATCGGAGGTAGACCATGGAAGCTGTCGCGGGAGGAGCCCACTTCTAGCTGATGCTAAAAATGGGGGATTACCAGACCTTGCCAGAAAAAGTAGTCAGATCAGCCATAGGCCTAGTCAGCGCCAGTTGCAAGCGAAAGCGCTTTACGTGGCTCAACTCATTGGCGAAAGCCATAAATCCGCAGCCATGCGTTGTGCCCAAAATCAACGAGAGAATCGGTGCCTCATTCTTACGTGAAATCTTAAGCGCTTCACTCAAATCCCTGTGCGATGGGGATGGAATCCTCTGCGGGTGAGTATGCCATTCGCCCAAGTATCCAATCTTGCCGCCGGATTTACGCCAAATATCTTTGGCAATAGAAAGATGCCCTCGAGTATCTCTCTGATAACTGCAACGAGACCGTTGATCCGTAATTTGGGGAGGGGTCGCGGCGACGATGTCAAAGAATTGATCCCATGCGTAGCCAAGTAATATCCCGCATCCTTCTCGACTTGCATGGTCGTGTTGGCAGAACTCCGCTATGTATTGTAGGACGGCGGTTCTAATGGCAATCTGATGCTCCCCAAACTTCAGTGTTATGTGCTGCATCCTGGACATGCTTTTCCGCGCTCCAGATCTTTTGCGAAAGACGCCGTAATGCCAGACCCTTCTGCGCTCCGGGAGCGAAATCGAGGCGATGGCGATTCCGCCCGCCAGTCCAGAAGTGCATCAATTGCCAAGGCGGCCGCAGTCTGTGGGGCGGAAACAGCATAGGGGGTCATGGTTGCATATCCGTCGCCTCTCATCTCAGTCCACCTAGGGTCGGTATATGCTTTATGTCTCTGACTTGGGGCTGTAGTGGAATTGTAGTTCCACATGCAGTCGTAGCATGCTGCATGTGCATTATCTTGCAACAGGCAACGCGTAACCCCACCTTGCCCCTCTATCCATACACTCAATAAGGCACGACCACGACGAAACCACGAACTTTGCCGAGTCAGCTTTGAAAGGTGGCGAGATAAGGACTCATATCCACCCGCGTCAACAATGACATCAAATTCGTCTAATCGAGACTCAAGTTCATGAAACGGGTGAGGCTCTGCCTTTATTTCAGCACTTGGCCTGAACTCTGCAAGGTGTGCTTTGAGGGCAGAGGCTTTTGTAAGCCCAAGATAGCGAAAGCCGAGTATGTGGCGTCCGATGTTCGAATTTTGAAATGTCTCCCTGTCGCAAAGTGTGAGCGAACCTCTCGTGAGATTCAGCGGAATTCCCGCGCCAAGTTGAACAAGGCTTTGAGCAAGATAGCCCCCGATCGCTCCACACCCTATCAATAGGATATTGACTCCCCTGAAGTCCTTGCTTCCCGCTCGGAGGTTTCTACGAACCAAATATTCTTCGTCAAATCGCATTGCTGAAATACGAAGGATTGGCTGCCGACCTCCATAAATATGGTCATGAAAGAAATCTCCCATCTGTCGTCTGCTGCGAACTCTTCGCATTGCTCGGCGGGCAGATTCGTGCATGAGGTATCCGATTACCTGACCTTGCGTACGGAAGAGATGCAAACCTATTTCTTTGCGATAGGTTTCTTGCTTCAAAAGTTGGTTATGCCAATGCTCGTACGCATGAGATGATATTTTCTTAAGCCATTTCTGAATTTCGCTTTCGGTCGACGGTGTGCCGGCATTCGTCAGGTAAAGCGGGTGGGGCACTTGGGGGTAGATTACTGTGCTGAACACGGCTCCCGGTTTACCAATGACGCCGAGTCGCGTGGCAAGCCTTTGAGTATTCTCGCTGATTAGGAGAGCGTGGGACTTTTCTCCAACTTTGTAAACGGTCGCAAAGCAAGTTTGTACATTGGCAGTGGGCTCGATATCTATATATGCGCTGCCGAAGTGGGCGTCGAGACCCCACCAGGCAGCTATTTCACGCTTACTGTCTTCTATGGCGCTTTCGGGCTTGGCAATGCGTGTGAGGGTGTCAGCGGCATCTACAAGGACGCGAGCTATTGCCGCCGCGGGATTGTGGGGAAGGAGCTGATATTTTTCATGGTCGCTGTAACAAAGATCCTCTGGCATGTTAGGCCCCAATTTCGCGAGGTGAGGATGCCAACCTTTGAGCCAGTGAGGCCTTTCCGAGAGATATACACGTGGTGCTTCGATAAAGGATGGGTCGGCAACGTGCAAGTAGATGGATGCAGGTCCTTGGGCAGCATGCACTGTTCCATAGAACCAGAGATCCAATCGTGTACTGGACGAGGAAAGATTGTCCTTTCGAAATCCCGATGGGCGATCGGTAGAAACAAAACAGTGGGCTGCCGCCGCGTCCGTAATAACTTTCACTGCGGCATCCATTGGTTTTCCAGCCTATTAGGCGCCCGTAGTGCGATGGATACGTGCCTGCGGATTCGGCTGCTGCTTAGGAGGCGTTGCAGCATGGGCCATAGGGGCAGTTACGGCGAGGTAAGTCACCAGTGTCACGTCATCCGGAATCCGTTGCCCGAACCGCTGCCGAACCAGATTGATAACTTGTTTGTTTTGAAGAGTTGCGTCAAACAACGCCTGGTCAAGACTCTTGTGGCAAGCATTTGCGGCGGCAGTCCATTCTGTCCGGAGCTGAGCGTTTGCTGTATTGAGGTTTTCCGGTGTGGTTCCCCAGTGAACCCAAACGTCTTTGGCCAATACATCTCCGAGATGAGTAAACACGTGATGGAGAATGCGATCTTCCCGTCCTGAGTCGAGTAATTCTTGAGAGGCCCTAAGGTCTGCATCAAAAATCTGCACGACAGCCTGCATCAGAAGTACGGACGAGGGAGCACCGCCATCGCGCCAGGTGTAGTCACGCCATGCCTTAATGTACCGCCAAATCTTTCGTAACACGAAGGGATGACTAAAGCGGTCGCTGGCCGCGCGGAAGTGCTGGATGACGATCTGCACATCACTTTCTGACCACTCACCTGAACGAGTAGCCATAACGACAACGGTCAATTCGTCCCAACCCTCCCGGTCAATTTTCGGTGCTACATTGCCGCGCGCTTCGGCGAATTGGATAGATTTGGCGATTTGCTCATCGAGGGTGCGTGCCTTTTCGAATTGCTCGTTGGGCGCAGCATAAAGTGGTACGTCGATGTGCGCGGCAACCCCTACAGGACTGAGATCAACCCGACAGCAAATATCCTTCTGCTTCTTACCCTCAGCGTACTTCCAGCCTTCACGATTGCACAGCCTTTTTAAAAGGGTATCGACGGTCTCGAAGTAGGCTTTTGCGAGCGCATGGGCCGGATATTTTTTACCAGCATGTCCGTTGGATGCGCTGTCCATAAAGGCGGCTGCAATATAAACACCGAAGTCCGCGTCTACCTGTTGCGGAGGGATATGGGCGGGTTGATTCTGGGTTTTGTATACGGTTGATCCCTGCATGCGAAAACGTGGAGTTGCGTACTGGGACGGAACACCTGCGTCAAGCGCAAGTTGGTGAAGTGCAGGGTATAACATGTCACGGATCTTATCGACTGCGTCGTCCATTACTCGGGTCGTTTTTGCGTCGACATCCAATTGACGGATAAATGCTTTATCCAACGGACACTGAAACAATTGGTGAAAATTGAAAGCTTCGTTTCTCATGGTTTCTCCTTCGGAGAGTGAGAGTTTCGAACGTCACAAAGTAATCGGGCCCTGTGATCGAAAAACTCACGGAACCTGACATCGCCGAAGGCGTACTGACTCAAGCTACTTGCAGATGCACGTAGAATTTCCGAAGAAACCGGCGTTGCGTCTGCGAGACCCGGCGCCTTCTCCGGGCGTGCGTCCATTGAAGGCAACCTAAATACCTTCTCGGGGAGCATGTGCTTGTCGATCATGAATGCGGACATCGACTCTTGTGCTGATGCTGCTAATTCGAAAGCCCCAGTGCCCCAATCCAACAGACCCTGATCAAGGGGACGTTTAGCATCGGCAAAATGCCGCGGTGCAAGGGTCCCGATGGAAAGGACTCTCAAGTCGTCCATGCCGGACGGGTCGTCTCCGAAGAGCGGTGGGCGCACATCAAAAAACTTCATCGCCTCATGAACTGCAACGTGAGTCGGATCATTCGCGATCAGGCCACCATCGACAATGCGCGTATCGCCTACCTGATGCGCTGGGAAGTAGACAGGTGCAGCTGAGGTGCCAAGCGCGACGTCCTTGATGAAAAGCTTGCGGTCGAACGTGAAATTGGGGTGATGGTCTGTTTTAAAGAATTTTGGCAGCCCGCTGCTGTAATTCACTGCGGGAACAATTACGGGATGAAGCAGTTCGGCGATTTTCTGCTCGCCGAAAAAGTCAGGTGCCGAAAGAACCGCAGCTAATGGCGACGGGTCATACCACGCCTTCATGGCTGCTTTATGTTCGGCATTAAGGGCGTGCCAGTTGCAGCAGCCGTACATCAACTTGGAAAGAATTCCCGGCCGCGCAAAGAGACGACGAGTTTCGGAAAAGTCGGGGGGGAGTTGCGGGAACAATTTCGGCCCGACATCTTCAAGGGCTTTTCGAATTCTCTGAGCCGGGATCTCCAAGGCTAACGCTAAGGCAATAATTCCGCCGATACTGGTGCCTGCGATCAGATCAAAGTGTTGAGCAACGGGGCGCTCAATATTTTCCTCAATAATTTCGAGAATCCGAGCGACATGCAGCCCCCTGTATCCCCCACCACTGAGAGACAAAATCTGAAATCTTTTTGTTGGTTCGGCTTTGTTCATCGGAAACCTTGCGCCTTCATTTGCGAAAACGTGGTGTTGCCAATGAAGCCTTGAAAAGATGCCCAGGCTTCTCAGGGGTGCCGCTATTGCTAGCACTCAAGTTTGATGAGTGCCAGAAAATGTTAAGCCATAATGTGGCACACCGCAACCCCTAGTAGAAAATTTGTGATAAGAACTAAATGCTGTATGCTGGTTATTTAAAAATATTCTGTAACTTATTGATATATAAGGATATCCGATCATATCGGCAGGGCGGCGCGGAATTCATTGCGGTGCCGTCGTCTTTCCAGCGGCAGACCGGCAAAGTGCACTGGCACACGCTGCTCAAGGCGCGTGCCATTGAAACGGCAGCGTACATCCTGGCGCCGGCGATGTGCGGCGAGCATCCGGGCAGCCGCCAGACCTACGGCCACAGCCTGATCGTCGATCCCTGGGGCGAAGTGCTGGCCGACGGCGGCGAAGAGCCGGGTATCATCCATGCCGAGATCGATCCGGCGCGGGTGGCAAAAATCCGCAGCATGATGCCCTCGCTGCAGCATGACCGCCCTTATGCAAATCCGTAAAATACAAATAAAAACAAGTAGTTAAGAAAATTCCCCGCAACCGACATCGCGACATCGGTTGCTGCAGGGAACAGTCATTACCGGAGGCAGACCATGGCCGCATCGCGCCCTGCGCCGCGCGCATTGATGATTCCGCCAGTCGGCGGCACGGTGCCGCGCCGCCGCTATCCGCTGCTGCGACCGCTGGGTTTGTTGGTGCTGCGCGTTCTGGGCTGGACCGGCGAAGGCGAGGTGCCGGATTGTCCCCGCGTCGTGGTCGCCATTGCGCCGCACTCCAGCAACTGGGATTTTGTCGTCGGCGCGGCGATGCTGGTCGCGCTGGAATTACGCATCTCGTACATCGCCAAACATACGTTGTTTGTCGGGCCGCTGGGCTGGTTGGTGCGCTGGCTGGGCGGCATCCCGGTCGATCGGTCGCGGCCCGAAGGATTTGCCGAAATGATGGTCGGGGTGTTTGCCGGCGCGCAGCCGCAGTGGCTGGTGGTCACGCCGGAGGGCACGCGCAAACCGGTGCCGCGTTTCAAGACGGGGTTTTACCGCATCGCGCAGGAAGCGGGCGTGCCCATCGTGCCGGTGTATTTCAATCATCAGCGGCGCGTCATCGGTTTTCTGCCGCCCGTGCAGCCGATCAGCGACATTGATCAGGGCGTGGCGGAATTGCGCGAACTGCTGTTGCGCCACGGCGCGCGCAAGCAGCCGTGAATTTTCCGGATCAGTACGATTTCGGCAGGCCGAGTACCCGCTCGGCGATGTAACACAGGATCAGTTGCGGGCTGACCGGCGCGATACGTGCAATCATCGCTTCGCGGAAGTAACGCTCGACGTGAAACTCCTTGGCATAGCCCATGCCGCCATGTGTCAGCACCGCGGTTTCGCAGGCCTTGAATCCGGCTTCGGCGGCAAAATATTTCGCGGCGTTGGCCTCGGCACCGCAGGGCAGGCCGGCGTCGTAGAGACCGGCGGCCCTGTAGGTCAGCAGGCTCGCCGCTTCGAGTTCTATCCAGCGCTGGGCCAGCGGATGCTGGATGGCCTGGTTCTGGCCGATGGGGCGGTCGAATACCACGCGTTCATTGGCATACTGCGTCGCGCGTTTCAGCGCGGCACGGCCCAGTCCCACGGCTTCGGCGGCGACGAGGATGCGCTCCGGGTTGAGCCCGTCGAGTATGTAGCGAAAACCCTTGCCTTCTTCGCCGATGCGGTCGGCGACGGGCACGCGCAGGCCGTCGATGAATACCTGGTTGGAATCGACGGCCTTGCGGCCCATCTTGTCGATCTCGCGGGCCTCAAACTTGCTGCGGTCGATGTCGGCGTAGAACAGCGTCAGGCCGTCGATGGGGTTGGGTGTCTGTTCGATGGGCGTGGTGCGTGCGAGCAGCAGGATCTTGCTGGCGACCTGCGCCGTGGAGATCCAGACTTTCTGCCCGGAGATCACGTAATGATCACCGTCGCGCACCGCCCTGGTGGTCAGGCGCGCGGTATTCAGGCCGGCGCCCGGTTCGGTGACGCCGAAGCAGGCTTTGTCGCGCCCCGCGATCAGCGGCGGCAGCCAGCGCACCTGCTGCTCGGCGGAGGCATAAACCACCACCGGATGCAGGCCGAAGATGTTCATGTGCACTGCCGATGCGCCGGAGAATCCGGCGCCCGATGCGGCGATGGTCTCCATCATCAGTGCGGCTTCGGTGATGCCGAGGCCGCTGCCACCGTATTGCTCGGGCATGGCGATGCCCAGCCAGCCGTCGGCGGCGATGGCGGCATGGAACTCGTGCGGGAAGCCGCCGTCGCGGTCTTTCTGCAGCCAGTAGCCGTCGTCAAACCGGCTGCAGACCTTCGCCACGGCATCACGGATCGCGCGCTGTTCTTCGCTGAGTGAAAAATCCATGGCCGTAATTCAGGCCGGCAGCGCGGTGACGCCGGCCGCGGCGAGGGCGTGAATTTCGTCATCGCGGTATCCCGCCGCGCGCAGCACTTCCATGCCGTGTTCGCCGAGGCGGGGCGCGCCGCACTGCGGCGCCGGTGGTGTGCGTGACCATTGCGTGGCAGCACGCGTCGTGCGCAGACGGCCTTCGCTGGGATGGTCTTCCAGCGTGACAAAGCCGGTTGCCGCCAGATGTTCGTCGTTGATGACATCGTCCATGGTGTTCATCCGCGCCGCCGGAATGTCTGCTTCCCGCAGCGCCGCCAGCCACTCGTCGGTGGTGCGCCTGAGCATCTCGCCGGCAACGAAAGCGTAGGCTTCATCGATGCGGCTGGAACGGTTTTCGTGGGTATTGAAGCGCGCATCGTTGAGGTAAAGATCCTCGCGCCCGATCAGGCGGAAAAACCCCTGCCATTGCTTGTCGTTGTACATCAGCACGCAGATATGGCCGTCGCGGGTGCGGAAAGGCTTGCGGTGCTGCGCCAGCACGCGGGCGTAACCGGCGCCGCCGAGCGGCGGCTCGAAGGTGCGGCCGCCGAAATGGTCGCCGAGGATCATCTGGCTCATGCATTCGAACATCGGCACCTCGACCGCCTGGCCTTCGCCGGTGCGTTCACGGTGATACAGCGCCGTGGTTACCGCATAGACCGCATGCAGGCCGACGATGCGGTCGGCCAGCGTCGCCGGTATGTAGCGGGGCTCCGCTGCGCCGGATTGCTGCAGCAGCCACGGCAGTCCCGACATGCCCTGGATCAGGTCGTCATAGGCGGGGCGGGCCGCGTAGGGACCCTGCTGGCCGAAACCACAGGCGCCGACATAGATGATGCGCGGATTGACCGCTGCCACCGCCGCGTAATCCAGTTGCAGCCGCTGCATGGCCTGCGGACGGATGTTGTAGATCAGCACGTCGGCTTTGGCGACAATGCGCAGCAGGGCGTCGCGTCCGGCCGGCTGCTTCAGGTCCAGCACGATGCTTTTCTTGTTGCGGTTCAGGTGCAGGAACATGTGGCCCATGCCGCGGTTTTTCATGGGGCCGACATGGCGCACGTTGTCGCCGCCGGGCGCTTCGACCTTGATGATGTCCGCACCCAGGTCGCCCATGATCTGGGTGGCATAAGGCCCCATGACCACCGTGGTCAGATCGACCACGGTGACGCCTGACAGCGGACCGCTCACCGGCTGCGCATCCCGGCCGGAATGACGCAGCCCTTGGCGCGCAGGGCCTCATCCACCCAGCGCCGGTCAACCTTGCCCTTGCCGCGTATGGCTTTCAGCAGGGCGGCTTCTTTTTTCGCCTGATCCAGGGCCAGCGCGATGGTTGCCGCGGCCAGATCCTGTGGCAGGACCAGCAAGCCGTCGTCGTCGCCGATGATGATGTCGCCGGGATTCACCACGGCATCACCGATGACCACCGGCACGTTGATTTCGCCGGGGCCGTTCTTGTACGGGCCGCGGTGGGTGACGCCGCTGGCATAGACCGGGAAAGACGACAGCGCCAGCGCATCGGCGTCGCGGATCGCGCCGTCGATGACCATGCCGGCGGCGCCGTTCCTTTCGGCCAGCGAGGACATGATTTCGCCGATGATGGCCTGGGTATTGACGCCGCCGGCATCGACCACGATCACGTCGCCGGGGCGGGCGATATCGATGGCCTTGTGCACCAGCAGGTTGTCGCCGGGACTGACCTTGACGGTCAGTGCCGGGCCGACCAGCCTGCCGCCCCGGTGGCAGGGCCACAGATCCGGGCCGACGGCGTGCAGGCGGTGCATGTTGTCGCTGAGGTGCGCGGTGGCGATCTTGCGCAAGGCGGCGATGATTTTGGGCGAAGGTTGCGGAGCAAAGGGCAGGATGCGGAAGCCGATGGGTGCCATGATGTGAATAACCGGAAGATTGAAGGGACGCGTATCGTAGCATCCGCAGAGGAATGCGGAGTCTGCGTGCTAGAATCCGCGCGGTATCCGCCGCAGCCCGGCGACTGATTTCCGAGGAATGCATTCGCGGGCGGAGTTGCCGGGTGAGTTCGACGGGCGAAAACACTATTACAAAGACTGCTACTCCCACAGCGTGCGCATACTGCTCAGCAACGACGACGGATATTTTGCGCCGGGCCTGGTCGCCCTCGAACGGGCGCTTGCGGCGCTCGGTACGGTGACCGTCGTCGCACCCGAGCGCGACCGCAGCGGCGCCAGCAATTCCCTGACGCTCGACCGGCCGTTGAGCGTGCGGCGCGCGGGCAATGGTTATTACCATGTCAACGGCACGCCCACCGATTGCGTGCATCTGGCCGTGACCGGCCTGCTGCCGGAACTGCCCGATGTCGTGGTCTCGGGCATCAATCACGGCGCCAATATGGGCGACGACACCATTTATTCCGGTACCGTGGCGGCGGCGACCGAAGGATTTCTGCTCGGCATTCCTTCAATAGCGATTTCGCTGGTGGCCGCCGGACAGGATCATTTTGATACGGCGGCGCGTGTTGCCGGAGATATGGTTGCGCGGTTTGCGCGCCGCAAGTTTGAGCAACCGGTGCTGCTCAATGTGAACGTACCCGATGTGCCCTACGATCAGTTGCAGGGTGTACGGGCGACCCGTCTCGGCAAACGCCACAAGGCGGAGCCGGTGGTGCGCGCTGTGACGCCGCGCGGCGAGACCGTGTACTGGGTCGGCGCGGCGGGCAGTGCGCAGGACGCCGGGGAGGGCACGGATTTTTACGCGGTCGCCGCCCATTGCGTGTCGGTCACGCCGCTGCAGGTGGACCTGACGCGGTTCTCGCAGATGGAACCGGTAGCGCAGTGGCTGGGTCTGAATACATGAACGCGGCGAATTCAGGCATCGGCATGACTTCGCAGCGCACGCGCATGCGCATGGTCGAGCGCCTGCGCCAGCAGGGCATACGCGATGAAGTGATACTGGACACGATGGGCGAGGTGCCGCGGCACATTTTTGTCGATGAGGCGCTGGCCAGCCGCGCTTACGAAGACATGGCGCTGCCGCTGGGTTTCGGCCAGACCATCTCCAGCCCGTACACCGTGGCGCGCATGCTCGAACTGCTGCGCAGCGGCGGCACGCTGGGCAAGGTGCTGGAAGTCGGCACCGGCTGCGGTTATCAGGCGGCCGTGCTGTCGCGGCTGGCGCGCGAGGTGTATTCGGTGGAACGTCTCGCACCGTTATTGACCAAGGCGCGGCGGCATTTGCGCGATGCCCGCGCGCACAACGTGCGCGTGCGCAACAGCGACGGCAACATGGGATTGCCGGAACATGCGCCGTTTGACGGCATTGTGGTTGCCGCAGCGGCGAATCACGTGCCGCAGCCGCTGCTCGATCAGCTCACCGTGGGTGGTAAGATCGTCATCCCGTTGACGCATCAGGGCAAACAGTCGCTGCACGTCATTGAAAGAACAGCACAAGGCTATGCGGATCGCAAAGTGGAAGATGCCCGGTTTGTGCCGATGCTGCCCGGTGTCGGCTGACCGGGGGCATCGCATCGCGCCCTGTTCAGCGCATGCGGGCTGCACTGCGCTGATTGCGGCAGCGCTGATACTGGGCGGTTGCGCCGCGACGCGGCCGGCGCCCGTGATCGATCGCTTGCCTGATCGTTCATCGCCGGCGAAAACCGCGGCCAAGCCGGCCGCGCCGCCGGCGCGTGTCGCACCGTCGCGCGGTCCCCAGCGCCCCGATTTCTACACCGTCAGGCAGGGTGATACGCTGTACAGCATTGCGCTGGAATTCGGCATCGACTATCGCGAACTTGCGGCGTGGAACAACATCGATCCGGCGCGCATCAATGTCGGGCAGCAGCTGCGCCTGGCTCCGGCGCCGGGTGCGGTGGCCTCGCCGCTGCGCGGCGCGCCTGGCGCGGTGGAGGCGCAGCCACTGGGCAGCGCGCCGCGCGGTGCGGCGGGCGATGTGCGTACCGAGCCGCGCGGCGTGCGCGTGCCCTACACCGACCAGACGTACGCGCAGATGGCCGGAGTCAAACCGGAAGCGGCAGCCGTCGCACCGAAACCCGAGCCGGCTGCTCCCGCGAAACCGGCAGCAGCCGGCGCCGAGGATATCGACTGGAGCTGGCCGGTCAGTGGCAAAGTGATCAGCGCCTTCAACGAAGCATCGAACAAAGGCATCGGCATCGCCGGCAAGCTGGGACAGCCGGTGGTTGCGGCAGCGCCGGGACGGGTGATTTTCAGCGGCACCGGCATTCGCGGCCTCGGCAAGCTGGTGGTCATCAAGCACAACGAACAATTTCTCAGCGTCTATGCCCACAACCGCGAATTGCTGGTCAAGGAAGGGCAGTCGGTGACTCGCGGCCAGAGAATCGCGGAAATGGGCAACACCGATACTGATCAGGTGAAGCTGCATTTCGAAATCCGCCGCTACGGCAAGCCGGTGGATCCGGCGGGCTTGTTGCCGCCGGCCTGAGTGCTGTGGCGTAGCCGGACATTTATAACCTGTTGGTTATTAAATATTTTTTATGCTGAATGCGCGGACGCGTTGCTGCAGTTCCGGCAGCGCGCCGGCAGCCGCTTCACCGCCATAACGCAAAGCGGCATAACGCCGGCAGATATCGGTGATTGCGGCAGCATGCGCCGGCGCACTGCGTGCCGCGCGCTCGGCAAAGGACAGCGGACCTTCGGCAGGATCGCGGCGCACGCCGTGGCGCGCGAGCTTGCGGCAGAAGCGGTCGTAAGCGGCCTTCACCACATCCGGCCGCGTGGCTCGCAGTTCACGCAGCGCGAGCAATGCGCCGATCAGCACCGCCACGCCGGTGCAAACCAGCAGCAGCACCGACAGCGAGCGCCAGGTCGCTTCGCTGAACCCCATCTGCGACAGGAACAGGCGCTGCCGGTCCGGGTTGTAGCCGAGCACCCATTGATTCCAGGTGTAGGTCACGGAATCCCATGCCAGGCGCATCTGCTGCAGAAATTCAAAATTGCCGCGCACGAACATCGGCAGCGGATCGCTCAACGGCAGCGCCGAGGCGATGCCGCGCTCCACGCGCGACGGCGACACGGCAGAGGTCGGATCGATGCGCGTCCACCCGGTGCCGGGGAACCAGACTTCCGTCCAGGCATGGGCATCGGCCTGGCGCACCAGTATGTATTCGCCGACGGGATTGATTTCGCCGCCGAGATAACCGGTCACCACGCGGGCCGGAATGCCCGCGGCACGCATCAGCACGGTGAACGCCGATGCATAGTGCTCGCAGAATCCGCTGCGGGTGTTGAACAGGAAATCATCGACGGGATGTTCGTTGAGCAGCGGCGGCGACAGCGTGTAATAGAACTTGTCGTTGCGAAACCGGCTCAGTACTTCGCCCACCAGATTCCGGTCATCGGGAAATCGTTTACGCAGTTCCCGTGCGTATTGCAGGGTGCGCGGGTTGTGGTTTTCCGGCAGCTGCAGCGCTCTTTGCAGCACGGTTGCACTGTCGTCCCTGCCATAGGTGCCCTGCAGCGACGAGGTCATGTCATAACGCAGGCGGCTGCGCACCGGTGTTGCGCTGAGCAATTGCATGTCGATGGTGGCGAACGACTTGGGCGGTCGCAGCCCCGGAAACTCCAGCGCGAACAGCCAGCGCTTGTTGTGCGGTTCGACCGTCACCGTGTATTCAATCACAGGGCCGCCCGCAGGCAGTTCGCCGGAATTGAAAGTCAGGCGCGGCGCGGTCCACGTCCTGCCGTCGTAGTCCCATAACACCGGGCCGCGCCAGTAGAGATCGCGGGGTTCGGGGATTTTGCCGCGGAATGCCGCGCGGAAAGCCACTGCATCCGACAGGATGAGACTGTTCAGACTGCCCGGACTCATGTTGTCGGACAGGCCGCTCAGTCCGGCGTAAGCGTCGTGCGGCATCCCCCACAGCGGCCCCTGGATGCGCGGGAACAGCAGAAACAGCACCAGCATCAGCGGCAGCGCCTGCATCAGCAGCGCTCCCGCGCGTTTGACCGGGTGGCGCCATCCGGGCCAGACGCCGGTGTATTGCAGGCTGATCAGGGTGGCCAGCAGCAGCCATGCGCAAACCAGCATGTACAGGCCGGTGAGTATGGTCTGCGAATGCAGAAAATTGGTGATCAGCAGGAAGCAGCCGAGAAACCCCAGCAGCATGCCGTCGCGCTGGGTGCGCGTCTCCAGCAGTTTCAGCGCCAGCATGATCAGCAGCAGCGCGACGCCCGCTTCGCGGCCGAACAAGGTCCGGTATTGCAGCAGTATGCCGGCAGCAGCGCCGATGGCGACGATGGCCAGCAGCCATTTCGCCGGCGGCTGCAGGCGCAGATGCGCCCGGTACAGCCGCCATCCGGCGAGGATGCCGATCAGCGCCGAAATCCACAGCGGCAGGCGCAGCAGGTGCGGCAGGGCGGCCAGCACAAAAGTCACCGTCAGCCACAGTGTTTCGCGGCCGCCGAGAACGCGTGTACTAAGATTTGTCGGCAGCAGCAGTGCCATACAGGGCCAGTGCGCTCAGGCAGGCGGTGCGATGGGCGGCGCTGCCCGCGATCGGCAGCGTGCAGCCGGGGATGCGCAGACCGAAGGCCACTCCGGCGCGATCGGCGTCGAGTACCCAGCGCACCAGATGGGACAGGCGTTGTTCAGTGGCCATGCCCTGCGGCAGCGCTTCCCAGGCCAGCCACAATTCCGCATCCGCACGCCCGGCGAACTGCTTGGTCAGCAGCGTGCCGTCGCGTGCGGCGGCTTTCCAGGCGATGTGACGCAGCGAGTCTCCGGGGCGATAGGGCCGCAGTCCGGCAAACTCGTCATATCCCTGGCCATGTACGCCGCCTTCACCGGCGCCGGAGGCCGGCGCGGGCAGCGGCAGCGGGGAGATCGCCGGTGCGGGATACACGAGACAACGCACATCAAGATCCGCGTACGACCATGCCCTGAACAGCCCGGTCGGGAAGCGGGTAAACAGCGTCACGCGGTCCGGGCGCAGCCAGCCGCGCCGTGTGGCGCGTACCGCGACGGTGGCGATGGTTTCGCCGGCCGCGGGAACATCGATGTAATCCGCAGTCTGCCCGTCGCGCGTGATACCGATGCTGTAGCGGTCGGCCTGCGTGGCGTTGGTCACGATGATCTGGAATTGCGCATCGTCGCCGGCAAACACCGGCCGCACGCGGCCCGGCGCAATGCGCAGGTGCGCGAGATTGCGAAAGGTGTGGAGCATCGACTGGATGCCCGTCGCGCCGAGCAGAAAGGCGAGGACAAAACCCAGCGACAGGTCATAGTTCACCGAGCCGACCAGCATCAGCACGATCACCACCGCGAACAGCAGTCCCTGGCGCGTCGGCAGGATGAACACGCGGCGCTGGACCAGCACGATGACGCCGCGTTCCGGGCCGCGCCACTGGAATATCCAGTTGAACAGGCCGTTTTTCAGTGCAGCGTACATCGTGGCGCGTCCGCGGATCTGTTCAGCTCACGGGGACCTGATGCAGCAGGCGGTCAACCAGATCGTTCTGGCGGGCGCCGCTCATTTCGCCGGCCGGATTGAGGCGATGCGCCACCACGACCGGCAGCACGGTTTGCACGTCTTCGGGCAGTATGTGATTGCGGCCTTCCATGTAGGCCCAGGCACGGGCCGCATGCAGCAGTGCCAGCGCGGCGCGCGGCGACAGGCCGTGTTCGAATTCCGGCGCCTGGCGGGTGTAATGCACCAGCGCCTGCAGATAATCGAGCAATGCCGGCGCGGCCAGCACCTGCTGCACTTCGCGTTGCAGGATCAGCAGGCCGTCGGCATCCAGGCGCGGTTGCAACCGACTCAGCAGATCACGCCGGTCGGTGCCATTCAGCAGCGCACGCTCGGCCTGTGCATCGGGATAACCCAGTTCGATGCGCATCAGAAAACGATCCAGTTGTGATTCGGGCAGCGGAAAGGTGCCGATCTGATGCGAAGGATTCTGGGTGGCGATGACAAAAAACGGCCGCGGCAGGGTGCGGGTTTCGCCTTCGGTGGTGACCTGGGTTTCTTCCATGGCTTCGAGCAGCGCGCTTTGCGCGCGGGGCGTGGCGCGGTTGACTTCGTCGGCCAGCACCACATTGGTGAATATCGGGCCGGGATGGAACTCGAACCCGCCGGCATCACGGTTGAACACGGAAACGCCGAGGATGTCGGCCGGCAGCAGGTCGCTGGTGAACTGGACACGCTGGAACTTGAGGCCCAGCGAGGTGGCGATGGCGTGGGCGAGGGTGGTTTTGCCGACCCCCGGCACGTCTTCGATCAGCAGGTGCCCGCGGGCCAGCAGGCAGGCAATGGCCAGGCGGATCTGCCGGGTTTTGCCGAGAATGATGCTGTTGATCTGGTCGGCGACGGCGTTGATCTGTTCAGTCATGAAGGCAGGCGGTTTTCCGGAAAAAGACAGATTAGACAAGGGGATAGCCCGATTATAAGATGAACGCCCCAATAGAGCCTCCAATTCCGGTCAATTCGCCGGATGGGCATTCTGACGCCTCAGTGAAAATCCGGTTCAATGCCGTCCACCAATACTCCGCATACTTTACCCCCCTCGTACCGTCGGCCCGAGCGCCGCCGGCGGCTGCGCCGACTGCTCGGCAATCCGCGCCTGATACTGGTAGTCGGTGCCACGGTGTTCGGCATCGCGATTCTGGCGGCGACCGAAGCGGTCATTCGCGATGTCGCGCTCGCCGATACGCGAGCCATGGCGGTGCACTACCGGTTGGTTGCTTTCCTGCTGCTGGGGCTGCTGGCCGGAGGAACCCTGGTCATGTTGGCGTTGCTGACCCGCCAGCAGTCGATGCAGCAGGCTTTACGCCACAGTGAATCCAGGTTCCGTGCATTGAGCACCCTGGGTTCGGACGGGTACTGGGAGACCGATGCACAGCACCGGTTTACGCGGATTTCGGAAGGATTGTTGCGTTTGTCGGGACGCGCGGAGTCCGACTATCTCGGCAGGATTTTCTGGGAAATTCCGTTCAGCGCGCCGGCGGGTTCGAACTGGAGCATGCATCAGGCGGTCGTCGCGCAGCAGGCTCCGTTTCACGATTTGTGCCTGCGCTATCTGAGTCCCGCCGGTGCGGTGGGGTACGCCAATTTCAATGGAGAGCCAGTATTCGACGCGGATGGAGCATTCACCGGTTATCGCGGCGTCGGCAATGACATGACCGTCGAGATGGTTCTCCGTCAGCAACTGCGGATGCAGCATGACGTGACGCGCGCCCTGAGCCAGATGAAAAGTGCGGAAACCGCCATTAGCGCCGTAATCGAAATCGTCTGTCGCACCATGGAATGGGGCTGGGGCGCACGTCGCCACATAGACCGGGACACGTCGCTGCTGACCTGCCATGAAAGCTGGCTGACTCCGGGACTCGCAGCCGAGGAATTCATTGCAGCCACACGGCAAGTCAAGCAGGCCAGCATCAAATTGGGTGTTGCGACCCAAGCCATATTGAGGAACGAGGTTATCTGGCATGCCGACCAGCAGCAGGGCAACCTTCGGCGGAGAGCGGCGGCGCGCGCGGCCAACCTGTATGGCACTGTTGCAGTACCCGTACGCCGACACAAGGCAACAGATGATGCACTGGAATTCTTCAGCACCCGCGTGGAGGTGCCTGACCGGATCCTGCTCGGCACGCTGGAGGCTATTGGTCAGGAGCTTGGACAATTCATGGATCGCATGGATGCCCAGCGGGTCAGCGTGCACCTTGAACGCGAGCGACACCATCTGCTCGACCGGCTGCAATTGCAGCTCAATCACATGCCGGTCGCATGCCTGATCCAGGACCGCAATTTCCGCATTGATTATTGCAATCCGGCGGCCGAGCGCATCTTCGGTTATGCCGCGGACGAAATGCAGGGGCGGGATACCGTTGATTTTCTGGTGCCGGAAAGCGATCGGGCCTTGGTGTGGGGGCGGCGGGCCAGGCTGCAGGCCGGAGAACACAATGTTGCCGCCACCAACGAGAACATCGCCCGGGACGGACGCAGGATCATCTGCGAGTGGAACCTTACCTTCCTCACGGACGAAGCGGGCGTCTTTGCCGGCGTGCTGGCGGTAGCCCAGGACGTCACTGAGCGGGTAAAAATGTTAGCCGCGCTGGAGGACAGCGAGGAGCGCTACCGCCGGATTTTCGCTTCCGCGCCGCTGCCGATGTGGGTAAGCGATGTGCCGGTGCCGCGTTTTCTCGCCGTCAATGACGCCACAGTGGAAAAGTACGGGTATTCGCGTGAGGAACTGTTGCAGATGACGATCACCGATCTGCAGTTGCCGGAAGATCGTCAGCGCGTTCTCACGGAAATTCTCGATCAGGATGTGACGTTGCCCATGCGCTTCGAGCGGCGCCATGTGACTCGCGACGGGCGGTTGATCTTCGTCGAGGCGGTTGCGCAGCCGTTCCAGTTCGGCGGCAGGGCGGCGCGCCTGGTGGTGATCAACGATGTGACCGAACGGCGTCAGGCGCAACAGGCGCTGGAGGACAGCGAAGCCCGGTTCCGGGCGGTGTTCGAGCAGGCCTCGGTGGGCATCGGTATCCGCGAGATTTCTGCGAGTCCGCGCTGGCTCAGGGCCAATAACAAGCTGTGCGAAATTCTTGGCTACAGCGAGGCAGAATTGCTGCAGATGACGTCGGTCGATATCACGCCGGAATCCGACAGGATGGAAACCAGCGGATACAACGACAGGTTGCGTGCGGGCGACCTGCGCAGTTATTCCCGGCAGAAGCGCTACCAGCGCAAGGATGGGGGCATCATCTGGGTGGAGCTTTCGGTGGCGGTTGTGGATGGGCCGGATGGTCAGCACCAGTCCCTCGTATCGGTAATACAGGACATTACCGGGAGTGTGGAGTCGCGGCAATTGCTCAGGGAAAGCGAAGCACGTTACCGGCAGTTGTTTTCGCTGACGCCGCTGCCGATGTACCTGCGCAACGAAAGCAACCTGCAATTCCTTGATGTCAACGACGCCTGTCTCGCGACCTATGGATATACCCGTGAGGAAATGCTGGGACTGACTGCGACGGATATTCAGGTGCCGCAGGAGCGCGAACGCTTCCTGAATGCAATCCGGGCGTTGCCGACGGGCTCTGTCGAGAACCTGCGCAAGCAGCACATGCGCAAGAACGGCGAGATTTTCGACGTGGAGGTATTTACCTGCACGGTGATGCTGGGTGCCGAGAAGGTCCGGCTGGCGCTGGTACGGGACATCACCGAGCAACTGCATTCCGAGCAGTTGTTGCGTGACAGCGAACGCCGGGTAGCCTTGGCGCTGGACGGATCGGGGGGTGCCCTTTTTGACTGGAACGTCGTCACAGGCGAGGTTTATCTCAGCGACCGGTGGGGTGCCATTCTTGGCGGGGAGGCGAGGGAAATGCGCGCCACGTTTTCAGCCCTGGCGGCATTGGTGCATCCCGATGACCGGGAGCATCAGGGCCGCGCCATTGCCCAAATGCTGAAACATGCCGACAGGCCGCAGCAGTCGGAATACAGGGTCAGAGCGCATGCCGGCGACTGGATCTGGATTGAAAGCAGGGCCAGCGTCACTGAACGCGACGCGCAGGGGCGGGCGCTGCGCGTGCTGGGTACCAACATCGACATCACGCTGCGCAAACAGGCTGAACTGGCACTGCGCGAACGCGACGCCTTGTTGCGCGAGAATGCGGCCGAGATCCACAAACTGAATGCCGATCTTGAAAAACGCGTCGAACAGCGCACGCAGGCGCTGGCCGCCCTGAACCGCGAGCTGGAATCATTTTCCTACTCGGTATCGCACGATCTGCGGGCGCCGCTGCGCTCCATAGACGGTTTCAGTCAGATCCTGTTGCAGGAATATGCCGGGAAGCTCGACGATACCGCCCGCGGCTATCTGGAGCGCGTGCGCGCCGGCAGCCAGCGCATGGCCGGGCTGATCGACGATTTGCTGGAACTGGCGAGGGTGACGCGGCGCGATCTGCAGGTGCGCACCTGTGATCTGACCGCGCTGGCCCGGGAGATGGCACAGGAGCTGCAACAGGCGGAGCCCGGACGCCGGGCCCGGTTTATCGTGGCTGACGGCATGCGGGTGACCGCGGATCCGGGGCTGCTGCGGATAGTCATGGATAATCTGTTGCGCAATGCCTGGAAATTCACCGGTACGAAGGCCGAAACCGTGATTGAAGTGGGTCATGCCACGGTCGACGGCGAACAGACTTATTTTGTGCGGGACAACGGCGTGGGTTTTGACATGGCTTACGTCAACAAGCTGTTCGGCGCTTTCCAGCGCCTGCACAGCGACGCCGAATTCCAAGGCACGGGCATCGGTCTGGCGCTGGTGCAGCGCGTGATCCGGCGCCATGGCGGGCAGGTGCGCGGCGAGGGGATTCCGGATCGCGGGGCGACGTTCTATTTCATGTTGCCGGAGTACGGCGTGGTCCTGCCCGGCCCGGTTGCGCAGGTCGTTACGGCAGCCACATAGCCGCCAGCACCCGGCGCTCCTCGGCAACGAGTATGTTGTAAGTCCGGCAGGCTGCCGGCGTCGCCATGATTTCCACTCCGACACGCGCCTCGAACAGCGGGCGCAACAGGGCAGGATCGGGAAAGCGCTGGGTCGCGCCGGTGCCGAGGATGATGATTTCCGGGGTGTGTGCCAGCAGTTGGTGCAATGTGTCGGCGGTCAGTTCCGTCAGATCGGCCACCGGCCAGTCGGCCACGATGGTCTCCGGGGTGACAATCAGCGGCGCGCGATAGGGCGTGCCGTTGACGGCGACGTAGCCGGCGCCATGACCGGTGAAGGAATTGCGGTTTTGGGGTGCCGTCAGATGCAGTTTCATAACTCTATGATTTGCCGGTGATAATCACCTTCGATACAATTGTAAGCTTTTCCGCCAGCCGTGGTGCATTGCAACGGCAGCGGGTCATCCCCAGAGACCGGTAATGGAAGAATTTCCGCGCATCAAACGCCTGCCGCCGTATGTGTTCAACGTCACCGGCGAACTCAAGCTCGCCGCACGCCGGCGCGGCGAGGACATCATCGACTTCAGCATGGGCAATCCTGACCAGCCCACGCCGCGGCATATCGTGGACAAGCTGATTGAATCCGTGCAGCGCACGGATACCCACGGCTACTCGGTATCCAAGGGCATTTCACGCCTGCGCAAGGCCATCTGCAACTGGTACCGGACGCGTTACGGCGTCGAACTGGATCCCGAATCCGAGGCCATCGTCACCATCGGCTCGAAGGAGGGTATTGCGCATCTTGCGCTGGCGACGCTGGATCGCGGCGACATCGTGCTGGTGCCGAACCCGAGCTATCCGATCCACATCTACGGGCCGGTGATTGCCGGCGCCGACATCCGCCACGTGCCCATGCACGCGGGCGTGGATTTTTTCGAAGCGCTCGAACAGTCGATCAAGGATACGTATCCGAAGCCGAAAATGCTGATCGTCAATTTTCCGAGCAATCCGACGACGCAGTGCGTGGATCTGGCATTTTTCGAGCGGCTGATCGCCATCGCCAAAGAGCATGACATCTATGTGGTGCATGACCTGGCCTATGCCGATATCGTGTTCGACGGCTACAAGGCGCCGTCGATCATGCAGGTGCCGGGCGCGCGCGATGTGGCGGTTGAATTTTTCACCATGTCCAAGAGTTACAACATGGCGGGATGGCGGGTCGGCTTCATGGTCGGCAACCGCGATCTGGTGACGGCGCTGGCGCGCATGAAGAGTTATCACGATTACGGCACGTTCACGCCGATCCAGGTGGCCTCGATCATCGCGCTGGAAGGGCCGCAGGACTGCGTGGAGACCGTGCGCACGCTGTATCAGAGCCGGCGCGATGTGCTGTGGGCGGGCATGAATGCCATGGGCTGGACCGTGGCCAAGCCGCAGGCGACGATGTACATCTGGGCGCCGATTCCCGAGCCGTACAAAAAAATGGGTTCCCTGGAATTCTCCAAGAAACTGCTGCTGGAGGGCAAGGTGGCGGTCGCGCCGGGCACCGGTTTCGGCCATTACGGCGACAACCATGTGCGCTTTGCGCTGATTGAAAACGAAGCGCGAACCCGCCAGGCGATCAGGACCATCAAAGAGATGTTTCGAAAGGATGGATTGCTGTGATTTTTTATGTCTCTATTCAACGCGAGTGAGAAATCAAAAGCTTCCCTCACCCGGCGCTGCGCGCCACCCTCTCCCGGAGGGCGAGGGTTTTCTCCCCTCTCCCGGAGGGCGAGGGTTTTCTCCCCTCTCCCTCCGGGAGAGGGGCTAGGGGTGAGGGAAAGATTTTGATCTGTCATTCACACTGAATAGACACTTTTCCATTAACAGAAGCGTGAAGCCATGAAACCGATCAATGTAGGGCTGTTGGGCGCGGGCACCGTCGGCAGCGGCACATTCAGGGTGCTGCAGCGCAACGGCGAGGAGATTTCGCGCCGCGTCGGGCGCGCCATACGCATCTTGCTGGTGGCCGACAAGGACACCGCCCGGGCCAAGGCGGTCGCGGGTGACGCCGCGCGCGTCACCGCCGATGCGCTCGAAGTCGTCAACGACCCGCAGATCGACATTGTCGTGGAATTGATCGGCGGCTATACCATCGCCAAGGATCTGATGCTGAAAGCCATCGCCAACGGCAAGCATGTGGTCACCGCCAACAAGGCGCTGCTTGCGTTGCACGGCAATGAGATTTTCGCGGCTGCCCGCAGCCGCGGCGTCATGGTGGCATTCGAGGCGGCGGTCGGCGGCGGCATTCCGATCATCAAGTCCCTGCGCGAAGGCCTGGCAGCGAACCGCATCGAATGGATCGCCGGCATCATCAACGGCACCAGCAATTTCATTTTGTCGGAAATGCGCGAAAAGGGCGCGGCTTTTGCGGATGTGCTGAAGGAGGCGCAACGCATGGGTTATGCCGAGGCCGATCCGACCTTCGATATCGAAGGCGTTGATGCCGCGCACAAGCTGTCCATCATGGCGGCCATCGGTTTCGGCATTCCGGTGCAGTTCAACAAGGCTCACGTTGAAGGCATTTCAAGGCTGGCGCAGGAAGACATCCGCTACGCCGAGGAACTGGGCTACCGCATCAAGCTGCTGGGCATTGCCAAGCGCAAGGCGGCGGGATTCGAGCTCCGGGTGCATCCGACACTGATTCCGGCCCGGCAACTGATCGCCAACGTCGAGGGCGTCATGAACGCAATCCTGGTCAAGGGTGATGCGGTGGGGCAGACCATGTATTACGGCGCCGGCGCCGGTGCGGAGCCGACGGCCTCGTCCGTGGTGGCTGACCTGGTGGATGTGGCGCGCATGCTGACCGCCGATCCCGAACATCGCGTGCCGAATCTGGCATTCCAGCCCGACCGCCTGTCCGACGTGCCCATCCTGCCGATGGGGGAAGTCGAGACCTCGTATTACCTGCGGCTGCGCGTCGCGGACAAAGCGGGGGTGCTGGCGGACATTACGCGGATCCTCGCTGATCAGGACATCTCGATCGAAGCGCTGGTACAGAAGGAGCCGCACGCCGGCGAGCAGCATGTGGATATCATCATGCTGACCCATCTGACCCGCGAAAAGAAAATCGACACCGCCATTCAACGTATCGAGGATCTGCCGGTGGTGTCCGGAAAAATCACCCGCATCCGCATGGAGACACTGCAATGAGGCTGCAGTGAGTGCGCTCGCCCCTGATAGGGGCAATAAAGCGGGCACAGCGGAACCAACCCGTTATGTCAGCACCCGCGGCCGCATGCCGGCGGCACGGTTCTGCGACGTCCTGCTGGGTGGTCTGGCGCCGGACGGCGGGCTGGTAGTGCCCCAGGCCTATCCCCGCTTCGACGCGGACGAACTTGGCCGGCTGCGCGGGCTGTCCTACCCGGAACTGGCCAGCGCCATCATCGGGCGCTTTGTGGATGACATTCCGCGCGAGGCGCTCGACGCGCTGATCCGGCGCGCCTACCGCGCCGACATTTTCGGCTCGCCGGAAATCACGCCGTTGCAGACGCTGGAACCGGGCCTGCACCTGCTCAAGCTTTCGAACGGACCGACGCTGGCGTTCAAGGATATCGCCATGCAACTGCTCGGCGAACTGTTTGAATATGTGCTCGAACGGGAAGGGCGCACGCTGAATATACTCGGCGCGACTTCCGGCGATACCGGATCCGCGGCCGAATACGCCATGCGCGGGCGCAAAGGCATCCGCGTGTTCATGCTGTCCCCGCACGGCAAGATGAGCCCGTTCCAGCGCGCGCAGATGTATTC
>CAZAOZ010000028.1:0-41076 GCA_964486865.1 uncultured Bordetella sp.
GAAACACCTGCCGAACGATTTAGTCAATCTGTTGCGTCGATCGGTTGAAACCGCAGTCAGAAGTGGCCGGCCAATCAGCGGCAGTGCTCAGAGTTGTGCCGTTGTAATACGCACGCGGTACGAGAGCAAACGCGCCATTGCAAACAGGAATGCTGCAGCCCCGGAAGCGTTCTTGCTGGCATACAGCTCGTAATCCTTGAGCGTTAATTTCAGCAACCGGGTGCGCGTAACCGCCCATACCTTCGCCGAGCGCGGCGCCCCGTCGAAGAATGAAAGTTCCCCGACGACCGATCCGGCTGTGATGGTCGACAGCGAACTGATACTGCCTCCCACACCATCAATCGTCGCTACCTCGAGCCGTCCTGACGCCACGAAGTAAAGTACGCGATCGTTTCCGTACGGTTGGATCAAAACCTCGCCTGCATCGAGTTCCACCGGCTGGGTGTATGACAACAAGGTCGTCCATTCCCCTTGACCCCATCCCGGCACGACAAGAATGTCCCCCGGCTTTGCGCTCTTTGGCGCGTGCTGCAGAAATTCGCCAATTGTCTCAGTGTTGGGTTCCAAGGAACGCTCCAGTCAGATGTGCTACCCGAAAAGTCGGCAGAATTACCCTTTAATATTTCTATCATATATGATCACGCTGCCGCGGGGTGCGCGTTGCCATAGCGCAAACCAGGAGCGGCGTCACAGGCCCGCACGCCATGGGGAGGGGGCGCGAATAATGAATAACATCGTTCTCTTGGGAGCGTGCTTTGTCATAGGAATGCTGCTACGGCGAAGCGGCAGATTGCCGTCCAATGCGCATGCCGCGCTCAACGGTTTCATCATCCATGTTTCATTGCCTGCGCTGACGCTCGTATCGGTCCACAAGCTGGTGTTCGACAAGGCGTTGCTTGCGCCCGCCGCCATGGCCTGGATCATGTTTGGTCTGGGTTGCGCATTCTTCTGGTCAATCGGACGCATGATGAAGCTGCGCGCCCCGACGATAGGGGCGCTCATGCTGACTGGCTCGCTTGCGAACACCTCGTTCATCGGCATACCGATGATAGAAACTTATTTCGGCAGTCAGGGCGTCGGGCTCGGGATATTGATCGATCAGGCCGGAACCTACCTTGTGTTGTCGACCCTTGGCATGCTCGTCGCGACTATTTACGCACAGGGCGGCAGGCCAACTGCGCGGGCGATAGCCAAGAAGGTGTTCACTTTTGCGCCGTTTATCGCTTTCGTTTTGGCGATCATGCTGATCCCGGTGTCTTACCCCGCATGGGTCGAAGCACTTCTCGTCCGCCTCGGCGATACGCTGGTACCGCTCGCGCTCGTCTCCGTCGGCTATCAGATCCAGTTCGGCGAGGCGCGAGGCCGTATGCGCGAACTTACTCTCGGCCTGACTTTCAAGTTGATCGCCGCACCGATGGTCATTGCACTTCTCTATGCCGGGCTATTCGGTGGGCGCGGAGAAATGATTCAGATCACCATCTTCGAGGCTGCAATGCCGCCGCAGATCGGCGCCGCAATCGTCGCCATGGATCATGATCTGGACCCGCAGCTCGTGACACTCATGGTGGGCATTGGCATACCGCTTTCATTCCTTACGCTGTTCGCCTGGCGGCAGGTACTAAGCGTAGTCGCCTGACGCCGTCGTGGGCGACTGAGCGCGGACGTCGAGCGACCGCTTCGGAGAATTCTCACCGGCCGGTTTGGGTCGGGTGTTGCCTGATGGGCCTCCCGATAACGGTCGTTCGCCAAATTTCAGTGGATTGGCGGTCTATCCGGCAACAACCAGCCGGAAGCTGGCGTTCGTTTCTTGCGGGTTCGAGCCGTTGGCTCCCCGACCCAGGCTCGAACCTCGACTCCAACACCGAATTAAAGGGGCCCATCATCCGTCCGCCCTCATCCTCCGCCAACCAGTGTCCCGCACCCCGCTTATCCAGCTGTGTCCGCAGAGGCTGAAACGCCCTGCGGCCCGGTGCGGGAATAACAGCCTGGCGCAGTAATTAGACGGTCAAGAAAAAGTACCGGCTGCCGTAAAGACAATTTACTTCAGTCCGCTTGGGGGGGAACACACTCCATGCTCTGGATCGATTCAGGGGATTCGCCGCATGGAAAAGATAAACGGGATACTGGAGCAACTCGAGGCAGAAGCCGCGGGTGGAAAAATGGTGTTTCCCACCCATATGGAGATGGCGTTGCGGGTGCGTCGCGCCATTGATGATCCGGAAAGCTCGCTCGACCAGCTAGGCACCCTGATCCGGGCGGAGCCGCTGCTGGCGGCCCGTGCGGTGGCGATGGCCAATTCGGTTATCTACAACCGCTCCGGCCAGCCCATTACCGACGTACAGAGAGCGATCTCATGGGTGGGCTTGAAGGCCCTGAGCGGCCTGGCGATGGCCTTGCTCGTGCGCCAGATGCAGGAGATGTCCACGCTGCCCGCCCATCGTAAGCTGGCCTCCGGGCTCTGGGATCACACCGCGCATGTCGCGTCTCTTGCCTACGTGCTCGCGAGCCGCATCACACATCAAGACCCCAATGTCGCTTTTTTTGCGGGCATCGTGCATGAGGTGGGCGGTTTTTACCTGATCTCTCGAGCGGCATCCTTTCCCGGGCTGCTCGAAGCGCCGTTAGAGGGTTGGTATCGCAGCGGCGAGGTTCGTCTGGGCCGCGCCGTGCTGAAAGCGCTGGAGGTGCCGCAGCCGGTAGTCGAGGCCATCGAGTCGATGTGGGAGGGTAATCTGATGCCGCTACCCGTATCACTGGGCGATACGCTGCAACTGGCAGTAAGGCTGGCCCATGTGTCGCCGCTCGACGTCCTGTCGAACCAGGTCCCGGAAGGCGGAGACGGTGCAGACATCGACTTTGCGCTGGGCGATGGCAACCTTGGCGGAATCCTGGAGGATTCGGCCGAAGAAGTAGCCAGTTTGATTGCGGCGCTGAAGTCTTAGTCGCTGGTTGCAACGGCAACACCGCAGCCTGTATTGCCAGCAACACCAGACCCGCGACACCAAGCCTGTAACATGGGGGGCTACCGATACCTTGCTCAACAAATCTGAGCGCTTCGGGTCGGCAGCAGACATTCGCCATCGACAAATATCGGCTGGACGTTGTTTTTCAGCCGCGCTTCTTGTCCCACACATAACGTGCCAGCCGCTGCCAGCGGCTCTGCGGTTGTTTCAGCGCATTCGGCGTGCGGCCACCAGACGCTGCATCCCGATTGCGCCGGCGAAGGAGGATCCGGCGCGCGAGTTCGTAATGCTACTATTGTTGTGCGATCAGACTATGGTCAGTTAATGGCTGGATAAATAAAATTTAGAGAGGGGTGGGCAGATGGATCAGAAAGACCGCATATCGTTGAGCACGTCGGCGGCGAGGAATCTGGCAACGACGACCAAGACCAGGGTCCAAGTCAGCGGGCTGAGTTCGCGCTACCTGCTCAAGTTGTTGCCATGGGTTCATGTCCAGGCCGGCACGTTTCGGGTCAACCGCCGCAAGGTTGTATCGGCGGACGCCGGCAAGATCGATGTTCGTGTCGAGGGCACGCGGGTGATTATCGATAATGCCGCCGCTTTGCGGGCGCTGCCTTTGCTGCAAAGCCTGAGCCAAAGCTTTCTCGAAACACTGAAGGAGCGCTTCAAGACAGAAAGGTGCAAGCAGGGCGATGTCGTCTTTGAGCAGGGTTCGAAGGGCGACAAGCTTTATATCCTGGTTCAGGGCAAGGTCGAGGTCACGCGCACCGACGCCGAAGATGAGCAAGTGCTAATCGCTGTTTTGAATCACGGAGATTACTTCGGTGAAATGGCGCTTTTGCGGGACGAGCCCCGTACCGCGACGGTGAAAGCGCGCACGCCTTGTGTGTTCATCACGCTGAACCGTGAGCAGTTCGATAAACTGCTGGATGAAGCCCCGGGATTGCGCGGCGAGTTCGACCAGCAGGTGCAACGCCGTCAGGTGCAGCTGGACAATCTCAACGAGTATGGCGAAACCGGTATTGCCCTTTCTTTGGCGCTGGAAGGCGAAGACGATCTCGCTGAAAGCTTCGTCGATTACGACGAAATGCCTCCGGAGTACCCACTCAACGCGATCCAGACCATCGTGCGTGTGCATACCCGGGTAGCCGATCTCTACAACGACCCCATCAATCAGCTACAGGAGCAAATTCGCCTGACAGTCGAGGACATGAAGGAACGCCAGGAATGGGAGCTGATCAATAATCAGGATTTTGGCTTGCTGCGTCAGGCGCCGGCCTCAATGCGTATTCCCACCCTGAGTGGTCCGCCGACACCCGATGATCTGGATGAGTTGCTATCCAAGGTGTGGAAGGAACCCGCATTCTTTCTGGCTCATCCGCGGGCCATCGCGGCGTTTGGTCGCGAGTGCACGCGCCGTGGCACGCCGCCGCCGACCATGAATATGTTCGGTGTGCCGGTGATTACCTGGCGCGGTGTGCCTCTGGTGCCCTGCGACAAGCTGCTGGTGGATGGCAAGACACGCCCAAACCAGTCCGGAGGGACAACCAACATTCTGCTCATGCGCGTCGGCGAAGAGCGGCAGGGCGTCATCGGCCTGCATCACGCCGGTGTGCCGGGCGAGCACTCTCCCAGTCTTTCCGTGCGTTCCATGGGGATCAATAACAAGGCCATTGCCGAATATCTGATGACGCTGTATTCCAATGTGGCGGTATTGACGCCGGATGCGCTGGGTATTCTGGAAAATGTCCAGGTGGGCAATTACTACGATTACAGCGCGGTCAAGAAGTAGGCATCGTGGCGGATACCGGTAAATCATTGGACAGCCGTTTTTTGAAAATGGCGCAGGATCTGGCGCAGGAAGCCGGACGGTTCATGGCGCCGGAATCCTATGGCCAGTGGGCGGAGGCGCCCTATCAATTGATGGCTGCTGCAGCTGGCGCTGCCGGGACAAGTTCCGCGGCCGCAGAACCAGTGACTGCTGAGAATGCCGCAGTGTTGCCAAGTGCCCAATCCGCAGACGGGCCGGCACAATCGAGACGAACTTCCGGCATCGGCCGCATTGAAGGCTTGGACGTGTTGGACCCGCTTTTTCTCTGTGGGATGGCCAACGCTCTGTTCAAGGACACGGCGCACGATCTGCCCGCAGCAGCGCATGCAGGCATGGCGGCACAAAACACCAGATGGCCGGCGGATGTGGCCGGCGCAGCACGGGATCCCTTTCCCTACTTCATGGCTGAGGCAAAGCCGGCCCCTGCGTCCGCTATCGCCAGGGGGGCGTTCGATGTGGAAAGTATCCGCCGCGACTTTCCGATATTGCAGCGCAAAGTCCATGGCAAGCCGTTAATCTGGCTCGATAACGGCGCGACAACGCAGAAGCCGAAAGTCGTGATCGATCGGGTCAGCCATTTTTATGAATCCGAAAATTCCAATGTCCACCGGGGAGCGCATACGCTGGCGGCCGAAGCCACTGATGCCTATGAAGGTGCGCGGGCTAAGGTTGCCGCATTCCTGGGTGCGGCCTTGGCGGAGGAAATCATATTTGTGCGCGGTACGACCGAGGGTATCAACCTGATCGCCAACGTTTGCGGTGAAAAGCTGCTGGGTCCCGGCGACGAAATCGTTCTTACAGAGGCCGAGCACCACGCCAACATCGTGCCCTGGCAGTTCGTGGCGCAGAAAACCGGTGCCGTGATTCGCGTAGCGCCCGTGGATGATCGCGGTGAAATCATGCTCGACGAGTTTGGCCGCCTGCTGGGGCCGAGAACCAAAATCGTTTCCATGACCCATGTTTCCAATGCCTTGGGAAGCGTCATGCCGATTCATGAAATGACACGAATGGCCAAAAGCCATGGGGCAATTGTCGTGATCGATGGCGCACAAGGCGTACCGCATCGAAAGGTTGATGTACTGGACATCGGCTGCGATTTTTACGTTTTCTCCGGGCACAAGCTGTTTGCACCGACCGGAATCGGCGCCGTTTATGGTCGCAAGGAATTATGGGAAGAGCTTGCTCCATGGCAGGGTGGCGGCAGCATGATCACGCACGTGACGTTCGAGAAAAGCAGCTTTGCCGGCTTGCCCAACAAATTTGAAGCCGGCACCGGCTCCCTGGCTTCGGCCGTCGGGCTGGGCGCCGCGATCGATTATGTGACGGGCCTCGGTCTGGAGGCAATCGAACGTTACGAAACCGAATTGGTTGATTATGCGGTTCGGGAAATCCGCCGGGTCAAAGGCGTGCGTATGATCGGCATGCCGAAAGACCGGGCCGGAGTGATCTCTTTCGTGCTGGAAGGCAGGCCGGTGCGCGAGATTGGCGCGCTGCTGGATGCGGAAGGTATCGCGGTGCGTGCCGGACACCATTGCGCGCAGCCGATACTGGCACGCTATGGTCTGGACGCAACTGTAAGGCCGGCATTTGCGTTCTACAACACCAAAACCGAAGCCGATGCCCTGGTCAAGGCCTTGCACAAGATCAGTTTTCGCCGCTGAAACGACAGCCCTCTCGACTCAGGCGTGCAAGCGACATCCAGTTTTCCGAGTTAACGCGACCCCCACTTTTACGAGACTCGGGATTGATGATGATTACAGGTTAGGAAAAACAACAAGAGGTAACGTTCCAATCAGGCCATGTACATAGTCTGGCCACTTGGGATAAACCGTTTTTACATTTCTAAATCCACGCTGGGTATGCAACAGAACAGCACTAACTCCTGATAATCCCAAATTGGAAAATCGCAGAACAGGAGCGGGTTTTGGTGGTCAGCCGCGCGGTTTCCTGTCCCACACATAACGCGCCAGCCGCTGCCAGCGGCTCTGCGGTTGTTTCAGCGCATTCGGCGTACGGCCGGCCTGGTCGCGGGCATGGCTCTGCTTCACCAGTTCATGCAGCTCGCGCATGTTCATGCCGCCGGGGCCTTTGATTTTCTCGGGATCGGGTTTTTCCAGATCAGGTTTTTCCGCCATGGGCAGCCTCTGTCAGAGTAACGGCTATGCTACACTTCATGCTTGATTTTAATGGAGTTTTTCGGGGGTTTTTCGATCATGTCGGGCAGCACGCTGGGTAAATTGTTTTGCGTCACTTCCTTCGGCGAATCGCACGGGCCGGCGATCGGCTGTGTGGTGGACGGTTGCCCGCCGGGGCTGGCGCTGACCGAGGCGGATATTCAGGTCGAACTCGACCGCCGCAAGCCCGGTACTTCGCGCCATGTCACCCAGCGCCGCGAGGAAGACAAGGTTGAAATCCTCTCCGGCGTGTTCGAAGGCAAAACCACCGGCACGCCGATCGCCCTGCTGATCCGCAACACCGACGCCAAAAGCAGGGACTACTCGAAAATCGCCAACCTGTTTCGGCCCGGCCACGCCGACTACACCTACTGGCAGAAATACGGCATCCGCGATTACCGCGGCGGCGGGCGGCAGTCGGCGCGCGAAACCGCGGTGCGCGTGGCGGCCGGCGCCATCGCCAAAAAATGGCTGCGCGAAAAATACGGCACGGTGATCCGCGGCTATATGTCACAGCTCGGTCCGGTGGCGATTCCGTTCAAGACCTGGGATGAAGTCGGCAACAACCCGTTTTTCGCGCCGAATGCCGGGATCGTCGCCGAACTCGAGACGTTCATGGACCAGCTGCGCAAGTCCGGCGATTCGGTGGGCGCGAAAATCACCACGGTGGCGTCGAGTGTGCCGGTGGGCCTGGGCGAGCCGGTGTACGACAAGCTCGACGCCGACATCGCGTACAACATGATGAGCATCAACGCGGTGAAGGGCGTCGAGATCGGCGCCGGTTTCGCGGCGATTGTGCAAAAGGGCACCGAGCATTCGGATGAAATGACGCCGCAGGGTTTTGTCAGTAACAACGCCGGCGGCGTGCTGGGCGGGATTTCGACGGGGCAGGACATCATCGTCAATGTCGCGGTGAAACCGACCTCGAGCATCCGCCTCGCGCGCCACACCATCGATACCGCGGGCAAGGCGGCGATGATCGAAACCCACGGGCGGCATGATCCCTGCGTCGGCATCCGCGCGACGCCGATTTGCGAGGCGATGCTGGCGCTGACCTTGATGGATCACGCGCTGCGCCAGCGTGCGCAGAACGCGGACGTGAAAACGGGAACCCCGGTGATTGCCGCGCAGGCGCCGAAGTCGGTGATCGACAAGCTGCGGGCGGCAGCGGCGGCGGAAAATCCGGATCCCGACGAAGCTTAAAATAACCTTTTAAAACAACAGGTTATATTAATCCGCGCGGTGTGCCGTGCGGCGCAGCCCGTGCCCAGGATCCACCTCAATCTTTCCGCGTTTTATTTCTTTTATTTCGCCTATCTCGGCGCGTTCGCGCCGTTTTTCGCGCTGTATCTGACTTCGGTCGGCATGAGCGCCGTCGAGATCGGCGTGCTGATGGCGTTGCCGCAACTGACGCGCATCGTCGCGCCGCATTTGTGGGGCTGGCTCGCCGATCACGGCGGCAAACGGCTGGGTATTGTGCGCGCCGCCGGCGCGGCGGGCACGCTGGCCTTCCTCAGCGTTTTTGCCGGCGACGGTTTTGCCTGGCTGTTCGTCGTGCTGCTGGCGATGACTTTTTTCTGGAGCGCGGCGCTGCCGCTGGTCGAGGCCACAACCCTGTCGCACCTGGGCGAGGAGACCGCGCGCTACGGTCGCATCCGCGTCTGGGGCTCGGTGGGTTTCATTGCTGCCGTGGTCGCTGTCGGTTATCTGCTGGACGCCGCCAGTCCGCGCGCGGTGCTGTGGGTGATACTCGGATTGATGACGGGCATGCTGCTGCTGTCATGGCTGGTGCGTGAAGCGCCGGCGGTGCCGCACGCCGATGACGATCTGCCGGTGTGGCAGGTGGTGCGGCAGCCGGCGGTGATCGCCATTATCGCCGCCTCGGCGCTGATGGCGGCTGCGCACGGGCCGTACTACACCTTTTACACCATTCATCTGGTCGATCACGGCTACAGCAAATCGCTGGCGGGCTGGCTGTGGGCGCTGGGCGTGATCTGCGAAATCGGCGTGTTCGTGTGGATGTCGCATCTCTACCGTGCGTTTGCGCTGCGGCAGATCCTCATTGCGAGTACGCTGCTCGCGGCGCTGCGCTTTGTGGTCATTGGCTGGGGCGCGGACAGTGTCTGGTTATTGCTGGCCGCGCAGACGCTGCACGCGGCGAGCTTCGGTTCTTTCCATGCCGCGGCGATCGGTGTCGTCCACAAGCTGTTTCGCGGCCGCCATCAGGCGCGGGGTCAGGCTATTTACGGCAGCCTGGCCTACGGCTTCGGTGGCACCATCGGCGGGCTGGCCAGCGGTTATGCCTGGGCCGGGCTGGGCGCCGGGCTGACCTTCGCGCTGGCCGCGGCCTGTGCGCTCGCGGCGGCCGGCGTGCTGTGGCGGGGGCTGCGCACGACCTGAGTCGAAGCATGCACAAGGGAACACTTGAAGCGCAGCAGGGGGCTGCGGCGCTGTGCGATAATTTACGGTTTCTGCAACACTGAAACCAGATACTCGCGAGACCAAATCAGCATGACCGGCAAAACCTTATACGACAAATTGTGGGAGAGTCATCTCGTGCGCGCAGAGGCGGACGGGACGGCGATGATTTATATCGACCGCCACCTGGTGCATGAAGTCACCAGTCCGCAGGCGTATGAAGGACTGAAACTCGCCGGGCGCAAGGTATGGCGCGCCGATTCCGTGGTGGCGACGGCGGATCACAACACGCCGACGCGCAACTGGGACCAGGGCCTGGACGGCATTACCGACAAAGTGTCGCGGCTGCAGGTCGAGACGCTGGACAAGAACATCAAGGAGTTCAAGGCCAAGGTTTATTTTCCGTTTCTCGACAAGCGCCAGGGCATCGTGCATGTGATCGGGCCGGAGAACGGCGCGACCTTGCCGGGCATGACGGTGGTGTGCGGTGATTCGCATACCAGCACGCACGGCGCCTTTGCCGCGCTGGCTTTCGGCATCGGCACCAGCGAAGTGGAGCACGTGCTGGCGACGCAGTGCATGGTGATGCAGAAATCGAAGTCCATGCGGGTCGTTGTTGAGGGCAAGTTGGGTCATGGCGTCACGGCCAAGGACATCGTGCTGGCCGTCATCGGCAAAATCGGCAGTGCGGGCGGCACCGGTTACGCCATCGAGTTTGCCGGCAGCGCGATCCGCGACCTGTCGATGGAAGGGCGCATGACCCTGTGCAACATGGCGATCGAGGCCGGCGCGCGCACGGGCATGGTGGCGGTCGATCAGAAAACCATAGACTACTGCAAGGGTCGCATGTTCGCGCCGACCGGCGCGCTGTGGGACCGGGCGGTTGCCTATTGGCAGACGCTGCACAGCGACGCCGGCGCGCGTTTCGATACCGTGGTGACCATGGACGCGGCGGAGATCAAACCGCAGGTTACCTGGGGTACCAATCCACAAATGGTGACCACCATCGACGGGCGGGTGCCGGATCCGGCGCAGGAAAAAAATCCGGTGCAGCGCGAATGGATGGAGCGCGCACTGAAGTACATGAACCTGAAGCCGAACACGCCCATCGTCGATATCGCGATCGACAAGGTATTCATCGGCGCCTGCACCAACTCGCGGATCGAGGATTTGCGCGCCGCGGCTGCCGTGGCGAAAGGGCGCAAGGTGGCGGCGAACGTCAAACTCGCGCTGGTGGTGCCGGGTTCGGGGCTGGTCAAGGCGCAGGCCGAGCAGGAAGGGCTGGACCGCATATTCACGGAAGCCGGTTTTGAGTGGCGCGAGCCGGGCTGCTCGATGTGCCTGGGCATGAACGAAGACCAGTTGAGTCCGGGCGAGCGTTGTGCATCCACGTCCAACCGCAATTTCGAGGGGCGGCAGGGGCCCGGCGGCAGAACGCATCTGGTGAGTCCGGCGATGGCCGCGGCGGCGGCGGTCGCGGGGCATTTTGTCGATGTGCGAGAACTAAAGTAAAGCAGGTTGAATCAAAGCGTGTTGAATCAAACAAGGAGACATTCATGAAACGCATGCTCATGATGGTGGTGGCACTGACGGTGCTGGCCGGCTGCAATACCATGCGCGGCCTCGGCCAGGATGTGGAAAAAGCCGGCGAGGCCATCCAGAGGAAGGCGGACAGGTAGCCGATGGAAAAATTTGTCCGCAAGGAAGGATTGGTGGCGCCGCTGGATCGCGCCAACGTCGATACCGACGCGATCATTCCCAAACAATTCCTGAAATCGATCCGGCGCACAGGCTTCGGCGCCAATTTGTTCGACGAATGGCGTTACCTGGATCGCGGCGAACCGGATGCCGACAACACGGGGCGTCCGCTGAACGCGGATTTCGTGCTGAACCGCAAGCGCTACATCGGCGCGACGGTGCTACTGGCGCGGGAAAATTTCGGTTGCGGTTCGTCGCGCGAGCATGCGCCGTGGGCGCTGCTGCAGTTTGGCATCCAGACCATCATCGCGCCCAGCTTTGCCGACATTTTCTACAACAACAGCCTGAAAAACGGCCTGCTGCTGATCAGGCTCGACGCAAAGATTGTGGATCAGCTGTTCCGCGAAACCGCGGCGCACGAAGGCTATCGCATCGCCGTCGATCTCGAGCAGCAGACCGTCACCACGCCGTCGGGCGAGAGCTTCGGTTTCGATATCGATCCGCACCGCAAGCATTGCATGCTGAACGGCTTGGACGACATCGGGCTGACGCTGGGCCATGCCGATGAAATTCGCGCTTTTGAGGCCAGGCACAAGGCGGCGCAGCCGTGGCTGTTTTGATTAACCGGTGATGGGTGAAGGGTAATGGGTGATGGGGTAAACCCGTTTCCGGCGCTGCATCCTGCCTTTACTCATCACCCATCACCCATCACGGTATTGAAATGAAAATCGCAGTTCTCGCCGGTGACGGCATCGGTCCGGAAATCGTCGCGCAGGCGCTGAAAGTGCTGCGCCGGCTGGCGGCTGACGGCTTGAAGCTCGAGTTCGAGGAGGCGCCGTTCGGCGGCGCCGGGTTCGATGCGCATGGCGATCCGCTGCCGCCATCGACGCTGAAACTCGCCAGGGCGGCCGATGCCGTGCTGTGCGGCGCCGTCGGCGGGCCGAAATACGATGCGTTGCCGCGGCCGCAGCGTCCGGAGCAGGGCATCCTGCGCATCCGCAAGGAGCTGGGCCTGTTTGCCAATCTGCGCCCGGCGGTGCTGTATCCGGAGCTGGTGCATGCCTCGACGCTGAAACCCGAAGTCGTGTCGGGGCTGGACCTGATGATCATCCGCGAGCTGACCGGGGATATTTATTTCGGCGAGCCGCGCGGCCGGCGCGACAATGCGCGCGGCGAGCGCGAAGGCTACGACACGATGCTGTACTCGGAACCGGAAATCCGCCGCATCGCCGAGATCGGCTTCCAGACCGCGATGAAGCGCGGCAAAAAACTGTGTTCGGTCGACAAGGAAAACGTGCTCGAGACCAGCCGCCTGTGGCGCGAAGTCGTCAGCGATGTCGCGAAAAAATATCCGCAGGTGGCCCTGTCGCACATGTATGTGGACAATGCGGCCATGCAACTGGTGCGCAATCCCAAGCAGTTTGACGTCATTGTCACCGGCAACATGTTCGGCGACATCCTGTCCGACGAGGCCTCGATGCTGACCGGGTCGATCGGCATGCTGCCCTCGGCGTCGCTCAATTCCGGCGGCGGCGGGCTGTATGAGCCGATCCACGGTTCGGCGCCCGACATCGCCGGCAAAAACATCGCTAACCCGCTGGCCACCATCCTGTCGTCAGCGATGATGCTCAGATATACGTTCAACCAGGACGAGTGGGCTTACCGCATCGAGGCAGCGGTGAAAAGCGTGCTCGCCGCCGGTTACCGCACTCCGGACATCGATGAACCGGGCGCGCGCAAGGTCGGCACGGCGGAGATGGGTGATGCTGTGGTTGCAGTACTCTAGGTCGTTTAGTGTAATATGTTGTTTTTAAAGGTGTTTTAATGAACAAGGTCGGCATCATCGGATGGCGCGGCATGGTCGGCTCGGTATTGATCGAGCGGATGCGCGCCGAGCGCGATTTTGATTTGATCGCGCCTGCATTTTTTTCGACTTCCCAGGCGGGCAGTCGCGGGCCGGACATCGGCCGCGATGCCGGCAAGGTGGCTGACGCCCACGACATAGCCGCGCTGGCGGCGATGGACATCCTGATTTCCTGCCAGGGCGGCGATTACACCAATGCCGTGTTCCCGAAACTGCGCGCGGCGGGCTGGGATGGTTACTGGATAGACGCGGCTTCGGCGCTGCGCATGCAGCCGGATGCGGTGATCATCCTCGATCCGGTCAATCGCGACGTGATCGACGCGGCGCTGGCCAAAGGGATCAAAAACTACATCGGTGGCAATTGCACCGTCAGCCTGATGCTGATGGCGATGGCGGGTCTGTTCAAGGCGGGACTGGTCGAATGGATGACGGCGATGACCTATCAGGCCGCATCCGGCGCCGGCGCCGCCAACATGCGCGAACTGGTGGCGCAGATGGGTGCCGTCCATGCCGCAGCCAGGCCCTTGCTCGACAATCCTGCATCCGCCATCCTCGAACTGGATCGCGTCGTGGCCGATACCCTGCGCCAGGGCGCCGTGCCGACCGAGCAATTCGGCCATCCGCTGGCAGGCAGCCTGCTGCCGTGGATCGACAAGGATCTCGGCAACGGCCAGAGCCGCGAAGAATGGAAGGGCATGGCCGAAACCAACAAAATCCTCGGCCGCGAAGCGAATCCGCTGCCGGTCGATGGCGTGTGTGTGCGCATCGGCGCGATGCGTTGTCACAGCCAGGCGTTGACGGTCAAGCTGACCCGCGATGTGCCGCTGGCGGAGATCGAAAAACTGCTGGCCGGCGCCAACGACTGGGTCAAAGTGGTTCCCAACCAGCGCGAGGCGTCGCTGCGCGAACTGACGCCGACCGCGGTGACCGGCACCCTGTCGGTGCCGGTGGGCCGCCTGCGCAAGCTGCCCATGGGCGGGGAATACCTGACGGCGTTCACGGTCGGCGACCAGCTATTATGGGGTGCCGCCGAGCCGCTGCGCAGGATGTTGCGTATAGTGCTGGAAACAGGGTTTGCGACCCGTGCGCGCCCGGCTGCGCAGGCACCCGTAAGTGCCTGATTTGGCAGAGTGTGCCGAGCAGGGTTTGGGTCGGCTGAAGTGCGGAAATTCCTTTAAAAATATGTGGTTGGACAGCAACATTCGACATTTTGTTAGCTTGCATGGCTAACTGATTGATGCTAACTTTGTTGTCCCTCAAAAAAACGATACGGGAGCCGTAGTGCGCACATTTACTTTTGGCAAAGCGCTGGCACTGGCGCTGCTGCTGCTCGCACCGTTGGCGGGGCATGCGGCCGGCTTGGGGAGACTGACGGTACAGTCCAGCCTGGGGCAACCGTTGAGCGCGGAAATCGAACTGGTTGCCTTGAGAGGCGACGAGGCGTCGAATCTGGTGGTGCGGCTCGGTTCCCCGGAGGCGTATCAGCAGGCGAATCTGCAATACAACTCGGGCCTCAATGGTCTGCGGCTCAGTATCGAGCGCCGTGCCAACGGCCAGTCGTACATCAAGATCACCGGCAATCGCCCGATCGGTGAACCTTTTATTGATCTGCTGATTGAACTCGTCGGCGGCGGCAGCAGGTTGCTGCGCGAATACACGGCATTGCTGGATCCTCCGGGGTACGGCCAGCAGGCGGTGCAGACTGCGCCTGCGCCGGCAGCAGCGCCGGAGTCGCGGCCCATAGTTGCGGCGCCTGCAGCCCCGGCGCCGAAAGTGGCTGCACCTGTGGCGGCGAAATCCGGAGCGCAGGAATACGGCCCGATTGCCAAAGGCGAAACATTGGGCAAGATTGCCGCGAGCCTGAAGCCCGAGGGCGTATCGCTGGAGCAGATGCTCGTCGGCTTGTATCGCAGCAATCCCGATGCGTTCATCAAAAACAACCTGAATCTGGTCAAGTCCGGAAAAATCCTGCGTGTTCCGGACGCTGCTGAGCTCGCCGCCATCACCAAGGCTGATGCGGTCAAGGAATACCGTACGCATGTCGCCGACTGGCGCGCCTATGCCGGCAAGCTGGCGGATGCCGCAGGCCGGGCGCCTGCGGGCGGCAGCACCGCGCGCGGCCGCATTACCGCACGCGTTGAAGACACCGGCGGCGCGGCCGGCAGCAAGGATGTCGTCAAACTGTCCAAAGGCGAACCCGGCAAGGATGGCAAACCGCTGGCAGGCGCCGCCAAGGAGCGCGCCGCGACGGAAGAAAAAATTGCGCGCAAGCAGGAACTGACGGAAGCCAAGGAGCGGATTGCCCAACTCGAGGCCACTGTAAAAAACGGTCAGAAACTGGCTGAACTGAAAAGCCCGGGCATGGCTGCCGTCCAGCAAAAGGCGGAAGCGGCCAAACCGGCACCGGCTGCCAAGGCGGAACCCGCCAAACCGGATGCTGCACCGGCGCCCAAGCCTGAGGTGAAAGCCGCGGAAACCGCGCCGCCTCCGGCCGAAGCCAAAAAAGATGCTGCTGTGCCGCCACCGGCCGACAAACCGGTTGCCGAAGCACAGCCGGCGCCGAAGCCGAAACCCAAGCCGGTTGCGCCGCCCCCGCCGCCACCCGAACCCGACCTGATGGACGTGGTGATGGATAACCTGCCCATCATTGGCGGAGGTGTGGGTGCGCTGGTGCTGGGCGTGCTCGGTTTTGCCGCACTGCGCCGTCGCCGTGCGCGCGCGAAGGGCGACGATATAGAGCCTGCGCTGATGGCGCCCGTGCTGGGCGCAGGCGCAGCCGCCGCCGTTGCCGAAACCGCTGCTGCAGCACCGGCGGCAGACGACGTCGATCCGATTGCGGAAGCCGAGGTGTATATCGCCTATGGCCGCGACGGTCAGGCGGAGGACATACTCAAAGAGGCGATGGGCCGCGACCCGTCGCGCGAAGATGTGCAGGTCAAGCTGGCCGAGGTCTATGCTGCACGCAAGGACGCTGCCGCATTCGGTACTGTGGCGCAGTCGCTGCATGCGCTGACCGGTGGCGCGGGCGACAACTGGAACAAGATTGTCGCGCTGGGGTACACGGTGGATCCGGGCAACGCGCTGTATGCGGCCGGCAAGGATGCCGCACCGCAGGTCGATACCAGCAGCGAGCATACCGGAACCGATCTCGATTTCGATCTGGGCGGCGATACTGCCGGAACGCCGGATATCGCGCTCGACGCGGGGCAGGCGACGGAATTGGGCGGCACTCAGCAAATGGCTGCTGCTGCCGGAGCCGGCATGCCGGACTTCAATCTGGATGCGCCCGCTCCGGGCGCGCAAACCGATATTGTGCTGGAAGCATCGCCGCCTGAAGAAACCAGCGCCATGGATTTCAATATCGAATTGCCGGCGCTGGACGTGCCGACACAGGCGTCAGCGCCTGCTGCTGCGCCTGCCGCGGATGCGGGCCTGGATTTCAAGATCGACGTGGGTGACCTGAACATCAGCCTTGACGAGCCGCCCACGACAGCCGCGCCGGCGGCGGCCAAGGACAACCATTGGTACGATGTGCAGCAGAAGTTTGATCTGGCCAAGGCGTACCAGGAAATGGGCGACAACGAGGGCGCCCGTGAAATCCTTCAGGAAGTGATCAAGGAAGGCGACGCGGAGCAACAGGATCAGGCGCAGAAGCTGCTCGGATCGCTCGGCTGAAACGGAACAGGCTGTCTTTACTGAACCGCGGCAGCGTTCCTGCCGCGGTTTCTTTTTCTGCAATACGGTGCGCGGCAACGATTGAGTCTGGAAAAAGCTGTTAGCCACAGAGGACACAGAGGACACAGAGAGAACAAGAGATTGCGGCGGCTCGACATCCCGCCATTTTGGTGAACCACACAAACGATAGATGTTGTTTATTTTCCTCTGTGAACTCTGTGTCCTCTGTGGCTGAGTTGCCGGTGTTGGGTTGAAGGAGTAATCAGTGAGATTTGCGCTCGGCATCGAATACGACGGCGGCGGCTTCTGCGGCTGGCAGACACAGTCTGCGGGCTGCGCGGTGCAGGATCGTCTGGAGGCCGCGCTCGGCGCGATCGCCGGGGTGCCGGTAGCGACAGTCTGCGCCGGCCGCACCGACGCCGGCGTGCATGCGTTGGGCCAGGTGGTGCATTTCGACTGCGCGGCCGAGCGGCCGCTGAGTGCCTGGGTGCGCGGCGTCAATGCACTGCTGCCGCCGGCGCTGGCGGTCACCTGGGCGCAACCGGTGGCGGATGATTTTCATGCGCGCTTTTCCGCGCGCGCGCGCAGCTATCGCTATGTGCTGCTCAATGATGCGGTACGGCCCGCAGCGGATCACGGGCGCGTTGGCTGGTTTCACGCGCCGCTGGATGTCGCCGCCATGCGCACAGCGGCGGCGTGTCTCGTCGGCGAGCATGATTTCAGCGCGTTCCGGGCGGCTGAGTGCCAGGCGCAGTCTCCGGTCAGGACGCTGCACGAACTGGCGATTGAGCAGCGCGGGCCGTATATCGTATTCCGGCTGCGCGCCAATGCCTTTCTGCACCATATGGTTCGCAACATCGTCGGCAGTCTGGTCTATGTGGGCAAGGCGCGGCATCCCCCGCACTGGCTGGCGCAGGTGCTGGAGGGGCGCGTACGGGCGCAGGCGGCGCCGACGTTCGATGCTTCGGGCCTGTATCTGGACCATGTGGAGTATGAAGACCGCTGGGGATTGCCGGAGTCGCGGCGGTCGGGTCCGCAACTCGCGCATGCCCTGATTGATTGACAGGATGTCTGCCATGACTGCTCCGCGCATCAAAATCTGCGGCATTACCCGCGTCGAGGACGCGCTGGCCGCAGCGCAGCTGGGGGCGCACTCGATCGGGCTGGTGTTTTTTGCCGGCAGCCCGCGTGCCGTGACGCCGCAGCAGGCGCGCGACATCATCGCGGCCCTGCCGCCGTTCGTGGTGCCGGTGGGCTTGTTTGTCAATGCCGATGCGCAGACCGTGCGTAATACCATCGCGGTAGCGCCGGTGCAGTTGCTGCAATTTCACGGTGACGAAACCCCGCAGTACTGCGCCGGTTTCGGCCTGCCGTACCTGCGCGCCGTGCGGGTGAGGCCGGGGGTCGATTTGTTACAATACGCGCGGGAATTTCATACTGCCCGCGGGTTGTTGCTGGATGCTTATGTCGATGGCGTACATGGCGGCACCGGCGCCACCTTCGACTGGTCATTGATCCCGCGCGATCTGCCGGTGCCCGTGGTGCTTTCGGGCGGACTTCATGCGGAGAATGTGGCGGAAGCAGTGCGGCGCGTGCGGCCGTGGGCCGTGGATGTGTCCAGCGGCGTCGAGTCGGCAAAGGGCATCAAGGATGTGCGGAAAATGGCAGCGTTCATGACGGGAGTGCGCAATGCAGGTGTATGACTTGCCGGATGCGAAGGGGCATTTCGGGCCTTACGGCGGCGTTTTTGTATCCGAAACCCTGATCTCCGCACTGGAAGACCTGAAGGCGGCCTATGCCCGCTACAAGGATGATCCGGCCTTCCAGGCGGAATTCGAGTACGAACTGAAACATTATGTCGGGCGACCGAGTCCGGTGTACCACGCGCGGCGCTGGTCGGAGCATTTCGGCGGCGCGCAGGTGTATCTGAAGCGCGAGGATCTGAATCACACCGGCGCGCACAAGATCAACAATGTCATCGGCCAGGCCCTGCTGGCGCGCCATCTCGGCAAGCCGCGGGTGATCGCCGAAACGGGGGCCGGCCAGCATGGCGTCGCCACGGCGACGATTGCCGCGCGCTACGGCATGGAATGCGTGGTGTACATGGGTTCCGAGGACATCAAGCGCCAGGCGCAGAACGTCTATCGCATGAAGCTGCTGGGCGCGACCGTGGTGCCCGTCGAGTCGGGCTCGAAAACGCTCAAGGATGCGCTGAATGAGGCGATGCGCGACTGGGTGACCAATGTCGAAAACACGTTCTACATCATCGGCACGGTGGCCGGACCGCATCCCTATCCGATGATGGTGCGCGATTTTCAGTCGGTGATCGGACGTGAGGCGCGGGAGCAGGTGCCGGAGATGACGGGGCGCCAGCCGGACGCGGTGCTCGCCTGCGTCGGCGGCGGCTCCAACGCCATCGGCATATTCCACGCCTATATTCCCGACGAATCCGTGCGGCTGATCGGCGTGGAGGCTGCGGGGCACGGGCTGGAAACCGGCAAACATGCGGCGACGCTGTGCGCCGGCCGGTCCGGGGTGCTGCACGGCAACCGCACCTATCTGCTGCAGGACGATAACGGACAGATCATCGAGACGCATTCGATTTCGGCCGGTCTGGATTACCCCGGCGTCGGCCCCGAACACGCCTGGCTGAAGGACAGTGGGCGTGCGGAGTATGTGGCGGTCACCGACGACGAGGCGCTGGAGGCTTTCCACAAGCTGTGCCGGCTCGAAGGCATCATCCCGGCGCTGGAGTCCAGCCACGCCCTGGCTTACGCGGCGAAAATTGCGCCGCGCATGCGCAAGGATCAGATTCTGCTGGTCAATCTCTCCGGCCGCGGCGACAAGGACATGCATACCGTCGCCGAAAAGTCCGGCATCAAATTCTGAGTGAAGGTGGAATGCGTGAAAGGTGAATGGAAGGTTCAGGCTGGCGCAACGGGTTGTTACCCTTCACCCATCACCCTTCACCGTTTACGGGGTTCCTAGATGTCACGCATTGCCGCCACATTCGCGCGCCTGAAAAAAGAGGGGCGCAAGGCCCTGATCCCTTTTATTACCGCGGGCGATCCGGATCCAGCGTCCTGCGTGCCGCTGATGCATGCGCTGGTCGCGGGCGGCGCCGACATCATCGAACTGGGCGTGCCGTTTTCGGATCCGATGGCGGACGGCCCGGTCATTCAGCGCTCGAGCGAGCGGGCGCTGAAGCATGGCGTGTCGTTGCGCAACGTGATCGGCTATGTCGCCGAGTTTCGCAAGACCAACGCGGATACGCCGGTGGTGCTGTTCGGCTATGCGAATCCCGTCGAGTCGATGGGCGTTGATGCCTTCGCTGCGGCGGCGAAGGCGGCCGGCAGCGACGGCGTGCTGGTGGTGGACTATCCGCCGGAGGAGGCTGAACTCCTGGTGGCGACACTCGATGCCGCGGGGCTCGACACGGTATTCCTGCTGTCGCCGACGACCTCCGATGCGCGCCTGAAACAGGTCGCGGCACTCGGGCGCGGCTATCTGTATTACGTGTCGCTGAAAGGGGTCACCGGCGCGGCGAACATGGACCTTGCCGATGTCACGCAACGCCTCGCGCGTATCCGCAGCCACACCCGACTGCCGGTGGGCGTCGGTTTCGGCATCCGCGACGGCGAGACGGCACGCGCCATCGCCGGGATTGCCGATGCGGTGGTGATCGGCAGCCGGCTGGTGCAGGAAATCGAAAGCGCGCCGCATGACGCGCCGGCGCGCGCCGGTGCATTCATGGCCGGCATCCGCGCTGCCATGGATCGCGACGCAGTGGGGCGAAAGGCATGAGCTGGCTGCAGAAACTGCTGCCGCCGCGGATCAAGCGCGAGGCGGGCAGCACCAAAAAAGCGGTTCCCGAGGGACTGTGGAGCAAGTGTGACTCCTGCGAGGCGGTGCTCTATCGCACGGATCTCGAGAAAAACCTGTTTGTCTGCCCGAAGTGCAATCACCATAACCGCATTTCGGCGCGTGAACGCCTCGACTGGCTGCTCGACATGGAGGGCCGTTACGAGATCGGCGCCGAAGTGACGCCGATTGACAGCCTGAAATTCCGCGACAGCAAACGTTACGTGGACCGGCTGGCCGCTGCGCGTGAAGACACCAGCGAGGAAGATGCGCTGATTGTCATGCAGGGCTCGATCAAGGAGATCCCGGTCGTTGCCGCGGCATTCGAATTCGGCTTTCTCGGCGGTTCGATGGGGTCGGTGGTCGGCGAACGCTTTGTGCGCGGAGTGCAAGTCTGCGTCGAACAGCGGCTGCCGTTCATCTGTTTCACCGCCACCGGCGGCGCGCGCATGCAGGAAGGATTGTTCTCGCTGCTGCAGATGGCCAAGACCTGCGCGGCGCTGACCCGGCTTGCCGATGACCGCCTGCCGTTCATATCCGTGCTGACCGACCCGACCATGGGCGGCGTGTCGGCGAGTTTCGCCATGATCGGTGACGCGGTGATCGCGGAGCCCAACGCGCTGATCGGTTTCGCCGGTCCGCGGGTGATCGAGCAGACCGTGCGCGAAACGCTGCCCGAGGGTTTTCAGCGTTCGGAGTTCCTGATGCAGAAGGGCGCCATCGACATGATCGTGGACCGGCGGCAGATGCGTGATCAACTGGCGCGGCTGCTGGCCCTGATGCTGAAATTGCCGGCATCGGCCTGATTCCGTCCGCAACGCATGCGCCGCATGCAAAACCTTCATCGCGTCCGGCGCAGCTTTTCCCGCTGCTTTATCCTGAATAACCGCGTCCCATGACGCTGCCCGATACCCTGGCCGGCTGGCTGGACTACATCGAACGCCAGCATCCGCAGGCCATTGCCATGGGGCTGGACCGGGTCGTGCTGGTGCGCGAAGCGCTGGCGCTCCGGCCCGCATTTCCCGTCATTACGGTCGGCGGCACCAACGGCAAGGGCTCGGCCTGCATGATGCTCGACGCCATACTCGGTCACGCCGGTTATCGCGTCGGCACTTATACCTCGCCGCATCTGCTGCGCTACAACGAGCGCGTGCGCATTGCCGGAAAAGAGGCCGGTGATGCCGATCTGGTGCGCGCGTTTGCGGCAGTGGAGCGCGCGCGCCGCGATTGCGGCGTGCCGCTGACTTATTTCGAGTTCGGTACGCTGGCTGCGATGTGGCTGTTCCGGGAATGCCGGGTTGATGCCGCGATCCTTGAAGTCGGGCTGGGCGGGCGTCTCGACGCGGTGAATGCATTCGACGCCGATGCGGCGCTGTTGATGAGCGTGGACCTCGACCACATGGAATATCTCGGATCGACCCGCGAAGCCGTCGGCGCCGAAAAAGCGCCCATTTTCCGCGCCGGGCGACCGGCGATCTGCGCGGATCCCGATCCGCCCGTGACCGTGACTGACCATGCGGCGCGCATCAACGCCGGACTGCTGCAGATCGGCCGCGATTTCGGTTTCATGGTGCAGCCGCGGCAGTGGCACTACCGGGGGCCGGGCGGCGACCGTCACGGCCTGCCGCTGCCGGCATTGCGCGGCAGTTTCCAGGTGGCCAATGCCAGCGCGTGCATCGCGGCGCTGGATGCCCTGCGCGAACGTCTGCCGGTCGCGGCGGCCGACATCCGCGGCGGCCTGGTGCGCGTGGAAAATCCCGGGCGTTTCCAGGTGTTGCCGGGCCGGCCCGCAGTAATCCTCGATGTTGCGCACAACCCGCATGCTGCCGCGGCGCTGGCGGCGAATCTGGCGCAGATGACCGGATATCGGCAGACGCTGGCGGTATTCTCGATGCTGAAGGACAAGGATGTCACGGGCGTCGCGCGGGCCTTGCGCGGTCACGTCGATCACTGGCTGGTGGCGCCGCTCACCGGACCGCGCGCGATACATGCCGCTGTGCTGGAGCAATGTCTGCGTGCCGCCGGAGTCAGCACAGGCATTACGCCGTGCGTGAATATCGCAGAAGCCTGCGACTGCGCGTACCGGATGGCAGGTGAAGATGATAGAATTTTGGCCTTCGGATCGTTTCTGACCGTGGCTGCCGCGATGACTGCAATCCGCGCTCGCCGGAAACAGTAAAAATTGTTTATAATCAACAGGTTACTTCGCTTACGGCGTATCACGAATGGCGCGAAACGTTAGCGACGAAGAACTCCAGCTGAAGAAGCGCGCGCGCCGGCGTCTGGTCGGCGCCGTCGTGCTGGTGACCGCAGTGGCCGTGGTGCTGCCGATGATCCTCGATTCGGAGCCCAAACCCGTTTCGCGGGACATCAACATCCAGATTCCGTCGCCAGATGCCGGCATGTTGTCCGTTAAACCGGCGCCATTGAAACCGGCAGAACCTGCACCTGCACCGGCGGCGAAGCCCGAAGCGCCGCAAGCCGTGAGCAAAGCCGAGGTGAAGGTCGAGCCCAAAGCCGAGCCGAAAGCAGAACCCAAAGCAGAACCCAAAGCAGAACCCAAAGCGGAACCGAAGGCGGAGGCCAGGGCTGCGCCGAAACCGCCTGCAGCAAAACCTGCAGCCAAGCCGGAAGCCAAGGCTGCCCAGGCAAAACCACCCGCGGCTGCGGCCGGCGCCTTCGTGATCCAGGTGGTCGCACTGACCGATACCGCCAAAGCGAAGGAACTGCAGGAAAAAATCACCAGCGGCGGCATGAAGGCTTATACCGAAGTGGTGCAGACGGCCAAGGGTCCGGTGACGCGCGTGCGCGTCGGACCTTATGCCAGCCGCGAGGCGGCGGAAAAAGGGCGCCAGCAGTTGCAGGGCATGGCACTCGACGGCAAGGTAGTGCCCAGATGAGCTACCCAAATATTGAGAATTGCGTAAATCATGACAAAAACATGCCTCTGATGAGTCTGTCATGTTTTTGGTAGTGATCAATAAGCGATGACCTTGCTCGATTATTCGGTGCTGATCATTATCGGATTTTCCATCGTGCTCAGCATCATGCGCGGCCTGGTGAAAGAATTGCTGGCGCTGGCGGCGTGGGCATTGGCGTTTTTTCTGGCCTGGCTGCTCGGCGGCCAGGCGGCAGAGTGGATGCCGGCTGAAATTCCCGGCGACGAATTGCGCGCGCTGGCCGGTTATGCTGCGACGTTTTTCGTGGTGCTGCTGCTGATGAGTCTGGTCTCTTTTGCGGTGTCGCAGATGATCAAGAGCGCTGGTTTGAGCGTCGAGGATCGCCTGCTGGGCGCGGTGTTCGGCCTGGTGCGGGGTTTTGCGGTGGTGATGGTGCTGGTCCTGCTGGCGGGGGCCACGGCATTGCCGGCGCAACCGTTCTGGCGTGAGGCGGTGCTGCGTCCGTTGCTGGAACGCACTGCGATTGTAATCAAGAGCTGGTTGCCGCTCGCGGTCAGTCAGCATATTCGGTACCGTTAAGGACGCGCCATGTGCGGAATCGTCGGAGTCGTTGCCCGCAGTCCCGTCAACCAGATCCTCTATGACGGGCTGCTGGTGCTGCAGCATCGCGGCCAGGACGCTGCCGGCATCGTGACTGCCGATGGCGCGAGTTTCCACATGCACAAGGGCGGCGGCATGGTGCGCGACGTGTTCCGCACCCGCAACATGCGTAGCCTCGCCGGACATGCCGGCATCGGGCATACGCGTTATCCGACCGCCGGTTCGGCGTATTCGGCGGCGGAGTCGCAGCCGTTCTACGTCAACTCGCCGTTCGGCATCGTGCTCGGGCACAACGGCAACCTGACCAACGCGGACCAGCTGAAGAACGACCTGTTCCGCCTCGACCTGCGCCATGTCAACACCGAGTCCGATTCGGAAGTGCTGCTCAACGTGCTGGCGCACGAACTTGCCGCCAACGCCACCAATTACAAGCTCGATCCGGCGACCATATTCGCCGCGGTGTCCGGCGTGCACCGGCGCTGCCGCGGCGCCTATGCGGTGGTGGCCATGATCGCCGGCTATGGTCTGCTGGCGTTCCGCGATCCGTACGGCATCCGCCCGCTGATCTTCGGCCGCATGGAGACGGCACAGGGGTATGAATACATGGTGGCCTCCGAAAGCGTGGCGCTCGACGGCCTCGGCTTTCGCGTGGTGCGCGACGTGGCGCCGGGCGAAGCCATTTTCATCGACCTCGACGGCAATTTTCACAGCCAGCAATGTGCGGCGAATACGTCGCTGAATCCGTGCATATTCGAGTTTGTCTATCTGGCGCGGCCGGATTCGGTGATCGACGGCATTTCGGTCTATGAGACCCGCCTGCGCATGGGGGAGAGTCTGGGGCGCAAGATCGAGAAAGACTTTGCCAACCTCGACATTGACGTGGTGATCCCGATTCCGGATTCGAGCCGCCCGTCGGCGATGCAGTTGTCGAATCATCTGAACATCGCCTACCGCGAAGGGTTCATCAAGAATCGCTATATCGGCCGCACCTTCATCATGCCGGGGCAGGCGATACGCCGCAAATCCGTGCGCCAGAAACTCAACGCGATCGGCATGGAGTTTCGCGGCAAGAACGTGCTGCTGGTCGATGATTCGATCGTGCGCGGAACCACCAGCCGGGAGATCGTGCAGATGGCGCGCGATTCCGGCGCGCGCAGGGTCTATTTCGCATCGGCGGCGCCGCCGGTGCGTCATGCCAATGTCTATGGCATCGACATGCCGACGCGTGATGAGCTGATCGCCAGCGGCCGCACCGACGAGGAAATCGCCAGGGAAATCGGCTGTGACGCGCTGATTTACCAGGAGCTTGATGCGCTGATCGGGGATGTGCGCAGCGTCAATCCGGCAGTGACCAACTTTGAAACCTCCTGCTTCAGCGGGCACTACATCACCGGCGACGTCACCCAGGCCTATCTCGACGGCATCGAAGCGCAGCGCCGCGACAGCGCCCAGGCGGAAAAAATGGCTGCGGCGACCCAGCTCGACCTCGGGCTGGAGCTGGTGGACTGACGCCGGGCGGCTGATCGCGTGTACCAGCCTGCCGCGTTTGCCGAAGAGCGCGTTGAAGTCATGCATGCGCTGATCCGTGCCTGCCCCTTTGCGACACTGATTACCTGCGCCGCTGGCGCCCCGGAAGCGAACCACCTGCCGCTGCTGCTTGATCCGCAACCCTCGCCCCGCGGCACGCTGCGCGGCCATGTCGCGCGCGCCAATCCGCTGTGGCGGCAGCCGCATGCGGGGCGGGAGGCACTGGTGGTATTTCAGGGGCCGCAGGCTTATGTGACGCCATCGTGGTATGCGACCAAGCGCGAAACCGGCAAGGTGGTGCCGACCTGGAATTATGCGGTGGTGCATGCCGCCGGACCGCTGCTCATCCGCGATGATCCGGCCTGGCTGCGCGACCTGGTGTCGCGGCTGACTGCGCAGCAGGAGGCGCCGCTGGCGCAGCCATGGGGCATCGCCGATGCGCCTGCTGACTACATCGGGCAGATGCTCGGGGCGATAGTTGGCATTGAAATCCCGATTGCGCGCCTCGAAGGCAAATGGAAAGTCAGCCAGAACCGGCCGGCGGCTGATCGCGACGGCGTTGTTTCTGGACTGCAGTCGCGCGGTGATGCGCAGTCGCTGGACATGGCTGATCTGGTCGCTGGTCAGCGCCCGGTTTGACGGCGGCGGCGGTGCTGGGGTAGTCTGGCATCTGCGCCGATTTGAAGATCAGCTTGCGGGCGCGTTAAAAATGCGGCTAAAGCGAGGGAAACCCGGTTTAGCATCAAGCTGAATCGGGTTTTTTTTGCGTCTGCAAGGTGGGAACATGAGTGAAAAAGCAAATCCGGAAGGACCGAATCCCGCGGGATTGAGCCTGGAAACACTGGCGGTGCGCGCCGGCATCGAGCGCAGCCAGTTCGGCGAGCATTCCGAGGCGCTGTACCTGACCTCGAGTTTTGTATTCAAATCCGCGGCGGCGGCGGCGGCGCGTTTCGCCAATCAGGAACCGGGCAACGTCTATTCGCGGTTCACCAATCCGACCGTCACGGTGTTCGAGCAACGGCTGGCCGCGCTGGAAGGCGCCGAATGCTGTATCGCCACCGCTTCGGGCATGGCGGCGATCCTGGCGACGGTGATGGGCCTGCTCAAGGCGGGCGACCATGTCGTGTGCTCGGCGGGCGTGTTCGGCGCTACCGTGCAGTTGTTTTCCACCATATTCAAGCGTTTCGGCGTCGATACGACCTTCGTGTCGGGCACTGCGGTCAGGGACTGGCAGTCCGCGGTGACGCCGGCGACGCGGCTGCTCTATGTCGAGACGCCGTCCAATCCGCTGACGGAGGTGTACGACATCGCCGCACTGGCCGATGTGGCGCACCGGTGCGGTGCACTGCTCGCGGTGGATAACTGCTTCTGTTCGCCGGCGCTGCAGCGACCCCTGGATTTCGGCGCGGATATCGTGATTCATTCGGCAACCAAATATCTGGACGGGCAGGGGCGCGTGCTCGGCGGTGCGGTGCTGGGCAAAAAGAGCGTGATTTACGACGGCGTGTTCGGTTTCCTGCGCACGGCCGGGCCGACACTGAGCGCGTTCAATGCCTGGGTGATCCTGAAGGGGCTGGAGACGCTGAATATCCGTTTGCGGGCGCAATGTGCAAGCGCGCTGGAACTGGCGCGCTGGCTCGAGCAGCAACCGCAGATCGCGCGGGTGTATTACCCGGGATTGCCCTCGCATCCCCAGCATGCGCTGGCGATGAAACAGCAGAAATCCGGCGGCGGCATCGTGTCGTTTGACGTCAAGGGCGGCAAGGATGCGGCCTGGCGTCTGATCGACCACACGCAGCTGCTGTCGATTACCGCCAACCTTGGCGACACCAAGACCACGATCACGCACCCGGCATCGACCACGCATGGCCGCATCACGCCGCAGGCGCGCGCGGCAGCAGGCATCGGTGACGGGCTGGTGCGTATCGCCGTCGGTCTGGAGAATATTGAAGACATCAAGGCCGATCTGCTGCGCGGCCTGAAGTAAGGCCCGCGCCCTGCCGTTTACAGCAGGTGCGCGGTGCACCCTCCGGCATTGCAGCGCAGATAGCCGCCGCGCTGGTACCAGTCATTGAGCACCCAGCGTTCGCAGGTGCGCCCATCGACGACATGCACATGCCGGGCGGGCCGGTGGGTGTGGCCGTGGATCAGCCGCGGATAGCGGTGCCGGCGCAGCAGTTCTTCCACCGCGCTGTTCGCTACATCCATGATCGCCGCCGTTTTCTGCTGCTTGCTGGCCTCGCTTTGCGCGCGCAAGCCCAGCATCTGCCCGCGGCGATCGGCCAGCGGCTGCGCGAGAAAGCGCGCCTGGTTGGCGGGATCGCGGGCGTAGGCGCGGAATTTCTGGTAATCGGCATCATCCGTACACAAGGTGTCGCCGTGGGTCAGCAGCGTGGGCGTGCCGTGGAGATCGATCAGCACTGGGTCGTCGAGCAGGGTTGCGCCGCTTTTTTCGACGAATGTGCGGCCCAGCAGCACGTCGCGGTTGCCCTGCATGATGAATACCCGGGTGCCGCGGGCGGCGAGCGCGGCCAGCGCGGTGGCGGTCTGCACGCCCAGCGGATCGGTGTCGTCGTCGCCGGCCCAGTATTCGAAAAGGTCGCCGAGAATATAGAGTGCCGCGGCCTGCGGTGCGATATCGGCGGTGAAATGGAGAAACTGTTCCAAGATCTGCTGGCGTTCCGCCGCCAGGTGCAGATCGGAGATGAACAGGGTGTGCATTCTAAAGGCGAAAGCGTGAACGGGTGAGCCCCCTCTCCCCCGGTAACGGGGGAGAGGGGGCGTTATGGGGGTTACTCGTTCACCCGTTCACCGTTCTTCCTAAACCACTTCGGCTTTGTCGATCACGACGTCTTCCACCGGCACATCCTGGTGCATGCCGCTGCTGCCGGTCTTGACCTTGCGGATTTTGTCCGCGACGTCGGTGCCTTCAACGACTTTGCCGAATACGCAGTAGCCCCAGCCCTGCGGCGTCGGCGCCGTGTGGTTGAGGAAGTCGTTGTCGCCGACATTGATGAAAAACTGCGCGCTCGCCGAGTGCGGCGCGGACGTGCGCGCCATGGCGACGGTGTAGATCGCGTTTTTCAGGCCGTTGTCGGCCTCATTCTTCACCGGATCGCGGGTTGGTTTCTGTTTCATGCCGGGTTCGAATCCGCCGCCCTGGATCATGAAGCCGTCGATGACGCGGTGAAATATGGTGTTGGTGTAATGGCCGTCGTTCACGTACTGGAGAAAATTGGCGACGGTATCCGGCGCTTTGGCGGCGTCGAGTTCCAGTGTGATGACGCCGAACCGGGTATGCAGCTTGACCATGGGTATGCTTTCCTGGAGTGTGGTTATTTCTTGGGTTGCGGTTTTGCCGCAACCGGGAGCACGCGGGCGCGCTCGATGATGATGGGCTGGCGCGGCACGTTCTGGTGCGGGCCGACCGTACCGGTGGGCGCCTTGACCATTTTTTCGACGGTATCCATGCCCGAGGTCACACGGCCGAACACGGCATAACCGTAACCGGCTTCATCGGGCGATTTGAAGTCGAGAAAATCGTTTTCAGAAACGTTGATGAAGAATTGCGCGCTGGCCGAATGCGGATCCCTGGTGCGCGCCATGGCCACGGTGCCGATGGCATTGCGCAGGCCGTTGCCGGCTTCGTTGCGGATGGGGGCGCGCACGGTTTTTTCCTGGAAGCCGGCGGTGAAGCCGCCGCCCTGTACCATGAAGCCGGGGATCACGCGATGGAAAATGGTGCCGTTGTAATGACCGTCATTCACATACTGCAGAAAATTCTCGACCGTCTTCGGTGCATTCTCCGGGTACAACTCGATCACCAGTGTGCCCATGGTAGTCCGGAGTTCGACCTGGGGGTTGGCGGCATGTGCGGCGGGGAGCAGCAGCGCAAGGCATAGCGGAAGCCAGTATTTCATGAATTTATAAATAAAAACAATATGTTATGTTGATGTGGGACAGGGCGCAGTTCAGGCTGCGCCCTCGTGGATGATGCGCCAGGCGCCGTTTTCGCGCTGCCAGTACTGGCGCTTGCGCATCTTGTTGGCAAGGTTGCTGCTTGCGTAGTCCTGATCGAAGGTGACCACCGCGAGATTGTCGTTGCCCGGGTAGAGGAACATGCTGACGCGATCCACCTTGACCTTGATCCACGTCTTGCCGGCATTCACGGCGCGCTTCTGTTGCGCCCATGCGGCCAGATCCTGCTTGCCTGAGGAAAAGCCCGGCGCGTAATGCAGCAGGTATTTGTCGGTGTCGCGGCTCTCCCAGTCGTGCCGCCAGGCATCCACGGATTTTTGCAGTGTGTTGCGCGTATCCTGCGTGGTGGCCGGGTCCACCCAGTTGATGTCCGAGGCGATGATCACCGGCGTCACGCCGACCTGTACGCGGGGGGTAATGGCCTGCAGATCCTCGTTGGTGAGGGCGACGCAACCGTCGCTGGCGCGCGGTGGGCGGCTGTAGGTGTCGTAGGGAACGCCGTGCAGCCAGATGCCGCTGCCGTTGCGTCCCTGGCGGCGATCCCATTCGTTGGGGTAGTTGATCGGGAAAGCACCGCCGCCATAAAGCGCGCTTTGCGTGCCATAGGTGCGGTCCAGCTGGTCGCGCGGCAGGTTGCTGGTGACGTGATAGACGCCCAGCGGGGTTTTCTTGTCGCCTTCGCGGTTCTTGTCGATGCCGTTGCGGCCGATGGTGGTGTAGTAGTCGGCGACGTAGCGCGGCATGCCGTTGTTGTTTTCGAATACGTAGAGCGTGTATTTGGAAGTATCGACGATGAAGGCGTATTTCTGTTCCGGATCCAGCTGCAGCAGATTGCTTGGCATGCGGTTGCCCGGCCGTTCCTGCTTGTGGCGGATCAGGCGCGCCTGTGCCTCCGCGCGCAGGTCGGCGATGCGTTCGGCAGGGGCGTCGGAAGCAGCGCCGATATTGCTGATGGGACGTGCGCGCGCCATCAGCAGATCACCCTTGATCAGATGCGCCAGACGGAAATTCGGGTAATCGCGCAATACCCTGTCGATCTCGGTCAGCGCGATGTCGAACTGGGAACTGGTGATGGCGAGCAGGGTTTGCGCCAGCAGCGCTTCCGGTGCGCTGCTTTCACGATGCGGCGCGATCAGGCCGGGCGCCGCCGCCAGCGGCCGGTTGCCCAGCGCGAGCGTGGTTGATGACGGAGTCATCACCGTGACCAGCAGTGCCGCGGCAACGGCGCCTGCCAGAGCCGGGCGCTTCATCCACCGACCGGTTTGCAGCGGGAGCTTCATCCGCCGACCAGTTCTTCCTGGATCAGCCACTGATCCCCCGATCTGACCAGTACCAGCGTTTTCTTCGAAGATACCTTCAGGGTGTCTGAACGGTAGTGCTGGCGGAAGGTGACGGTTGCGCGGTTCGCTTCATTGAAGGTGACTTTGGGCGCTTCGATGCGCACTTCTATTTTCCGCGGCTTGGCGATGCGGGCCTTGCGCTCGGCTTCCCAGGCTTCGCGCGATGCGCCGCCGGGTACTTTGAAGCCCGGCGCATAGCGCGCGAGATAACCCGCAGTATCGTTGCCCGACCACGCGGATGCCCAGCCTTGCACGGCGCTGAGCACGGCGTCGGCGCTTTGCGCTGCCGGGGCTGTTTTTGCGGGTTCTTTTGCGGGTTCCCTGGCTGGCGCTTTTGCCGGTTCCTTGGCGGGCGCCGGTGCGGGTGCTGCAGCAGTCGTAGCCGGTGCGGGGCTGATCGGGCGCGCTGCCGCCGGTGCTGTGGCTGTCTTGGTCGCGGGCTCCGTGCGTGCCAGTGCGACCGTGGACGGACGGGTGCCGGTAAAGAGATCCTTGATCAGGTTGAGCTTGGTCTGCGCCGCCTTGTTGCCCTTGTCGAGCTGCAGCGCCTTGTCGTAGGCCTGGCTGGCCATCTTGGCGTAGATGTCGCCGAGGTTTTCGTGTGCGGTGGCATAGCTGGGATGCGTGCGGATCGCCATTTCCAGCGCGTTGCGCGCCTTGTCATACTGGCCCTGCGAGGCGTGGAGCACCGCGAGATTGTTGTACGGTTCGGGCAGTTCCGGGTAGTCCTGCGTCAACTCGGTGAACACGCGGATGGCGTCATTGGGCTTGTTCTGCTCGGCGAGCAGAATGCCGCGCAGAAAACGGCCACGTGCGTCTTTCGGCCGGGATTTCAGATACTGATCGATGCGTTCCAGCGCGCGGTCGGTCTGTCCCTGCTTCAGCAGTTGCTGGGCTTCCTGCAGTTCGTCGGTTTGCGCCAGGGCCGGGATGGCAAAGCTCAGGCTTATGACGAGTGCGGCTGCGGCTGATTTGAGGGTCATCGTGCTATGATTCCGTTGGTCGTTGTAGGGGTGCGATTAGTACGACATGTCATTGGATCTTCGGCGACATCAATCGGCGGCATCAATTACATTAGTCCTTGAATCTTCGGGATTTTACCAAGAACAACCGCTAATTCAACCAACTCTTTTCTGACGGGCCGCCGGGCCCGCAATCCGCCACGGAGCCAGGGCTTGACCAGGCCGCCAAACGACCGGTTCCGGGGCGACCGATCACCGATATGCTGAAAATCTACAACACCCTCGCCCGGGACAAGCAGGAATTCGTGCCCATAGAGCCGGGTAAAGTGCGGATGTACGTGTGCGGCATGACCGTGTACGACTACTGCCACCTCGGCCACGCCCGGGTGATGGTGATCTTCGACGTGGTGCAGCGCTGGCTGCGGGCGTCGGGTTACGCCGTGACCTATGTGCGCAACATCACCGACATCGACGACAAGATCATCAAGCGCGCGCAGGAAAAAAACGAGCCGATGGCCGCGCTGACGGAACGTTTTATCCGCGCCATGGACGAGGATGCCGCGGCGCTGGGCGTGCAGAAGCCGGACGCCGAGCCGCGCGCCACTGAATATGTGCCGGGCATGCTCGACATGATCGGCGTGCTGGAAAAGCGCGGCTACGCTTACCGCGCGCCCGACGGCGATGTGAATTATGCGGTACGCAAATTCGATGGCTACGGCAAGCTGTCCGGCAAATCACTCGAAGACCTGCGCGCCGGCGAACGGGTCGCGGTGGGTTCGGCCAAGGACGATCCGCTCGACTTCGTGTTGTGGAAGCACGCCAAGCCCGGCGAACCGGCGTGGCCCTCACCGTGGGGTCCGGGGCGTCCGGGCTGGCATATCGAATGCTCGGTGATGTCGGGCGCGCTGCTCGGCAAGCACTTCGACATTCACGGCGGCGGGCAGGACCTGCAGTTTCCGCATCACGAAAATGAAATCGCCCAGTCCGAGGGCGCGCATGGCGGCGCGTTCGTCAATTACTGGATGCACAACGGTTTCGTGCGCGTCGATAATGAAAAAATGTCCAAGTCGCTGGGCAATTTTTTCACGGTGCGCGAGATACTCAAAAAATACGATGCCGAAGTGGTGCGCTTTTTCATCGTCCGCGCCCAGTACCGCAGCCCGCTGAATTATTCCGATCATCATCTCGACGATGCGAAGCAGGGACTGACGCGGCTTTACACTGCCTTGAAGGGCGTGGCTGCGGCGGCGGTTGCGATCGACTGGAATAATCCTTACGCGGTACGGTTCAAGGCGGCGATGGATGACGATTTCAATACGCCGGAGGCGGTGGCGGCGTTGTTTGACCTGGCGAATGAGTTGAACAAGTCGCGTGCTGCGGGGGATGCGGGGTTGCTGAAGGCGCTGGGCGGGTTGCTGGGGTTGTTGCAGAGGGAGCCGGTGGCGTTTTTGCAGAGTGAAATTAAAGGTAGTGCAAATATTGTGTTGGGGGATGCCACCCTGCAGGCCGCAGCTACTGTAACCCACACGCCGGAGTCGATTGAGCGACTGATTGCTGACCGTATGGCCGCGCGCAAGGCAAAGAATTTTTCTGAATCCGACCGGATACGCAAGGAATTGCTCGACGCTGGCATCGTGCTGGAAGACGGGCCGCAGGGCACAACCTGGCGGCGGAGTTGATTTAAATTCAAGGTCGCCGGGGGTAGCCCGGCAGCTAGTCACTTTCTCTTGCTTCGCCAAGAGAAAGTAACCAAAGAGAAGGCGACCCTGGCTCGCCGGCCCTGCGGGCTGCCCTGTGCTGCTCGTCACGCCGGGCGGCTGCGGAACTCGCCCTTGCCGCTGCGCGGCAAGGACTCAGACAGTCCTCGCCGACTGCTCCCGGCGTGACTGCGCTGCTCGGCGGCTCACAAGGGGGTGCGTGGTGGCATGATGCCGGATTGGAGTTATTTGTAGGGCGGAAAAGCTCAGCGCATTCCGCCGTACGGGCGGGGTGGTGATGCAACGAGTTTGGTATCAAACATGAGTCCAGTTATACAAAGTACCTTCGGTTTGCTGGCCTTGCTCGCTATCGCCTGGGCCTTGAGCGAAAACCGCCGCGCGCTGCCGTGGCGCATTGTGCTGCCCGGCGTCTTGCTGACCATCGTGCTGGCGGCGCTGTTGCTGAAGGCGCCGCCGGTGCAGCAGTTTTTCCTGGCGCTGAACGACGGGCTGCTGGCGCTGGAGCGGGCGACGCAGGCCGGCACCAGTCTGGTGTTCGGCTATCTCGGCGGGGCGCCGCTGCCGTTCGAAACCAGGCCCGGCGTTTCCACCTTCATTCTCGGCCTGCGGGCTTTGCCGCTGGTGCTGGTGGTCAGTGCGCTGTCGGCCTTGCTGTTTTACTGGCGGGTGTTGCCGTGGCTGGTGCGCCTGCTGTCCGCGATGCTGGAAAAAACACTGGGCATCGGCGGCGCGGTGGGTTTATCGACGGCGGCCAACATTTTTGTCGGCATGGTGGAGGCGCCGCTGGTGGTGCGGCCGTACCTGGCGCGGCTGTCGCGCGGCGAGTTGTTCATGGTCATGACCTGCGGCATGGCCGGCGTCGCCGGCACGGTGATGGTGCTCTACGCCAGCATCCTCGGCCCGGTGATTCCGGATGCCATCGGTCATATTCTCGCGGCGGCTATCATCAGCGCGCCGGCGGCGATTGTGGTCGCCGCACTGATGATTCCGCCGCAGGGCGAGCCGGTCTCCGGCCGCATCGACATCGCCACCGGCGCGCGCGGCGCGATGGATGCGATCACCCGCGGCACCACGGACGGGCTGCAGTTGCTGCTGAATATCGTGGCCCTGCTGATCGTGCTGGTGGCGCTGGTGACGCTGGTCAATGCCGCGCTGGGCGCATTGCCGGAGATGGTCGGCAAACCGCTGTCGCTGGAACGCATGTTGGGCGCGGTGATGGCGCCGCTGACCTGGCTCGCCGGCGTGCCGTGGGCCGAGGCGCAGACGGCGGGCGCATTGATGGGCACCAAAACCGTGTTGAACGAGTTTCTCGCGTATTTGCAGATGGCGCAGTTGCCGGCGGATGCATTGAGTCCGCGTAGCCGTGTCATCATGACTTACGCGCTGTGCGGTTTTGCCAATTTCGGCAGTCTGGGCATCATGTTGGGCGGCCTGACCGCGATGGTGCCGGAGCGGCGCGACGAGATTGTGGCGCTGGGACTGCGTTCCATCGTGTCCGGCACGCTGGCGACACTGGCCACTGCAGCCGTCGTCGGCATTGTGTTGTAACTAATTGATTTAATTAATATATTTACAGGATCATTCGTGACCCGCATCGCCTCAGTCAAAGCCCACGCCGTCTCCGCCAAACTCAAACATCCGTTGTGGACCGCGCATGAGGAGTTGCACAGTTCCAGCGTGGTGCTGGTGGAAATCAAAACCGACGACGGCCTGACCGGCATCGGCCAGATTCACGGCTCGCCGCTGAAAGACATCTGCCTGTACGTGGAGAAGCTGGGCGCAATCGTGTGCGGCATGGATGCGACCGCGCAGATCGCCGTCTGGGAAAAATTGTTTGCATTGACGTCACCGCGACCCACCGGCATGGGCGGGCGCGACGGTTTGCCGCAACCATTGCCGCGCGGCGACCGGCCGCAGATCATGGCGGCCATCGGCGGCATCGACATTGCGCTGTGGGACATCAAGGGCAAGGCGCTGGGCGTGCCGGTGTGGAAACTGCTCGGCGGCGATGGCAAACCGCTGTTTACCTATGCCACCGGCGGTTACTATGAACTGGATGCGCCGCTGACCGCGTGCGCCGATGAACTGGCGGGCTTCGTCAAGCGCGGTTATCGCGCGGTGAAGCTGAAAACGTCAGGCCTGGGCATCGCGCAGGAAGTCGAGCGCATCAAGGCCACGCGATCAGCCATCGGACGCGACGTGTTACTGATGCTCGACATGAATGCCGCCTACGATCTCGAAGACTGCATCGCCTTTGGCCATGCCGTAGAGCCGTACGACATTTACTGGATGGAAGAACCGCTGCACTGGTATCTGCAGCCGGCCGATTTTGTGCGGCTGGCGCGGGCGGTGGCGATTCCGCTGGCGCACGGCGAGCGCGAAATGACGCGTTTCACGGCGCGCGATTTCATCGTGAGCGGCGCACTGGGCTTCATGCAGTTTGACGCCACGCGTTTCGCCGGATTCACCGAGTCGCTGCGCGTCAGCCATCTCGCCGAACAGCACGGCGTGCGCGTGGCGCCGCATCTGGTGCCGGAAATCCACGCCCATCTGGTGTCGGCGTTCCCGCGGCTGGGTTTCGGCGTCGAATCGCACGGCGGATCGGAACGCGATCCGCTGTGGTTTGAACTCTTTACCGAGCGAGCGCAGGTGCGCGACGGTTTTGTCCACATGAACGATTTGCCGGGTTTCGGCTTCGAGATCGACTGGAAAACGGTCAGGAAATACGCGGTATGAGTTTCGCGGCATCGGCGGCGGGCTGCTATAGTCGCGGGCGATCGGACACAGGGATGACTCAATGAATATCGTGGTGATGGCCGGTGATGACATCGGACCGGAAATCGTCGCGGCGGCGATGGCGGTGGTGCGGGCGGCGGATCAGGAATTCTCGCTGGGGCTGCGCTTTACCGATATTGAAGTCGGCATGGCCAGCCATCGCAAACACGGCACCACGCTGACCGACAGCGCGCTGCAGGCGGCGATCGACGCCGACGGCGTGATTGTCGGCCCCTGCGGCATGACCGACTATCCGCCGCTGGCGCAGGGCGGCCTCAACATTCCGGGCACCATCCGCAAGCGGCTGGATCTCTACGCCAACCTGCGTCCGGCACGCAGCCGCCCCGGCATTCCCGACGCGCGCCGTGGTCTGGATGTGCTGATCGTGCGCGAGAACACCGAGGGTTTTTATTCCGACCGCACCATGTTCCAGGGCAACGGCGAATTCATGCCCACCGAGGATGTCGCGCTGTCGGTGCGCAAGATCACCCGCCAGGGCTCGCGACGCATTGCGAAAGTGGCGTTCGAGTATGCGGCGCGGCGCAGCAAGCGCATCACCGCGGTGGGCAAGCGGCATGTGCTGCAGATGACCGACGGCCTGTTCATGGGCGAGGCTTATGCCGAAGCGAAACTGCATCCGCAGATTGCGCTCAAGGAAATGGACATCGACGCGATGGCCGCCGACATCTACAGCCGCCCCGAGCGCCATGACGTGATTCTCATCACCAACATGTTCGGCGACATACTCTCCAATCTGGCGGTCGCGCTGTCCGGCGGCCTGGGGCTTGCCGCGGCGATCAATGCCGGTGACAAGCACGCCATTGCCAATGCCGGGCACGGTTCGGCGCCGGACATCGCCGGAAAAGGGATTGCAAACCCCAGCGGCATGATCCTGTCGGCGGCGATGCTGCTGGAATGGCTGGGGATCCGCCACGGAAAACCGGCGTTTCAGCAGGCTTGCCGTGCGGTCCAGACGGCGGTGGATGCGGCGCTGGCCGACGTCAGCGTGCGCACCGGGGACCTCGGCGGCAAGGGCAATACCCAAACCTTCGCCGATGCCGTGGTGCGCCACGTGCGCAATGAAAAACTGCAGGCCGTGGCTGCGGGCTGAGCTGCGAACCATCCATGATTGCGGAGGAAACCATGAAAAAAACAATGATCAGCATTGCCGCGTTCGCCGGCCTGTTGTGCGCGGGCGGCGTGGCTGCGCAGAATTACCCAACCAAGCCGATCCGCTTTCTGGTCGGTTATGCGCCGGGCGGCGGCACCGACATCATGGCGCGGGTGGTCGCGGCCAAGCTCACCGACAGCCTGAGCCAGCAGGTCGTCGTCGATAACCGGCCCGGCGCCAATGCCAATCTGGCGGCGGAAATCGCCGCGAAGGCGACGCCCGACGGGCACACGGTGCTGATGATTTCGGTGTCGCATGCCATCAGCAAGCCGTTGTACAAAAAACTGGGCTACGACCTGGTGCGCGATTTCACGCCGCTGATCAATATTTCCTCGGTGCCGATGTTTGTCGTGGTGCCGCCGTCATCGACCGCGAAAAGCGTTGCCGACCTGATCGCCATGGCGAAAGCGAAGCCGGTCAATTACGCTTCGTCCGGCGACGGCAGCCCCGAACACATTGCCGCCGAAATGCTGAAGGGCATGGCGAAAATACCCATGACGCACATCGCCTACAAGGGTGGTGCGCCGGGCGCGATTGCGCTGATTTCGGGCGAAGTGCAGGCCGGGTTCAACACCGCGCCGGTGGCCGTGCCGCACATCAAAGCCGGCCGCATGCGTGCGCTGGCGGTGACCAGCGCCAAGCGCAACGCCGCGCTGCCCGACGTGCCGACGGTGGCGGAATCCGGCGTGGCCGGCTACGACATGATCAACTGGTACGGCGCGGTATTGCCGGCTAAAACGCCTGTTGTGGCGGTCAACCGGCTCAACGCCGACATCAACAAGGCGCTGAAACTGCCCGATGTGCAGCAGCGGCTCGCCGGCCTCGGCGCCGATCCACTGGGCGGCAGCGCCGACGGTTTTGGTGCTTACATCAGTTCCGAAATCGCGAAATACACGAAGGTGGTAGTGGACAGCAAGCTGCAGCAGTAACGCAATGCAGCAACAAAAAAGCCGGCGCAGCGCCGGCTTTTTTGTTTGTTTCTTGAAACTGTTTCGCAGCTATTCCGCGAAAAACGCCTTGACGCGGTCCATCCACGATTTCGCGCGCGGGTTGTGGCGCGCCTGATCCTTGCTGCTGATCGCGTCGAACTCCTGCAGCAGTTCCTTCTGCCGCGCAGTCAGGCTGACCGGGGTTTCGACGACGACGTGGCACAGCAGGTCGCCGTGGGTCGTGGAGCGCACGCCCTTGATACCCTTGCCGCGCAGCCGGAAAATTTTCCCGCTTTGCGTTTCCGCCGGAATTTTTATTTTGGCGTAACCGTCGAGCGTGGGGATTTCGATTTCACCGCCGAGTGCTGCCGTGCTGAAGCTCACCGGCATTTCGCAATGCAGATCGTTGTGGTCGCGCGTGAACACGCCATGCGGCTTGATCTGCATGACCACGTAGAGATCGCCCGCCGGGCCGCCGTTGATGCCGGCCTCGCCTTCGCCCGACAGCCGGATGCGGTCGCCCTCATCGACGCCCGCCGGAATCTTCACCGCCAGCGTCTTGTGTTTCTTGATGCGCCCGCTGCCGGAGCAGGGGCTGCAGGGGTTCGCCACCATCTTGCCGGTGCCGTGACAGCGCGGGCAGGTCTGCTGGATGGAGAAGAAACCCTGCTGCATGCGCACCTGGCCGTGACCGCCGCAGGTGGTGCAGGTGGTCGGTTGCGTGCCGGGTTTGGCGCCGCTGCCGTGGCAGGTTTCGCATTCTTCCATCGCCGGGATGCGGATCCGGGTTTCGGTGCCGCGCGCGGCGTCTTCCAGCGTGATTTCGAGGTTGTAGCGCAGGTCGGCACCGCGGAATACGGTCGAACGCTGGCGTCCGCCGCCGCCGCCGAAGATGTCGCCGAAGATGTCGCCGAATGCATCGCTGAAACCGCCGAACCCCGCACCGGCGCCGGCGCCAGCCGATGGATCAACGCCGGCGTGTCCGAACTGGTCATAGGCCGCGCGCTTTTGTGCGTCGGTGAGAACTTCGTAGGCTTCCTTGGCCTCCTTGAAATGCTCCTCGGCCTTGGGGTTGTCCGGATTGCGGTCCGGATGCCACTTCATGGCGAGCCTGCGGTAGGCCTTTTTCAGGTCTTCCTCGGCAGCGTCCTTGTTGACGCCGAGCACTTCGTAATAGTCTTTTTTTTGAGCCATTTTTTTGAATGCGTGAGCGGTAAGCAGTGAGCGGTGAGCGGTAAGCAGTAAGCGGTAAGCAGTAAGCGGCAAGCGAGTAACGTGCCGTTCTCGCTGCTCACCGCTTACCGCTTACCGCTCACGCTTTTATTTCTTGTCCTTCACCTCGGTGAATTCGGCATCCACCACGTTGCCGTCGTCTTTCTTGCCGGTGTCGGCTTTTGCTTCGGCATTGCCTGCTGCATCGCCGCCCGCGGCGCCGCCCTGCGGCTGCTGTTCCTTGTACATCTGCTCCGCGAGTTTGTGCGCGGACTCCGCCAGCGACTTGGTCTTGGCTTCGATGGCCGCTTTGTCGTCGCCCTTGATGGCTTCTTCAGCCTCTTTCAGCGCAGCTTCGATCTTGGCTTTGTCGTCCGCGCCGATCTTGTCGCCATGCTCGGTCAGCGATTTTTTCACGCTGTGGATCATCTGGTCGCACTGGTTGCGCGCATCGACCAGTTCGCGCAGCTTCTTGTCTTCCTCGGCATTGGCCTCGGCGTCCTTGACCATGCGCTGGATTTCTTCTTCCGACAGTCCGGAGCTGGCCTGGATCTTGATCTTGTTTTCCTTGCCGGTGGCCTTGTCCTTGGCCGACACGTGCAGGATGCCGTTGGCGTCGATGTCGAAAGTGACTTCGACCTGCGGCATGCCGCGCGGCGCCGGCGGGATATCGGTGAGGTTGAACTGGCCCAGCGACTTGTTGGCCTTGGCCATTTCGCGCTCGCCCTGCAGCACGTGGATGGTCACCGCGTTCTGGTTGTCTTCGGCGGTGGAGAACACCTGCGAGGCCTTGGTCGGGATGGTGGTGTTTTTCTGGATCAGCTTGGTCAGCACGCCGCCCAGCGTCTCGATGCCCAGCGACAGCGGAGTCACGTCGAGCAGCAGCACGTCCTTGACGTCGCCTTTGAGCACGCCGGCCTGGATGGCGGCACCCACGGCCACCGCCTCATCGGGGTTGACGTCCTTGCGCGGCTCCTTGCCGAAGAAGGATTTCACCGCATCCTGCACTTTCGGCATGCGCGTCTGGCCGCCGACGAGAATCACGTCATCGATTTCGGTGAGCTTGACGCCGGCATCCTTGACCGCGATTTCACAGGGCTTGATGGTGCGCGCGATCAGGTCTTCCACCAGCGCCTCGAACTTGGCGCGGGTGATCTTGATCGCCAGATGTTTCGGGCCGGACTGGTCGGCGGTGATGTACGGCAGGTTGATCTCGGTCTGCGTGCTCGACGACAGCTCAATTTTCGCTTTTTCCGCGGCATCCTTCAGGCGCTGCAGCGCGAGCATGTCCTTCTTCAGATCGACGCCGGCTTCCTTCTTGAACTCATCGCACAGGTAATCCATCAGGCGCTGGTCGAAATCCTCGCCGCCGAGGAAGGTGTCGCCGTTGGTGGACAGCACTTCGAACTGGTGCTCGCCGTCGAGTTCGGCGATTTCGATGATCGAAATGTCGAAGGTGCCGCCGCCGAGGTCATACACC
>CAZAOZ010000029.1:0-38576 GCA_964486865.1 uncultured Bordetella sp.
AAAACAAATCAAACATGGAAAATTCAGCCTTCCTCTTGACACGGTTGCTCTCCCGGAGGGAGAGGGTGAGAACAGACCTGATTCACCAAAGTGAATCAGGTAAAGTTCAACAGTGGCGGCATTCCTGATAACCTTTGACACTCAGCAAGTTGCCGGATGACCACACGCAAAGAATGCTCAAGAGTTCATGAAAAAAACAGACTATCTGGAACGCATCCTCAACGCGCGGGTCTATGACGTCGCCGTCGAAACCCCGCTGGAGCTGGCGCCGAATCTGTCGCGGCGCATGCACAACCGCATTCTGCTCAAGCGCGAAGACATGCAGCCGGTGTTTTCGTTCAAGCTGCGCGGCGCCTACAACAAGATGGTGCATTTGCCGCCGGAGGCGCTGCGCCGCGGCGTGATTGCGGCTTCTGCCGGCAATCATGCCCAGGGCGTGGCGCTGGCCGCGCAGCGCCTGGGCTGCGTCGCCACCATTGTCATGCCGGTGACGACGCCGGACATCAAGGTCGATGCGGTGCGCGCGCGCGGCGCCAAAGTGGTGCTGCATGGCGATTCCTACGACGAGGCGGCGGCGCACGCGGCCGTGCTCGAACGGCGCGGCAAACTGACCTACGTGCACCCGTACGACGATCCCGACGTGATCGCCGGTCAGGGCACGATCGCCATGGAAATCCTGCGCCAGCATCCGGAACCCATAGACGCGATTTTCGTCGCCATCGGCGGCGGCGGGCTGATCGCCGGCATTGCGGCTTACGTGAAACGCCTGCGGCCGGAGATCAAGGTGATCGGCGTCGAGCCCACCGATGCCGATGCCATGTACCAGTCGCTGAAGGCCGGGCGCCGCGTCAAGCTGAAGCAGGTCGGACTGTTCGCCGACGGCGTCGCGGTCAAGCAGGTCGGCAAAGAAACATTCCGGCTGTGCCGGGAACTGGTTGACGACGTGATCCGCGTCGATACCGATGCCATGTGCGCGGCGATCAAGGATGTATTCGAGGACACCCGCGCCATACTCGAGCCGGCCGGCGCGCTGGCGATTGCCGGCGCCAAGGCCTGGGCCGAGCGCAAGCACAGCCGCGGCGCGACGTTCGTGGCGGTGGCCTGCGGCGCCAACATGAACTTCGACCGGCTGCGCTTTGTCGCAGAAGAAGCCGAACTCGGCGAGAACCGCGAGGCGATCCTGGCCGTGACGATTCCCGAAACACCCGGCAGTTTCAAGGCGTTCTGCGCCATGCTCGGGCAGCGCAACGTCACCGAATTCAATTACCGCTATGACGATGCGCAGCAGGCGCATGTATTCGTCGGCGTGCAGGTGCGCAACCGCAAGGAAACCGCGCAACTGGTGCGGGCATTGCGGCGGCGCGGGCTGCGGACGCTGGATTTGAGCGGGAATGAACTTGCCAAGCTGCATGTGCGTCATATGGTCGGTGGTCACGCCCCGGGCGCCAAGAACGAGATTCTCTACCGCTTCGAGTTTCCCGAGCGTCCCGGTGCGCTGATGCGTTTTCTCAACAGCATGAGCCGCGACTGGAACATCAGCCTGTTTCACTACCGTAACCACGGCGCGGATTACGGCCGCGTACTGGTGGGGATGGAAGTGCCGCCGGCGGACAAGGTGCGGTTTGCGAAATTCCTGGCCCAGGTTGGTTACCCGTGGCAGGACGAAACCAGGAATCCGGCTTACCGTTTGTTTTTGTCTTAAAAGTTATTATAATCAACAAGTTATGTGTTGTTCAGGGGTGTTGGTGACAGGGCATGCTGGGCGCTGGCTGCGGTCGGCAGGCGTAGCCATGGCGCTCGGCTGGGTGTTCGCCGTCGGCGCTGCCGGTCTTGACGATGATTTTCTGGCGGCGCGCGATGCGGCGCGTGTCGGCGACAGCAAACGGCTGGAGCAGTTGCTGCCGAAATTCAAGGGCCATGTGCTGGAGCCCTATGTGCGCTACTGGCGGTTGCAGCAACGCCTGGAGGCGCGCGAACCCGCGGAGATCCGTGCTTTCCTGGCGCAGCATCGCGATACGCCGCTGTCCGATTATTTGCGGCGCGACTGGCTGAAGGTGCTGGGTGAAAACGGGCAATGGGAATTGTTCGACGCCGAATTGCCAGGACTGGTCAGCGAAGATCTTGAACTGACTTGTTATGCGCTGCGGGCGCGCACGCGCAGCGACACGCTGGCGTTGCACGAAGCGCGTCCGCTGTGGTTCGTCGCGCGCACTTTGCCTGCAAGCTGCACGCCGCTGTTCGAGGCGCTGATCGATGCCGGGCAGTTGTCAGCCGAGGATATATGGACGCGCGTGCGGCTGGCGCTGGAAGAGGGGCAGGTTGGAGCGGCCAACCGCGTGGCGGCGTTCCTGCCCGCGGGCCAGGCCCCGGATGCCCGCGCCCTGGCGGCAATTTCCGGCAACCCCGCAGGTTATCTGGGAAAACTGAATCTGAATGTCAAAAGCCGCGCTGCGCGCGAAGCCGCGATGTTCGCGATCCACCGGCTCGCGCGTACCTCGCCGCCGCAGGCGGCAGCGCATTGGGTGAAACTCGCGCCGCGCTTTTCCGCGGACGAACGCGCCTATGTCTGGGGCATGATCGGCTACTTCGGCGCGAGGAAGCACGATCCGGCGGCGCTCGACTGGTTTGCGCAGGCCGCGGACATGAGCGATCGGCAACTGGCCTGGAAAACCCGCGCCGCGTTGCGCGCGGGGCGCTGGCCGGAAGTGCTGGCGGCCGTCACGGCGATGACGCCGAAGGAGGCCGAAGATCCGACGTGGCGCTACTGGAGAGCCCGTGCGCTGAAAATGCTGGGACGCGAGACCGAAGCGGCGGCGCTGCTCAAGGCCCTGGCAGCAGAATTCCATTTTTATGGACAGCTCGCGCTGGAGGATCTGGGCGGCGCCGTGCAGGCGCCCGCGTCAGGCTACAAACCGACCGATGACGAGATCAAGGCGCTGGCGGAGCAGCCGGGCATACAGCGCGCGCTGGCGTTGTTCCGGCTCGATGTCCGGCTGGAGGCCGTGCGTGAATGGCTGTGGGCGATCCGCGGCTTCGACGACCGGCCGTTGCTGGCCGCTGCGGAACTCGCCCGCCGCAACGCGGTATATGACCGGGCGATCAATACTGCCGACCGCACGGTATTCGAGCATGATTTCGGCCTGCGTTATCTGGCGCCCTATCGTGACCAGCTGAAGGCGGCGGCGCGCAAGCTGGATCTTGATGAAGCCTGGGTCAATGGTTTGATCCGCCAGGAAAGCCGCTTCATCTCCCACGCCAAGTCGCGCGCCGGCGCGAGCGGATTGATGCAGTTGATGCCGGCGACTGCGCGCTGGGTGGCGGGCAAAATCGGCCTGAAGAACTGGCAGTGGTCGCAGGTGACCGAAATCGAGACCAATATCAGTCTCGGCACGTATTACCTGAAGCACGTGCTTGATACGCTGGATGGCAGTCCGGTGCTGGCCTCCGCCGCCTACAACGCCGGCCCCGGCAGGGCGCGGTTGTGGCGCGCCGACCGGACGATGGAGGCGGCGATTTACGCCGAGAGCATCCCGTTCAACGAGACGCGGGATTACGTCAAAAAGGTCATGTCGAATTCCAGTTACTACGCGCATAACTTCAGCCAGCAATCCCAGTCGCTGAAAGCGCGCATCGGTATCGTCGAGCCGCGGGGGCGAGACGATGAAAAGCCGCTGGGCGACACGCCGTAGGGCGAAGTGATGAATGATGAGTGAGGAGTGATGAGCGGAAAACCGCAGTGTCTTGGCCGTTGACTTTCGCTCCTCGTTCATCACTCCTCACTCCGCACTGGATTTCCGCAGGGTAGAATAGGCTGATGCAAATCACCACGGTCTGCGTCCTCGGCGGCTCGGGTTTTGTCGGGCGCCACTTGTGCCAGCAGCTGGCCGCGCGCGGCTACCGGGTGCGGGTGCCTGTCCGCGACCGGGAGCGCGCAAAAGAACTGACCCTGCTGCCCACGGTGGAACTGGTGGGCGCCGATGTGCACGACCCCGTGGCGCTGGCTGCGGTGGTGCGGGGATGCGACGCCGTCATCAACCTGGTCGGCGTGCTGCACGATGCCCGCGGGCCGCGCGGTTTTGCCGGCACCCATCTGCTGCTGGCCCACAAGGTGGTTGAAGCCTGCAATACCGGCGGCGTGCGGCGACTGCTGCACATGAGCGCACTGGCTGCTGCACCGGACGCGCCCAGCGACTATTTGCGCAGCAAGGGAGACGCCGAGCGTGTCGTGCTCGGTTCCGGTCTTGACGTGACGGTATTCCGCCCGTCGGTGATCTTCGGGCCGGATGACCGTTTTCTCAACCTGTTTGCCGAACTGGCGCGCCTGCTGCCGGTCATGCTGCTGGCAAGCCCCGCTGCCCGTTTCCAGCCGGTGTATGTCGCCGATGTGGCTGCCGCGTTCGTGCAGGCGCTGACGGATCGCGCAACCTTCGGCTGTCGTTACGATTTGTGCGGGCCGAAACGCTATACGCTGCGTGAACTGGTGGCTTATGCCGGCGCAGTGAGCGGCCATCCGCGGACTATCATCGGCCTCAATCGCACACTGTCCCTGCTGCAGGCTGCCGCGATGGAGCTGCTTCCGGTCAAATTGATGACGCGCGACAACGTGCGCTCAATGGATATTGACAGCGTGTGCGACTGCGCATTTCCTTTCGGCATCAAGCCGCAGGCGCTGGAGGCCGTCGCGCCGTCATGGCTGGCGGCGCGCACGCCGCGCGCGCGGTATCAGCGGTTACGCGATGTGGCGGGACGTTGAGTTGCGGCCGCTGAGCGCCGCGTTTCCGAACGGTCCCGCATCCGAAAATCCATGAAGACTTACGTGGTCGGCGGCGCGGTGCGCGATGAAATGCTCGGTCTCCCGGTGCAGGATCGCGATTACGTGGTGGTCGGCGCGACGCCCGAGGAGATGGTGAAGCTCGGCTATCGTCCGGTCGGCCGCGATTTTCCGGTGTTCCTGCATCCGCAGACCCATGAGGAATACGCGCTGGCGCGCACCGAGCGCAAGACCGCGCCCGGTTACCACGGCTTTATTTTTCATGCCGCACCCGATGTGACGCTGGAGCAGGATCTGCAACGCCGCGACCTGACCATCAACGCGATGGCGCGCGACGAGTCCGGCCGGCTGATCGATCCGCATCACGGCGCCGAGGATCTGGGCCGCGGCGTGTTGCGCCACACCAGCCCGGCTTTTGCCGAAGATCCGGTACGCATACTGCGGGTGGCGCGCTTTGCGGCGCGCTTCGGTTTCGCGGTCGCGCCCGAAACGCAGGCGCTGATGGTGCAGATGGTGCAGGCCGGCGAGGCCGACGCCCTGGTGGCCGAACGGGTGTGGCAGGAACTGGCCAAGGGCTTGCTGGAGCGCACGCCGTCAGTGATGTTTGCGGTGTTGCGCGACTGCGGCGCGCTGGCGCGGGTGCTGCCGCCGATCGATGCGCTGTATGACGACGGGCGCGCGGGCGAGGCGCTGGCGGCACTGGATGCCGCCGCGCGCGAAAAATACACGCTCGAAGTGCGTTTTGCCGCGCTGTTGCGCGCGCTGGAACCCGAAGCGGTCGAGATGTTGTGCGCGCGCCTGAGAGCGCCCGCGGCGTGCCGAGAACTGGCGGTGCTGGCAGCGCGCCATGCCCATGCGCTGGCCGATGTCGCCGAACTCGACGCCGCAGAAATCATGGCGCTGCTCGAAGCCGGCGATGCCTGGCGCCGCCCGGAGCGCTTCACGGCATTGACGCAGGCTGCGCTGGCCGGCGAACCCGACAGCGATGGTGCGCGCTTGCGTCTGCAGCGCGCGCATGAGGCGACGCTGGCGGTGGATGCCGGCGCGGTCGCGGGCAGGCACGCGGCGGGCGACATCAAGGCGGCGGTGGCGCAGGCGCGGCTGGATGCGCTGCGCGCCGCAATGAATAGTTAAGATCACTCAAAAAATGAATTCCCCTCTCCCCCGGATACGGGGGAGAGGGCAGGGTGAGGGGGGCGCGACAAGCCAAAGTGTTAGGCACTCTGAATATAATTACAGTCTTACGAAAGGTTTGCAATGATCGACCTCTATACCTGGACCACACCCAATGGCCGCAAGATTTCCATCATGCTGGAAGAATGCGGCCTGCCGTACAAGGTACATGCGATCAACATCGGCCAGGGCGATCAGTTCAAGCCCCATTTCGTTGCCATCAACCCCAACAGCAAAATCCCGGCGATCGTCGATGCCGACGGGCCCGACGGCCGGCCTATCTCGCTGATGGAATCCGGGGCGATCCTGATTTATCTCGCCGGCAAGACCGGAAAATTCCTGCCGCAGGCGGTGCGCGGACGCTACGACGCGCTGCAGTGGCTGATGTTCCAGATGGGCGGCGTGGGGCCGATGTTCGGCCAGGTGCATCACTTCCTGCGCTCGGCGAAAGAGCCGGTGCCGTACGCCATCGAACGCTACACCGCGGAAACGCGGCGGCTCTACGGCGTGCTCGACAAACACCTCGCCGGGCATGAGTGGCTGGCCGCCGGCGAGTACACCATCGCCGACATCGCGACTTATCCGTGGGTCGCGCGCTACGATTGGCACAAGACCGATCTCGGCAATTTTCCCAATGTGCAGCGCTGGTTCGACAGAATCTCGGCGCGCCCCGCGGTGCAGCGCGGCATGGCGGTACCGAAAGTCTGAGTGTGACTCAGCGCGCGGCGTCCTTGCGCGCGTAGCGCTGCAGCAGACGCACGATCTCTGCGGTATCGAGTTCCGGGTTGGTGCGCAGCGCGCTGACGCCGACGATGGTGTTGGCCCAGGCCATGTGGCCCTGCATGCGCCTGACGATATCCGGCCACTCGCGCGCGGTGTGGCGTTGCGGATCGGGCAGCGCATGGCATTGCGAGCAGGCGATGCTGTAGATCTGTCCGGCCGTGGTGCGCAGGGCCGGGTGCCGCGGATCCATTTCTTTTTGTGCGTGCTTTTCCAGGTAGGCGGCCAGCGTTGCTGCTTCGCTGCCGGTCGGCGCCCGGACGTCGGCCATCATGTCCTTCATCAGCGCGCCCATGTTGCCGCCGCCCTGCATGCGCCACACCATGCGTTCGATGACGGGCTGCCAGCGCGCAGCGGTGTGCATTTGCGGATTGGGCAGGTAATGGCATTGCACGCAGTAGCGCGCGGCCAGTCGCGCGCCCGCCGATTGCGGCTCGGGCAACTGCGCGGGCGCCAGCGACGGCGGCAGGATGCGTTCGAGCATGCGGCCATGCGGGCTCTGTGACCAGAGATATTTCGCCTGAGCGACCGTTGGCGCGTCCGCAGCGCATGCCGGGGCGTTCGCCAGCGCAGCAGTGATCAATATCGTCGTCAACAGGCAGACGGGGCGCATGAGCATATTCATGATAGCCGAACCGGATTGCTACAGCATGTGCGAGCGGTCGCCGCGGCGGAATCCCAGCAGCGGAACAGCGATATCCCGGCCGAGCGCGATGACCTTGAACAGTTCGCCCATTTCCGCCGGCGACAGCAGTTTTTGCGCCTGCGCGGCGAGCGGCGCGTAGCGCGCGGCATCTGTTGCCGGCACCGCGGCCAGCAGTTCGGTAATGCCGCAGTTGATCAGAAACTGCGCCTGGCCGGTGTAGCCGAGCAGGTCGAGCCCGGCGCCGGCTTGGGCGATCGCGCTGAAATCGACGTGCGTGGTGATGTCCTGCAGGCCCACCCACAGAAAGGGATCGGCGTGGGCATGGTGGCGGTAGTGACACATCAGCGTGCCGCGATTGCGCTGCGGGTGGTAGAACTCGTGCGCCGGAAAACCGTAGTCGATGAACAGCAGTATGCCGCGCTTGAGCCGCTGTGCGAGACTGCCGACCAGCGCATCAGCAGCGGGGTTCAATTCCGTTTCGTAATCATCGGGCAGATTCAGCGCGCGTGCCGCTGCGGCGAGCGCGTCCCCTGCAGGCTGCTGCGCCCACACCAGTTCATGATCGACCACGCGCACGCCGAGTTCTGCAATGGCGCCGTCATCGCTGCGGATGCGCTGCGCCGGCACGGCATCCAGCACTTCGTTGCCGAGGATCACGCCGGAGAATTGTTCCGGCAATGCATCCAGCCATTGCACGCGACCGGCGAGGTGCGGCACGGTGGTCAGCAGGTGCCGGCGCTGGCGTTCACGCAGATCCGCGCTCAATTCGAGTATGGCGTAGCGTTCCGGCAGGGCATCGAGCGCAGCCAGTTCGGCGAGCAGCACGGCGGCCAGCGCGCCGCTGCCGGCGCCGAGCTCGAGGATGTCGGGCAAGTCCTGTTGCCGCAGTTCCGCCAGTTGCCGCGCCAGCGCGCGGCCGAACAGCGGCGAGAGTTCCGGCGCGGTGACAAAATCACCGGCGGGGCCGAGCTTGCGGCTGCCCGCGCTGTAGTAGCCCAGCCCCGGCGCATACAGCGCGAGTTCCATGTAGCGCGCAAAACTGATCCAGCCGCCGGCGGCGGCGATGTCCTCGCGGATCAGGGCATGCAGCCGCGCGCTCAGCTCCAGTGCGGCTGCGGGCGGGATGGGCAGGCCGGGATTCTGCTGCGCGAGGGTCATCGGGGAATAATACGATAAAATAAACAATGGATTACGTGATGCAGTCTGAAACAAATCGCCATGCACGTCCCGCCATCGGGCCGCGGCGGACGGCCAGACGATGAGCGCCGCATTGGCCGGCAAGGCCGTACTGGTGACCGGGGGTGCGCGGCGCATCGGCGCGGCCATCTGCCGGCGGCTGCACGCGGCCGGTGCGAACGTGCTGGTGCATTACCGCAATGCATCGGAGGAGGCTCACGCATTGCAGCAGGAGCTGAACGGTTTGCGCGCAGGGTCGGTGGCGCTGGCGCGCGCGGACCTGCTGGCGCCGGGTGCGCTGCCGCAACTGGTCAAGGATGCAGTGACGGCGTTCGGAAAAATTGACGGACTGGTCAACAATGCTTCGAGTTTTTATGCGACACCGGTCGGCGCGATTGACGAGCGGTCATGGGATGAACTGATCGGCGCCAATCTGAAAGCGCCGCTGTTCCTGTCGCAGGCAGCAGCATCGGAGCTGCGCAAGACGCAGGGTGTGATTGTCAACATCATCGACATTCATGCCGAACTGCCGATGAAGAACCACGTGGTCTATAACGTCGCCAAGGGCGGTTTGCTGGCGCTGACCCGGTCGCTGGCCCGCGAACTCGGACCCCAGGTGCGGGTGAACGGTGTATCGCCCGGCACGGTGCTGTGGCCTGAAGATGCGGCGTGGCAGAATGACATCGAGCGCCAGCGCATCGTCAACCAGACATTGCTCAAGCGCACCGGCGAGCCCGATGACATCGCCACGGCGGTTGAATTCTTGATGACGGCGCCATATGTGACGGGGCAGATACTGGCTGTCGATGGCGGGCGCAGCATTGCGTTGTGATGCGGGTGACTGGTAATGGGTGATTGGTGATGGGTGATGGGTGAACGGGTGAGCAGGGCGGCGCGGCTGTAGTTTTCCGTGCTGCCGGAGCAGAAAATCATGGATACACAAGTCATACAGATTACGCCGCACAGCAACCGGGAGCGCAAGGCCGCCTTCGAGTCGAACAAGCTCGCCAAGCGCCTGCGCCGGCTGACGGGGCAGGCCATTGCCGACTTCGACATGATCCGCGACGGCGACAAGGTGATGGTGTGCCTGTCGGGCGGCAAGGACAGCTATGCGCTGCTCGACATCCTGCTTCATTTGCGCAGCCGCGCGCCGATCGCGTTCGACATCGTTGCCGTCAATCTCGATCAAAAGCAGCCGGGATTTCCGGCGCACGTGCTGCCGGAGTACCTGACCAGGCTCGGCGTGCCGTTCCGCATCGAGGAGCAGGACACCTACAGCATCGTCAAGCGGGTGATCCCCGAAGGCAAGACCATGTGTTCGCTGTGCTCAAGACTGCGCCGCGGCGTGCTCTATCGCGTGGCGCAGGAGCTGGGGGCGACCAAGATTGCACTGGGCCACCACCGCGACGACATCCTGGAAACGTTTTTCCTGAACATGTTCTACGGCGGCAAGCTGAAGACCATGCCGCCGAAGCTGGTGTCCGACGACGGGCGCAATGTGGTGATCCGGCCGCTGGCGTACTGCGAGGAGCAAGACCTCGAAGCCTATGCGGAACTGCGGCAGTTTCCGATCATCCCCTGCACGCTGTGCGGATCGCAGGTGACGCTGAAGCGCAAGGAAGTGAAAGCGCTGTTGCAGGAGTGGGAAAAAAAGCATCCTGGCCGCGTCGAGACGCTGCTGACCAGCATCCAGAATGTCAGGCCTTCACATCTGCTGGATCGCGGGCTCTTCGATTTTGGCGCGGTGCGCGCGTCGGGCGAGCCCCTGGCCGAGGGTGATACCGCATTCGACACCGAATATTGAGCAGGCCTTGATCCGGCATTTGCCGGCGCGCGGTTTGCCGTATCATCCGCTCCGGCAGGCTGTGCCAATCGAACAAATGACCATCACGGCGCCCGCACCGGGCGGCCAGTGAATGCGGGGGGCGCTTGAACTTTCCGGGGGGCAAACAGTGGCTTGATCGCAAGCGCGGGGCGATTGAGTGGATCGTCCTCGCCGACGGCCTGATGCTGTCCGGACTGGCCTGGAACGCGACGCGGCCGCCCTCTACATCTCTGCGGTAATGCCGTACGCTTTGACGGCTTTGCTCCAGCGTTCGATTTCCGCGCGCATGAATTTGTCGAATTCCGCTGGAGTGGTCGGCACCGGCTCATAGCCGCGCGTGCGCAGCAGGTTGCCGGTTTCACCCTTGAGTACCGTGGTCACCGCCTTGTTCAGGGTGGCGATCGCCGGTTTGGGCATGGCCACCGGCCCCATCAGTCCGTACCATCCGGAAATCGCGAACCCCTTGTAACCCTGCTCGGACAGCGTCGGCACATCGGGCAACTGGGCGGTACGCTGGGCAGTGGTCACGGCAAGGGCGCGCAGCCTGCCGGCCTTGATCTGCGGAATCGCGGCGCCCGGTCCGGAAAACAGCGTCTGCACCTCGCCGCCCACGGCGGCGGCCACCGACGGGCCGGATCCGCGGTACGGAATGTGCGTGAGTTTCACTTTCGCGGTCTGGAAAAAAGCCTCCTGCGCGACGTGCGCCGTCACGTTACCCGAGCCGAAGTTGAGTGAATTGGGCTTGCTCTGCGCGAGCTGGATGAATTCCGTGAGCGTGCGCGCCGGCACGCTCGGATGCACCGTCATGATGTAGGGCTGCTCGATCAACTGGCTGATGCCGGCGAAGTCCTTGGCCACGTTGAAAGTCATTTTGGGAACCAGCGCGGGCGTCACCGCGGTCGCGCCGATTTCGGAAATGACCAGCGTGTAGCCGTCGGGATTGGCGGTGGCGGCAATGGCCGTGCCCAGAATGCCCTGCGCGCCGCCGCGGTTGTCGATCAGGATTTGCTGGCCGAGTTGCGCGCTCAGCGCGGGTTGCATCGTCCGCGACACCAGATCGGTGCCGCCGCCGGGCGGGAAGGGCACGATCAGCCGGATGGGTTTGCTGGGATAAGTCTCGGCTGCCGCGGCCTGTGCCGCAAGCGGCACGGCAGAGCACAGGCTGAGGACGATGGCGGGCAGGTTCGCGTAGCGACGCATGTGGTTTTCCTCGTTTGTTATGGATGCACGGACACATCAACATTATCACGAGTTGTCGCTGTGGAGATCGCCGGCAATTGCCAGGGAGATTTAAAAAAATTGTATTAAAAACAATTGGTTATATTATTTTGAACGAGAAGATGAGCTTGTCAAAATTATTTTGTCATGATAGATTGCAGACCATGACAAATCCAGGTTTTGCCGCGTTTTAGCCGGTATGGATATCCGCCGCATGAATTGCGCCGAGCGCCTCGTTGGAATTTTCGGCAGTCAGGCTGAAGTGGCCCGCCGCTTCTGCCTGGATCGCGCCGTCGTCAATCACTGGATCAAGTCGGGTTATGTTCCGGCGCGCTGGGCGATGGAAGTCGAGCAGGTCACCGGCGGGGAGATTGCCGCGGTCGATGTGCTCAACGAAGCCACCACCCGCAAGCCGCTGCGCATGAAATCGCGGCCCGACGGAGAGAATTTTTTTACCAACGCCTCAGCAGGGAGTGAACACACCATGGACAAGTACGCGCCAGCCAAACGCATCAGCTCTTTTCACCCGCCGCAACGCACCCTGATGGGCCCGGGCCCCACGGAAATCCATCCGCGCGTGTTGACCACGATGAGCCAGCCCGCCATCGGTTATCTCGATCCGGTGTTCGTCGAAATGATGGAAGAACTGAAATCGCTGCTGCGTTACGTCTATCAGACGAAAAATCCGCTGACCTTCCCGATTTCCGGGCCGGGCTCCGTGGGCATGGAATTCTGCTTTGTCAACATGGTGAGACCCGGCGACAAGGTCATAGTCTGCCGCAACGGCGTGTTCGGCGGCCGCATGATCGAAAACGTCGAGCGCTGCGGCGGCACCCCGATCGTCGTCGAGGACAAGTGGGGCGAGCCGGTTGATCCGCAGAAACTGGAAGACGCGCTGAAAAAGAATCCCGATGTGCGCCTGGTTGCCTTCGTGCATGCCGAAACCTCAACCGGCGTGCTGTCCGATGCCAAAACGCTGGTCGAAATCGCGCACAAATACAACGCGCTGACCATCGTCGATGCGGTGACTTCTCTGGGCGGATCGCCGGTGCTGGTCGATGAATGGAAAATCGACGCCGCATATTCCGCCAGCCAGAAATGCCTGTCGTGCACGCCGGGCCTGTCGCCGGTGACTTTCTCCGAGCGCGTGGTCGAACACGTCAAGGCGCGCAAGGACAAGATCCACTCCTGGTTCATGGACATGAATCTGCTGCTCGGCTACTGGGGCGAGACCACCCGCACCTATCATCACACCGCGCCGACCAACTCGCTGTTTGCGCTGCATGAAGCGCTGCTGCTGCTCCGCGAAGAAGGCCTGGAGAATGCGTGGGCGCGCGTGAACCGCCATCACACCGCGCTGAAGGCCGGTCTCGAAGCCATGGGGCTCAAGTTCCTGGTCAAGGAGCAGTACCAGGCGCCGCAGATGAATGCGGTGTACTGTCCCGAAGGCGTCAACGAGGCGGAAGTGCGCAAAACGCTGCTCTCCGAGTTCGGCCTGGAAATCGGCGCCGGTCTCGGCCCGCTGGCCGGCAAGATCTGGCGCTTCGGCCTGATGGGCTACTCCTGCCGCCCGGACAACGTCATGCTGTGTCTGTCGGCGCTGGGTTCGGTGCTGGAAGACATGGGCTACGCGGTGCATGTGGGTGATGCCGAGGCGGCGGCGCACGCAGCCTACGCGGCCATGCATGCGACTGCGGCGCAGGCGAAAAAGCGCAAGGTGCCGGCCAAGGCGGCATGACCGGTCTTGCAGCAATAAAAAGCCGCCTGCGGGCGGCTTTTTTATTGCTGCGGGTGATGCCGGACCTGCTGAAATCAGGCCGCTATCGGTATCAACAGCGACGCCATGCCCAGCAGCAGCCCCATGCTGACGACGTCGGTGGCCGTGGTCAGGAAGATGCTGGAGGCCGTGGCGGGATCGAAGCCGTATTTTTTCAGCGTCAGCGGCACCATGGCGCCGCAGATGCCGCTGGCGACGCAACTGCCGACCAGCGCAATCCACACCACGAGGCTGAGCAGGATGGCATTGGGATTGTGCTGGTAGGTGGCGACGATGAACATGCCGAGTGCCGCGACCAGCCCGGTGAAGGCGCCATTGAGCGCGCCCAGCGATGCTTCCTTCATCACCAGCGCGCGTTCCGCGCCGGCTTTCAGCTCACCCAGTGTCATGCCGCGCAGCGTGACGGCCAGCGCCTGGCATCCGGTATTGCCGGACTGGCCCGCCAGCACCGGCAGGAACAGCGCGAGTATCACCAGCCGGTCCACGGTGTCCTGGAAAATCGCCACCACGGCGCCGGCGACAAACGCGGTCGCGAGATTGATCTGCAGCCACGGGTGGCGAAACCTGAAGCTGGCCTGCAGCGGAGTCGCCAGGCGTTCTTCCTTGTCGACACCGACCATGCTGCCGACCTGCGCGGTGATTTCGAAAGCCTGCTCCTCGAACATGGACTGTCCGCGCACCAGTCCGAGCAGCACGCCGTTGCTGTCGCATACGGGATAAACCGGGTAGTGGCGGTCGAGCACCAGTTTCATGGCTTCGTTCAGCAGCAGGCCGGGCGTCAGCGCGAAGGCGTTGCGCAGCATGATCGAATCAAGCCGTTCGTTTTCATCGGCGAACAGCAGGTCGCGCATGGTGATGATGCCCAGCAGCTTGCCGGCGCTGTCCGTGACATAACCGTAGGTGATGAAGGCGCTGCGCACCATCGGGCGCAGTTGTTCGATCGTATCGTGCACCGTCACGTCCGGACGGAACACGGCGCGCGCCGGGATCATCATCCGGCCGATGGTGCCGTCAGCGTACTGCTGGTTGGTGCGCCACTGGGCGGCCAGTTGTGCCGGCGCGGCATGCATGATGCCGTCCACCAGTCCGCCGGGCAGCTCGGCCAGCACATTGGCGGTGAGCGCGGGGCTTAGATCCTGCAGCACCCCGGCAATTTGCCCTGCCGGATACTCGGCGAGCAGTTCAGCGGCTTCGCGCGGCGAGCGGGCTTTGGCGGCTGCTGCGAGCCGGCGCCGTTCAGGATCGGAAATCGCCGGAGTCACGTTCGGATTGGTTTGCACGGTAGCACCCCCTGTGTGCGGCCGGCACAGGCCGTCTGCGGGGAAGTATAGCGACGGAAGCTGCCGTGTGGCAGTGCTTTCGCACCGCTGCGCGCTACAGGCCGAGCCTTTGCCAGATGGTGCTGGTCAGCCCCGCCTGATTCATGGTGTAGAAGTGCAGGCCGGGCGCGCCCGCCGACAGCAGGTCGTCGCACAGCCGGGTCACCACATCGAGGCCGAAGGCGCGGATCGAAGCCGTGTCGTCGCCATAGCCTTCCAGCTTGCGGCGCATCCAGCGCGGGATCTCCGCGCCGCAGGCGTCGGAAAAGCGCGCCAGTTGCGAGAAGCGGCCGATGGGCATGATGCCGGGCACGATGGGCAGGTTGAGCCCCATGGCTTCGCATTCCTCGACAAAATGGAAATAGCCGTCGGCATTGTAGAAATACTGCGTGATGGCCGAGTCGGCGCCGGACTCGACCTTGCGCTTGAAACTCAACAGGTCGTCCTGCGCGCTCTTGGCCTGCGGGTGGTATTCCGGATAGGCCGCGACGTCGATATGAAACTGGCTGCCGAATTCGCTGCGGATGAACGCCACCAGTTCGTTGGCGTAACGGAATTCACCGGCGGCGGCGATGCCCGAGGGCAGGTCGCCGCGCAGCGCCACCAGATGCGTGATGCCGCTATCCTTGTAACGCTGCAGCATCTCGCGCACGCTGTCGCGGGTGGAGGCGACGCACGAAATGTGCGGCGCGGCGGCATGCCCCTGTGCGCGGATGCCGAGCACGGTATCGAGCGTGCGTTCGCGCGTCGAGCCGCCGGCGCCGAAGGTCACTGAAAAAAACTTCGGCTTGAGTTGGGCCAATTGCTGCGTGGTGGCGCGCAGCTTCTCCGCGCCTTCCGGCGTGTTGGGCGGAAAGAACTCGAAGCTGAATGTTCTGGCGAATTTTTTCTGTGATTGCATGGAGTTGCCCTCCGTACGCGGTGGCTCAGTAGCGATAATGCTCCGGCTTGAACGGGCCGTCGATCTTCAGTTGCAGATAGTCGCATTGCTTCTCGTTGAGCGTGGTCAGCTCGACCCCCAGCTTTTTCAGGTGCAGGCGCGCCACTTTTTCGTCGAGGTGCTTGGGCAGCACATAGACCTTGTTTTTGTACTTGCCGCCCTGGGTGAACAGTTCGATCTGCGCCAGCGTCTGGTTGGTGAAGGAATTGGACATTACGAACGACGGATGGCCGGTGCCGCAGCCCAGGTTCACCAGGCGGCCCTCGGCGAGCACGATCAGGCGCTTGCCGTCGGGGAAGATCACGTGATCGACCTGCGGCTTGATGTTGTCCCATTTGTATTGCTTCAGCGATGCGATCTCGATTTCGGAATCGAAGTGGCCGATGTTGCAGACGATGGCGTTGTGCTTCATCCGCTTCATGTGGTCGTGGGTGATGACGCCGAGGTTGCCGGTGGCGGTGACGAAAATGTCGGCCTTGTCGGCGGCGTAATCCATGGTCACCACGCGGAAGCCTTCCATCGCCGCCTGCAGCGCGCAGATCGGATCGATCTCGGTGACCCACACCTGCGCCGACAATGCGCGCAGCGCCTCGGCACTGCCTTTGCCGACGTCACCGTAACCGCAGACCAGCGCGACCTTGCCGGCGATCATCACGTCGGTGGCGCGCTTGATGGCATCGACCAGGGACTCGCGGCAGCCGTAGAGATTGTCGAACTTGGATTTGGTCACCGAGTCATTGACGTTGATCGCCGGGAACGGCAGGCGCCCTTCTTTTTCCATCTGGTACAGGCGGTGCACGCCGGTGGTCGTCTCTTCGGTGACGCCCTTGATGTTCTTCTCGATGTTCGAGTAGAAGCCGGGCTTTTCCTTGAGCGTTTTCCGCATTGCGGCGAACAGCACGACTTCTTCCTCGTTCGTGCCCTGGGGCGGCTGCGTCTTGTTGCGCTCGTGCTGCGCGCCCAGCGTCACCAGCAGCGTGGCGTCGCCGCCGTCGTCGAGAATCATGTTCGGCGTGCCGCCGTCGTTCCACTCCAGGATGCGGTGGGTGTAGTCCCAGTAGTCTTCCAGCGTCTCGCCCTTGTAGGCGAACACGGGAATGCCGCGCGCGGCAATGGCGGCGGCGGCGTGATCCTGGGTCGAGAAAATGTTGCACGACGCCCAGCGGATGTCGGCGCCGAGTTCGGCCAGCGTCTCGATCAGCACCGCGGTCTGGATGGTCATGTGCAGCGAGCCGGCAATGCGCGCGCCCTTCAGCGGTTTTTTGCCCTTGTATTCCTCACGCAGCGCCATCAGGCCGGGCATTTCGGTCTCGGCGATGGCGATTTCCTTGCGGCCGAAATCGGCCAGTTTGATGTCAGCGACGTGGAAGTCGGCGGCTTTTGCATTCATTTCTGCAACTCCTGAAAGATGGGGGCGCCGTTACCGGCAATGCCGCCGAGCCTGGCCGGTGTGCGGGGAGTAACCCTCCCCGTCCGGTCGCAGCGCCCCTCGGCGGCACGCATGTCAAATTTACAAAACGCAGTTACAAAACAGCGCTACAAAAGAAAAACGCCCGCACCGTTGCCGGTGCGAGCGCCGTTGATATCTTGCTGAGCCTGGCCGGTGATGGGCAACTGCTCAAAACCCCACCGGTCGCAACGCTCCTCAGCGGGGCGGATTATACCGTTATTTTATCCCGGCATCCGCCTTCAGCACCGCCGCCTTGTCGGTATGTTGGCTCCGGCCGGCGCTGCGCGCCTTAACGCAAGCTGACGCTTGCATTAGCCTGCGCCGAAACACGGACAAATCGCTGCGCGAACGGGCTTGCAGCAGATGCGCTACAAGCCGGCAGCAGCGCGCAGCGCTGCTGCTTTGTCCGTATTTTCCCAGGTGAATTCCGGTTCGTCGCGGCCGAAGTGGCCGTGGGCGGCGGTCTTGGTGTAAATCGGCCGCAGCAGGTCGAGTGCCTGGATGATGCCTTTCGGCCGCAGGTCGAAATGTTTCTCGACCAGGGCGCCGATTTTTTCGTCCGGAATTTTCCCGGTGCCGAAGGTATCGACCAGCACGCTGACCGGGCGCGCCACGCCTATGGCGTAGGCGACCTGCAGTTCGCACTTGGTGGCGAGGCCGGCGGCGACGATGTTTTTGGCGACATAGCGCGCGGCGTAGGCGGCTGAACGATCCACTTTTGACGGATCCTTGCCGGAGAACGCGCCGCCGCCGTGGCGCGAATAGCCGCCGTAGGTATCGACGATGATCTTGCGGCCGGTGAGGCCGGTGTCGCCCTGCGGGCCGCCGATGACAAAGCGGCCGGTCGGGTTGATCAGGTACTTGGTGTCCTTGGTGACCATGTTCTTCGGCAGCACCGGCTTGACCACCAGTTCGATGATCGCCTCTTCGATCTGCTTGTGCGTGACTTCCTCGCGGTGCTGGGTCGAGATCACCACGGTGTCGATGTGATGCGGCTTGCCATCGACATAACGCACGGACACCTGCGACTTGGCATCGGGGCGCGCCCACGGCAGACGGCCGTCGCGGCGCAGTTCGGCGTGACGCTCCATCAGCCGGTGCGAGTAATAAATCGGCATCGGCATCAGTTGCGCGGTTTCGTCGCAGGCAAAGCCGAACATCAGGCCCTGGTCGCCCGCGCCCTGGTCGAGGTCGAGGCCCTTGCCTTCGTCCACGCCCTGCGCGATGTCGGGCGACTGCTGGTCGTAGCACACCAGCACGCCGCAGCTCTTGTAATCGAAGCCGATGTCGGAGTCGTCATAGCCGATCTGCTTGATGATCCGGCGCGCGACCTGCGCGTAATCGACGCGCGCGCTGGTGGTGACCTGCCCGGCGAGCACGACCAGGCCGGTATGGGTCAGCGTTTCGGCAGCGACGCGGCCGTGCTTGTCCTCGGTGAGAATGGCATCGAGTACGGCGTCGGAAATCTGGTCGGCGATTTTGTCGGGATGGCCTTCGGATACCGACTCGGAGGTAAACAGGAAGTTGCTCATGGGCTGGGCTTGGAAAGTTGGTTAATCAGTTGGGGACTGCGGCAAAAAGGCCGCTAGAATAGCATATAACCCTCGATTTATTAACGGATTTCCCTGCTGAATGCCCATACTGTTGGCAGTGCTGCGATGGTGCGCACGTATGCCTTTGGCGGCGCTGCATTTTTTCGGCGCCGGACTGGGCTGGCTGGTCTACGCGCTGTCGCCGGTGTATCGGCGGCGCTGTCGCGAAAACCTGCAGGCCAGCGGCGTGTGCACGGATGCGCGGGCCTTGCGCAACACCCTGCATGCGGCGGTTGCCGAGACCGGGAAGGGCATCGCCGAGCTGAGCAAAATATGGTTCGGGCGCGATGCGGACATCACCCGCCTGGTGACATGCGCCGACTGGCATGTCGTGGAGGCTGCGCAACGTGCCGGCAAAGGCATCATTTTCCTGACGCCGCATCTGGGCTGCTTCGAGATCTCCGCGTGGTACGGCGCGCAGCGCCTGCCGCTGACCGTGCTCTATCGCCCGCCGAAACGTGCGGGCCTGGAACCGCTGATGAAAGCGGGCCGTTCCCGCGGGCAGGCGCGGTTGGCGCCGGCGACGCTGGCCGGCGTGCGCCAGTTGTACAAGGCGCTGCGGCGCGGCGAGGCCATCGGTGTGCTGCCCGACCAGGCGCCGGGCGTCGGCGAAGGCGTGTGGGCGGATTTTTTCGGCCGTCCGGCATACACCATGACACTGGTGAGCCGCTTGCAGGAAACCACCGGCGCTGCAGTCGTCATGGCATTCGCCGAACGCCTGCCGCAGGGGCGCGGCTATGTGCTGCATCTCTCGCCCGTCGCCGACCATCCGCTGGATCCCGCGGCGCTCAACCGCGCAGTCGAGCGCGTGGTGCGAACCTGCCCGGCGCAGTATTTGTGGGGATACAACCGCTACAAGGTGCCGGCGGGGGCGGAAATGCCAGTGCGGAGTGCGGAGCGATGAGCGCGGAGCAGAAACCGGAGGGTGTTGATGTTCACTCATCACTCATCACTCATCACTCATCACTGGTTTTGCTGCTCATCATTCATTACTGTCTGTCATGACTCGTCTCGGCCTCGCCGTCGTCTGGCTGCTGCACTGGCTGCCGCTGCGCTGGCTGGCGCCGCTGGGGCGTGGGCTCGGTGCACTGCTGTATGCGCTGGCGCGCGAGCGGCGGCAGGTGGTGCTGACCAACCTGCGCCTGTGTTTTCCGGAGCTGGGCGATGCTGAGCGCGTGCGGCTCGCGCGCCGTCATTTCGCTGCGTTCGGCCGCAGCCTGCTCGAGCACGGCATCCTGTGGTGGGGCAGCCGGGAGCGGGTCATGCAACTGGTGCGGATCGAAGGGCTGGAACACTGGCGCGCGGTCGGTGACCGGCCGGTGATCTGGCTGGTGCCGCATTTTGTCGGGCTCGACATGGGTGCGGTGCGGCTGACGGCCGAGCATCCGTTTGTCGCCATGTACAGCCGGCAGAAGGATCCGGCGTTCGACGCCGTGCTCTACCACGGCCGCACGCGGCTGGGTCCGGCGGAAATGATTTCGCGGCAGGAAGGGCTGCGGCCGGTGGCGCGGGCGATGAAAGCGGGCAAACCGTTTTATTATCTGCCGGACATGGATTTCGGCGAACGCGATTCGATATTCGTGCCGTTTTTCGGCGTGCCCGCGGCGACCATCACCGGGCTGGCGCGCATCGCCGCGCTGACCGGCGCGGTGGTGGTGCCCGCGGTGACCGAACAGTTGCCGGACGACGGCGGCTACCGGCTGCGTTTTCATCCGGCGTGGACGGATTTTCCCGGCGGCGATGTCGCTGCCGATACGCGGCGCATGAACGCCTTTATCGAAGAACAGGTGCGCGCGATGCCCGAGCAGTATTACTGGGTACACAAGCGCTTCAAGACGCGGCCGCCGGGTGAGGAAAAGATTTATTAATTGACAGGATGGACAGGATAAGCAGGATGAATCAAAAGCAATCACCAGCAACAAGCTTCTATCCTGAAAATCCTGTCCATCCTGTTAATTGGACTTCAGGCGGTCTATCCAGCGTCGATTGCCCGATATAATCACTGCACATGTTCAAGAATCCTGATGCCGAAGCGCGTTGTGCGCTGTTGAAAGCCGTCAAGACCATTGCCGTGGTCGGCCTGTCGCCCAATGCCGCGCGGCCGAGTCATGGCGTCGCGCGCGCGATGCAGGATTATGGTTTCCGGGTGATTCCGGTGCATCCGGTCGCGCAGGAAATTCTCGGCGAGAAAGCCTATGCGCGCCTCGCCGACATCCCGCATCCGGTCGATCTGGTCGATGTGTTCCGCAGCGCCGGATTCATCGACGGCGTGGTCGATGAGTGCCTCGCGCTGGGGCTCAAGGCGATCTGGATCCAGGAAGGCATCGTCAACGAACCCGCGGCGGAACGTGCGCGCGCCGGCGGCATGACGGTGGTGATGGATCGCTGCATCTATCGCGATTATCGTGATCAATGCGGCGATGCCCGTGCCTGACATGCGGCTGACATGAAGCTGAAATTCACCAAAATGCACGGGCTGGGCAACGATTTCGTGGTGCTCGACGCCACCGCCGGCCCCATCGTGCTGACGCCGGCGCAGTTGCGTTTTCTCGCCGACCGCCATCGCGGCGTCGGCTGCGACCAGATCCTGATGGTGGAGCCGGCGCGCACCCGGGACACGGATTTTTACTACCGCATATTCAATGCCGACGGCGGCGAGGTCGAGCAATGCGGCAACGGCGCGCGCTGTTTTGTGCGTTATGTGCATGAGCGCGGGCTGACGGCAAAAACCGTCATTCGCGTCGGCACGCCGGGCGGCGTGATCGAGCCGCGCCTGGAAGCCGATGGCCAGATCACGGTGAATATGGGGGTGCCGGAATTCGAGCCGTCGCGCATCCCGTTTGAGGCGCCGGCGCGGGCACCGCTGTACGATCTGCAGCTTGATAAAAATATTATTAAAATCAACGTGTTATCCATGGGCAATCCGCATGCGGTGCAAGTCGTTGCCGACGTCGATGCGGCGCCGGTGGCGGTGCAGGGACCGTTGATTGAAGCGCATCCCCGGTTTCCGCGACGCGTGAATGCCGGCTACATGCAGGTGCTGGATCGCACGCATATCCGGCTGCGCGTTTATGAGCGCGGCGCGGGCGAAACGCTGGCCTGCGGCACCGGCGCCTGCGCCGCGGTAGTTGCCGGCATCGGGCGCGGGCTGCTCGATCAGCGCGTCACGGTTTCGACGCGCGGCGGCGACCTCGTTATAGTATGGGCGGGTGCGGGGCAGCCGGTACTGATGACCGGGCCCGCGGTCACCGTGTACGAGGGCGTTGTGACGCTGCCCCAATGACAGGCAACAACAGGCAATCAACCTTAATACGACAAATCGGCCACAGAGGTCATAGAGAACACCGAGAGATTCAAGGAGTTGAATCCTCACGCTACCCTCACCAGATTGGTGGGACGTGGAAATGACTCACGTTCTTGATTTTTCTCTGTGAACTCTGTGAACTCTGTGTTCTCTGTGGCTAATAGCTTTTTCTGGGATCAAGGAAGAATCGCTGATGAAACCCGATGACGTCGCCGCGTACCTGAAAGAACACCCGGAGTTTTTCGAGCATTACGCGGATGTCGTCGCCGATGTGTTTGTTCCGCATCCCCACGGCGGGCGGGCGATTTCCATCGGCGAGCGGCAGATACTGACGCTGCGCGAGCGCGGCAAGCAGCTCGAGAACAAGCTCGGCGAACTGATCCGGTTCGGCGAGGAGAACGACGTCATCGGCGAGAAAGTGCATCGCCTGACGCTGACGCTGATCGGCGCGCGCGATGTGCAGGATCTGTTGCATGCGGCAGGGTTCAATCTGCGCGAGGATTTCGCGGTGCCACACGTGGCGCTGCGCGTCTGGCATCCCGGTGCGACGGGCGCGGCCCCGGAATTCACGGCGTCGGAAGCCACGCGCGCATTTGCCGCGGGCATGCTGCATCCGCATTGCGGCCCGCTGGCGATGGCCGATACCGCGGGGTTTTTCGGCGAGGCAGCGCCGCTGCTCAAGTCGTATGCCTATGTGCCGTTGCGCGGTCGCGATACCTTCGGTCTGCTGGCGCTGGCCAGCGAGGATGCGCAGCGGTTTTATCCGGAAATGGGCACCCTCTATCTGACGCGTATCGGCGAAGTGGTTGCCGGGTGCCTGCTGCGCCATCTCGAGCCGACGTGAGCGCGCGCGGCCGCGCCCGCTCCCCGGCATCCGCCGCGGCGCCTGCTGCGGTACCAATATCAGGCGTCGCACTGCAATTCATCGAACGCTACATCGAACACCTGACTCACGAGCGCCGGCTGGCGGCGCACACCGCGAAGAACTACCGGCGTGATATCGAGGCGCTGACCGCGCTGGCCGGCGCCACGCCGGTGGCGGATCTGCGCATCCACGATATCCGCCGCTTTGTCGCGCAGTTGCACGGCAGGGGACTCGACGGGCGCAGCCTGGCGCGCATGCTTTCGGCGTGGCGCGGGTTCTACCAGTACCTCGCACGCGACCACGGCTGCAAACAGAATCCCTGCATCGGCATCCGCGCGCCGAAAAGCGCCAAGCGCCTGCCGCAGTCGCTGTCGCCGGATGAAGCGCGGCAGCTCGTCGAACTCGACGCGACCGATCCGTTGGCGGTGCGCGACCGCGCCATGCTCGAATTGTTTTATTCGTCGGGACTGCGGCTGGCGGAACTGGCGGGGCTGGCGCCGGGGGACGTCAATTTTGCCGATGCCACGGTACGGGTGACCGGCAAGGGCAGCAAGACGCGGGTGGTGCCGGTCGGCAGCCACGCGGCGACGGCACTGCGGGCATGGCTCACGGTGCGCAACGGCGTGCCGCAACTGGATGCGGATGCGCTGTTCGTCGGCCCGCGGGGGCGGCGACTGGGTCCCCGCGCCATCCAGACGCGGGTGCGGCAGCGCGCCTTGCAGCAGGGCATCGCCTCGCGCGTGCATCCGCACATGCTGCGCCATTCCTTCGCCTCGCATGTGCTGCAATCGAGCAGCGATCTGCGCGCGGTGCAGGAAATGCTGGGCCACGCCAGCATTTCGACGACGCAGGTTTATACGCAGCTGGATTTTCAGCACCTTGCCAAAATTTACGATGCCGCGCATCCCCGCGCGCGGCGCAAAGACAAATAAACCTTGAAACGGCGATTCAGCCACAGAGGTCACAGAGAACACAGAGAAAAACCCGAAGAATTGAATCCTCGCGCCGCATGAGCCAGATTAGCGGAGCGTGGAAATGACTTGTGTTATTGATTTTCCTCTGTGCTCTCTGTGCTCTCTGTGTCCTCTGTGGCTAATGGTTTTTCAGACCGCAACTGCAACCAATCATGCATAAACTGATACTCAAGCCGGGGCGCGAGAAATCGCTGAAGCGCCGCCACCCGTGGATATTCTCCGGCGGCGTGGCGCGCATCGACGGCAACCCGCAGCCGGGCGACACGGTCGAGGTGCGCTCGGCGGATGGGGATTTTCTGGCGATTGCCGCCTGCAGTCCGCAATCGCAGATTCGTGCGCGGGTGTGGAGTTGGGCGCCGTGCGACATCAATGCCGGATTTTTTGCCGGGCGCGTGAAGCGGGCGGCGGGTTTGCGCGATGCGTTGCTGGCGGAAGGCATCACCGATGCCGTGCGTCTGGTGCATGGTGAAACCGACGGCCTGCCCGGCGTGATCGTCGACCGCTACGGCGACACCGTCGTCGTGCAACTGCTGTCGGCCGGCGCGGAGCACTGGCGCGATGCCATTGCCGATGCGCTCGCGGCCGTACCCGGCGTCACGCGTGTGGTTGAGCGCTCGGATGCCGATGTGCGGCAACTGGAGGGATTGCCGCCGCGCACGGGGCTGTTGCGCGGCACGGCAGCGGCGGGTCCGATCATCATCACCGAGCATGGCTTGCGCTTCACTGTGGATGTCGAAGGCGGGCACAAGACGGGGTTTTATCTGGATCAGCGCGACAACCGGCAGCGGCTGCGGGCGCTGTCGGCCGGCAAGGCCGTGCTGGACTGTTTCTGCTACACGGGCGGGTTCGCGATCAGTGCGCTGGCCGGCGGCGCGGCCGCGGTCACCGCCATCGACAGCTCGGGCCCTGCATTGGCCGCGGCGCGGGCGAATGCCGCACTGAACAAACCGGGTGCCGTCGAATGGCTGGAGGCCGATGTGTTCAAGACGCTGCGCACGTTGCGCGACAGCGGCCGGCGCTACGACCTCATCGTGCTCGATCCGCCGAAGTTCGCGCCGACGGCAGCGCACGCCGAAAAAGCGGCGCGCGCCTACAAGGACATCAATCTGCTCGGGTTCAAGCTGCTCAATCCCGGCGGCACGCTGATGACGTACTCCTGCTCAGGCGGCGTCAGCCCGGATCTGTTCCAGAAAATCGTCGCCGGTGCGGCGCTCGATGCCGGTGTCGATGCGCGGATCACCGCCTGGCTGCACGCCGCGCCCGATCACCCGGTGGCGCTGAATTTTCCAGAGGGTGAATATCTGAAGGGATTGATCTGCAACATACAGTGAGGAGTGAGGAGTGAGGAACACCATCCGGTTTCCGCTCATCACTCATCATTCATCACTCATCACTGGCTTTTTCTCCGGCACGTTGTCGATGCCGCCTTCATGCCAGGGATGGCATTTGCCGATGCGGCGAAGGGTCAGCCAGGTTCCCTTCAGCGCGCCGTGGATTTCGATGGCTTCCCGCGCGTAGGCCGAGCAGGTCGGATAAAACCGGCACTGCGTGCCGAAGAATGGCGACAGCAGCAGACGATAGGCGTCGATCAGCGCGAGCAGCACGGTTTTCATGGTGCGATGAGTATATCGCGGCGGCCATCGCCGGCGCGTTGCGCAAATGCCGGCCCTCTGCTGTAATCGCTGCCGGCATTCAGGGATCTTCCGGAATACACGATGTTTGATCTGCAGAAAATTTCCCACGGTTATGACGGCACCGAAGTGCTGCGCGTGCCGGCGTGGTCAGCCGCGCAGGGCGCGCACTGGCTGCTGCTGGGACCGTCGGGCAGCGGCAAGACCACCTTGCTGCATATACTCGCCGGCATCCTGCGCCCCGCGGCGGGGCGGGTGCAACTGGCGGGACAGGATCTCACGGCGCTGGCAGCGGGCGCGCTCGACCGGTTCCGCGGCCGTCACATCGGCATCGTGCTGCAGCGGCTGCATCTGCTGCCGAGCCTGACCGTCGCACAGAACCTGCTGCTGGCGCAGTACCTGGCCGGGCTGCCGCAGGACGCGGCACGCGTAGGGGAAGTGCTGGCCAGTCTGGACATTGCCGACAAGGCGCAGGCCTATCCCCATGCGTTGTCGCACGGCCAGGCGCAGCGCGCCGCCGTGGCGCGCGCCGTGGTCAACAGGCCGCAGGTGCTGCTGGCCGACGAACCGACGTCGAATCTGGACGACGCCCGCTGCGCGCAGGCTCTGGATCTGCTGCAGACGCAGGCGACGGCTTGCGGCGCGACGCTGGTCATTGCCACCCACGACCAGCGCATCAAGGCGCGGGTGGCCAACCAGTTTGTGCTGGAGAGTGTGCAAGGAGCGACCGCATGAACCTGGCGACCCTGACTTACAGTTATCTGCGCGCCCGCGCGCTGAACACGGCGCTGCAGGTGGTGCTGCTGGCGCTGGGCATAGCCACCATCACGCTGCTGCTGCTGGCGACCACCCAGCTCGACCAGCGCATGCGGCGCGAAGCGCAGGGCATCGATCTCGTGGTCGGCGCCAAGGGCAGCCCGCTGCAGATCATCCTGTCGGCGATTTATCACCTGGATGTGCCGACCGGGAACATTTCATACAGGCAGGCAAAAGAAATCGCGACGCACCGCGCGGTGAAAAAAACCATGCCGCTGGCGCTGGGCGACAGTTACCGGGGTTTCCGCATTGCCGGCACCACGCATGATTATGTGGCGCATTACGAAGGCAGACTCGCTGCCGGCCGCCTGTGGCAGAAGCCGCTGGAAGCGGTGCTGGGCGCGGAAGTCGCCGCGCGCAGCGGGCATGCGATCGGCGCGAAATTTGCCGGCGCGCACGGCCTGGGCGACGGTGGTGACGCGCATGAAGACGCTGATTACGTCGTCACCGGCGTGCTCGCGCCCAGCGGCACGGTGCTCGACCGACTGGTGCTGACTTCGGTGGAAAGCGTGTGGGCCGTGCATGCCGGACACCAGGGCATCCACGACATTGCGAACGCTGCCGATCACATGCCGGATGAGCAAAAGGAATACACCGCCCTGCTGATCCAGTATGCGAGCCCGCTGGGGGCGGCGATCCTGCCGCGCTACATCAACAACAACAGCGACATGCAGGCGGCGTCACCCGCGTTCGAGACCGCGCGCTTGTTCAGCATCATCGGCGTCGGCGTGGATGTGCTGCGCGGCTTCGCGCTGGTGCTGGTGTTCAGTGCGGGACTGTCGGTGTTCATCGCGCTTTATGGCGCGCTCAACGAACGGCGTTACGACCTGGCGATCATGCGCACGCTGGGCGCGTCGCCCGGCAAACTGATGGCGCTGCTGCTGGCCGAAGGCGTCATGCTCGCCGGTGCCGGCGGGGTGCTCGGCCTGGTGCTGGGTCATGGTTTTGCGGAACTCGCCGGTGTTGCGCTCAAATCGGCCAGGCAGATCGAGATTACCGGGCTGGTCTGGCTGCCGGAAGAACTGCTGTTGCTGGCCGCGGCGCTGGCGGTCGGCGCGGTGGCGGCGCTGCTGCCGGCCTGGCGCGCCTATCGTACGGATATTGCGGGAACGCTGGCCCGCGGCTGAGGTCACACCCGGCGATCAACCAGAAGGGGAAGAGCTGATGCGTGCCATGATGATTGCAGTGCTGGCCGCAGCGCTAGGCGCAGGGCCGGCGGTGGCCGCGGACAAAGGCAAGGCGCACGGCGCCGCCGAGGCGAAAAAAGATATCGCCGATCATCGCGCGATGGCCGAGGCGCATCTCAATGCAGCGAAGTGTTTTGAATCGGGCAAATCCGAAAAGGAATGCCATGCCCAGCTCGCCAAGGATTGCAAAGGACTCGCAATCGGCAAATACTGCGGGATGCAGCATCGCCATTGAGCGGCGTGGAGGATGTGGCGTCAGTCGCAGCGTTTAATATAACTAATTGATTTAATTGATAAATATGAAAATCATGCTGGTTGTGCTGATGGTTGCGGCCAGTCTTGCGGCGGCGGCGCAGGGATTGCCGGGCCAATCCAAGGATCTGATGATGCGTCCGCAGGACGCGGATGCCAACCTGCCGCCGTCGCCGTTTGCCGGCAAGCCGCTGCCGGAACTCAAAGGCGTGGTGTCGTGGAAAACGCTGAACGACGTCAAAACGGTCAAGCAAAAAGACCGTTTCATGCCGGAGTTCGGCAAAAGCGTGGTGGTCCTCGACAACAAGGAAGTCAGGCTGCAGGGCTTCATGATGCCGCTCGACATGGGCGAGAGGCAGAAACGTTTCATCCTTGCCGCAATGCCGCCGACCTGCTCGTTCTGCCTGCCCGGCGGACCGGAGCAGATGGTTGAAGTGCAGGCCAAGACGCCGGTCAAATATGGTTTCGAGCCGATTGTGGTTTCGGGCCGTTTCACCGTGCTGCGCGACGATGCGATGGGTTTGTATTATCGCCTGACTGACGCGGTCGCTGTCACCAAGTAAGTCCTGACGTTCGCGCACGGCATGCAGCACAGCCCGCGGCCCGCATCGTTGCGGGTGCTGATGCTGTGTCTGGCGGCGAGCCTCGCGTTTCATGTGCTGGTGTTCGTATTTTTTCCCGGCTGGATGCGCGTAACGGTCGCGCCGCCGGTGCCGGTGCTGGATGTCGTCATCGCGTCTGTCGAGCCCGATCCGGTGTCCGCGTTGCCCCTGCCGCCGCCACCGGAAGTGCAGCGGCGACTGCAGCCTGCGCCGCAGACCGTCCTGCGGGAGCCGGAACGCCAGCCGGCCGAAACTCCGATCGCAGTGGCGCAGCCGAATCCGGCGGTGCCGCCGGCGTTCACCGTGCCGATGGAACCGCCGCGGCCGGCGGTCGAGACCAAACCCGCGCCCGTTGCGCGGATGGAGGCGGTGACGCCGCCCGCGTACAATGCCGCTTACCTGCGCAACCCGCCGCCGCGCTATCCGCAGGCTGCACGGCGTAATGGGGATGAGGGCACGGTCATGCTGCGGGTGCTGGTGAACCCGGAAGGCGCGCCGGTGCAGGTGGAACTGGACCGGTCGAGCGGCTCGTCACCGCTCGACAGCGCCGCCATCGATGCCGTGCGCAACTGGCGCTTTGTGCCGGCGCGCCGCGGCACGCAGAATGTCGAAGGCTGGGTGCGCGTGCCCATCGTGTTCAGGCTGGAGGGGCTTTCATGAGTGCATGCGCCCGCCCGATCCGTCTGCTGTCGAAATTTTGATTCTTGAGGATATCTGATGCCACAAGCCGTCTGCGGTAAAAAATCATCCGGTGTGTTGTTGCTGATGCTGTTGTTCGCCGTTCCGGCGCAGGCGCAGCCAGTCACCGTCAAGGACGCGTGGATACGCGGCACGGTGCAGGGCCAGTCGGCGACCGGCGCATTCATGGAACTCACGGGGAAATCCGCGGTGCGCCTGGTGGGCGTGAGCAGCCCCCTGACGCAGACCGTTGAAGTGCATCACATGACCATGGAAAACGGCGTGATGAAAATGTTTCCCGTCACCGGGATTGATGTGCCGGCGGGAAAAACCGTCAAACTCGCGCCCGGCGGTTATCACGTGATGCTGATGAATCTGCAAAAACCGCTGAACGCCGGCGACAAAGTGCCGCTGAAACTGACTTTCGAGTCAGCCGACAAAAAGCGCGAAACACTGGAGTTGTCGGTCGAGGTGCGCGACATCAAGGGGCAGCCCGCGGCACAGCACAAACACTGATCGGCAGGACGGCGTCAGGCCTGCAGCATCAGCGGGTGATGACCACCGGCTTCATGCCCAGCGCCTGACCGGCGCGCTCGGCGGTTTCGCGTGCCGCGGCTTCCGTGGCATAGGGGCCCGCCTGTACGCGGTAGATGTTGTCGGACTGCGTGATGCGCAGCGATCCGGCAAGCCAGTCGGCCTGCGACTGCAACCGTGCCAGATAGCTTTCAGCATTTTCCCGGACGCCGAAGGCGCCGAATTGCACATAGCTGCCGCCTGCCGTTGCCGCTGATGAAACGGGCGCTGCCGGCGCAGGCACTGTCGCAGGAGGAGGCGCCGGCGCGATTGCGGGTGGTGAGGGCGCAGGCAACGGTGTTGCAGTAACCGGCATCGCGTCGGGAACAACCGGCGTGGTGATGGTTGCGGGCGGCGACGGCACGACCGCTGCCGATGCGGACGGTGCTGGCGCAGATGCCGGCGCTGCCGGCGGCGGACTCCCGGGAATGATGCTTTCCACTTCCACCATGCCGCTGCCGGCGCCGATCAACCCCAGCTTGAAAGCCGCGGTGTACGACAGGTCGATCAGCCGGTCGGCGATGAACGGGCCGCGGTCGTTGACGCGAACGATCACCGACCTGCCGTTGGCGGTGTTGGTGACGCGTGCATAACTCGGGATCGGCAGCACGGTATGCGCTGCGCTCATGGCATACATGTCGTACGGTTCGCCGGAGGAGGTCTTCTTGCCGTGATAGCGGCGGCCGTACCAGGTGGCGACGCCGCGCGCCTTGTACGGCGCGAGTTCCGTCATCGGCACATAACTGCGGCCCATGACCGTGTAGGGGCGCATGGTGCCGCGATACAGGGGTTCGCTGCGCGGCACGGCATCGGGTATGGCATGGATGTCCGCCGGTGCGCCGGTGCCGGGGCCGTCGTCGAGGTAATAACCGCCCCCACTTCCGGCCGGCGGTCGCTCGGTCGGACTGCTGCGTTTGGGCGCGCTACCGCAGGCGGCAAGCAGCGCGGCGAGCAGCAAGACTGCCGGCCAGCGATGAGTGATGAGTGATGAGTGATGAGCGAAAAGCGGCAAACCAGCGGCTGGGGGTTTACTCATCATTCATCACTCCGCATTCATCACTGGTTCTTCCGCTCCGCACTCCGCGCTGGGGCTCATGTCTGTACCAGTTTCTTGTGGGTGTTGATGCTCATCAGGATGCCGAAACCCAGGCAGATCGACACCAGCGAGGTGCCGCCGTAACTGATCAGCGGCAGCGGCACGCCCACCACGGGCAGGATGCCGGAGACCATGCCCATGTTGACGAAGGCGTAGGTGAAAAAGGTCAGCGTGATCGCGCCGGCGAGCAGTCTCGAAAACAGCGACGGCGCATTGGCGGTGATGACCATCGCCCGGGCGATGACAAACAGGAACAGTCCGAGCAGCACTGCATTGCCGAGCAGGCCGAACTCTTCGGCATAGACGGCGAATATGAAATCCGTGGTGCGTTCCGGAATGAAGTCCAGATGCGTTTGCGTGCCGTTCATCCAGCCCTTTCCGAACCAACCGCCGGAACCGACGGCGATGGTGGACTGGATGGTGTGATAGCCCGTACCCAGCGGATCCGCGGTCGGATCGAACAGCGTCAGGATGCGCTGGCGCTGGTAGTCATGCAGCACCGACCACAGAAACGGCAGGCTGGCGCCGCCGGCGACGGCGAGTGCGATGATCACGCGCCAGGACAGGCCGGCGAGGAAGATCACGTAGCAGCCGCTCGCCATGATCAGTATGGCCGTGCCGAGATCGGGCTGGCGCGCGATCAGCGCGACCGGCAGAATCAGCATCAGCGCGGCGACAAAGTAGTTGCGCAGTTTCAGCGACGCCTCGTGGCGGCTGAAATACCATGCCAGCATCAGCGGCACGGCAATCTTCATCAGTTCCGAGGGCTGGATGCGGGTGACGCCGACATGCAGCCAGCGCCGCGCGCCGTTGACGACCTCGCCGAACAGCGCAACACCGAGCAGCAGCGCGCAGCCCACGAGAAATACCGGCAGGGCGAGGCGCATCAGGAAGTGCGGCGGGATGTTGGCAAACACCCACATGACCCCCAGAGCCACCAGCATGTTCACCAGTTGCGCGAAAACCCGGGCGAAGCTGACGTTTGACGCGCTGAGCAGGACCAGCAGGCCGGTGAACATCAGCAGCAGCATTGCCGACAGCAGCACGCCGTCCACATGGCGGCCGACGAAGCGTGAAAAGAGCAGGACGATCGGGTGCATGGCGTCAGTCGTTCCCGGCCGGCTGCAGAGGCATTTTGCCGAGCAGGTGGTAATCGATGACCTGCCGGGCAATCGGCGCGGCGGCGCGCGCGCCGAAACCCGCGTTTTCGGCGATGACGGCAAGCGCAATGCGCGGCTTGTCGGCAGGCGCGTAAGCGATGAACAGCGCATGGTCGCGATGGTGCTCGGCGACGCGGCTCTCGACATATTTTTCGCCCTGTTTGATGGCGATCACCTGCGCGGTGCCGGTCTTGCCGGCGCTGGTGTAGGGCGCTCCGGCGAAAGCGCGCGCCGAGGTGCCTTCCTTGTTGACGCCGACCAATGCGTTCTTGATGACATCGATGTGCTCCTGTTTGACGCCGATGTTGCGCAGCGCCGCGGGCTCGACCGGCTGGCGGTCGCGGGTGCGGATGTTCTCGATGTAATTCACGATATGCGGCCGGTACATCACGCCGTCGTTGGCGATGGTGGCGATGGCCGAGGCAAGCTGCAGCGGCGTGTAGCTGTTGTAACCCTGTCCGATGCCGACGCTGATGGTTTCGCCGGCATACCATTTTTGCTTGAAGCGGCGCATTTTCCATTCCGTCGACGGCAGCACGCCCGCCGATTCGCCGGCGATGTCGATGCCGGTGCGGCTGCCGAGCCCGAACAGCGCCATGAAGCGGGAGAGCGGATCAATGCCGAGGTCGTTCGCCAGGATGTAGTAATAGGTGTCGCAGGACACCACGATGGACTTGTGCATATCGACCATGCCGTGGCCGCCGACCTTGTCATCACGGAAACGGTGGCCGCCGAAATTGTAATAACCGGGATCGCTGATGGCCTGCTGCGGCGTGCGCTTGCCGTAGAACAGTGCGGCCAGCGCCATGAAGGGCTTGAACGTCGAGCCCGGCGGATAGGTGCCGGCGGCAGCGCGGTTGAGCAGGGGCTTGTCCGGCGAGCCGTTCAGTTCGGCCCAGCTTTGCGGGTCGATGCCGTCCACGAAAAGATTCGGGTCAAACCCGGGTTTGCTGACGAAGGCCAGTATGCCGCCGGTGGCGGGATCAATGGCCACCAGTGCGCCGCGGCGGTTGCCGAAAGCGTTGTAGGCGACCTCCTGCAGGCCGGCGTCGAGATTGAGCACCAGATTGTTGCCGGATACCGGCGGCCTGCGCGACAGCGTGCGCACCGCGCGTCCGCCGGAGTCAACCTCGACCTCCTCGACCCCCGTGGTGCCATGCAGGAACTTCTCGTAACTCTGCTCGAGCCCGGTTTTGCCGATGTAGTCGCTGCCGCGGTAGTTAGTGAGCCGTCCCTCGCTCTCCAGTTGTTCGACTTCGCGCTGGTTGATGCGGCCGATGTGGCCGACCACGTGCGAAAAGATTTCGCCCTGCGGATACTGGCGGAACAAGCGTGCCTTGGCTTCGACGCCGGGGAAACGGTAGCGGTGCGCCGCAAAGCGCGCGATTTCCTCGTCGGAGAGCCGGGTGCGGATCGGCAGGCTTTCGAAGCGCTTGCTTTCTTCGAGCAGCTTGCGGAAACGCCGCCGGTCGCGCGGCGAAATTTCGACCACTGCGGCGAGCCCGTCTATCGTCGCCTCCAGATCCTGCACCTTGCTGGGCGTGATTTCCAGCGTGTACGCCGAATAGTTGTGGGAGAGCATGACGCCGTTGCGATCGACGATGATGCCGCGATGCGGCGGGATGGGCTGCACCGAGATGCGATTGGCCTCGGCCAGCGTGCTGTAGTGGCCGTGCTGGATGATCTGCAGATAGAAGAAACGCAGGAACAGCAGCGCGAACATCGACAGCACGAATACCCCGAGCAGCGTCAGCCGCCGGCGGAATTTCTCCAGCTCGCGTTCCGAATCGCGGATCTCGACGCCGGGATTGATCGCAAGATCAGACACGGTCGGGGTCGGGGCGCGGACGTTGCGGCAGTTTCAGCAGGTGCGACAGAACGGGCCACAGGGCGGCGCCCGTGAAGCTGCCGAGAAAATAGGCGTAACCGGGAAATTCGGCGCCGGCCAGCGTGCGCACCAGCAGCGTCACCAGGTCGGTGAACAGCAGCAGCGGGATGACGTGCAGAACCTGCGGGGCCATCGAGAACCGCTGCACGCGGCGATGCAGTGCGATGCCGACATAGGCCAGGATGCTGTAGGCGAGCGCATGCTGCCCGAGCAGGCTGCCTTCCGCGACATCCATCAGCAGCCCGAGGCACCATGCCGCAAGGAAGCCGAGCTTGCGCGGCTCCTCGATGCACCAGTAGAGCACGATCAGCGCGACAAAATCAGGACGCAGCCACAGCGCCCAGCCCGACCAGGGCAGAAAGTTGATCAGCAGCGCGACGATCAGCGTGATGAAAATGAACCCCGGTTTGACCGGCAGCAGCAGTTCCTGCGGTGACATTGAGCTGGCCGGCCTCATGAGCGCTTCCGTTTTTTCTGCGGGGCGTCTTTGGCATCGTCCTGCGGACGTTCGGGCAGCGCGGGCAGCGGCCCCAGCACCAGCACCTGCGTGTGCGCATGAACGCCGGCCAGCGGTTTGCAGACGATGCTGGCGAACAGGTATTCGGTATTGCGCTCGACGTGGGTGACCTCCGCGACCGGCAGCCCCGGCGGATAGACGCCGTCGATGCCCGAGGTCACCAGCTGGTCGCCGGTCTGGAAGTCCGCCGTCAATGGAATGAAACGCAATTCCAGCTTGCCGTCGTCGCCGGTTCCGGACAGCACCGCACGCAGGCCGGTGCGCACGTTGAGCACGGGAACCAGATGACTCTTGTCGGTGATCAGCGTGACTTCGGACAGCCACGGATAGACGCGGGTCACCTGGCCGATCACGCCGATGTGGTCGATCACCGGGCGGCCGGCTTCAATGCCGCCCTGCTGCCCCTGGTCGATCATGACCTTGCGCGAGAACGGATCGCGCGCGGCGTAAAGAATTTCCGCCGCCATTGACGGTGCGGCCACCCGCGTGCGTGCCCCCAGCAGTCCTCGCAGGTGGATGTTTTCCTTGCGCAGCGCCTCGGTCAGTTGCGCGGAACGCGACAATTCGAGATTGCGTTCGGTCAGCAACTGATTGTCGCGGTGCAGTGCGCTGTGGGTGACCAAAAAATCGGAGATGCGTCCGCCGATGGCGCCGGGCGCCGCGGCCAGTTTCTGCAGCGGATAGACGGCAATTGCGGCGATCTGGCGCAGCGGCTGGAGATAATTGAAACGCGCGTCCGCGATCAGCACAACGGCGGACAGCATCGAGAACATCATCAGCCGCGCCAGCGGTGTCGGCCCGGTGCGGAACAGCGGCGGAGGCAGGTGCTCCACTGCGTTCTACCGCCGGTTGTCCGGCGCAGGTTGGTGTACGCAGCCCGGCGGTTGCCGCATCAGTCGTTGGCGAAGATGCTGCCGAGATGTTCGAGTTTTTCCAGCGCCTTGCCCGAGCCGCGCACGACGCAGGTCAGCGGATCCTCGGCGATGATTACCGGCAATCCGGTTTCTTCCATCAGCAGCCGGTCGATGTCGCGCAGCAGCGCGCCGCCGCCGGTGAGCACCATGCCTTTTTCCGCGATGTCCGCCGCGAGTTCCGGCGGGGTCTGCTCCAGCGCCGATTTCACCGCCGAGACGATGCTGTTCAGCGGATCGGTCAGCGCTTCCAGAATTTCGTTGCTGGAAATGGTGAAGCTGCGCGGAATGCCCTCGGCGAGATTGCGGCCCTTGACTTCTTTTTCGCGGACTTCGGAGCCGGGGAATGCCGAACCGATTTCTTTCTTGATGTTCTCGGCGGTGGTTTCGCCGATCAGCATGCCGTAGTTGCGGCGGATGTAGTTGATGATGGCTTCATCGAACTTGTCGCCGCCGACGCGCACCGAGCCCTTGTACACCAGACCGCCCAGCGAGATGACGCCGACTTCCGTGGTGCCGCCGCCGATGTCCACCACCATCGAGCCGGTGGCTTCTCCGACCGGGAGATCGGCGCCGATGGCTGCGGCCATGGGTTCTTCGATCAGATAGACGCGCGAGGCACCGGCGCCGATCGCGGCGTCGCGGATCGCGCGGCGCTCGACCTGGGTCGAACCGCAGGGCACGCAGACGATGATGCGCGGCGACGGCGAGAAAAACCGGTTCTGATGCACGCGCTTGATGAACTGCTTGATCATCTGCTCGGTGATGATGAAGTCGGCAATGACGCCGTCTTTCATCGGACGGATTGCCGTGATGTTGCCCGGCGTGCGTCCCAGCATCTGTTTCGCGGCAAGGCCGACTTCCTGTATGACTTTCTTGCCGTTCGGCCCGCCTTCCTGGCGGATCGCCACGACGGAAGGCTCGTCGAGCACGATGCCTTTGCCGCGCACGTAGATCAGCGTGTTCGCGGTGCCCAGATCGATGGCGAGATCGTCGTTAAAGTAACTGCTCAAGAAACCGAACATAAGGTCTTTCGTATTAAAGGATTTTGGTGCCCGCAGGCGCGCCAGTATGATACCCTACACGGCCCCGGTTTTTAAGGTTTTTTCGCCCTGCACATGGCGTTGACGCTCGACGATGTACGGCGCGTTGCACATCTGGCGCGGATCGCGGTTGACGATGCCGAAGCCGCGGCCACGCTGGCGCAACTGACGCGGGTATTCGGCCTGATCGAACAGATGCAGGCTGTCGATGTTGCGGGCATCGAGCCCATGTCCCATGCCCAGGATCTGGTGCTGCGCCTGCGCCCGGATGTGGTGACCGAGGGTGATCAGCGGGCTTTGTTCCAGTCGGTGGCGCCGGAGGTCGATGCCGGCCTCTACCTGGTTCCCAAGGTGATCGAGTAAACAAATCCCGGCCCGCGCCCCGGCGCGGCTGCGGCAGCGCCATGACCCATACCACTCTTACCGAACTTGCTGCCCGGCTTGCCGCCAAGGCTTGTTCCAGCGTTGAATTGACGCAGGAATATATAAATAAAATCAACGGGTTAAATAAAGACCTCGGTTGTTTCGTCAGCGTCGATCCGGAACGCAGCCTGGCGCAGGCGCGAGCAGCCGATGCGCGCCGCGCCGCGGGGCAAGCCGGGCCGCTGACCGGGCTGCCGATTGCGCACAAGGATATTTTCTGCGCCCGCGGCTGGCGGACCACCTGCGGTTCGCGGATGCTGGAGAACTTCGTCGCACCCTACGATGCGCATGTGGTCGAGCGCTGCGACACGGCCGGCATGGTGACGCTGGGCAAGACCAACATGGACGAGTTCGCGATGGGTTCGTCCAACGAGACTTCCTGGTTCGGCCCGGTGCGCAATCCCTGGCAGCGCGACTGCGTGCCCGGCGGCAGCTCCGGCGGGTCGGCTGCGGCGGTCGCGGCGCGCATCGCGCCCGCGGCCACCGGCACCGATACCGGAGGCTCGATACGCCAGCCCGCGGCGCTGACGGGCATCTGCGGCCTGAAACCGACCTACGGCGTGGTGTCGCGCTACGGCATGATCGCTTTTGCTTCCAGCCTGGATCAGGCCGGGCCGATGGCGCACACGGCCGAAGACCTGGCGCTGCTGCTGAACGTGATGGCCGGGCATGATCCGCGCGACTCGACCAGCCTCGAACGTCCCGCCGAAGACTATCGGCGCGATCTCGCCCGCCCGCTCCAGGGGCTGCGCATCGGCCTGCCGCGGGAGTTTTTCGCCGCAGGCCTGGCGCCCGATGTGCAGCGCGCCGTCGAGGCGGCGGTGACCGAATATAAAAAACTGGGCGCGCGCGTGGTTGATGTCAGCCTGCCCAACATGGGCCTGTCAGTGCCGGTGTACTACGTGCTGGCGCCGGCGGAAGCCTCGAGCAACCTGGCGCGCTTCGACGGCGTGCGTTATGGTCATCGCGCGGCGGAATACACGGATCTGTCCGACATGTACAAACGCACCCGCGCCGAGGGTTTCGGCGCCGAGGTCAAGCGCCGCATCCTGATTGGCACCTACGTGCTGTCCCACGGTTACTACGATGCGTATTACATCCGCGCGCAAAAGCTGCGGCGGTTGATCGCGCAGGATTTTGCGGAAGCCTTCAGGCAATGCGACGTCATCATGGGGCCGACCAGCCCGACCACGGCGTTCCGCATTGGCGAGAAAAGCGATGATCCGGTGCAGATGTATTTGTCGGACATTTACACCATCGCGGTGAATCTGGCGGGATTGCCCGGCATGTCGATTCCCTGCGGTTTCGACGGCGGCGGATTGCCGGTCGGACTGCAGATCATCGGCAATTATTTCGACGAGGCGCGCATGCTGAATGTGGCGCATCAGTATCAGCTGGCCACCGACTGGCACTTGAGAGTGCCGCCGGGCATGGAGTAAGCGGTGAAGCGTGAGCGGTAAGCGGTGAGCGGTAAGCCGTAAGCCGTAAGTGTCCTAGTGCGGTTGCATTGACCGCTTACCGCTTACGGCTTACCGCTTACGGCTTACGGAGTTAAAAAATGAAATGGGAAGTGGTCATCGGGCTGGAAACCCACGCCCAGCTGTCAACGGTGTCGAAGATATTCTCCGGCGCGGCGACGGCTTTCGGTGCGGCGCCGAACACCCAGGCCTGCGGCGTCGATATCGCCCTGCCCGGCGTGCTGCCGGTGCTCAATCGCGGCGCGGTGGAGCGCGCGATCCGTTTCGGCCTCGCCGTGGGCGGGAAAATAAACCGGCGCTCGATCTTCGCACGCAAGAATTACTTTTATCCCGACCTGCCCAAGGGCTACCAGATCAGTCAGTACGAATTACCGATCGTCGAGGGCGGCACGGTGAAAATACTCGTGGGCGAGACCGAAAAAACCGTGCGCCTGACGCGCGCGCACCTGGAAGAGGACGCCGGCAAGTCGCTGCATGAGGATTTCCACGGCCAGCTCGGCATCGACCGCAA
>CAZAOZ010000030.1:0-37033 GCA_964486865.1 uncultured Bordetella sp.
CCCTCACCCTAACCCTCTCCCCCATGTCCGGGGGAGAGGGGATTGATTTGAGGAGGCGTGCTCTCGCTATAAGCTGGGAGGGGTACTCACAAAGTGCCTATGCGGATTCAGCGCGCAGCGACGATCTTCTGGCGCTGCCGGCCCAGTCCTTCAATGCCCAGTTCCACCACATCACCGGGCTTGAGCCACACCGGATTCGGTTTGACGCCCATGCCGACGCCGGGCGGAGTGCCGGTGCAGATGATGTCGCCGGGCAGCAGCGTCATGTAGTGGCTGCAATAAGACACCAGCTTTTTGACGCCGAAGATCATGGTTTTCGTATTGCCGTCCTGCATGCGCTTGCCGTTGACGTCCAGCCACATGTGCAGGTTCTGCGGATCGGGGATTTCATCCCTGGTCACCAGCCACGGACCTACCGGGCCGAAGGTGTCGCAGCCCTTGCCCTTGTCCCATTGCGAGGACTGCAGCTGGAAGGCGCGTTCGGACACGTCGTTGGCCACGCAGTAGCCGGCGACGTAATTCAGCGAGTCGGCCTCGGACACATATTGCGCCTTGCTGCCGATGACAATGGTCAGTTCGCATTCCCAGTCGAGTTTGGTCGAGTTGCGCGGCTGGATGGTATCGTCGTCCGGACCGCAGATGCAGGTGGTCGCCTTGGAGAAAATGATCGGCTCGGTGGGCACCGCCATGCCGGCTTCGGCGGCGTGGTCGGAATAGTTGAGGCCGATGGCCACGTATTTGGAAATTTCGGTGAATGGCACACCCATGCGCGGATTGCCGGTCACCAACGGCAGCGATTCCGGCTTGATCCGGGAGAGGCGTTCGAGTTCGCGCGGCGCGAGTGTCGAGGCATCGATGTTCGCGATGATTTTCGACAAATCGCGCAGTTTGCCCTGCGCATCGATCATACCGGGTTTTTCGTATCCGTCTTTTCCATAGCGGCAGAGTTTCATGGTCGTTCCTGTACGGTTGTAGGTAAAGATGATTGTGATTCAGAGGCCGGCGCGGTTTTTGCCACGCACTGCCGGGTTGACGACGTTGATCGGCCATTCGCCGGCCAGCACGCGGCGCACCTCATTGGGGGCACCTGCCTGCAGGCCCTGCATGGCCTGCTCACTGTACCACGCGACATGCGGGTTGATGATGACGTTCTCGCGGCCGCGCAGCGGGTGCGGATCGGGCAGGGGTTCCGGGTCCGTGGTGTCCAGCGCGCAGCCGGCGATGTTGCCGGCATCGAGTGCGCGTACCAAGGCTGAGGTGTCGACCACGGGTCCACGCGAGCAATTGACCAGCACCGCGTTCTTTTTCATTTTGGCGAAAGCAGCGTCGTTCATCAGGCCGCGCGTCTGCGGCGTCAGCGGCGGGTGTAAAGACACGAAATCGGACTGCGCCAGCAACTGGTCGAGTTCGACCTTGTTACCGGGCGTATTGAACTGGCCCTGCTTGATGAACGGGTCGGCGAACAGCACTTTCATGCCGAACGCGGCGGCGCGTACCGCCACCTGGCGCGCGATGTTGCCGTAGCCCACCAGCCCGATGGTGCTGCCGGAAACGCGCTGGATCGGCTTGCCCGGCGGCACGGCCCATTTGCCGGCGCGCACCTGGCGGTCGTAAAAAGTGATCTTGCGCGCAGCAGAAAGCAGCAGCGCCATGGTGTGTTCGGCCACCTCGTCGATGCAGTAAGTCGGATTGTTGGTGACGATGATGCCGGCCTTGGTCGCGGCTTCGAGATCGATGGTATCGACGCCGATGCCGTAGCGGGCGATGATTTTGCACCGGGGCATTTTTGCCATCACGTCGGCAGTGATCGGCCCGGCATAGGTGTTGAGCAGCGCGACGCAGTCTGCGGCTTCAGCAATGAATTCCTCGGGTTTCTTGGTCTGCAGCGGTACCAGCGCCACGCCGTCACCGAGGATCTTGCGTTCCATGTCCACCGCTTCCCAGACGTAATCGGTCAGTACAACCTTGGTTTTTTCCGCCATGATGGCTTGCTCCGTGGTAAGTCTTGAAATGTAATGAAAACAACAGGTTACTGATTTTTGTAGATTTCGGCATTCCAGCAGTTCGGCGGCTGTTTGCCGTCGAGCAGCGCGAGGATGTTATCGACCACGACATTGGCCATGGCGGCGCGCAGTTCGCTGATCGCGCTGCCGGTGTGCGGCGTCATGACCACATTCTGCATCTTCAGCAGCTCGGGGTGCGGCATCGGTTCATTTTCATAGACATCAAGCCCGGCACCGGCGATACGCTTGTCGCGCAGCGCGCGCACCAAGGCCTGCTCATCGACGATGGGGCCGCGCGCGGTATTGATGAGATAGGCAGTGGGTTTCATCTGCGCGAACACGGCGTCGTTGAACAGGTGGCGTGTTTCCGGTATCAGCTTGGCGTGGATCGAAATGAAATCGGCTTCGGCGAGCAACTGCGCGAAGGGCACCCAGGTGACGCCCAGTGCCTGTTCGTCGGCGGCCCGCCTGGGATCATGGTAGATCACGCGCAGCTTGAAAGCGCGGGCACGCGCCGCCGCGGCGCGGCCCACGCCGCCCATGCCGACGATACCCAGCGTCTTGCCGGTGATGCCGCCGCCTTCCATGTAACAGGACTGCGAGCCGGGAAAAACTCCCGAGCGCAGCAGGCGGTCGCCCTCGGTGATGCGCCTGACCAGCGACAGCAGCAGGCCCCAGGCCAGGTCGGATGTCGCGTCGTCGAGCAGCAGCGCCGGAATCACCGTGACCGGGATTTTGCGCGCGGTTGCCGCAGCGATATCGATGTCGGCCGGCGTGATGGTCATCGACGCCACGGCCTTCAATTGCGGGTTGGCGTTGATCACCGCGGCATCGACATGGTCATGGAGCAGGCAGAACAGGATGTCGTTGTCGCGCGCGGCGGCGATCAGTTCGGCCTGCGTCATGATGTGCAGCGGGTCTTTGTTCCAGCGCACGTCGGCGACAGCCTGCAGGCGGGCGATGGCGCTTTGCGCGATGGGCTGGGTGATATGGATGCGGGGGCGTTGTGGCATGAAGGGCAGTGGTTATTTGTTCGCGCTGTTGCAGATGGTGCAGGCGTAATCTTCCAGCGTCGCGCGAGTCACGCCGATCGCGCCGTGCTGGCGCTTGTTGTATTCCGCGCTTTCCAGTTCGGTGCGGAATGAATCATTGAGGCGGTTGATCATGTTGAACATGGCGCAGGCCAGAGAGATTTCGACGATTTCCGCGTCATTGAATTCGCGGCGCAGCGCATCCCACACCTTGTTGTCGCGCTTGGCGGTGTTCAGCGTCATGGCTTCCGACCACGCAATCACCGCTTTTTCCTTGGCGTTGAACAGCGGGCTTGCCTGATAGTCGCCTTTCAGCGCATCAAACTCCGCCTCTTTCAGTCCCAGTGCTTGACCAAGCACGTAGTTGTGTTCCGTTCAGTAATGACAGTCGTTGAGGGTGGATGTTTTCAGCACCGCCAGGTTGCGCAGCCGCACCGCCGACACCGCGCCGGCATCGGGCTGGCGCACCGCAGCGATGAAAGGCAGGATCCAGCGCGCGACATAAGGGCTGTGCGACAGAATGCGCATCAGGTTGGCAGTGCGGCCGAGCATTTTGTTGGAAGCGTCGAACAAATCCCTGGCCGGGCCGACGGCCTCTTCATCGGTGATGCCGCGCAGTCGTTGGGTCATATCATTCTCACGGGTTGTGGTGCCTGCAGTTCGGAAGGCATCCAGCGCACCACGCCGGACACGCCGTCCACGGAAACCAGGGAGCCTTCAGGGATGCGCGTCGTCGCATTGAATACGCCGAGCACCATCGGGATGCTTCGCTCGCGGGCGAGCGAAGCAAGGTGGGAGGTGCTGCCGCCCAATTCGGCAACCACACCGGCCACCCGCGGCAGGATCTGCGACAGCGCAGGGCCTGCCATCTTGGTAATCAGCACTGCGCCGGGCGCAACGCGCGACAGCTCACATTCACAGTTGATGACGCAGGCCAGGCCGGTGGTCCAGCCCGCTCCGGCGGCCTGGCCGAGCAGATGCGGCTGGCGCAGCCAGAGTTCGTCCGTGACATGTTCGTGTTCGGGTTCCAGATGCAGCGGGCGTGACTGCAGCAGTTTGAAACCGCCATCGTCCATCGCCCATTCGATTTCGACGCTCATGCCCATCAATTTCTCGATGTGCAGCACGTGGCGGCCCAGTTCGGCGGCTTGTGCCGGCGTCAGGCAGGGTTCGACGACTTTGCGCGCGCGCGGCGCCAGCGCGGGGCGGTGAGCGCAACTGACGGCGTGGTATTGCGTCGGCGCGGCCACGGTTTCTTTCAGCACGGCGTTGCGGTCGAGCACATAGCGGTCCGGCGTGACTTCGCCCTGCGCAATGGCGGAGCCCAGGCCCGGCGTGGCGTTGATCAGCAGGTCGCCGCCCGCGGTCTGGCTTAACGCGCCGCCGGCGGCGCGCGCCTTGACCAGCGGCTGGATGATCAGGCCCATCGCGGTCTCGGACGGATCAATGTCATGCGTCGCCATGTAGCGCAGCGCGCGGGTCATCCACAGCGCCGCCCAGCACGAGCGTATGGCAGTCAGGAAATCGGTTTCGTTGTCGAGGTCGAGGAAACTTTCAAACTGGCCGGCGAAACTCGAGCCATAACGGTCTTCGACCAGCGCGGAGGAGCGCACCACGATGGGCGTGCCCGATTGCGCGACCAGTTGCCGCCACGCGGCGAGCAATTGCGCTTCGAGCTCCGGTACGATGGGTTTGTCCATTAGGCCGAGCTTCATGTCCAGCGCGTAACGTCGCGCCTGCGGACTGCTGTCGGTGGCGAAGGCGCCGCGCGCCGACTCTTCCAGTCCGAGCGCGCGTATCTGATGGCGATAGGCCTCGGCATCGACGCAGAAGCCGCCGGGCGTGGGCAGGCCGGACTGCGTCAGTGTGGCGAGATTGGCGCCCTTGGGGCCAAAGCGGCCGGAGTCACGCGCGGACGGATCAGTGATGGGGATGACGAGGGGTTGCAGATTCATGGCGATTCAATTCAGCTTTCGCGGCCGTCAATGACGATGCGCAACACACGGCCGGGGTTGCGCTCGTATTCTTCAAAAGCTTCAGCGGTGCGCGACAGCGGATAGGTCGCCGACACGAAGCCCGCGACATCGATGCTGCCCGAAGCCACCAGTGCGATCGAGGGCTCCATGTCCGAGGGCGACAGCGCGCGCGAACCGATGATGCTGATTTCCTTGTAGTACAGCGGGAAGGTGGTGAACGTCGTGCAGCATTCATGGCTTACTGCATAAGGCGACAGGCGTCCGCCGGGTTTCAGCATTTCAATGGCTGCGGCAAGGGTCGCGGCGCCGCCGGCGGTATCGATTACCACGTCAGCGCCCTGATTGGCGGTGAGCCGCATCACTTCGCCCAGCGCTTTTTCCGCACCGACATCGACGACGTGATGTGCACCCATGCGCATGGCCATGTCGAGTTTCCATTGCGTGCGTGATATCACGATGATCGGGTTCGCGCCGGACAGGGCTGCCAGTTGCGTATGCAGCAGTCCGGTGGTGCCCTGACCGATGATCACCACTGAGTCGCCTGCCTTTACGCCCAGGCGGTCCTGTGCGTGCTTGACCGTCGCCAGCGTCTCGATGATGGTGGCGTCATCCAGTGCGATATCAGCGGGCAGCGGATGTATGTACTTGCCCGCCACGTGTACAAATTCCGACAACGAACCATCCACTTCACGCCCGAACAAGCCGGCATTGCGGCACAGATTCTGCATTTCGCGCCGGCACATATCGCAATGGCCGCAGGAAATAATCGGATTGATGATGACCGGATCGCCAGTTTTGACATGAGTTACTTTTTCGCCGGCAGCTTCAACAATGCCGGTTGATTCGTGCCCCATCACCACCGGATATTTCAAATTGGAATACAGCCCCTTGAAAATGCCCAGATCGGTGTGACACACCGCCGTTGCGGAAATGCGTACAAGCACATGATCCGGCGCCAGGGCCGGGGCAGTGCGGTCGATAATAGAAAAAGACCGCGGCGCCGTAAGCACCGCGGTTTTTGAGGTCAGGGGCATAAATAATATTTGCGTACGGTGCGCACGCCACTTAAATTCCCCCTCTCCCGCCTTGGGGCGGGACAAGGGCACACTTGAAGCAAAGTAGAGGGCTGGGGTGAGGGTAGGGGAAGCATCTCTGTTGCCCCTCACCCCAACCCTCTCCCCGCAAGCGGGGCGAGGGAGCTTAAAACAATTACGCCTTAACGGCCCGGCAGCTTGCCGTAGTTGCAATAGCCCGGCATCGGATCGACAACCGTGATCTGTTCGACCGGGAAGTTGGAAACGATTTCAACGCTGTCCTTGTGGACGATCAGCATTTCCTCGATGCGCACGCCCCATTGATGCGTCTTGCCGTGCTGGGTTTCAAGCGCGAACACCATGCCTTCCTTGATCTCGATCGGGTGATCCAGTGACCAGATGCGGGAAATCACCGGCTGGTCGTACTGCGCCAGACCGAGGCCGTGACCCCACAGGTTGGCGGCGGCCTGGTCTTCTTCCTCGTAACCCCAGGTCTCTTTCGCCGACGGCCATTTCATGGCGATGTCGCGGGTGGTGACGCCGACCTTGACCGCCTTGATCGAGTCGTAGAGCCAGCCCAGCGCCTGCGCGTACACATCCTTCTGTTCCTGATTCGGCTCGCGGCCGACCATGTAGGTGCGGTAGTAGCAGGACTTGTAACCGTTCCAGGTCAGCGCGGCGAGATCCATGAACACCATGTCGCCCGGCTTGATGATGCGGTCGGAGAAATTGCGCCAGTTGGGCCAGGTATTCAGGCCCGAGGACACGATCACGTCCTCCACGTCTTCCATGCCCGGAATGTTGTAGAGGAACTGCATGATGTGCGCGGTCAGCTGGTTCTCGGTGAGGCCGGGCTTCAGGAATTTCATGAATTCCCAGTGCGCGGCGTCGCCGATGGCGCCGACCTGACGCATGCATTCGTGCTCGTCCTGGTTCTTGACGGCGCGCGCTTCCATCATCGGCGTCATGCCATCGACCCAGTCGATCTTGTTGTCCTTGAATATCTGGATCATGTTGATGTCGATGAAATCGACGCCGAGCTTCTGGCCGTCGACGCCGCTTTTTTTCATCTCTTTCTTGATGCTGTTGGTGAACTTGGTCACCTGCTGCAGCGAGGCGGGGCCGGCAGCGCCCTTGATCCAGGCGTAGGAATACTTGATGTTCTCTTTCGGGATCCACGGCGAATGCTTGGCGATATGCACGCCGATGTCGCCCTGTTCAAACAGCACGGGAGCATCGTCGCCGCACAGCAGCGCGTAGCGCAGGCCGGGCTTCAGGCGGTTCCATCCGGGGGTAAGGGTGCTGGTGACGTAGCGCACGTTTTCGTCGTACATCAGCAGCATTGCGCCCAGACCGTGCGCCTTCATGCGTGCGCGTGCGCGCTCCAGCCGGTATTTGCGCAGACGATCCCAGTTGACGCGTTCTTGCCAATCCAAACCCACCATGCCTACGTTTGCCATCATTTCCTCCGGTTACTGGTTGATTCCATCAAAAATCCGAACTTCGACTTACTGAACTTGCGGATACGGTACGCGAGCCCGTTATTCGGTCTCGATCTTAGCCTCGTTGACAACTTTCGCAAATCGCTCATTTTCCGACTTGACGAAAGTCAAAAAATCCTCGGGCGACTTGCTGACCACGATGCTGACGCCGCCGTCGCTCAACCGCTTCACGGCCTCTGCGGTTTTCATGGTTTTTTGTCCGACGTCGAACAACCGGCTGATCACCGGGCGCGGCGTGCCCTTGGGTACAAACAGACCCTGCCAGGAACCGATCACCATTTTGGGGAATCCCTGTTCCTTCATGGTTGGCACATCGGGCAGCGCGGGCACGCGTTCCGGCGACACCACGCCCAGCATGCGCACGCGGCCTTGCTTGACGAAATTGACGGCCGATGAAAACGTGACAAACATCAATTGCACTTCGCCGGTCAGCAGACCGGTCATCGCGGGACCCGCGCCGCCCTTGTAGGGCACATGCACCATATCGGTCTTGGTCAGCATCTTGAATATTTCCATCTCCAGCCGGTTGGCGCTGCCGCCGCCGGGAGAGCCGAAATTGAGCTTGTTCGGATTGGCCTTCAGGAACGCGATCAGTTCCTTGACGTTTTTCACCGGCTGCGAGGGATGCACCACCAGCGCGCCGGGTACGTCAACGACCTGTGTTACCGGTGTCAGATGCTGCAATGACTTGTACGGAAACTTGGGGAAAATACTGGGATTGATCGCCATGGTGCCGATGTTGCCGAGAATGAACGTGTAGCCGTCGGCATTGGCGCGCGCCGCGGTTTCCACGCCGATGTTGCCTGCGGCGCCGGTGCGATTGTCGATAATGACGGTTTGACCCAGCAATTCATTCATCGGACCCTGCATGATCCGTGCGACGAAATCCGATGCGCCGCCGGGCGCGAAAGGCACGATCATGCGCACGGGACGGTTCGGGTAATCGATCTTGGCCTGTGCCCATGCGCAGGAAGCGGACAGCAGGGCGCACACGGCAGTGGCATGGAACACGCGTTTGGCGATCATGGGGTTCTTCATCCAGTTATTTTGTGAGCTGTTTTGGCTGAGCAGCAGATGCCATGTCATTCGATCCGGATGTTGTTCTCCCGGACGACTTTCGCCCATTTTTCAGTCTCCGTGCGCACAAAAGCCGTGTAAGCCTCGGGCGTAGCGCTGAGCGAGACCGTCATCATCGTTTTGGCCAACTGCGCCTTGAAAGCCGGGCGCTCCATGAGCTCGGTGACCTTGGCATGGATCTGGTGGACAATCGCACGCGGCGTGCCGGCAGGGGCAAACATGCCGTTCCAGGCGTTGGTGCCGATACCGGGGAAACCAGCTTCCTTCATGGTCGGCACATTCGGCAGTTCGGGCAGGCGGCTGGGCGCTGCGGTGGCCAGTGCTTTCATGCGGTTATTGCGTACATGTTCGACAGTGGAGGCGAGATTGACGAACATCAATTGTGTTTCGCCGCCCAGCACGCTGGGCACCATGCCGCCGGCGCCGGCCTTGTACGGTACGTGGTTGACGTTGATGCCCGCGGCCTTCAGAAACATCACCATGTCGAGATGCGGGTAGGTACCGATGCCGGCCGATGCGTAATTGAGCTTGCTGGCCGGCTGCTTTGCATGGTCAATCAGCTGGCGCACCGTGGTAACCGGCACATTGGCGCCGGCGGCAAGGATATGCGGAATTTCGACCAGGTTGGTGACGCCGGTCAGATCCTTCGACGGTTTCACGCGCAGTACTTCGGCAAAGGTGGTTTCATTGATCGCATTGGTCGACACGTTACCGACAAACAGCGTGTAGCCGTCGGGGATGGAGCGCGCGGCGACTTCCAGCGCGATGTTGCCGGAAGCGCCGGAGCGGTTATCGACCACGATGGGCTGGCCCCAGGCCTCGTTCAGCTGATGCGCGACCTGGCGCGCGACAATGTCGGTTGCGCCGCCGGGGGCGTAGGGGATGATCATGCGCACCGGCTTGACCGGGAATTTTGCGCCCTTGGCCTGCTGCGCGAGCGCCATGCCGGGAACTGCAGCAAGGACTGCCGCCAGGATCAGCATTCTCATCATTTGCCTCCGCGTTTATATTTAAGTAATTGATTTATTTATGTTTTTTCATCACCCGGGGCAATCGGCAACCGGACCGGGCGCTTCAGTTTCGCCGACAGGTCGATGGCCTTGGTCAGCATCAGGCGATTATGACCTTCTGCGGCGGTCGCGTGTTGCGTAGTCACACCCAGCGACACGCGATTCAACCACGAATTGGTCTCTTCGCGCATCGGTCCGCGCAATTCGCCCAGCGCCATGTCGCCGACCGGGTAGCTGGTCAGGAAATCGACGTGGCGGCGCTTGTCCGGTGCATAGCCTTCGCTCTGGATCAGGTTGGTGGCCAGCACGATGTCGCGGTGGGTGTCGTCGATGGTCAGCACGCCCTCGGTGCCGACGGCGCCGACTTCGAGGCTGTACACCGCGCCGGGCCAGACTTCGGGCAGCGCCCACGAAATGACGCCGTGGTAGATCGCGCCGTCGTCGAAAACGATGGTGTAGCCGGTGCCGTCCACGCCCTGCCAGGTCGGGCCCAGCGCCTTGTTCACCGAGCGCGCATACACTTCAACCGGCTTTTTGGTTTCCATCAGCCACATCACGATGTCCAGCGCATGCGTGCCGGAAATCACCATCGGCGTCACTTCGGAACGGTTGTCGCTGCGCTTGTAATTGTCGATGGCGACCAGCCGGTTCATGAAGGCGCGTGAGGTGACCATGGTGACTTCGCCCAGCGAGCCGGTGCGCACTTTTTCCTTGGCCACCAGCCAGCGGCGGCGGAAGCGTTGCGTGTAACCGATCACCGCATCCACGCCGGATTTTTCGATGGCCGCCAGCGTTGTTGCCGATTCGCCGAGATCGGTGGCAAGGGGTTTCTCGATCAGCATCGGCAGCTTGCGCTCGGCGGCGTAAATCACCGGATCGACATGCAGGTGCTCATCGGTGCAGATTGCCACCGCATTGACTTCAGGACGGGACAGCAGTTCGCGGTAATCGGTGGTGACAAAATCGCCGCCGCATTTTTCGCGGACGATTTCGCCGCGTTCCGGATTGATTTCGGCAATGCCGATCCAGCCCACCGTGGGGTGACGCGCGGCGAGTTCCGCGCGGATCAGTCCGACGCGTCCGGCGCCGATGATGGCGAGGCCGATTTTTTTCGGGTCTTTCTTCATTGAAAATTCCTGTTGAAAAACAAGTTCAAAGGCTTGGCCACAGAGGTCACAGAGAACTTCAAAAAACAATTTACAGGATAGACAGGATGATCAGGATAAAACATGCCAGCATTGTTTTTTATCCTGTAAATCCTGTCCATCCTGTTCGTTTGCTTTTCTCTGTGCCTTCTATGGCTAAAAGGTTTGGGGTTGATTTACCGCCCGCCCACCGCAGCCAGCGGCCGCGATTCGGGCAGCGGCAGACTCACCGGTTCGTGGCGTTCGGCGGAAATGTCCGCCGCGATATAGACCTCCATCACATTGCGCGCTTCCTCGGCGGTGACCAGCACCGGGCGGTCGCAGCACACGGCTTCGATGAAGTGTACGGTCTCGGCGTGCATCGGGCCGGCAAAGGCGTGATCGACACGCTCGCCGGGCATCGACGACATCGGCAGCTGCATGCCGCTTTTCATGGTGTTGAGGATCACGTCGCGGTGCGTGTCATCGACGATCAGCGCGCCGTCGGTGCCGATCATTTCGATCCAGGTCGAGCAGGCGTTGGGGTACCCCGGCGGCAGGCTCCAGCCAGCGCCGATGACAAAGGACATGCCGCTGTCCATGGTCACGGTGATCCATTGCGTGTCGGGCACGTCCTTGCCGCTGTTGGCGCGCATCACGCCGTAGTTGACCTGCGAATACACGCGGATCGGCTTGGCCGGGGCGAGGCACCACAGGATGAAGTCGAGATCGTGAGTGGCTTCCATCGCCGCGGGGGAGAGCTTGCTGCGGCCGGTGATCTTGGCGCCGAGGCTCCTCTGGATGTGGCGGCTGACCAACGCGCTGACCGGCTTGCCGATGGCGCCGTTGTCCAGGCATTTCTTGACGTAGGCGTATTTCGGATTGAAGCGCTGCGAATAGCCGATGGTGAATTTGACGTTCTTGCGCCGGGCTATCGCGATCAGTTCATCGGCTTCGTGCAGTTCGACGGCAATCGGCTTTTCGAGAAATACATGCAGGCCGGCCTCGAGGCAGTCCCGCGCCATCGGGTAATGCAGGGCTTCCGGCGTCACCGAAATCATCACTGCATCCAGATCCTTCACTTCCAGCAGCTTGCGGTAGTCAGCGGTTGCGGTTTTCGCGCCGGTAGCCCTGGCGACTTCAGCCAGCCGTTCGGGTTTGGTCTCGACAATGTGCAGGTCTTTGACGGCCGGATTGATGGCGCAGGTGTCGGCGCGGATGCCGCCGCACCAGCCGGCGCCGATGATGCCGACGTTGATGGATTTCACTGGATAAGGCTCCTTGGAATTGCGGTGCAGAAGCGCACCGCAGACAAATTGTTTTTGCCTGCCCATGGTAATGGCGCAGGCGCAGGACGACCAATACCGAATCGGCACGGATGACATATCAATTTGTTATGGCTAGACTATGAAGCATGCTCACTCCGTTTATGTCGCACCGCAACATTCTTCGCTCTGTAATACCGCTTCCGGCGGGGCAGCGGGCGTCTGCGGGCACTGTTCCGGCATGCATGCCGCTTTGTTATCTCATTGCAGGACACGTCTGAACATGGATTTGCGCGGCATCCGCTATTTTGTGCAGATCGCAGAGCTCGGCAGCATGACGCGCGCGGCCCAGCACCTGCGCGTCGCCCAGCCGGCGCTGTCCCGGCATATCCGCGCGCTGGAACAGGAACTGGGGGTGGCGCTGATGGTGCGGCTGCCGCGCGGAGTGCGCCTGACCACGGCAGGTCGCCAGTTCCTGGACCATTGCCAGCGCATCCTGCGCGAACTGGGACGCGCCCAGGACGAACTGCGCAGCGGCAGCGCGACGGCGCAGGGGCAGGTCATCCTCGGCGTGTCGCCGACCACGGGTCCGCTGCTGCTGCCGGGCGTCGTCGAACGCATGCGCCGGCAGTGTCCGCAGATCCGCCTGAAAGTCGTCGAAGGTTTCAGCAACCAGCTCTATGACTGGCTGCTTGCCGGGCGCGCCGATGTCGCCATCCTGACCAATCCCGTTAGTTCACGGATGATCAAGGTCACGCCGCTGAGTTCCGAACCCATTGTCGTATTCCTGCAGCCGCAGCCGCGCGACGCAAAACGCTTCCTCACCGCGGCAGAACTTGCGCGCACCCCGGTCGTCAGCACCGAAGCCATCCGCATCATCGCCGACGAGCAATTGCAGCGCCACGATGCACGTATCCGCGTCGAAGCCGAGATCGATGCCGTCGAGGCGATCCGCCGTCTGGTGCTGCGCGGCACCTGCATGGCGCTGATGCCGGTTTCGACGTTCCACGATGATCTCGTCGCGCGGCACCTCGCCGCCTGGCCGATAGTCGATGCCAACATCCATCGTATACTCACGCTCGCCCAGCCGGCGGAACAGCGCCCGTCGGCGGCGATCGACGAGGTTGCACAGATCGTCGCCGCGGAAGTACGCACGCTGGGCGACGGCGGCGTGTTCAGCCTGCCCGGCGCGGCGAGCGCAACGTTGCCGCAGAAAAAAGCAACCCCCAAACCTTTTTAGCCACAGAGGTCACAGAGAAAAGCAAACGAACAGGATGGACAGGATTTACAGGATAAAAAACAATGCTGGCATGTTTTATCCTGATCATCCTGTCTATCCTGTAAATTGATTTTTGAAATTCTCTGTGACCTCTGTGGCTGAGCTTTTGAACTTGCGAAACCAGGAGCCTGCATGAAACGCATTGATGTGCATAACCACGTGATTCCCGAAACCATCGTCAAGGCGATGCAGGAAAATCCCGTTTACAACACCAAAATCGAAGGCGAGGGGAACAACCGCGTGTTCATCCGCGGCAAGGTGCGCTTTCCGTTCGAGGCGGAGTTCTATGATGCCGACGCCAAGCTGGAGTCGATGGATCGCAAAAAGATCGACATCGCGTTTATTTCCCCAGGTCCGCAGACATTTTTTTATAACCTGCGGGACGAGTTGGCCATCAACACCGCGCGCATCGTCAATGACGGCATCGCGCAAATGGCGGCGGCGAAGCCTGATCGGCTGCGCGGCATGGCGACGTTGCCGATGCAGCATCCGGAGGCGGCCATTGCGGAACTCGAACGCGTGGTCAGGGAATACGGTTTTCGCGGCGTCGAACTCGGCACGGCCATCGGCGATGAGGAGCTCGCCGACCCCAAATTCCGTCCGGTGTTGCGGCGGATTCAGGAATTGAAAGTGATGGTTTTTGCGCACCCGAATACCCAGGGTTCGGGCGGGCGGCTCGACTGTTATTACCTGACCAACCTGATAGGCAATCCGCTGGACACCACCATCATGGTCGGCAAGCTGATGTTCAGTGGTGCGCTGGATGAGCTGAAGGACCTGAAAATCCTGCTCGCCCACGGCGGCGGTTTCCTGCCCTACCAGATCGGGCGCTTTGTCCACGGCCACAAGGTGCGCCCGGATACCGCGGCGGTGACAAAATCCGATCCCCTGCAGATGCTGAAACGCTTCTGGTTCGACGCACTGACCCACAGCCCGCAGTCCATCCGTCACCTGATCGATGTGGTCGGCTCGGAAAAAATCGTGCTCGGCACCGATGCGCCGTTCGACATGGGCGAAATGGCGCCGGTCGATCGCGTCGAAATGACACCGGGGCTGACGCAGCAGGAGCGCGAGAATATCTGGTGCAACGCCGCCACCGCGCTGTTCAGCGGCAAGATCTGATGTAGCGCATTGTGGTCGCACGGTTGGGCTGCGTCACGCTGCGTGCTAGCATAATCACCGCATCAGCCGGTCCGTCGCAAGGTCTTCGGACCATCACCGTTCCGCAATAACCCGAAAACCATACACACCATGTCGTTTTACCGGTTTGAAGACATAGCAAGCAATTACCTGACCCCCCATCTGTCCACCGGCAAGGCGCCGGTGATCGACGGGCGCTATATGTATTTCTGTCTGCTGCACAAGACCGCGGGCACCGGCTCCGAACTGCACTACCACCCGAACGAACTGCTGATTTTTCCGACACGCGGCAAGATCAACGCCATTGTCGGCAAGGATCGCCGCGTGGTGCAGCCGGGTACCTTTGTCCATGCGCCGGCCTATGCGCGCCACTCGATGAAGGCCACGGAAGACGGCAATCTGCAGTATCTGTACATCAAGGACAAGACCTGGACCGTGGTCGGACTCGCCGAAGACGAGGCGGTGCCGGACAAGGCCATGACCGTGGCCGAGGTCAACCGGAAATACAACGTCGGCGACAAAGACAAGCATCAGAAGACGCAAGGCAAGTCACAGGCCATCATCGAGGGATTGCCGGTTTGCTATCACCCCATACTGGACAGTCTCGACGCGCCGCCGCGCTCCGGGCGCTGTGTCAACTGGATTGAAGGCGAGCGTCTGGCTTTCGGCCTGTTCGAGGTGCCGGCGGGCTATGCCGAACCGGAGGCCGTATCGGCGCGCGAGATGTTCGTCTATGTGCTGAGCGGCAAGATCGATGCCCAGGCCAACGGCGAACGCAAGACCATCGGTGCCGGCGATATCGTTTATGTGCCGCGCGGCGAACGCTACCGGCTGCAGGTACGCAGTCACGCGCGCTACGCCGTCGTCTGCTCGACGCCGTACCTCGAAGACCGCATCGACAACATGACGCCGGAACAGGCGGAGCAGGCGCGCATCAACATGAAAGCCAACTGATACAGGAACCGGCACGGGAGCGGCAGCAGCCTTGATTATCCACCGGAGAGATCATGGGAAATATCAATAAAATTAAAATGATATATGTTGCGATTACTCTGCTGGCGTTTGCGGCAGGCGCGCAGGCGCAATGGCAGCCAGACCGCAACGTCGCGCTGATCGTGCCATCGACTGCCGGCGGCTCACTGGACAATGTCGGCCGCACCATCCAGCGGGCGTGGGAGCAGCAGAAGCTGCTGCTGACATCCAGCACCATCATCAACATGGGCGGAGCAGGCCATGTCATTGCCTACAATTTCCTGGATCAACGCGCCGGCAATCCGCTGTTCATGAGCATCACGTCCTCGACGCTGCACGCCAGTCACATCAACGGTCGCACCAAGTTGTCGTACAAGGATTTCACGCCGCTGACGGTCATGCTCACCGAATACATTGCCTTCGCGGTGCGCGCCGATTCGCCGCTGAAAACCGGCAAGGACCTGGTCGAAGCGCTGCGCGCGGATCCGGCGAAATACAGCCTGGCGCTGAGCAGCGCCGCCGGCGGCACGCACCATATCTCCTTCGGCTTGCCGCTGCTGTCGGGCAAAGTCGATATCAGGAAAACCAAGATGGTCGCCTTTACCTCCACCGGCGAGGCGGTGACTGCGGTACTCGGCGGTCACGTTGATGTCATCTCCGGCGGCACAGTACAGATTGCGCCGCATGTCGCCAGCGGCAAAATGCGCCTGCTGGCGGTATCCTCGGCACAGCGCCTGCCGGGCGTGCTCGCCGCAGGCCCGACATGGCCGGAACTCGGCTACAAGGGCGTGTTCGACAACTGGCGCGGCGTCATCGGCACCAGGGGCATGACGCGCGAGCAGATTGCCTACTGGAATAATGTGTTCAGCAAAATTGCCGCCAGCGATGATTTCAAGGCGGTTGCCGATAAAAACCAGTGGGTGATCAACTACAAAAACGCCGCCGAAACGCGCAAGTTCTTCGGGGAAGAATACGCGGAAATCAAGTCGGTCATGGATTCCGTGGGATTATCGAAATAGAAGGATCGATCATCAAGAACATCAACATCGGCAGCATCGGCCTCGGCATCATGGGCGGCGCGTTCGCGCGCCATCTTCTGTCCGACGGCTTTGCGGTCACCGGCTTCGATATCGACCCGCAGCGCCGTGCCGCCCTGAAAAAACTGGGGGGCACAGCGGCGACCACCGCCGCAGCCGTCAGCGGCAAATGCCCCATTCTCGTGACGTCGCTGCCGAGCATCGCCGCGGTCAAGACGGCATTCTTCGGCAAGGGCGGCATCGTTGCCACGGCAAAACGCGGCACCATTGTCATCGAAACCAGCACGCTGCCGCTCGCCGTCAAGCACGCGATCAATGACGGCTGCGCGGCGCGCGGCATCGCGGTGCTCGACTGTCCGGTCAGCGGCACCGGCGCGCAGGCCGCCAGACGGGATATCGCCATTTATGCCAGCGGCGAGCGCAAGGCCTATGCCAAAGCCGAGGCGGCGCTCAAGGGGTTTTCGCGCAGCGTTTATTACTGCGGCGAATTCGGCAACGGCTCGAAACTGAAGTATGTCGCCAATCTGCTGGTCACCATCCACAACCTGTCCACCGCCGAGGCCATGGTGCTGGGACTGAAATCTGGCCTCGATCTTGAACTGCTTTACAAGGTCATCAAGGACGGGGCAGGAACGTCGCGCATGTTCGAGGTGCGCGGGCCGCTGATGATTGCCAACGACTACAGCCAGGCGACGATGAAGGTCGAGGTTTACAAAAAAGACATCGACATCATCGAACAGTTCGCCGCTGACCTGCACTGCCCGGTGCCGCTGTTTGAAGCATCCAAACCGTTTTATGCCGCAGCCCTTGCGCAGGGCAGGGCACTGGAAGATACCGCTGCCGTCTGCGCCGTGCTGGAGCAGATGGCCGGTATACAGCGCAAAAAACACCGTTCCGCATCCAAAACCACCTCAACCCGAAAGAGAAAGACGCAATGAAACCGACCATGTCACCGCAGAGCCAGGCTGCGCAAACCATTTCCCGCAACATGAAGCTGGTGTCCCACAACGAGCTCGCCGGATTCGGCGGCGTCGGCGAGGGCATCAACATGCAGGTGACCAAGGACGGCCGCCGCATACTCTGGCTGGCGCATGAATCGGCGCCGAAAAACTTCACCGGCGTCGATGTCACCGACCCGAAAAATCCCAAAGTCATCGTGCAGACCGATCTGCCGCATGAGCGCGTGCGTTCCAACTCGCTCGACGTGGTGGGCGACATCATGGTGGTGGCCTACCAGACCAAGAAAACCGGCGACAAGCCGGCGGGCATGGACATTTTCGACATCAGCACCCCGGAAACCCCGAAGCTGATTTCGCATTTCGACGCCTCCGGCCCGCACTCGCGCGGCGCGCATTGCGTGTGGTTTGTCGATGGCGAATACGTACACCTGACCTCGGGCTCTGGTGATTTCGAACCGACGCACCCGAACGACTTCCAGTTCTACCGCATCATCGACGTGCGCAATCCGTCGAAACCCGTGGAAGTCGGCCGCTGGCATTACCCCGGCACGCACAAGGGCGACAAGGAAGCGCCGCCGCCGCGCCACCCGAAGTTCGACGGTGGCTACCGCCCGCACAACATCAACGTGTATCCGGAGCACCCGGACCGCGCCTATGTGGCCTACCTCGACGGCGGCGCGATGATTTTTGATATTTCGGACAAGTCCAGGCCGAAAATGATCACCAACTGGAAATATTCGCCGCCGTACAACGGTTTCTGCCATACCGTGATGCCGCTGATTGGGCGCGACCTGCTGGTGGTCACCGACGAATGCACCAAGGACGACGGTATCGACTGGCCGAAGTTGGGCTGGGTGGTCAATGCCAAGGAAGAAACCAACCTGGTGCCGATGTCCACGCTGCCGCTGCCGCCGGTGGAGAGCTTCGCCAAGCGCGGCGGGCGTTACGGCGCGCACAATCTGCACGAGAACCTGCCGGGACCGGCGTCATTCCGCTCGAACACCATAGTCGTCGGCACATTTTTCAATGGCGGTGTGCGCGCGTTCGACACCTCGAATCCGTACCAGCCGCAGGAAATCGCCTACTACGTGCCGGGCGCGCACCGGCTCTCGCCCAAAGGCGCGATCCAGATCAACGATGTGTGGGTCGATGAAAAGGGACTGGTGTATGCCGTGGACCGTTTCGGCGGCGGCCTCTATGTCATCGAAATGACCGTCTGATCTCGTTCCCCTCTCCCGCCGGGACAAGGGAACACTTGAAACGGAGTAGAGGGGCAGGGGAGAGGGCAATACACTGCGCAGCGAAAAGGAAGCAATTCACCCTATGGTTCATTCTGGAAGATTTTCTTAATCATGGCGGATGTTTTGGCCGGGCGGTTCCCGGTCAGCGTGATCACCGGATTTCTCGGCAGCGGCAAGACCACGCTGATCAACCGGCTGCTCAAGCGGCCGGACATGAATCGTGTCGCCGTCATTGTCAACGAGTTCGGCGAACAGGCCATCGACAACGACCTGGTCGAAGTGTCCTCCGAGCAGATGATGCTGCTCAACAACGGCTGCCTGTGCTGTGTGCTGCGCGGCGACCTGCAGGAGACGCTGCGTGATCTCTACGTCAAACGGCGCAACGGCGACATCATCGATTTCGACCGCGTAATCATCGAAACGACGGGACTTGCCGATCCGGCGCCGGTGATGCAGACGCTGATGACCGACGACATGCTGCAGGAGAATTACCGCCTCGATTGCGTGGTGACGCTGGCCGACGCCGTCAACGGCCTGGAGCAACTGGAAACCATGCAGGAGCCGCTCAAGCAGGCGGCGCTGGCCGACCGCATCGTCATCACCAAGTCCGACCTTGCAGGCGAGGAAGTCACAGCCAAACTCGAAGCCCGGCTGCGCGCGCTCAATCCGCAGGCGCCGATCCGCCGGGCGGTGAATGGCGAAATCGAGCTGGCTTTCCTGATTGACGTCGGTTTGCGCAACACCAGGGCCAAGCTGGAAGACATCGAGCGCTGGATGGGCGAGCCTGATGACCATGGCGAATATCACCGCCATGATGAAAAGGTGAAGTCGTTCTGTCTGCGTTATGCGGAACCGATGACCTGGGCGGCGTTTTCCCAGACCATGGAAGTGCTGGGGGCGCTGCGCGGCTCCGACATGCTGCGGGTCAAGGGGTTGATCAATGTGGCCGGGCATCAAGGGCCGATGGTGGTGCAGGGCGTGCAGCACCTGTTCCACCCGCCGGTCGAACTGGCGGCATGGCCCAGCGCGGATCACTCGACGCGCATTGTCTTCATTACCCGCAATATTCCGCGGGAAACCGTGGCGAATCTATTTGCCGCCATCGGGGCGGTCTCCGTCGCTGCCTGACCGAGGGTTTCCCTGTGCGCAACGAGCAGGGCAGATTTTGGAGTGTTGCCCCGCAGCATCAGGCTCCGCCAGAACCGCAGCGCCGGTGATCTCCGGCCTCATCCCGGGGCACGAGAGGACGCGGTTGATTGGTGATTGACCCGATCCGCAGGGTCATGGATACTTTCAGCGGGGCGCTGAAATTCTACTGTCGGAGGGGCCGTTGAATATCCTACCTTTGCACATCCGTACCCGTATTTTTCGCCGTAAATCCATCACCACTGCAGTCATGCTGGCGCTATCCCTGCCGGCATCGGCTTATGCCTTCGAGATCAGGAATCAGGCCGGCGAGGTTATCGGCAGTTTTGATACCACCATCAGTCTTTCGGGCTCCGTGCGGGCCAACAGCCGGGATCCGGCGCTGGTGGGCATCACCAATGGCGGCACGTCGCGGGATATCAACAGCGACGACGGCAATCTCAATTACGACAAGAACAAGACGTTTTCCAGTCCGCTCAGGGTGACCCATGAACTGGGACTGAAACAGGGCAGCTACGGCATGTTCGCCCGCGGCACCTATTTTCACGATTTTGCCTACCAGAACCAGACCGTAAGTGCGGCCAGCGGATACGGGTCCACCGGCCAGGATCGTCTGGGCCAGGATGTGGAACTGCTGGATGCCTTTGTCTATGGTTCAGTCAACAGCTTCGGCGGACGCAATCTCAATGTCCGGCTCGGCAATCAGGTGGTGAACTGGGGGGAGAGCACGTTCATTCCCAACGGCATCAACGTGATCAACGGCGTGGATGTGGCCAAGTTGCGCAACCCTGGGGCAGATCTGAAAGAAGCGCTGCGGCCTACCCCCATGATCTGGGCCTCGCAGGAACTGACGGACAAGATCAGCATAGAAGGGTTTTATGCGTTCAAGTGGCGGGAAACGCGCCTGGATCCCCGTGGCACCTACTTCAGCACTACTGATGCGCTGTCTCCCGATGGGAACAGGATTTATATCGGTTCTGGCAGACGTACGGACCAACATTTCACTACATTGTTTCCAGCAGCAGCTTTTGCTGGTGGTGCGACGCCTTCAGTACCTGTATGGGCGCCACGGATAACGGATCGCACAGCGAGCGACAATAACGAATTCGGTCTTACTCTGCGGATGTTCGCTCCCGAGCTCAACAATACCGAATTTGGTTTCTCATTTGTTAATTACCATAGCCGGACGCCATTTCTCAGCGGTATTCGGGGAGCTGCTACAGTAGCGGGAACTTTTGGCCTGGCGGGGCTTGGTTGCGCCAACGGTAGCCAATTTGTAAATTTCAATGCTTTGGTAGCATTTTCTGCTACGGGCAATCCTTTTAGTCCCCTTTTCAACCCGTTATCGCTGCCTGTATGTCCTGCTGGTAATGCGGCTACCTATTTTGCAGAGTATCCGGAAAACATCCGTCTGTTCGGATTGAGTTTCAACACAGCAGGACCGGGTGGCATTGCCTTTCAAGGCGAGTATTCATATCGACCCAATCAGCCGCTGCAGCTCGCGACCATCGAGGTGATTCTTGCCGCAGGCGGTCTCGCCAACAACATCACCGGCGGGAACGCGGCAGCGGGTGGTGTGGCTCCGGGCACGGAGATCACTGGCTATCGGCGGGTGCAGATGCACCAACTGCAGTTCACCGGCACCAAGGTTTTTAGCCAAATGCTGGGGGCGGAATCGCTGACTGTGGTCGGCGAAATCGGCGGTACGTATCTTAATCTTCCCTCAGGGCTGCTGTTCAACGGGCCGGGCGTGGTGCTGCCTGCACTGGGATCATCGACCGCCACCACGGCAGGCTCTACCCAGCCGGGGATGGCAGGCTATGCCACCACGGGATCCTGGGGTTATCGGCTGGTGGGCGCGCTGTCCTATCCGAACGCTATTGGGGGCGCTACCCTGATTCCCAGGCTGGCTTATTCCCACGACGTGCATGGCGTGGGCCCGACCTTCAATCAGGGGGCCAAGGCAGCCACCTTTGGCCTGAGTGCAGTCGTCAAACAAAAATGGCAGGCGGATTTCGCCTATACGACGTATTGGGGCGGGCGCACTTACTCGGGCACGGATCCATTGGCAACAGGAACCCAGCCCCGGACTTACGCCACCAGCGCCAATGCACTCAAAGACCGGGATTTCATGTCAGTCAGCCTGCGCTATTCGTTCTGACCAGCGAATAGAACCTGAGGAGAAGACGAGAATGCGTGACTATCGATACGCCGCGATGAGCGCCTTGGCGCTCATGTTTGCCGCCTCTACCGCGTTGGCCGCGGTTACAGCCAACGAAGCGGCCACGCTGGGCAAAACACTGACACCGATGGGCGCCGAGCGCGCGGGCAATGCCGCCGGCACCATCCCCGCCTGGGACGGCGGCATCACCAAGCCGGTTGCCGGTTACAAGGTAGGGGGCCATTACCCGGATCCGTTCGCGGGTGACAAACCCCTGTTCACCATCGACGCCTCCAATATGGAGAAGTACAAAGCGAACCTGACGCCGGGACAGATGGCGCTGCTCAAAACCAATCCGACGTGGAAAATGAACGTGTATCCCACGCGGCGCAGCGCAGCGTTTCCCGAAGGGCATTACCGGGAAACCGCGGCCAATGCCGCCAAGGTCAAACTGGTGGAAAGCGGCAACGGCTTCGCCGGCACCAAAGGCGGCATTCCTTTTCCGATTCCCAAGAGCGGTCTGGAGGTGATCTGGAATCATCTGGCGCGCTATCGCGGTGATACCTACGGCCTGAACTGGAGCCAGGCGTCGGTGCAGCGTGACGGCAGCCATACCCTGGTGCGTTTTGAATACGAGTACGACTTCCATTACGGCAACCTGTCCAAGCCGGAAGCGGCGCGCGAAGACAACAAGCTGTTCAACTTCCTGCAGACGGTCACCGCGCCGGCGCGCCTCGCCGGCCAGGTTTTGCTGGTGCATGAGTATGCGGATCAGGTGAAACAGCCGCGCAGCGCATGGACTTATAACCCGGGCCAGCGCCGGGTGCGTCTTGCGCCCAATGTGGCTTATGACAATCCGGGCACCGCTGCCGACGGCCTGCGTACCAATGATGACTTCCTGATGTTCAACGGCGCCACCGATCGTTATGAATGGAAACTGGTGGGCAAGCGGGAAATTTATGTCCCGTACAATTCATACATGCTGACGGGCAACTCGGTGAAGTATTCCGACGTGCTGAAACCCGGCCATCTCAACCCGGATCTCGCCCGTTATGAGCTGCATCGCGTGTGGGTGGTGGAAGCAACACTCAAGGAAGGCACCAGCCACATCTACAAGCGGCGCACGTTCTACGTCGATGAGGATTCGTGGATGGTGGTGGTTTCGGACAAGTACGATGCCCGCGGCGAACTGTGGCGGGTGGCGGAGCAGCACAACATCAATTTCTACAATATCCCGATGACTTATCCGTCCCTGGAAGTGCATCACGACCTGCAGTCCGGCCGTTATATCGCCATGGGATTGCGCAACGAAGAGGCCAAGGTCTATGAGGGCATCAAGCGCAGTGATGCGGACTTTTCGCCCTCGGGCTTGCGTGGTATCGGCACCCGCTAGTGCAAAACTGAGCGGCAACCACACCGGATGATGACCGTGCTGCGCCACCAGCAACACGGCGCTCTGGTTGTTGTCGCCTGTGATGTGGAGCGGGGGCGCCGGCCATGAGACGGCTGACCGGCATCCTGTTTTCGCTGGCCGTATTGTCCGGCGCGATATTTGCCTTTTCACCGCGAGCCATCCCGGTTTTTCCCGAAACCGGCATGCGGGCGGACACCGTCCTGTTGCTGGATGCGGCGCGTGCCGGCAAACGGCTGGTGACGGCAGGAGAACGGGGCCGGATCTTCCTGTCGGATGACGAAGGCGCGACCTGGCGGGCTGCCGTTTCTCCCGCGCAGGCTACGCTGACCGCCCTGCATTTCCTTGATGCGCAGCAGGGCTGGGCTGCCGGACATGACGGCGTGGTGCTCCATACCGCGGATGGCGGCGCCAGCTGGAAGCAACTGCGCCATGCGCCCGAGGATGAGCGGCCCCTGTTCGCCATCCATTTCAATGACCCGCAGCACGGAGTTGCCGCGGGCGCCTATGGCGCTTATCTGGAGTCCAGGGATGGCGGGCAGTCCTGGGTGGAGCGCAAAATTACTGATACGGACCGCCATTTCAACGCCATGACGGTGACCGGGAGCGGTCTGCGGCTGATCGCGGGTGAATCCGGCACGTTGCTGGCTTCCGGCGATGGCGGCGAAAACTGGAAACCGCTGCCATCTCCTTACAAAGGTTCTTTTTTTGGCCTGGTAGCTCCCGGCAAGACCAGTTTGATCGTTTTCGGCCTGCGCGGGCATGTTTACCATTCGGCCGATCCGGACGGGCAATGGCAAGCCGCACAGAGTCAAACCCAGGCATCGCTGATGGGCGGAAGAGCCGTGGACGCCGGGGCGGCCGTGCTGGTCGGTCAAAACGGAACGGTATTGCTGAGCAGGGATGGCGGCCAGACCTTTGCGTTGCACCGGGATGCGGGTGGAGCGGCATACGCCGCGGCGCTGCCTGCCGCCAACGGCGACCTGCTGGCGTTCGGTGAGCGCGGAGTGACGCGGATCCCCCGGTTTGCCAAACCATGAGCCTCAATCATCTCATCGAACGAATCGCTGATCTGATCTTCAGCCGGCGCCGCAGCCTGCTGGCGGCGTTTGTGGTGCTGACAGCCGTGTTCATCTACACGGGGACCCTGCTGCGTGTGGATGCGGGATTCAACAAAATGATCCCGTTGCAGCATGAGTACATGCAGGTCTTTTCGAAATACCAGAAAACCTTCGGTGGCGCGAACCGCGTGCTGGTTGCGGTGATGCAAAAGGACGGGAAGGAAATATACAACCCGGAATTTTTCGCCGTACTGAAGCAGGTGACCGATGCCGTATTTTTCATTCCGGGCGTGGACCGGCCGACGGTAACTTCATTGTTCACGCCGAATGTCCGGTTCATCGAGGTCGTTGAAGAAGGTTTTGCCGGCGGAAATGTCATCCCCGCCGATTTCAAAGGTACGCCGGACGACCTGGAGAAAGTTCGCCGCAATGTGCTGAAGTCCGGCAATGTGGGGCGGTTGGTCGCCAATGACTTTACCGCCGCACTGGTGCGCGCAGATTTGCTGGAGATTGATCCGGTCAGCGGAAAACGGCTGGATTACCGCGCAGTGGCGCAGAAACTGGAGCAAATCCGGTCCAAATTCCAGAACGACCGGCACAGTGTGCATATCATCGGTTTCGCCAAGGCAGTAGGCGATATCGCAGACGGCGCGGTGGGGGTCATCGCATTTTTCGGCGTGGCGTTTGTCATTACCGCGCTGCTGCTGTTTTTTTATTCCGGCTCGCTGCGCCTGACCATGCTGGCCCTGGTCTGCGCGCTGATGCCTGTGATCTGGCTGCTGGGAATCCTGCCCCTGATCGGATTCGGCATTGATCCGCTGTCCATTCTGGTGCCGTTTCTGATTTTTTCCATCGGTGTTTCCCACGCCGTGCAGATGACCAATGTCTGGAAGCATGAGGTGGTGCAGGGCGCCGCAGGGCCGGCTGCGGCACGCAATGCTTTTCTGCGGCTGGCCATTCCCGGAACGATTGCGTTGATTACCAATGCGCTGGGTTTCATGGTGATCATGCACATCAAGATCGACATCGTGCGCGAACTGGGGGTCACGGCCAGCCTGGGTGTGGCGCTGATGATCCTGACCAACAAGATGCTGCTGCCCATATTGCTGTCCTACGCCACACTGGAACCTGCCGCACACCGGCGTGCAAGCATAACGGAATCCCGGTTTGACGGCCTGTGGCGCAAGCTGGCGCAACTCACGCGACCCCGGGCGGCAATGATCATGGTTGCGGTCGCTTTGAGCTTGCTGATCGGCGGTGCATGGAAGGCAAGGGATATCAAGACCGGCGATCTGGGTAAAGGCATCCCGGAGCTGCATGATGACGCGCGCTATAACAAGGACAATGCGGTTATCGTCAGCAAGTTTTCAATCGGCGTGGATGTGATTTCGGTGATTGTGCAGACTCAGGGCGTGCAGGGCGCATGCACGACTTACGAAATCATGGACACCATCGACCGCTTCGAGCTGTACATGCGCAATGTGTACGGCGTGCAATCAGTCGTGGCGCTGCCCGGGCTGGCGAAGATCATCAACGCCGGATGGAATGAGGGCAATCTGAAATGGCGCGCGCTGTCACGCAACCGGGATGTGCTGGCCCAGTCCGTCACCCCGATAGACACCGCCACCGGACTGCTCAACAGCGATTGCAGCGCAATGCAGGTGTTTGTTTTCACCAAAGACCATCAGGGAACGACGATTGCCCATATCGTCCGGGAAATCAGGAAATTTACGCAGGAGCACAATTCAGACAAACTTAAATTCCTGCTGGCCAGCGGCAATGTGGGGGTGATGGCCGCGACCAACGAGGCGGTGGATGCCGCCGAAGCGACCATGCTGCTGTCCATTTTTGGCACCATCATTTTGCTGTGCTGGACAACCTTCCGGCAATGGCAGGCGGTACTCTGCATTATCGTGCCGCTGGCGCTGGTTTCAATACTCTGCAATGCGCTGATGGCGAGCCTGGGCATCGGGCTCAAGGTTTCCACCTTGCCGGTGATCGCGCTGGGCGTGGGCGTGGGCGTGGACTACGGAATTTATCTCTACGAACGCTTCAAGCACCACCTCGTAGAGGAAGGCGCGGACATTGAAGAGGCCTTTTTCGAGGCACTGCGCCAGCGCGGCACTGCCGCGGTGTTCACCGCCATCACCATGAGCGTGGGTGTGGGATCGTGGGCCTTTTCGGCACTGAAATTCCAGGCGGACATGGGGATCCTGCTGGCGTTCATGTTTTTGGTGAACATGCTGGGCGCCATCCTGCTGCTGCCGGCTCTGGCTGCCTTGTTGCTCAATCCGCGCCAACGCGCGTCCTGAGCGTTCAGTACGCTCGAATAGAGCGCACCCTGCCTGCAATCGCCGGTCCTCGCTGAACTCGGTAATTGATTGTTTTAATTGACTTTTCATGAGTCGGGCAGGACATTGCAGTGAATGACTGACCTCGTCTGCGTTCATGTGTGGTGTTTGCGCCACCACTGATTCAAATTGATATGAATCTTCCCCGTGCTGCTTGACAGGTTAATTTAAACTGTCTAATAATTACTTGGACTGTCTACCTATACAGTCCAAATATAAGGAAATCCTTTGCTTAATAGCAAGGAAATATTAGAAAAAACAGGCATTTCCAGGGCAACTCTCAACAACTACATTAGTTGTGGAATTGTGCCCAAGCCTGAGGTATTGCCGCCGGATCCCAGAGACGGTGCAGCGCCTCGCATAGGCTATTTTCCAGATGAAGTCCTGCAGCGTATTACGGAAATACAACGCCTGAAAAGAGAGGGGTGGAGCATGGCAAGAATAACCGAGCATTTCACCGGGCAGCCGTTGACCGCGGGCAATGCTACCGCAGTGGCCGCCCGCTCGCCGGCAGTGCCGGGCGCTCCGGAACGCGAGGCCATGCCGCGGCTGACCGTGGAGGAGATCGTCCACCCGGCCTACATGGTCAATTACAACTTCGAGCTGATCTGGTTCAACGCCGCGGCGCGCGGCGGCGTACTGGGCAATTTTGACCAGCTGCCGGCAGATACCGAATCGCGCAATATTTTCCAATACCTGCTGCGCTCAGGATTCTTGCGCGACAGGGAGGAAATTCTGCGTTTCCATTTCGGAATCGCCAAGCAGCGGGCGCCGAAATCGAGTTTTTTCAATCTGTGCCGTGCGGTGCCGCGCGAGGCGCTGGGCACGCTGGAGCGCCTGTATAACGAGGCCGAGAGTCCCGACTCGCGGCTGATCAACCAGACATTCATTACTGGCGAGGCCGCAGATGACGCTGCGGTCTGCCTTTACGCGGTGCAGTTCCGCGAGGGCATATTGTTCGTGCATGCGCCGGGAGACGGCGGCTCCGACGATCTGCTGACGCTGCTGGCGCGCCGCGACCTGGTGATCCGTGACCTGGTGCGCAAGCGCCTGCCGGTGCTGACCCACGTTGCCGTGCTGGTCACCGACCTGCAGCAATCCACCAAAATCTGCTCGGAACTGCCGCCGGAGGAATATTTCGAACTGATCAACCAGATCTGGTCCGTCGTCGATCCCATTTTCCGGCGCCACTACGGCACTTACGGCAAGCATGCCGGCGACGGCATGGTGTATTACTTTTTCCCGCAGCCGGATTGCAGCTATGTGTGGAACGCACTGCTGGCAGCCTATGAGGTACGCGAGGCCATGCGCCGCCTGAGCAAGGAATGGCAGTTGCGCAAAGGCTGGGCCAATGAGCTGTATCTCAATACCGGACTCAATGAAGGGCAGGAGTGGCTGGGCACCTTCCAGTCGGCAACCCATGTCGAATTCACCGTCCTCGGCGACACCATCAACCACGCGGCACGGTTGTCGGATTTCGCCCGTTTCGGCGAGGTATGGGCCACGAAGAATCTGATCGGCAAGCTGACTGTCGAAGAACGCCAGCAACTCAGGTATGGCGTGCGGCGGAAAACCAGCGAAGGCCAGGACATTTTTGTCGCTTCCACTTACTCGACTGTCGCCAATCTCACCGATCTGAATACGGGCAAAGGCGAAAAACTGAAAGATATCGCCTTGTTGCCGATTACCGAGATCACCGAGATCAAGGATTCCGCGCCGGACTGAGTCGGTCTGAGATATCCCGAAACGAGAGGCTGCCCGGATGGCAGCCTCTTGTTGTTCTGGTTCTTCCTGGATACGTATGTAAAGGGGCTTCTTGGTCCGCTACTGCACATTCTTTTCCTGCTCAAGAATTTCCACCAGTTGCCGATACTGCAAATGGATATAGCCGGGGCCAGGATGGGCTGTTCCCGACGCTAGCTACTGATCCACAATTGCCGCAGCCGACAAGACTCAGCAATGTTGAGTCCGTCTCTGCGCAGTTCCCTGCGACCAGGCAATGGAAGGCTATTAGTGTGGGTACCCTGTCAAAACCGCGTGACGAGCGACTTAAAATAGGGCGATTCATTATCCGCCGCTCGCTCGGCAGCGGCCTCCAGGGGAAAGTCTTTCAGGCCTTTGATCCAGTTCTGGAAAGAGAGGTGGCGATCAAGTGGCTGAATACCGCCGGTGGCGATAAAACGGCTGCGGACTCCGGCATCTATCCCAGCGAAGCGCGCATTGTCGCCCGGCTGGAACATCCGAACATCGTGCCTTTGTACGAGGCCGGTTTGTATCGGGGGTTCCCGTATCTCGTTTTTGCCTATGTCGAAGGAGCGACACTCCGCGAGAAACGCGGGCAAGGCGGAGTCATGCCGGTACAGCAAGCTTTAACCCTGTTCCGGGAGATACTTGCCGGCGTTGCCTGTGCCCATGCGCAGGGAATTCTTCATCTGGATCTGTCGCCGGGCAATATCATGATCGATACGGCCGGCGTGCCCCGTATCATGGATTTCGGGTTGGCGAAAATTTCCGGCATGGACATGGCCGGCGGTGAAGATGGATTAATCGGTTCGCCGCGCTACATGTCGCCGGAACATTTCAACAATCATCCGCTGACTGCCCGCTCAGACATCTTCGCATTGGGCCTCATCCTTTTTGAAATGCTGGCCGGCAGATCGCCAATGCAGGCGGACAACCTGCAAGCGCTCATCAATGCAATCGCAAACGGCGAACTGAACTTGGGGGACATGGACCGGCTGGGCCTGGATGCAGGCCTGCAGGCAGTGATCCGACGTGCGCTGAGTCGCGATGCCAGCAGGCGTTTTGCCGATGCCGCCGAAATGAAATTTGCGATTGACGAATTGCTCGGGCTGTATAAAACAGGGCGCGAGCACAGCACGGTTATGTTTCTGCTCAAGCGCATGGAGCGGAAGCAGAATTTCCCCGCTCTTTCGAATAATCTGCTGGAGATCAACAGACTGACCGACGAGAACAACAACTCGAATGTCGATACGCTGGCCAATATAGTGCTGCGTGATTACGCCATCACCAACAAGCTTCTCCAGCTTGCGAATTCGTCCTTTTACGGAAACGCGGGTATCGGGATAAAAACGGTGTCAAACGCGATACGCCTGCTGGGCATGAACATCATCCGCATGACCTGCAACAGCCTGGTGTATTTCAATGCCTTGAAAGGCGGGGATCATCACCTCAAGGACATGCTGCTCGGTTCTTTCGTAAGCGCGTTGATCGGCCGCCATTTCGCCATCCGTTTCGGGCGCCAGGATCTGGCCGAGGAGGCCTTCATCTGCGGCATGTTCCACCGGCTTGGCAAGAGTCTTACCGTCTTCTATTTTCAGGAGGAATTTCACGAAATAGAGCGACTGGTCAAAGAAGACAGTCTGGACGACGAGGCAGCCTCCGTCCGGGTCCTCGGGATCGGCTACGGCGATCTGGGCATGGCGGTTGCCGCGCACTGGAAATTTCCGGAAACCATCCGGGAAAGCATCAAACATCCCGGCACCGGGCAGTTACAGAAACCTGCCAGTCTCGTCGAGGTTCAGCAGCAATTTGCAGCCTTTGCCAACGAGCTTTGCGAACTGGCGGCAAACACTCCTGTGGAACAGGGATTGCCGCGGCTGAGTGATCTTTCCACGCGTTTCGCCGGATTAATGCCGATTGCACCTGTACAATTAATCGAATTGCTGCAGGCGGCATTCAGGAAACTGAATGAATTTTCTCCGATGCTGGGTCTTGAACTCCGCGGCAGCCGGTTTGTCAGCAAAGTCGATGATTTTATTGCCTCCATGCAAACGTCTGCCGAGTCGGCCCTGGCTGAAGGCGAAGAAACCTGACGGCCTACTCCATATGCAGGACGAAAATTCGCCTTGAGACCGTTTCACTTCTTCAGCAGGACACTGCCATAAAGACCAGTCGGTTTGATCAGCAGGATCAGCAGCATGATCGCAAATGGCGCCATCTGCGCCAGCGGCGCGTAGATCAGAGAGCCGATGGATACGACCTGGCCGACAATGAACGCGGAAACCAGCGTGCCCTTGATGCTGCCCAGGCCGCCGATGATGACCACCATGAAAACGAAGGCCAGCACTTCCAGGCCCATGTGCGGATCAACCATGATCAATGGCGCATGCAGGGCGCCGGCCAGCGCCGAAAGTGTTCCTGCTATCAGAAAGGTGATTGTGAACAGCCGGGCGACATTGATGCCCAGGCCCTCCACATGCTCGACGCTTTCAATGCCGGCGCGGATGGCCTTGCCGGTGATGGTGCGGTTGAGGAACAGCCATATCCCGATGTACACGGCAATGGCGGCGCCGATCACCAGCAGACGGTACATCGGGATGTCCGTACCGAAGAGATTGACCTGTGAACTGACCGGCATCGGCACCGGGCGCGGCACCAGGCCCCAGATGAACTTGATGATGCCGACTCCGCCCAGCAGCACGCCGAACGAGGTAATCATGCTGAACGTCAGATCGCGCTCGTAGATGCGCCGGAACACGATGCGCTCGATGGCGAGGCTGACCAGCCCCCCGCCGGCAACTGCAGCCACCAGGCCCAGCAGAAAGCTGCCCGTGTAAAGGCTGACGCTGTAGGCGATGTAGGCGCCGACCGAGTAGTAGAGCAGCTGATCCAGGCTGATCACCCGCATCAGGCCGAAGCACAGCGACAGGCCTATCGCCATCAGGAAATAGATGCTGCCGATGCTCAGACCGAAAATGAATCCCGGAATCAGCAGGTTGATGTCCATCAGCGACTTTCGTTCACGGCGGCAGACGCCCCGGATTTTTTGCGGAACAGCAGTTTTTTCAGCCAGGGTTCGATCGTGCCCCAGATGCCTTTTTCACCGGCGAGCATGATGATCACCAGCAGCGGCCCGATGACCATTTCCCAGTTGCCAATCAGCTTGCTGATGACGTCTTTCATGCCGGTATAGGCCACAGAGCCGACGATGGGGCCGTACAGCGTGCCTACTCCACCGAGCAGGATGACCACCACCGGGTCTGCGGCACGCGACGGGCTGGTGATCTCCGGGCTGACTGCGCCGATATATACAGCGTAGAGCGAGCCCGCGAGGGCAGTGGTGGTATTGGCGATGACGAAGGCGGCAAGGCGGATGCGGAAGTTGCTGTAGCCAAGAAACTGCAGCTTGTCCTCATTGATCTTGGTCGCCAGGCAGCAGGCGCCGAATATCGTGTCATCGAGATACTTGTAGAACGCCCATATGACCAGTGCCGTGATGAAAGCGAAGATGAAAAACTGGGCGGGCCTGGTGATGTCAAGCACCGGCGTGGACGTCATGTTGGTCAGGAACCACAGGCCGTTATCGCCTTTGGTGATCGGCGCCAGCACCTTCTGCATCAGGTAGAAAACGATCACCGCCAGCGCCAGATTGACCAGCGCGAAATAATCGCTGCGCAAACGCACAAACAGGGGGCCGACTATCAGTGCCGCAATGAATCCCGAGATCAACCCAGCCAGAATGCCGAGGTAAGGATTGGTGCCGAAGTAATACAGGTAAAACGCGGTGCCATAGGCGCCGACAGCCAGATAGGCGGGTTGTCCAAAAGAGATGAAACCGACACGCCCGAGCAGGAAGTTGCAGCCGATGGCGTAGATGGAAAACACGAGGATTTCATTGACAAACGGCAGCGGCAAGAATATCCGCATGACCGCCAGCAGGGAAAATGCCAGCGCAATACCCCACCACCAGTCGAATGTCTTGCGCATGTGGTTACAGACTCCTCTGGGTAAAAGCCCGGGTCACAGATACCGCTCGCACACGTCCACGCGGATCGATGCGCTGTCAGCCAGTTCCGCAACAATGCGACCGTCATTCATGGCATAGACCTTGTCGGATATCGCGCACACCAAAGGCAGGTTTTGCTCGACGAGGACCAGCGCCGTATTCTTGCTCAATTCACGAAAGACGTGCTTCAGGTGTGAAACGATGCTCGGCGCGAGGCCTTCCGTCGGTTCGTCGATCAGCAATACCTTTGGATTGCCCAGAATCGCACGCCCGATCATCAGCATCTGGCGTTCGCCACCGCTTAAATAGCCCGCCTTGCGATCCATCAGGGTTTTCAGCTTGGGGAAGTAGGCGGTGACCGGATCCCAGTTGTAATCCTTGGTGGCGTAGCTGCCCAATTCAAGATTTTCACGTACCGTAAGATCGGAGAACACCTTCTTGTCCTGCGGGATGTATTTGACGCCCAGTTTGGCGACGTCATAGGGAGGGAGGCCGACAAGCCCAGCCTTGTCGGCGGTGACGGAACCCGCGGCAGGTTTTAAGAATCCTGCGATGCATTTCAGCAGCGTGGTCTTGCCGGCGCCGTTGCGTCCCACACAGGCAACAATTTGTTTCGGCCCGACATTCAATGAGATGTCGAACAATACCTTTGCTGAGCCATAGGATACCGATAATCCTTCGACGCTCAGGAGATTGTTACCCGTGTTCACCGGGCAACCTTTGCTGACTCATCTGCATCAACGTCAATTTGCCAATAGCTTCTGCGCACTTCCGGGTGACTCATGCACTCATCGTAGCCGCCTTCGGCAATGATTCTGCCCTCGTGCATGACGGTGATCCGCTCGAGAAAATCTTTCACATGCGATATCTTGTGCTCTACGATAAGGATTGTCTGCTTGCCCACCTGTCGGCGCAGGATCCCAAGCACGGCCTGAATTTCCGATTCCGCAAGTCCCGCAAGCGGTTCATCCAGCAGCAGCACCTTGGGCTCGGCGAGCATGGTCATCGCGATTTCGAGACGCCTCTTTTCGCCCAGACTGAGATTCCTGACTTCGCGGTCGCGTAGATTCCTGAGATCAAAGGTTTCCAGAACGGTTGAGATTTTTTCATTATTGCGGTGTCTTTTGCAGGTATTCAGGAATAGCTGCAGCAGCGATGCCTTGCGGTGCGCGCGGAAATAGGCCAATACCAGATTATCGATGACGGTCAGATTGTCGAAGGTTGAAGTCAGCTGAAAGGTGCGCATCACGCCGCGCGCCACACGCTGCTGCGGCGTCTCGCGGGTAATCTCCACATCACGGTAGTGAATGGCACCCTCGTCGGGCGTGAACATTCCGGTAAGCAGGTTGAAAAAAGTGGTTTTCCCTGCACCATTCGAACCGATGATGCCTGCTACTTCATGCTCGCGCAGTGAATAGCTCACATTGTTGACGGCAACAAGTGCGCCAAACCGCTTGGTAACGTTGCTTGCCCTGAAAATTTCCACAGGTAGTTTCCACAGTCATGGCGCGCCCCGTCTGCGAGCGCTGCTAATTTCGCTCGCGGCGACCTGTGGTCGCACGCGAGAAAGACCGCCGGCACCGGGCGCCGGCGGTGTCTAGTAGCCCAGGGACTTCAGGGTCGGCATTACCGTGTCTCCACCCTGAGAGCCGACGACATGGAATAAATCCCACTCGTTCTTCTGCTCTTTGGGACCCTTGCCTTTCACCAGGAAGGCTGCGTGCTTGTAGACCGCAGCCTGGTCCTGCCGCCAGTGGGCCTGGCCCTTGATGGTCATGAATGCGCCCTTGTTGGTACGCAAGGCTGCAGCGACTTTGGCAGGATCAAACGACTTGGCGGTCTCAAACCCGCGGAACATTTCCATGTAAGCAATATAGGCGATCGCCGCGTAGGCATCCGGCGGGTTCTTGTATTTCGCGCGGAACAGGTTGGTGAACTCTGCTGCGCTCCTGGCCACTTCCTTGTCTTCGAAATTCGCGAGGTCGTAATAGAAATAGTGCATCGCGTACACGCCTTCCAGCGCCTCCGGGGGCAGGCCCTTGGCCACCACGTTGGTGGTAAAAGCGTTGAATATGGTCATTTCCTTGCCCAGCCCCATCTGGTGCACCTGTTTCAGCAGCGCCACGGCATCGGCGGCAAACTGTGCGGCGATGAAGACATCGGGCTTGGCCGCGCGGACCTTTTGCAGCACGGTCGTGAAGTCACTGGTGCCCAGCGAGACTTCGTCATAGCCGACGATTTCCGCGCCGGCTTCCTTGGCGGCAGCGTAAACGCCGTCACGGATGTCCCAGCCGAAGCTGTCGGAGCGGGCTAGAAAGAAAATCCGTTTTTTCTTCAACACTTTGGTCGCCGACTGTCCGGCCATGTAACCGACGGTCCACGGGCTGTACGCCGTGGCGAAAGTGGAGTCGGCCAGCTTGCCCTTCTGGAAGGCCTCTTTGGCCATCACGCAGACCGGAAAATAAGGCAGGGGATTCTTGGACACCATGGCATTGATGGCATAAGCCAGCGGCGCGAACGTCTGCCCGCCCAGGCCCTTGACGCCTTCATCGACCATGTAGCGGTAGCGCCGCACGCCGACATCCTGCTTGGCTTCGTCGTCGCCAACCACGCCTTCGACCGCCACTTTGCCCCAGGGCATGTTCAGGCCACCGCGTTTGTTGATGACATCCACGGCGAGTTCCGCACCCTGTTTCTGCGTCTCGGCGACTGCAGCAAAATTACCGGTCAGCGGCAGCAGGATGCCGACCTTGATCCTGGTGGGGTCGGCAGCCAGCGCGGATCCGGCCCCCAAAATCTGGCAAAGCAGCGAAACCGCAAGCAACGTCAAGAGTCTTTTCATTGTATGGCTCCCCCAAAAAATGAAATCGGAAATGCAATCATAACCTTATCGTAATTTCAGTGTGCGGCCGCCTGATTCTAGATTTGATGATCGACCAATCTGCCGTCGGCCATGCGCAAGCGTCTGGACAGGGATACCGCGATGACACGCACCACTTTTGCGGCAACTTTCGGTATTTCAAGCAACATCTTGTTCAGCGAATCCTTCGATAAGGTCAGCAGCACACAGTTCGTTTCCGCAATGCACGTCGCCGACCGTCTTTCGCCATCCAATGCGGCCATTTCCCCGAATACGCGATCATTGCGCAGCACGGCAATCTTGACCTTGCTTCCCGCCGAATCCGTCTTCATTACGGAGACATCACCTGCATTGATGATGCACATGAATGTGCCTTCATCGCCTTCTTTGAAGATGACGTCGCCTTTGTCGACTTTGCTGGAACCGAAATGACGGGCAATCGATCGAAGCTCGGTAGCGGGAAAGTCGCTGAACAGGCTACACTCCATCAGCATATTGGCTATTTCGCCGACGAGGGATGAGTTTTCATGCATAGAAGAGCAATTTGATCCATTGCGTTACTTGAAAATGCACCTGACCTGCGTTGTGTCCTGATCCGGTTCCTGTAAGAATTTTCAGTTTATCTTGTGGGCAATTCAGATTCAATCGATGGATCATCTCCGCTGGGGGATTCCGGGGGGGGCAGGTCAGGGGCAGCTCATTCCGACCCAAAGTAGACAGAACCGGTTACTGATTTGGTGCCGCTTTTCCCTAGATTTACTCAGTGGCGTATATTCTCGGGCAATGTAGCCGTAGGCCCCCGTGTTTCTTAAACAGGGTAGGCATGAGCAGCACCGGGTGGGGGGCACTTCTGTCAACTAATAATGTCAACTACTTCACGTTAGGCGGCGGAATGAACGCGATGGTGGGATGCTTCCCGCGGGCCGCGTGCCCGACTTAAAGGAGAACACGATGAGCAACGAGAAGACTCTTTACGAACGCCTTGGTGGTTACGGCGCGATCACGGCAGTGGCGAATGATCTGCTCCCCCGGCTCCGGGCCGATCCGCAGCTCGGCCGCTTCTGGGCGCATCGCGGGGAAGACGGCGTCATGCGCGAGAAGCAGCTCCTGATCGACTTCCTCTGCGCGAGCGCGGGCGGACCGATGTACTACCGCGGCAGGGACATGGTGCTCACTCACCGTGGCATGCGCATCAGCGAGAGCGACTGGAATGTGTTCCTCGGTCATGCGGCCGCGACCCTGGCGAAGTTCAAGGTGCCCGAGGCCGAACAGCGTGACGTCGTCGCGTTTGTCCAGAGTCTCAAGAATGAGATCGTCGAATAGTATCGCTTCCCAACCTCCCAGGAGTCGCGGCGCCGCCGCCTAACTCGTCGCTGCAGCCGACGCCACTACGCGGCACGGCTGAGCTCGGACGTTAACGTCCGCTTCTGGCCGGAAACGGTCGTTGGCCAAGTTCTGATATCGGCTGACTTATCCCCAAGACGGGACTTCTCGCTCTGCCCCTATACCGACCCCCTGACTTCCGGTATTACGCCCCCCAGAAACACAAAAGCCCGGCCGGGGAGGCAGGGCTAAGTGCAAGACTGGGAACAAAAAATTCTGGCTCCCCGACCTGGGCTCGAACCAGGGACAACCTGATTAACA
>CAZAOZ010000031.1:0-36488 GCA_964486865.1 uncultured Bordetella sp.
AAGGGAATGCGCACGATTTCCAGCGGCGGGTCCAGCAGACGGCCGTAATTGCGGAAAGCGTCCAAGGCCTTCAGGTAAACCTTCATCTTGCCGGGCGAATTCTTTTCGGTCGGCCAGCGCCCGACATTGAAATTGTCCCAGGCCTTGTAATACAGCTCACGCGCCTCTTTCGGATCGGTCTTTTCGACCTCCTTCGCGCGCGCGAAATAACGGTCGCCGATCGCGCCCCACGCAGTTGCCCAATCATCAGGCTCCAGCGTTTTCAGCTGCGCCATCGCCTCGCGTGCATCCTCCGGCTTGACGCCGCCGATGGGCGGCGCATTGCGGTCGGCGCGGCGCTGCGTTTCAGCCTTCAGTTCCTCCAGATTGAGCGGCCCCCAGCTCTGTGCGGACGCCAGCGGGACGGATGCCACCAGGCACAGCACTGTAAACACACGAGCGATGATCTTCGGCTTGCCGCCCTTGGACATCACGCCGTTTGGTCCGAACAGCACTTCCTTGACGTCCTTGCCGGTGGACACCATGGTGAACACGATGTCGCAGCCGGCGAGATCGGTGAGGCTGTTGGCCACCTTCGCACCGGATTTCGCCAGCGGTTCGGCCTTCGCCCGCGTGCGGTTCCAGACGGTGATGTCACAGCCGGCCTTGGCCAGGCGTTCCGCCATTGCATAACCCATGCGGCCGATGCCGATCCAGCCGAGCTTGTGTTGCTTCATGTTCGCCATTTCTTTTCCTTAAAGATCAAAAGCATTAGCCACAGAGTTCACAGAGGACACAGAGAAAAATAAAGACAAAACCGGTTGTTGGGGAATTTCATCAGTTCGAGCCATCAACGCAAACACTATTTTGCCTTCCTGCAGTTCTCTGTGTCCTCTGTGCCCTCTGTGGCAGGTTTTAAGCTTGTAACGCCTGTTCCCAGTTGCGCGTCTCGATCGCATTCTTCACTTCCGCCAGAAATGCCGCCGAGTACGAGCCATCGACCGCGCGATGATCAAAACTCTGCGCCAGCACGCCGATCGGGCGGATTGCAATCGAGTCGCCGTCCGGCCCTTCGATGACCACCGGCTTTTTGCGGATGCCGTCGGCAGAGAGGATGGCTACCTGCGGCTGATTGATGATCGGCGCGGTGATCACGGTGCCGAACGCGCCGTTGTTGGTAATGGTGTAAGTGCCTTCGGTCATCTCGTCGGGCCGCAGCTTCCCGGCGCGCGCGCGCTGCGCCAGGTCGTTTATTTCTTTGACTATTTGCGGCAGCGATTTGGCCGGCACATCCTTGATCACCGGCACCAGCAGGCCGTCGAAATTCAGATCGACGGCGATGCCGATGTTGATCCGGCGATGCAGCGCCAGGCCGTCGCCCTGCAGGCTGGCATTGAGTTTCGGGAACTTGCCCAGCGCAATCGACACCGCGCGCACGATGAATGGCAGATAGGTCAGCGAATAACCCTCGCGGCGTTTCCACTCCGCGCCGTGCAGCTTGCGCGCCTGCTCGACGCGCAGAAAATCAACCTCCACCACCTGCAGCACATGGGGCGACGCATGCCAGGACTTCGCCATGTTCTCGGCCACGCGCTTGCGCACGCTGTTGAACGCGATGGTCTGCCCTGCCGCCACCGGCGCAGGCATCGGCACGGCAGCAGCAGTCGCTGCAGGACGCGCGCCGCGGCCGGAGATGAATGTCGTAACGTCTTCGCGGGTGATGCGCCCGTCGCGTCCGGTGCCGACAATGTCCGCCGGATTCAGGCTGTGCTCGGCAATCAGCCGTCGCACGACGGGCGACAGCCGCTCGGCGGCATCTGCGCGCAATGTTGCTGGCGCACGGAGAGGCGCGTGCGCGGCTGATGATGGCACTGCTGGCGCGGCAACGGTCGCCTGCACTGCGGCCGCAGGCGCTGCCGCTTTCGCCGGGCCGCTTTCCCTGATCACCGCCAGCCGCGCGCCGACCTTGGCGGTCACGCCCGCGGCGACGACGATCTCGGCCACCACGCCGGCCACCGGCGACGGAATCTCGGTGTTGACCTTGTCGGTCTCCACGTCGAACAGCGTCTCGTCGGCCTTGACGGCGTCGCCGACTTTTTTGTACCACTTGGCTACTGTGCCCTCGGTCACGGTTTCGCCGAGCTGCGGCATGATGATATCCATCGTCGATTGAATCCCGGTTGCGCGATTGATGATTGTCGTTACTTGCCTGTCTCGTAAACGACCTTGCCGCCCACCATGGTCATCAGCGGCTTGATGTCCTTGATCTCGTCGGCAGGCACCGTCAGATAATCACGATCGAGGACGAGCAGGTCGGCCAGCTTGCCCGCCTCAAGCGAACCAAGCCGGTTTTCCTCAAACATCAGCCAGGCATTGGAGCGGGTATGCGCAATCAGCGCCTCGGCACGATTCAGCGTCTGTGTGTTGACGACCGTGCCATCCAGCATTTTCCCGGTCACAGCCCAGCCTAGCGTGACGAACGGGCTGTAGGGGGCCACAATCGTAGTATCCGACCCCAGCCCCATGACCATTCCGCTGTCGTGAATGCTGCGCAGCGGCGGCATATCGCGGCCTTCATTGCCCCATCGCTTGACTATCATTTGTCCTTGTATCGACGGACGGCTGTGCACTGCCACGCCCACACCGAGCTTGCGCATTCTCTGCAATGTCGCCGGGCTGGCACCATCAAGATGGGCCAGGGTCCACCGCAAAGGGGCAATTTTCGCCGTCTTGTTGATTGACTCGATCCGGTCCAGAAAAGCATTCACGGTGCTGTCGTGGGTCATGTGCTGGTGCACCTGCAGCCCCTTTGCAGCAGCCGCAGCCGCGATCCGCTCCCACTGGGCAAAAGCACCGGCATCGGGCTTGAAGGGGCGATACGTATTGTCGGTGGTGGCATCAAACACGTTTTCCCCGATACCCAACAGCCTGAAGTAATCGCTGCCCGAGCGCGGCTTGAGATCCCGCATCTGCGCAATCACGCCATCGACGTCCGCCGATTTCGCTGCATACATATAGCGCATGTAGTAAAAACGCAGCGTCAATGCTGCTGTCCGGTCCAGCTCCGAGATCGGTTCGTAGTGCGCCTGCGTAAAACCATTGCCCCCCACGTCGATGACGGAAGTCAGGCCGGAACGGTTGAAGTCGCGCATCAGCGCCCTCAGGCCCGCACGCCAGGTATCAGGACCCGGCGGAGGAATCACCGCCCGGACTTTCTGGATGGCTGGCGGCGGCAGCACGCGCGTGCGTTCTGCGCTCTCCCCCGCCAGTCCGGCGGCCCTGAGCGCCAGCGTGTTGGCATAACCTCGGGCAAACAGCACCTGCGCAAATACCGGGTTCCCGGGAGCGGCAGCATCAAGCTCCTCATGGGTAAAACCACCCTTCTTGTCAGCAAACTGGTCTTCCGTCCAACCGCCCAGTACAAGCACCCACTCACCCGGCTTTAATTCACGCGCTTTTGCAGCAATGATTTCCAGCGCAAGCTTGCGGGAAGTCACCCCGTCGATCCTCGCCTCGCGAACCCAGTGTTCCGCAGCGCGAATGGCATGGGAGTGATTGTCAATCAGCCCCGGAATCACCGTACGCCCCTTCAGGTCAACCACTTTCGTCCCAGACCCCGCCAAGCGCCCGATTTCCACGCTGCTGCCCGTGGCAACAATGCGTCCTTCACGAACTGCAACCGCCTGTACAACCGAGAACGACTGATCAACAGTCAATACCTTCCCGTTGACCAGAACCATGTCGGGAACGCCGCCGTTGCCGGTCATCCCCGCACAGGCCGCCAGCAAAGTCAGTGCAGCCAGAACCGCCAAGCGCATTAACAAAGGCATCTTCCCCCCCCTCTACGTTTCAATCGATTCTCTCGCAGATCTCGCGCACGATGCGCTCCACCGAAGGAATCGTGTTGTCTTCCAGCCGGTCCGCCGACGGCAGCGGAATATGCGGCGTGGTGATGCGGATGATCGGGCCGTCCAGTTCCCAGAAACACTCGTCGGCGATGATCGACGCAATCTCCGCGCCCCAGCCGCACAGCCGCGGATTTTCCTCGACCGTCACCAGCCGTCCCGTCAGCGCCACTTCGGCGAGTATGGTTGCGGTATCCAGCGGCACCAGCGAGCGCACATCGACCACGGTGCAGGATATGCCGTGTTCGCGCTCGAGGATTTCCGCGGCGTCCAGCGCGCGATGCACCATCAGGGCGAGCGCGACGATGGTGCAGTCCTTGCCCCGGCGCAGCACGCGCGCCTTGCCCAGCTCATCGACATGTTCGCCGTCCGGCACTTCACCCTTCAGCGCGTACAGCGACTTCTGCTCGAACACCAGCACCGGATCATCGCAGCGCACCGCGGCGGCAATCAAGCCCTTGACGTCGGCGGGGAACGCCGGCGCCACCACCTTGATGCCGGGGATCATCATGGCCCAGTTCTCCACCGACTGCGAATGCTGCGCGCCGAAACGCGAGCCCGCGCCGTTGGCGGTGCGGATCACCAGCGGCACCTGCACCTGGCCGTTGGTCATGTAGCGCGACTTGGCGATTTCATTGGCGACGATGTCCCAGCACACCGCGAGGAAGTCCGAAAACATGATCTCCGCAATCGGCCGCAGGCCCGTCATCGCCGCGCCCATCGCTGCACCGAGGATGGCCTGCTCCGAAATCGGGCAGTCGCGCACGCGCTTCGGCCCGAATTTATCGAGCAGTCCGACCGTCGCCTTGAACACGCCGCCGGCATGCGCCACGTCTTCGCCCAGAAACACCACGCGCTCGTCGCGCGCCATTTCCTGCGCGATGCCCGCGGCCACCGCGTCGCGGTAAGTCAGTTCCGCCATGCGGCACCCCCGTCAGCCCACACATGTTGATGGATGCCGTCCAGCGACGGCGGCGCCGAGGCCTTGGCGGCTTCGGTCGCTTCGTTTACCTGCTGCATGACCTGACCTTCGATATCGGTCAGCGTCGCCTCGACGATGCCCAGTCCGAGCAGGCGTTCGCGGTAAATCTTGATCGGGTCGCGTTCCAGCCACTTTTCCAGTTCGCCTTCCGGGCGGTACTTCGCCGGGTCGGCGCGCGAATGGCCGGAATGGCGATAGGTCATCGCCTCGATCAGCGCCGGACCGCCGCCCTTGCGCGCACGTTCGATGTATTTGGTGGCCGTGCGGTACATCGCGTCGGCGTCGTTGCCGTCGACGACGATTTTTTCAAGATTGTAGGCGCCGGCGCGGTCCGCCGCCGGATGCTCCACCGCCGTCACCGTGCTGATCGGCGTGTATTCCATGTAGAGATTGTTTTCGCAGACGAAAATCACCGGCAGTTTCCACACCACTGAAAAATTCAGCGCCTCATGAAACGCGCCGATGTTGGTGGTGCCGTCGCCGAAAAAACACACCGCCACCTGTTCGGTACCGCGGTACTGCGCGCTCCACGCCGCGCCCGCCGCCACCGGCAGATGGGCGCCGATGATCGCGTACGAGCCCATCGCCCCCTTGCTCACATCGGTCAGGTGCATCGAGCCGCCCTTGCCGCCCAGCAGCCCGCATTCGCGGCCCATCAGTTCACCCAGCACGCCGGTCATCGATGCGCCGCGCGCCAGCGTATGCGCATGGCCGCGATAAGTGCAGAAAGTCCAGTCGTCGGGGCGCATCGCCACGCCGAAGGCCGCGGCAATCGCCTCCTGCCCCAGCGACAGGTGGCTGGTGCCCTTGATCAGGTTCTGCAGGAACAGGTCATAGGCGCGCTTCTCGCACAGCCGCAGTTCCAGCTGCATGCGGAACAGCTCCAGCCGGATGTCGCGGCCGATGTCGTCTTCGGCAGCGCCGTCATTTTTTTTGCGTTTCATTGATGTTGTCATTATCAGGTAGTCGTCAGTGTCTGTTTTTGGTGATGTGTGCAGCGTAAGCGGTTAGCGGTTAGCGGTTAGCGGCAAAAAACCACGGGCCACACACATCGCCCCTCACCGCTTACCCCTCACGCACTCAATACTTGTTGGCAATCGGCAATTCCTGCGCCGGGAACAGCGTGATGACTTTGGCGCCGTCGGGCGTCAGCACCACTTCCTCCTCGATGCGCGCCGCCGACACGCCATCCTTCGCCGGACAGAAGGTCTCGACCGCGAACACCATGCCGGCTTTCAGTTCGTACGGATCCTTGAACGAGTTCAGCCGCGAAATCAGCGGCCGTTCGTGCAGGCCGAGGCCGAGACCGTGGCAGAAGTTGAGGCCGAAGGCCGACATCTCGGTCTCGAAGCCGATGTCGGTGCTCTTGGGGAAAGCGCGCGCGACTTCCTCGGTGGACACGCCCGGTTTCAGCATGGCGATGGCGTCATCCATCCAGCGCCGCGCCTTTTTGTAAGCGTCGTGCTGCGCCGGCGTCGCGCTGCCTACCGTGAACGTGCGGTAGTAGCAGGTCTTGTAGCCCATGTAGGAATGGATCAGGTCGAAGTAGGCCTGATCGCCGGGACGGATCATGCGGTCGGTAAAATTATGCGGATGCGGGCTGCAGCGCTCGCCGGCAATCGCGTTGACAGCTTCGACGCAATCGGAACCCATTTCGTAAAAACGCTTGGCGGCCATGGCGACGATTTCGTTTTCGCGCACGCCCGGCTTCAGCGCCTCGAAAATATCCTGATACACGCCGTCGCCCATCGCCGCCGCCATGTTGAGCAGCGTGATTTCGTCATAACTCTTGATCTCGCGCGCATCGAGCATGACCTGCTGGCCGTCCATGACCTTCAAGCCCAGCTTCTGCAGCGCGAACAGGAACGGCGGCTCGACCACGTCGATGCCGATCGGCATGTCGGCGACGCCTTCCTGCTTGAGTATGTCGTAAATCTCCTTGGCCGCCGCCTCGAACAGGCCGACTTTCGGCGACACCGCGCCGCGCAGCCCGGCGAGGCCCGGAATGCTGTGATTGGTCGGCAACCACGGCGCATAGAGCTTGTGGTGGCGTACCGCGGAACCGAAATCCCACACCCAGGGCTCACCGTTGCCGGTCAGCAGGCACCAGCGCGTCAGCTTGTCGCGCGCCCATTCGCCGATCACCGTGCTCGAGATGTAGCGCATGTTGATCTGGTCGAACACCAGCAGCGCGCCCAATTTGGATTTGGCGAGCGCATTGCGGGTGCGCGCGAGCCGGTATTCGTGCAGCCGCCGGAAATCGACGCGTTCCTCGAAATCCACCTGCATGCGGCCCGGCGCCTGCAACGGACGCTCCCAGCGGTGGCCGGGATTCGCCGGATCGTACAAACCGTCGGGCGCCGTCGATATCCGCTTTTTCGGATCGATGCCCGCAGCCTTGATCTTCTTGGGCTCGACTGGCTTAGCTTTACGCGCCATTACAGTTTCTCCAATAAAAACAATTGCTTGCACTTATGATTGTGATTGCCATTCGATGCTCCCGCACGGTGGGTTACGGCGCACACCCCGCGCCTAACCCACCCTACAACTGCACTTTGCGCTCCGCACTCCTCGCTCATCACTCATCACTGTCCGTTCAGTCCGCCTTGATCCCCGATGCCTTGATGATCGGCGTCCATTTCGCCAGTTCGCCTTTGACGTACGCCTGCAGTTCTTCCGGCGTCGTCGGTGCGGCAACAGCCCCGCGCTGCAACAGTGCGGCCTTGACCTCTTCCGCACCCAGAATGCCCGTGATTTCGCGATGCAGTTTGGCGACCACGGGCTTCGGCGTTTTCGCCGTCGTGAACAGGCCGAACCACAGTTCGGCGACCATACCCGGAATGCCAGCCTCGGTGGCGCTCGGAATATCCGGCGCGCCGACAAAACGCTCCTTGCTCGACACCGCCAGCGCGCGCACCTTGCCCGACTTCAGTTGCGCATAGGCGGTGACCGGCGACAGGAAGGATATCTGCGTTTCGCCGGACAGGATCGACGTCAGCGCAAAACCGGCGCTCTTGTACGGAACATGCTGCACATCGACTTTGGCGACCTGCTTGAACAACTCGCCGGTGAGGTGGCTGACCGTGCCGTTGCCGGCCGAGGCGTAACTGAGATTGCGCTGTTTCGCCAGTGCGATCAGTTCCTGCGCGTTTTTGACCGGCACCGACGGATGCACCACCAGCACCGTGACGCCGGTGGCGGTCTTGGTGATCGGCGCGAAATCCTTCAGCGGGTCGTACGGCAGATTTTTATACAGTGAAACCGCGCTGACCATCGGGCCGGCATGGCCCATGATCAGCGAATAACCGTCGGGCGCCGCCCTGGCAACCACCTCCGCGGCCAGAGTACCGCCGGCACCGGCGCGATTGTCCACCACCACGGCCTGCCCCCAGCGTTCGGTCAGCCGCTGGCCGATATAACGCGACAAATAATCTGCGGTGCTGCCGATGCCCTGCCCCATGATGCGGATCGGCTTCGACGGAAACTTGTCCGCCGGTTCGGCCGCCACGGCCGGCGCTGCCAGCAATGCCGCGACCAATACGATGCCCTTGCCGCACAACTGCAGATTACGCATGTTTTTCTCCATTGTTCGGATGCAATGCCGGATCACGATTCTGCGCGTTGCTGGTACGACAAATCCATGTATTTTTCCGGCGCGCCCCTGGGCGTCTGCAACCCTTCGGCTTCCCAGTACACGTCTATCACCTGCCGCAGGCCGGCGGCGGTGATCGAGGGTAACGCTTTTTTGGCCAAGGCGTCGAAGGCGCGGCCGGCGAGCTCCGGCGATGTGTTCAGGCGCTGCGGCAACAGCGCAATGGCCTCGGCCTTGTGCGCGGGATTCTGCAGCCAGCGGCAGGCGCTGCGGAAAGCGCGGATGAATGCGGTCAGGCGCTCGCCGTTTTGCGCGGCCCACGAACGGCGCGCGGCGGCAACCGAGCCCGGATAGTCCGGAAAAAACTCCTGCGTCGTGCCCAGCGAGCCGAATCCCGCGGCGAACAGATTGCGGTCAAACGGCGGATTGAGCCAGCTCGCGACGGCGTGGCCGCCTTTCAACGCGTCGTAGCGCTCCTGCGAGCCGCCGAATTCGACAAACCGGTACGCGCCCGCCAGACCTTTTTCCGCCAGCAGCCTGCGCAGCACCAGCGCATAACCGCTGTTGGAACCATCCACCGCGATATCGCGCCCGCGCAGATCGGCAAACGTCCTGATGCCCGGTGCGACGACCAGCGACAGTTCCGGGGCATGGCCCTGCGCCATGACGACACACAGGTCGCTGCCGGTTTCGACTGCACGCACCACATGATCCGATTGCTGGAAACCGATGTCGTAGCCGCCGCTGCGCAACTGCTCCAGTTGCTGTACCGAGGAACGGGTCAGCGTGACATCCACGGCGACGCCTTCGCTGTCGAACAGCCTGCGGCCCTGTGCGACATACAAGGGCCAGGCATTGACGCCTTCGGAAATGATCGCCAACCGGATTGGCGCTGCACTGCTGGCTGCGGACATGTACGCTCGCGCTAGGGCCTGTTAACAATCATTTCGTGAGATGCGTTGTGGTCAAAATCGTCAGTGGCAAGGCGCTTGCCGCGGCCCATATCAAGAATATGGGCAAGGCGAGCAACGCAGCCAATGGCAATTTTGACCACAACCCGCAGGGACGGGACGATTTGGCCCCACGGCATTGTCGCATCTTCGCTTATTTGCCAACGGGCAAACCGCGCTCGACACTCCTCGCCCTGGGGCCAAATCGTCGCCGTCGCACTCATGAAATGATTGTTAACAGGCCCTAAAAGTGTGTTGATTATCCCTGATGCGGACTGCGCGGCGGCACATGCGCAATGCAAAATCAGCGCCGGGAATGCTAGCCTTGGTGCAACCAATAGTCAATAATTCAGCCAAATTGGTTATATTTCTGCCGCGCCGGCCGCACCGCAGGTTTCGCGAGTAAAAAGAGCTGAAAATGCCGCTGTGACAATATTTGCGCCGCTTCCATGGTTGGATAAACCCATATAAAACACAACCAATTGACCAAATTGGTTGAACCCTGCACAATCTGCGGCAATCATGCCCGCCACCCACCGTTCCGATGCCCCGCCGGCCCGCCGCAGCAGCAAGCGCGACGGCGCGCAGGACATCCGCGCCTTCCTGCTCGAAGCCGTGGCACAGGGCGCCATTGCCCCCGGCGGCAAGCTGCCCACCGAACGCGAACTCGCCACACGCTTCGCGCTGCCGCGCAATACCGTGCGCAAGACGCTGGCGCAGCTCGAAGCCGAAGGCGCCATCACCCGTCATGTCGGCCGCGGCACTTTCCTGGCCGATACCGGCGGCTTTCCCGCCGACAGCATCACCCATACCAGCCCGGCCGAACTGATGGAGGCGCGCATGCGGCTGGAGCCGGCCTTGGCGGAACTGATCGTTACCAACGCCACACCCGCCGACTTCGAACGCATGGAAACCTGCCTCGACCGCGCCGAGCGCGGCGCGTCACTCGATGATTTTGAAGTCTGGGACGCGGCGCTGCACCAGGCGCTGGCGGCGGCGACGCACAACCGTTTCGTGATCCGCGTCTTCGACATGGCCACGGCGGTGCGCCACCAGACCGAATGGGGCAAGCTGAAAGACCGCGTCGTCACCTCCGAGCGGCGCCTCAAATACCAGGAAGAGCACCGCGCCATTGTCAGTGCGCTCAAAGCGCGCGACGCCGACCGCGCCCGCCTCGCCATCCTCGCCCACCTGCAGCACGCCCGGCGCAACCTGTTCGGGTTTTAGAGCCCCTTATAGGGATTAGACTGGCGGCATGGACGTCTCCCTCACTTCCACCGTCGTCATCCTGCTGCTGGTGATGGACCCGGTCGGCAACATCCCGGTCTTCGTGTCGCTGCTGCAGAAAGTCCCGCCCGGCCGCCGCAACCGGGTCATCGTGCGCGAGTGCGCCATCGCCTTCGGCCTGCTGCTGTCCTTTGTCTTTTTCGGCCGCTGGATACTCGATCTGCTGGGCCTGTCGGATTCGTCGCTGAACATCGCCGGCGGGGTGATCCTGTTCCTGATTGCGCTGCGGCTGATTTTCAAGCACCCCGAAGGCGTGTTCGGCGCCGACGGCGTCGAGGCGGAACCCTTTATCGTGCCGCTGGCGATCCCGTCGATCGCCGGCCCCTCGGCCATCGCCACCGTGGTGCTGCTGGTGTCGCGCGCGCCCGAACGCATCACCGACTGGATCCTCGCGCTCACCATCGCCAGCGCGATCACGCTGGCGCTGCTGCTCGCCGCGGAGCGCATCGCCCGGGCCGTCGGCCCCCGCGGCCTGGCCGCCATCGACCGCCTGATGGGGCTGATCCTGACCGCGATCGCCGTGGAAATGCTGCTGAAGGGCATCGAGGGCTTCGTGCGCAGCCTGTGACCTCCGGCCTGCCGGCGGCCAAACAGGCTGAATCCGCAGGCCAGCCTCTTGACATCGCCAAATTCGAACACGTTCATCGCAAAACTGGAACGTGTTGATATCTCTCGGCACCGGCGCCGCGTCGCGCGCCTACAAAACACTGCCGCGCCTGTCAATCACCTGCCCGCCCATGATTTGCCGCAGGGGCAAATGCGCGCTAAGTCGTTGACACAAATAAACTTTTACGGGGTCGCGCGGACCATCTCTAACCCTATGTTTTTAAACATGAATTCTGGCTCTTCCCCGTGCGCCCGGCGACCCTGAAAAAATGTAATGCGGCAATGCCGGTGCGATCCACCCCGGCAACCGCCGCAAATCACCCTGTTCCCGGCCGAGGCTGTCAAAAAGGATTCACAATTTCTGTGGATAAGTCTGTGAACAACCGCAAAAATCCGCGTATGAACCTGCGTCACGCCCGGGCAGCAGTTAGATTGCCTATTTTTTCAGCAAACGGCCAGCAATCGGCGTCATGACTGCTCATCGCGTAACGCATTCATTCCATCAATGGCTGTGGCTGGCGTTGTTGATGGTGCTTGCACCATTGCTGTGTCTGTCAGCCGAACTCCCGGTCCGCATCGAACAGCAAACCGCGATTCATGACTTGACCACGGCGCCGACTGCCGGCATCACCCATGCGCTGTCACTGACCGCAGTGAATATCGACGCCTGGCCGGAACCGGTCATCGCCGCGGCCCTGCGCCAGGCGGCGCAACTGCTGGCGCAATGCGGCATACGCATCACCCGCGCCGATCTGCTGCGCGTCACGGTCCCCGAACCACATCGTTATTTTGATACGCCGCGCTCGCGCGAGCTGGCGCGCGCGCTGAACCTGCCCAGACCCACTCTCTATTTCACGGCGGGCACCCGCCAGACGCCGGCATTCGACGCCGAGGCCATCGGCCGCGGTAACAGCAGCACCCGCCCGGAACTGGCCGACACGGTATGGATCGCGCGCGGCGCGCGCGATCCGGGACTGGTCGTCGCCCACGAACTGGTGCATGTGCTGATGAACAGCGGCGCGCATGACCACACGCCCGGCAACCTGATGGCGGAATCCACTGCGCCGGGCAACACGCGGCTGACGGCGACCCAGTGCGCGCAAATCCGCAATACCGGCGCCCGCCACGGCCTGCTGCATCCCGGCGTAAACTGAGAAACGAGCTGAGCAGCGAACCGAGCCGTGGAGACCGCCATGCAGGACACCTTGCCTACGCCGCCCGCCACCGCGCCGGAGGGCCCGTGGAATCCCGGACTGCAATCGCAGATCCCCGCGGATCTGCTGCCGCTCGCAACCATCTACCGCCCGGAAAACACGTCAACATCGCTGCACCAGGTGCGCGAGCTCGCCGACCTGACCGGGCTGCCGATGGAGGATCTGGTGGTATTCCGGCCCGAACGGCTGGTCGTGCATGAACTGCTGGCACAGGTCACCGCTGATCTGGCGGTTGATGACGGCCAGAAAACCGAAGACCTCGGCATCAATTTCCGGCGCATGGCGGACATCATCCTGACGCGGCACCTGGCGCCGCACATGGCTGAATTTACCGCGGCTTACGAAGTCCTGCGCTCCCGGCTGTTCAATGCCGTCACCACGGCGCTGGACATGGGACTGCAGGATGCGGCTCCGCAGCAGCACGCCCGCGGCAGCCTCTGGTCACGCCTGTTCGGCGCTGCCGGGCCGGCAACCGCGGTCGCACCCGCCCACCAACGCGATGCGCGCGATCTGCTGGCGATCCGCCGCTGGGAAGCCCGGTTGCAGGCGACGCAGGATCCGCTGCAGCGCGCCGCTTGCCAGGCGCTGATCCGCGTGGTCAGCGCCATGCATGCGCGCCACGGCCGGATGTGGGGCGAGCGCGCGCTGATCGCCACGGTCGCCACCGATCTCGCCTGCAACGCATACGGCAGCGAGGAAATCGGCCGCCTGATCGAACCGCATGTACAGCGTGCAGCACAAGCCGAGGGCTTCCGCCTGCTGCCGGTGCAGGCGCAGCCGGTGGTGATGAACACCAAGGGCGCCTCCGCCGCCGGAAAAAGCACATTGCGCCCGCTACAGCGCGCGCTGGCGGCCCGGATCGGCGTGCGCTGGGATGAATTCGCGCTGATCAGTCCCGACATTTTCCGCAAGTTCCTGCTCGATTACGGCACGCTGGGCGCGGCCTATAAATACGCCGGCTCGTTCACCGGCCATGAATTGCAGGTCGTTGACCACAAACTAGACCGTACCATGGCGCGCAAGGCCGCACGCGGCGCGATGTCGCACCTGCTGATCGACCGCTTCCGCTTCGACACTTTTGCGCCGGCCTCCGACATCGCCGGCAGCAATCTGCTGACGCGTTTCGGCAGCCTGGTGTATTTGTTTTTTGTGCTGACCCCGCCGCATGCCACGGTCGAACGCGCCTGGCTGCGCGGCCTCGAAGTCGGGCGCTACAAGGCGGTCGATGATCTGCTCTCGCACAATATCGAAGCCTTCAACGGCATACCCGAGGTATTTTTCACCTGGGCGCTGTCGGCCGGCAAGAAAGTACATTACGAGTTCCTCGACAACAGCGTGACCCTGGGCCAGCAACCGCGCACCGTCGCTTTCGGCTGGAACGGTGAGCTGAACGTGCTCGACGTCAAGGGCCTGCTCGACATCGACCGTTTCCGCAAAATCAACGTCGATGCGCACGATGCGCTGGCGGTTTACCCCAGCGCACAGAACATGGCGCCGGAGCGCAACACGCAGTTCCTGGCGCAATGCGTGCGCCGCCTGCCGGTGGTGAATTTTGCCGACTGGAACAGCGGCTGCATTTACCTGCGCACCGAACACGGCAAACACGTCTGGTCCGATCCGCCGGCGCTGGCAGCCGCACTGGCCGATCCGGAAACGCGCGCCGGACTGCAGGCCGTGGCGCCGCAGGCGCTTGCCGGGGAGTCTGCAACAGACGTCTCACCGCCGGCGGCGCGCGCGCTGACCGATCTCGAACGCGTGCATACGCTGGGCAACTGGGGCAGCGCACGCCGGGCGGACTGAGTTGTAACTTTTTCTTGCCGGCACGGTCCCCGTAACATCCGCTTACACATTCGTGCGCCCGGTTACACCTGCGCCATCCCCCATCCCCTAGCATCAGAGCCGTGGTCAGCAGCACCGATCCACGACAACGACTACAGGAGGCACATCATGAAAATTATGACTGGCGTATTACTCTCGACCCTGCTGCTTGCGGCGACACCGGCCATGGCCGACCGTGGTTTCGACCATCACCGCGATTATCGCTCTCACTGGAAACACGATCGCCATGCCCGTCATTTTGATCGCCATGGCCCGCGGCACACGGTCGTGCGCAAGGAAGTGCATCACTACTACGACAGCTACCGGCCCGAACCCGTGTACTACGCGCCGCCGGCGGGCATCCAGATCATACTGCCGAATATTTTTATCCCGATCCGCTAGCGGGCAGTTACAGCGGGCCTTACAATCGCGGGCAATTCTTCACTCCCGGGCACCCGCTGCCCGGCGCCCGCGATGGACAGCAGCACAGATCTGAGTCTCATGCTCCCCGCCGGCAACGGCCGGATGGCGCGTTACCGGCTGCGCGGTCCCGGCGCATTCGTCACGGCCACTTCGCCGGCGCAATTCAACCGCGTCGCCTGGTCTGCCGCGCATGTCGTCGCCGATCCGCATGCAGCGATCAATCCCTGGCTCGACTGCGCGGTGGACTGGGACGCCACCATCGCCTATCGACAGTATCTGTGGCGCATGGGCCTGGGCGTGGCTGAAGCCATGGACACCGCGCAGCGCGGCATGGGCATGGACTGGAAAGCCTCTTACGAACTGATCCGTCGTTCGGTGGATACCGCCAGGGATGTTCCGGGCGCACTGCTCGCCTCGGGCTGCGGCACTGACCAGTTGCTGCCGGACGATGCGCGCAATCCCGACGATGTGATCCGCGCCTACGAAGAGCAGATGGCCGCCATTGAAAAAATCGGCGGACGTTTGATCCTGATGGCGAGCCGCGCACTGGCCCGCGTCGCAAAAAGCCCGGCCGATTACGAACAAGTCTATGGCCGCATCCTGCGCCAGGCGCGCGAACCGGTGATCATCCACTGGCTGGGCGACGCCTTCGATCCGGCGCTCAAAGGTTATTGGGGCAGCAGCGATCCGGCCGCCGCGGTGGACACCGCGCTCGGCGTCATCGCCGTCAACTCGGCCAAGGTGGACGGCATCAAGATCTCGCTGCTGGACGACACCATCGAAATCGCCATGCGTCGCCGCCTGCCGCCGAACGTGCGCATGTACACGGGGGACGATTTCAACTTCGCGCCGCTGATCGCCGGCGACGGCCAGGGCGCACTGCCCAACCACCAGCACAGCGACGCGCTGCTCGGCATCTTCGACGCCATCGCACCCGCAGCCAGCGCCGCGCTGCTGGCACTGGCGCAGGACGACCGGAAAAAGTTCGACGCCATCCTCGCACCCACCGTGCCGCTGTCGCGCCACATCTTCCAAGCGCCAACCTGGTATTACAAAACCGGCGTGACATTCATGGCCTGGTTGAACGGCCACCAGTCGCACTTCACCATGGTCGGCGGCCAGCAGAGCGCGCGGTCATTGCCGCACTTGGCGGAACTGTTCCGGCTGGCCGATGCCGCCGGGCTGCTGCAGAAGCCGGATCTGGCCATTGCACGCATGCAGACGCTGCTGGCGCTGCACGGCATCGTCTGACAACCGAGACTCCCCCTCTCCCCGCGTGCGGGGAGAGGGTTGGGGAGAGGGGTAGAAGTTGTAGCAACGTAGGGCGGATTAGCCGCGCAGCGGCGTAATCCGCCGGTTCGCAGTTGTCTGGCGCGCAATCAGCGCGCCTCATGTATTCAAGCTTTACATACGGCGCATTACGCTTCGCTAATGCGCCCTACGGGCTGACCAACGAAAGACCGGGTGAGAATACGTAGAGCTTATGGTCCATCTCGCGGCCATCCTCCTTTCGCTTGAGGACCCAGCGCACGCGCAGCGAATGTTCCGCGCCGCCGTGGGTGAAGTCGATATCCTCGATGGTAATGGTCGCAATGAATGCGATACGACGCCGGTCATTGTCGGGTCCGAACCAGCATGAGTACTCGTAGGTTCGCGTCTCACCCTGGGTCCACAGACCGAGCGGGAACTTGGCCTCTTGGTCGCAAGTTGAATTATTGCGCATGTCCTCGACCCGGCCGATTGCATCGCCCTCCCTGCGCACAGCCATCTTCTGCGATACGCCGGGCCTGATTCGATCGTAGACCATCAAGGATTCGCCGGTATCCCTATGCCGCCAGACCCTGGGGCCGGTCCAGGTAGCCGCCCCGCGCCAGAGGGATTCGACAAACCGGCCGGCCGGCAAGGCCGGATCACGGCTTCCATTCCAGTGCGCACCAAGTATCAGCTCAAGCGGTATGAATCGCGTGCGCGTCGCTGAATCGTAGGCGGCGACCCAATTCGCAGGCGGCGTGACCTGTGCTGCCACCTGCCCGCAAAACTGGGCAACACCTGCGATGGTTCCCGCCACAATCGCACGTCGTAATTTCATTCGGTTCCCCAAACGTCCCGTATTTCACTTCGTTTCATACGGGCTACGCTTGCTGGCGTCTAGCTGACACGTCACCACCCCGGAAACATTTGCGCGTGCTAAGGGTCGGAGTCAGCATTATTTTCATAGGCGTAAGAGAATGCCCACTCTGACCCTTGGCGTCTTCCTGCTATTGTCAGGCCGCGGTGAGTCTGGCCCTGCCGACATTGCCGAGCTTCACACGTTGCTTCGCCTGCCACAGGTCATGGTTGCTTTGCATGGCGAGCCAGCTCTCGGGAGAACGTCCCAGCGCCTTGGAAAGACGCAATGCCATTTCGGGGCTGACGTTGCTGGTCCCGGTAAGAACGCGATTCAGCGTGGAGGCAGACACGCCCAGCGTGGCCGCGAGCTCGCGGCCGCTCAGATTGTTGGGTCCCAGGTAAACCTCGGTAATGAATTCACCGGGATGAGGGGGATTGTGCATGGTCATCAGTGATAATCCTCGTAATCCAAAATATAGGCGTGCCCGTCTCTGAACTCGAAGGTCAAGCGCCAGCTTCCATTCACCCACACCGACCAGCGGCCACGCTCCGAGCCTTTCAGAGGGTGCAACCGAAATCCCGGAACGTCCATATCCTCAATGAAATGAGCCGTGTCCAAGGCAACCAGAAGCATCCGCAGCCGCTTGCTATGATGGGGCTGAATTCCTGCCGCACTTCCGGATTCAAAAAATTTCCTCAGACCTTTGTGCCGGAACGACTGGATCATGCGCTGATGATAGCGTGTTGCGCATCACGCAACAACCCCGATATTCCCGGGGCAATCGCTGGTGTACAGCCCGTTACTGTCAATTCAGCATGGGGCGCGGAATAAAACACGTAAGCTATTGTTTTTATTTAACTTTTAGTGCACTCAAGAAATATTCGCCGCCTTCTTGATCGCCGCGACCTTCACCATCTCCGGCGATTTCTTGTAATGCGTATCCAGCGGATAACAGCCGGACACCAGGCCGTGGCGCGGCGCGGTGGTGCAGTCGCTGAAGGTGCGGCACAGGCGCTTGCGCTGCAGGCCTTTGCCGCTCAATACGTCTGCCGGTAATTCCGGATACGCCAGCACCATGCGGCCCAAGCCGACAAAATCCGTCCACCCGGCGCGCACCACGGCCTGCGCGACATGCGGCAGGAATTCCTGCAGGTAGGTATAGCCGCTGCCGACCAGCGCGACGTCGGGGAATGATTGCTTCAGTTCGCGCACGACATTCAAATGCCGCATCACGCCGATCAGCGGATCTTCCGGCGGATGGTAGCCGTCGGACGGCGGGTACAGCGCGGGCCGCGTCAGGTGCGGGTTGTAGTACGGGCTGCCCAGCGTGATGTTGAACAGCCGGATGCCCATGTCGCGCGCCAGCGCGATGACGGCCCTGGTTTCGGTCAGGTCGATCTGCAGCGGATTGTTTTCGTCGAGCCCGAAACCATAGCGGTATGGCACCGCAAAATCTTCCGGCGCGCCCGGCCCCAGCGCGTCCGACGTGGACAGCGCCGGATCGGGGCGAAACGGCACGCTGTCGATGGCCGAAATCCGCAGGCCGATTTTCAGCCCCGGCGCCTCGGCACGCACGCCGGCGGCGATCTCGCGCAGAAACCGCGTGCGGTTCTGCAGCGAGCCGCCGAAATCACCCTCGCGCGTTTTCGCCGACAGGAATTCATGGCCGAGGTAACCGTGGCAGGCCTTGAGATCGACAAAATCGAAACCCAGCGCCTGCGCGCGTTTCGCCACCGCCACGTAGTCATCGATCAGTCGGCGGATGTCGCCATCCGTCATCAGCGGATGGTCGGGCTTCAGCCTGAATTTGCGGTCGAGGATCGGATGCCGGTAGAGGATCATCGGCTCCTGCTTGTGGTGATCGTTCGGTTTGCAGAAGCGCCCGGAGTGCGTCAGCTGCAGGCCGATCACCAATCCCTGATCGCTGCCCATGACTTCGCGGTGTGCCGCCACCAGTTCACCGCGCATCTCCCCTATTTGGCGCTGGGTACGTTCGTTCAGCAGCAACTGGTTGGGATTGGCGCGGCCGTCGGGCCGCACCGCCACCGCCTCGCCGCCCCAGATCAGCTTGGCGCCGGACGCCCCGAAGCGCTGCCAGCGGCGGCGCGTGTTGTCCGAAGGCCGGCCGTCCGCCAGCGCATCCCAGCCCTCCATCGGCTGGATCGCGAAACGGTTGCCGATATGGAGACCGTCAATGGCCAGGGGCGCGGCCAGCGGCGACGCCGCGCCGGATTCCAGCACGTCGTCGCAGGGCATGTCGATGCCGAGACGCTGCAGGTTGTCGCGAAAGCCTGCCGGCGTCTGCAGCGATTTGACCTTGACGAAGTCGCCGAATTTCATGGCCGCACTATTCAGCGCGAATGAAAAATCAAAAACCTCCCTCACCCGGCGCTACGCGCCACCCTCTCCCGAAGGGCGAGGGTTTATTTCCCTCTCCCTCCGGGAGAGGGGTCAGGGGTGAGGGAAGATGTTGACGTTCACGCTGAATAATCAAGACTACTTCCTGATCAGCGTTTTCAGGCCGGCCAGCGCCATGCGGTAGCTCTCGATGCCGAAGCCGTACACCGAGGCCTTGCACACCGGCTGCATCACCGACACCGTGCCGCGCGCCGTCGGGTTGCTGAGGTGCACTTCGATCACCGGAAACTTCATCTGCGCAATCGCCGCGCGCAGCGGCCCCGTCACCATCGTATAACCGGCGGGGTTGATCACGCAGCCGGCAATATCGCTGTCGAACGCCGCGTACAGCGCGTTGCAGACCTCGCCCTCGATGTTGGAATGGAAAAACGACACCTGCAGGTTGAGGGTTTTCGCGTAATCGCGAATATGCGCCTCGTACTGTTTCAGCGTCATGGTGCCGAAGATGTCCTGCTGCACCTTGCCGCGCATGTTCATGCCGGCGCCGTGGATGACCAGTATTTTCATAATCGTTACCCTTGTTGATTCACGCGCTCAGCGCCGCAACGATGCGGTCGCGGCTGAACGGCATGTCGCGCAGCCGCGCCCCCAGCGCGTTGTAAATGGCGTTGCCGATGGCGGCCGACACCGGCCCCTGCGTGCCCTCGCCCGCACCCACCGGCGGCGAATCCGGTCGGTTGATCAGCGCCACTTCGACTTCCGGCGCTTCGCTGAACTTGAGAATCGGATAATCCTCCCAGTTGCGCGTGGTGACGCCGATGCGGTCGAAATCGACGCGCTCCTTCAGCGTCCAGCTCACCGTCTGGATGATGCCGCCCTCGATCTGGTTGATGACGCCGTCGGGATTGATGGCCTGGCCGACATCGACCGCCGCCCAGATGCGGGTCACGCGGACATCCTCGGCGACGTTCACTTCGGCAACGACCGCCAGGTACGCCGCCAGATTCTTGTAGCGCGAGAAGGCGATGCCGCGGCCGCGTTCGCCGTCGCCCTTCTCGTTGGGCTGCCATTTCGCCATCTGCGCCGCCTTTTCAATTACGGCGCGGGCGCGGGCGTCTTTCAGGTGGCGCAGCCGGAATTCCACCGGGTCGGCGCCCGCCGCCACCGCCAGCTCGTCCATGAAACACTCGATGGCATAGGCGTTGGCATGCCCGCCCAGCGAGCGCAGCGCGGAGGCACGGATCGGCGACTGGCGGATCAGGTGGTTGGTGACTTTCTGATTGGGGAAATCGTACAGCGGAATGGCGTTGCGATGGCTGCCGCCGCCGGGCAGCGGCGGATTGCCGGGCTTGGCTGCAGGCAATGGTTTTTCCAGATGCCAGGCCGCGAGCAGATTGACGCCGCTGCCGCCGCCACCGACGGGCCGCGTGCTGTGCGCATGACTCCACAGTTCGTGGCCCCAGTTGACGATGTTGCCCTGGTCATCCAGCGCCGCATTCATGCGCATCACCATCGCCGTGCCGAACGGTTCCCACGCGAATTCGTCTTCGCGCATCCATTGCAGGCGCACCGGCCGCCCCGGCACCGCGCGCGCCAGCAGCGCCGCATCCAGCGTCACGTCATCGGCGGCGTTGTGGCCGTAACAGCCTGCGCCTTCGGCGTGGGTGATGATGATGTCGGCCTCGGCCATGTTCAAAGCCTGCGCCATGTCGCCGCGCAGCGGGAATATCCCCTGGCTGTGCGACCACACGCGCACCTTGCCGCCTTCCCAATGCGCCACGGCGCACGACGGCGCGAGCGAAGCATGGGCGATATAGGGTTTGGTGTACTCGGCGCTCAACCGGCGCGCGCCGGCGGTGGCGGGATCGCCTTTTTCGCTGATGACCTCGGTTTCCGCGGCCAGCTTGAGCAACTCGCGCGGATCGTTGTTGGGCAGATCCGCGCCGTGCTCCCACTGCGCAATGCGCGCCAGCCGCCGCTCGGCGCGGATGGCCTGCTCCTCGCGCCCGGCGACGACGCCGAGGAAACTGCCGTCGCGCACGACAGCCACCACACCCGGCATCTGCTCCACTTCTTTTGCGTCCAGCGATTTCAGCCGCGCCCGCGGCCCCGGCGGCCGCGACACGCGACCGTGCAGCATGCCCGGCAGCACCATGTCCTGCACATACGACGGTTTGCCCGTGACCTTGCCCGGAATATCGACGCGCTCGAGTGAGGTGCCGACCACCACATGCTCGGACGGCAGTTTCTCCGTCACCTCAAAACTCGCTTCGCGCGCCAGCAGGTCCGGCGTCGCCAGATCCCAGTACGCGACCTTGCCGCCGCTGCGCGCCGATACCACGCCGTCGGTGACGGTCAGTTGCTCGATGGTCACGCCGAGCTTCTGCGCGGCGCGCGCCAGCAGCAGGTCGCGCGCCTCGGCGGCGGCATGGCGCAGCGCGAGGCCGCTTTCCTGGATCGAGCGGCTGCCCGAAGTAATGCCTTCATTGGGACTCAGCGCGGTGCTCGCCGGCACCAGCCGGATGCGCGAAACGTCGATATCGAGCTCCTCGGCGACCATCTGCACCAGCGCGGTGAGTATGCCCTGCCCGATTTCCACCTTGCCCGGCGTCACCGTCACCGTGCCGTCGGCGTTGATGCGCAGCCAGCGGTCGAGGCGGCGGTTGGTGTCCAGACTGCCCGGCAGTTTGCGTGCAGCGGCTTCTTTTGCTTGCGCCATGATCATTGCCCCCGGAGTTCTTTGGCTGCGCGCTTGATCGCGCGCAGGATGCGGCCATGCGTGCCGCAGCGGCACAGGTTGCCGTCGAGCGCGGCGCGAATCTCGCCGTCATCCGGATCGGGATTGACGTCGAGCAGCGCTTTCGCCGCCATCAGGATGCCGCTGGCGCAGTAGCCGCACTGCGCGGCCTGCTCGGCGATGAACGCGCGCTGCAGCGGGTGCAGCGCTGCATCCGTGCCCAGCGCTTCGACGGTGGTGATTTTTTTGCCGACCACCGCCGACACCGGCACGTCGCATGATTGCACGGCCTTGCCGTCGATGATCACGGTGCAGGCGCCGCACTGGCCGAGGCCGCAGCCGTAACGCGTGCCGATGAGGCCGAGATCGTTGCGCAAGGCGTAGAGCAGCGGCGTCTCGGCCTCGGCTTCGACCTGGCGCGCCTGACCATTGACTTGCAGGGTAAATGCCATATTAATTATCCAATTAAAACAACAAGTTACAATCAATCAGCCTTGCCCATGCCCGCAGCCCGGCCTATACTGCATGTTCCCGTCACCGGCACCCTGTACCGCATGCCCGACCGCAACGAAACCGACGCCATCGAAGCACGCCTCGCCGAACTCAAACTTGAGCATCGCGATCTCGACGACGTGATCCACCGTTTGATGCAGACGCCGGTGCTGGATCAGTTGCAACTGCAGCGCCTGAAAAAAAGGAAGCTGCTGGTCAAGGATCAGATCACCATACTCGAACGGCAACTGACGCCCGATATCCGCGCTTAGCGCCGGGCATTACCCGGCTCGCCGCAAAGCAAGTCCCCTTGGGGGGCGCCGCGCCTGCCACGCCAGCCACACCACAAAACCGCCGAGCAGGATAAACCAGATCAGCGACCAGCCGGCGATGGTCAAACCCAGGAATTTCCAGCCGGCTTCGGCGCATTCACCCGATCCCGTCAGCACTTTTTCCAGCATGCGCGTCAGCGGGAACTGCTCCAGCATGTAGGACAGCCCGGGACCGCAGGCCGGCACCTGATCCTTGGGCAGGCTCTGCAGCCAGACATGACGCGCAGCCAGCCCGGCGCCAGTCGCGGCGCAGATGCCGCCGATCACGGCATACACCAGCGCGCCCGTTTTTCCCGGCCCGTGCAGCGCGGCGATCAGGAACACCGCGCCGAGCGCGATGAACGCCACGCGCTGGAAAATGCACAGCGGGCACGGCTCCTGGCCGACGACGTATTGCAGGTACAAACCAAAACCGAGCAGCGCCGCACACACGGCGGCGCCGGCAACATAACCGAGACGGGTTTTCATGGCTTAAACGTACGCCAACAGGCGCCCGCATGCAAGCACGCCGATCCAGATGGTGAGCGAAATCAGCGCATGCAGTTTGGCGGCGCGCGGCACCGCAGCGCCGCTGTCCCACGCGGCGGCGTGGCGGAACGTGCCGGCATGAAACAACGCCGCGTTGATGCCCGCGCAGAACAGCAGGGACATTTTGGCGACGAAGGCCGTGTTGCCGACCAGATCCCCGGCATGGGCGACAAACATCAGCAGGCCCGTAGGCACGATCAGCAGCAGCGCGCCGAACGTCCACGGCAGCACATGGCGGGCAAGCGCGCGCACCGGCAGCGCTTTCGACAACCCCAGCAGCCGCAGGTCGAACACGATGACCGAACCGACCAGCGTGACAAAACCGATGATGTGGACGATCTCGACCGCCGGATACAGCCACAGCTCCTGGCGCATCGCCACCGCCAGCGGCAGGCGTTCAATGGCGGCCAGCGGGGTGTTGGGATCGGCGGTCATATCAAACAAACCTTTTAGCCACAGAGAATGCAAAAAGCATTTCTGAAGGCATTCGTGGCCGTGCTTTCATCGGAATTGAGCCGCGCTACTTTATACTTGTTCGAATATGCGAGTCACGCGCAACATCATCATCGACGAATCCGAACTGACGGAGCGCTTTGTCCTCGCCTCCGGTCCCGGCGGGCAGAACGTCAACAAAGTCGCCACCGCGGTGGAATTGCGCTTCGATGCCGCCCGCTCGCCGGCGCTGTCCGCGGCGGTGCGCGAACGGCTGGCAGCGCTCGCCGGCCGGCGCCTGTCGTCCGACGGTGTGCTGGTCATTTTTGCCCAGCGTTTCCGCAGCCAGGCGCGCAACCGCGAAGACGCCCGGACGCGCCTCGCGGAACTGCTGCGCGCCGCGGCAACGCCGCCCAAGCCGCGGCGTGCCACGCGGCCGTCACGCGCTGCAAAACAGCGGCGGCTGGATGAAAAGCGCCACCGCAGTACGCGCAAGCGCGAGCGTGGCGGCGGACTGGAACCCTGATCGGAAACAGATCAGTTTATTGATTAAAAACAGTTGGTTACATGAATCATTCGCGGTGATTTAAACTGTCTCCGCATTTATTCACGGCGCTGTTGAATTGCAGAATTCATCCGCTAAGCTGCGGGCAACAGGGAATAAATCCACGGTTCCCGGCGTTAACGTCCGTTCGCATTGTATTTACCCACAGGAGATCACCATGAACAAAACCCTGACTGTTGCCGTCCTCGGTCTCACCACACTGCTCGCCAGCGGCGCTGTCCTCGCCCAGGCCAGGCCGGATATCCTGGTCAAACAACGCCAGTCCGCAATGACGCTCCAAGGCAAGTATTTCGGCCCGATGGCCGGCATGGCCCAAGGCAAGGTGCCGTACAACGCTGAAACGGTGAAACGCAATGCCGAGTTTCTCGATGTGCTGGGCAAAATGTCATGGGACGGCTTCACTCCGGGGACGCAGGAAATCAAAAGCCGTGCGCTGCCGGTTATCTACAGCGACGCCGCCAAGTTCAAGGAAGCCCAGGATCGCTTCCAGGCCGATACCGCCAAACTGGTTGCCGTTGTAAAAAGCGGTGACGAAGCAGCCATCAAGGCTCAAATCGGCGCCGTCGGCAAACATTGCGGCAGTTGCCACGACGCATTCCGCGAAAAGAACTGATCGCGTCACGCTTGCGCAAAAGCCCCGCTGCGGCGGGGCTTTTGTTTGAGCATCTTTTCCGCACTTTCCTGTACACTTGATTCGTGCTGCCGACACCCGCTAAAACTCTCGCATTGCTGACCGGCGTCTGCGCAGTATTCGCCGCCGCAGCCCTGCACGCCGCCAACGCCACTGCCGGCGACGCGAAACGCGGCGAATATCTCACCATCGCCGGCGGCTGTGTGGCCTGCCACACCGCAGGCGGCAAGGACGCCGTGCGCTTCGCCGGCGGCCATGCGCTGAAAACGCCCTTCGGCACTTTCTACGGCCCCAACATCACACCGCATCCGCAGGCCGGCATCGGCCGCTGGAGCGAAGCCGATTTCATTCGCGCGATGCGCGAGGGCCGGCGTCCCGACGGCGCGCATTATTTTCCGGCGTTTCCGTACCCCTCCTACACGCGCATCGTCGATGCTGATTTGCGCGACCTGTGGGCTTATCTGCGCAGCCTGCCGCCCAGCGCAAGACCAAATCAGGAACACGCGTTGAAATTCCCATTCGGATTCCGTTTCCTGCTAGCGGGCTGGAAAATGCTGTTTTTCACGCCGGGCGCGATGGCGGCAAACACCCAGCCACCCACGCCGGTCGGCCGCGGCGCCTATCTGGTCAATGCGCTGAGCCACTGCGGCGAATGCCATACGCCGCGCAACATGCTCGGCGGCCCCAACCGCGAGCGCTTCCTCGCCGGCGGCAAAGGTCCGGACGGCAAGGGCATGCCCAATCTGACGCCGACCAAACTGAAAAAATGGAGCGACGGCGATCTGAAGGAATTCCTCACCACCGGCATCACCTCGGACGGCGATGTCACCGCCGAGGCCATGGGCGAAGTCATTACCAACACCCTGAGCCGCATCACCCCCGAAGACCTCGCCGCCATCATCGCCTACCTCCGCACCGTGCCACCGCTGCCCGACGAGCCGCGCTAATCTTCGACCGGCGGCAGCACCGCCAGCGTATGCGTCACCAGCGCGGCGCCGTCCCAGTGATGCAACTGATAGGCAGGCGGCTCGGTCTGCGATGCCTCGTAATCGCCGCGCCCCAGCCGCAACCGCGCTTGGAATGCCGTGCTCGGACAGATCGACAGCAGCGTGCCCTGCCAGACCGCCTGCACATGACGATGCACATGGCCGCACAGCACGGCGCGCACCTGCGGATGCGCGGCAATGACGCTGCCCAGGCGTACGGCGCTCGCCGGCGCCAGTGCGATCCGGTCCAGCGCCGAGAATCCCGTTGCCACCGGCGGGTGATGCATGAACACCAGCGCCGGTTGCGCGGGTGCCGCGCGCAGCAGGCTGTCCAGCCACTGCAGTTGCGCATCATCCAGATCGCCGCCCTCCTCGCCTTCGATCACCGTATCGAGCGCGATCAGGCGCAGGCCGCGCACGTCACGGTAATAATGGATGCGGCCGTTGCGGCCCAGGTAATCGTGTCCGGCGAACACCCGGCGCAGCGGCGCGCGCCGGTCGTGGTTGCCGGGCATCAGGCACACGGGGATGCGCAGTCCGGAAAAACATTTACGCAACCGCCGGTATTCCTCTTCGCTGCCGGCATCGACCAGATCGCCGCTGGCGATCAGCAGATCCGGCGGCGCATCCAGCGTCTGCAGATGCGCCATGCAGCGCGCCAGGCTCTCTGCCGTGTCGATGCCGTAGCGGTTGCGCGCGCCTTCGGCCATCATGTGCAGATCGGAGAACTGCGCGACAACGACCGCACGCGCGGATGATGCGTCTCCGCTCATCGCTCCACCAATTGCCTGAGCGACACATAATCCACCTTGCCGGAGCCAAGCAGCGGCAGCGTATCCACCTTGACGACGCGGCGCGCCACCGCCAGTTCCTGCGCCTTGATCTGCCGCGCCATGTGCTGCAGCACAATCCGGTCGAGCGCCGGATCCGTCGTCATCAGCACGGTGCTCTCGCCGACATGGGTCATCTCCACCAGGGCCGCATGCCGGTAGGCGGGTGACGCCTGGCAGGCGATGTATTCGACGTGCTCCAGCGACACCAGCTCGCCGGCGACCTTGGCGTAGCGCCGGATCCTGCCCTGGACGGTCAGGAACCCGTCATCGTCCAGGCTGACCACGTCACCCGTGTTGTACCAGCCGTCGCCGACTTCCGAACCCGGCGGTTGCAGCACGCCGGGCCGGTCGTGTAAATAATAACCCTGCATCAGATTCGGCCCGCGCACATGCAGCGCGCCGCCGCGTTCGATGCCGGGCACCGGCACGATGCGCGATTCGATCCCCGGCAGCAGCCGGCCTACCGACCCTGCGCAAAACGCGAGCGGCGTATTGAGCGCCATCGCCGGCCCGCATTCGGTGGCGCCGTAACCTTCATAAACCCGCAGGCCGAATTTGGCCTGCCACAGTTGCTCCACTTCCGGATTGAGCTTCTCGCCGCCGGCAATGACAAAACGCGCGCGGTAAAAATCATAGGGATGGGCCTGCCGGGCATAATTTCCGAGAAAAGTGCTGGTGCCGAAGATGTAAGTGCAGTCGCGCGTATAGGCAAATTCAGGAATGGCTTTGTAATGCAGCGGATTGGTATGGAGAAACAGGCGGGCGCCGGACAGCAGCGGCATCAGCGTGCATGAAACCAAGCCGAAGATATGGAACATCGGCAGCGCACTCAGAAACCGGTCGTCCGGACCGAAGTCGATCACCGCATGCAGTTGCGCCATGCCCGACAACATGCCGCCGTGCGAAAGCGCCACACCTTTGGGCCGCGCCTCCGACCCCGAGGTAAACAATACGACCGCTGTTGCCGCGGGATCCTGTGCGGGCAACGCATGGCGCGGCCACAACAGCGCACCGGCAATCCACAGCCTGTCGGCCAGCGTCAAACCGGCACGCAGGTCTTCCAGATAGACCACGCGGCGTCCCCCAGGAGGACTTGCTTCGCAGCGCCCGTCCAGCGCCTGCAGCAGGGGCTCCAGCCGCGCGGCCTCGATAAAGGCGCGTGAGGTGATGACGGTTTTGATGGATGCGGTCACGCAGGCGCCGCGCACCGCCTCCGCGCCGCTGGAATAATTCAACATCGCTGGCACGCGACCGCGCGAGGCCAGACCGAATACCAGGCATACGTTGGCGAAGACATTCGGCAGCAGCACGCCGACACATTCGCCGGACGCCGTGAATGACGCCGTCAACCGCCCCAGCGCGAGACTGCCCTTGAGCAGCTCGCCATAAGTCTGTTCCTGCTGCCGGATATCCTCGATGATCCGCGTGCGGCGTCCGTAAAGCTCAATCGCATCGAGCAGCGCGGTGAACAGCGCGCGCCGCGGTTCGGCATCCACCGCGGCACACTGCAGAATCCGCTGCATGGCGTGCGCGAGCTGGCGCCGGCGCGGCGCCACAGCGCCGGGCAGCAACTGCGGCAGGCGCACGGCGGGCAGCACGGTCAGCGTCACCTGCGGCCGCCACAACCGCGGCCAGCGCGAGCTGGTGACGGAGAAACGCGAATACAGGGTACCGCGGATGCGCAACGGGATGATGTCAGCGTCCGCGCGGGCCGCCACCAGGCCCGCGGTGGCATAGACCTTCATGATCCCGCCGGTGGTCGATACCCGCTCCTGCGGAAACACCACCACCGGCCGGCCGCTGCGCAGCGCGCGCACCAGCCCCTTGATGACGCGGCTGCTGCCGGGCCCGAAGGTGCGGCACTCGGCAATCCGCCGCACCAGACGCGCCGACCAGTGGCGCTCGATGGCGCGGGGCATGACCATGATCGGCGCGCCGGGCAGGAATGCGGCGAGGAACAGCGTGTCGAGCAGCGAATCGTGATTGCAGACCACCAGCGGGCGGCCATGCAGCAACTGGGCGCTGTTTCCGGTCACCCGGACCCGGAACAGCAGACCCAGCATCAGCCTGAGTACTATGCGCAACATGCGTGGTTTCCGGGGCGTCCGCCGCGTGAATCGTGTGGATACACCAAAAATAATATCCTGTTAAAACAAGGCGCTTTGCCAAAAACAACAGCATCCCGTTTTAGCGGCTCCCCGCGCCCGAGTCAAACATCAGCCCGGATTTCCGTCTCCCGCCCCGCGCACATAAGCGTTGAAAAACCACAAGCTATTGCGTACTCGTTAAAAAGTCATCAAAAACATATTTCAACTTATTGTTTTTATTGATTTTTATAAAAATCTTCCATTTTGTTAGATTTGCCAGACTGTGGTTCCTGCCCTCTAATCGGGAGCAGTGGCGCCCGCAGCGCCGCATCCGTCCATCGATCACCAAGGGAGACCATCATGGAAATGCAAGTACCTGCCGCCGTTCTTGACGTACACCACGCCTTCGTCAAACCGGATTTCCGGCAAGCCACCGAATTCCAGTTCTCACCGCAGTTGCACGCGCACTTTGACCGCAGCACGCGCGCGCTGTGGTCGCGATGGACGGCAGCGCCCCGCCCCTGTTTCAATCCCGGCCTGCTCGCCGACATTCGCGCCTACTACAAATTCCTCGAGGACAGCGACGGCATCATCGACTGCGGCGACGCGGAAGAGACCATTGAATATGTGATCCTCGCCTCGGGCATGCCCGGCGTGTTCAACCTCGGCGGCGATCTCGACCTGTTCCGCCAGAAAATAGACAACCGCGACCGCACGGCGCTGGCCGCCTATGGCCGGGCGTGCATCGATGTGCTTTATCGCAATTACATCGGCCACGGCCTGCCGGTGACCACGATTTCACTGGTGCAGGGCGAATGTCTCGGCGGCGGTTTTGAAGCCGCGCTGTCGAGTGACGTCATCGTGGCCGAAAAAAGCTCGCGCTTCGGCTTTCCCGAAATCCTCTTCAACCTGTTTCCGGGCATGGGCGCGTATTCATTCCTCGACCGCAAGGTCGGCCAGCGCGTCGCGGAACAGATCATTGGCTCTGGAAAAATCTACAGCGCCGAAGAAATGCGCGATCTGGGCGTCATCGACGTCGTTGCCGAAGACGGCGCCGGGGACGAAGCCATTGCCGCGCTGATCAAGCAGCGTGCCCGCGCCCGCAACGGGCTTGCAGCGCTGGCCTCGGTGCGCCGCCGCGTGCATCAGGTCACTTACGAAGAGCTGATCGACGTGGTGAATATCTGGGTGGAAGCGGCGCTGCGGCTGACGACGCGCGACCTGAAACTGATGCAGCGCCTGGTGTCACGCCAGAACGTGCTGCAGGAACCGGCCACCGTGCATTAATGCAGCGCAACACACGGAAACCACGGATGAAAACACCGCGCCCGCACTCTGCTAAACTGGCCGCACGGTCACCGGACACAGAACCGGACGACCCAGGGGAAGCTGCCATGTCCGAGCAGGAAAACTTCTACACCACCGAGCAGGCTGCGCTGCTGCTCGGCACATCCTCGCAGAAACTGCGGCGCTGGGATGAACAGGGCATCCTCAGCCCGCAGCGCACCGAAGGCGGCCACCGCCGCTATCCGCGCGAAGTGATTGACGGCCTGGTGCGCGGCCACAGCGGCGCCATATCCGAAAAAACCGCGCGCGAACTGGCCAGCATCAAGCGCACGCTGGCTGAAAAACGCCGGGTTATCCAGTTGTTGATCGAAAGCGAGGGCCGCTACCGGGATCTCGTCGAGACTTCGCACGACCTGATCTGGCAGACCGATGCTGAAGGACGTTTCACCTACCTGAACTCCGCCGCGCACGAGATTTTCGGACTGGCGCCGCGTGAACTTCTCGGACGCTGTTTTTTCAATTTCGAAGCCAATGGATCGCACGTGCCCAACCGCCGCTTCCTGTCGGCCCTGCAGCGCACCGGCGAAGTCCAGAACTACGTCACCCATCTGACCACCGCGCGCAAGGAAGACCGCTGGATCGGGATCAACGCCCGGATCACGCGCGATGAGAACGGTGAAACGCTGGGCATCCGCGGCACCGCACGCGATGTGACCGTGCAGCACCTCGCCACCCGCCGCGCCGAGCATGCTGCCATGCACGACGCGCTGACCGAACTGCCCAACCGCCACATGCTGCAGCGCCAGCTGGAAGCCGCGCTGAACAACGGCCATGACGGCGCCGTCATCATGATCGACATGGATCATTTCAAGCGCGTCAACACGGTGTTCGGACACGGCGCCGGCGACCAGCTTGTGCTGGGGCTGGCCGGCGTGCTGCGCAGCATCGAACGCGGCCGCAGCGGCGAGCTCTACCGCATCGGCGAAGACCAGTTCGCATTGCATCTGCCGGAGGCACATCGTGAAGAAGCGCAGACCACGGCGGACATCGCGCTCGACGCCGTGCAGAATTACCGCTTTGAAACGGCGCACAACCGTGTGGTGTCCGGCATTACGGCATCCATCGGCATCGCACTCTATCCGCTGCACGGCACCGACTGGGCATCCCTGCATACCGCCGTCGATGCAGCCACCCATCACGCCAAGGACGCAGGCCGCAACCGGGTCATGCTGTTCAATCCAGCCTCGGACGCGCTGCGCGCCATGCACCGCCGCACCCACTGGTCACGCCTGATCAGCGCCGCGCTGGAGCAGGGCGACATCAATCTGGTGGCGCAATCGGCCTTCCAGTTTCGTGCCCGCACGCCGGTCCATCGCGAAGTTCTGGTGCGCATACCGGACGAGCACGGCCGCTGGGCCGATGCCCGGCAATTCATCGGCATCGCTGAATCCCTGGGACTGGCGCCGGCACTGGATCAGCGCGTGGTCGCGCAGGTGCTCACGCACCTGCACGAAGAGGGCGCGGCCATCCGCCCGCCCTGCTCCATCAACCTGTCGGCCGCATCGATTGCCGATCCCGCCTGGGTGCGCGATCTCATTGAAATGGTACGCACATCCGGCGTGCCGGGAGAGCGGCTGATGTTCGAGGTCAGCGAGAGCGCCGCCATGGGGAATGTGGATGCCATGACCGCATTTATCGACCAGCTGCGGCCGCTGGGCACGCGCTTCGCGCTGGACGATTTCGGCACGGGTTTCAGTTCGTTTTATTACCTGAAGCGTTTTGCCGTGGACTGCCTGAAGATCAGCGGCAGCTTTACGCAGGATATCGACGGCGACACCGAAAACCAGGCCTTCATCAAGGCAGTCAACAGCCTTGCGCACGACCTCAACCGGCAGGTCATTGCGAAACATGTGGAAACGCCGGCAATGCTCAGGCGGCTGAAAGAAGCCGGCACCCTGTACGGGCAGGGCACGCTGTTCCAGACTGCACTGCCGCTGGTCGCGGCGGCTGCGCCTCGCACCGGCAAGGGCAAACGCCGCGCCTGATGCCGCCATGCCCGCGGCCGGGCGCATCAGGCTGGCTAAATCGAAGCGCGGACGGCCTCGATACACAGCACCATCAGCGGCTGCGGCATCACGCCGAGCACGATTACCGCAAGGCCGTTCACCGACAGCACCGCGCGCACGTCGCCGGAGGCCGTGATCGGCGCGTGGTCCTGCGGCGTGTCGAAATACATCAGCTTGACGATGCGCAGGTAGTAGTAGGCGCCGATCAGCGAGAACGCCACGGCAATCACGGCGACCGGCCACAGGCCGATCTGCACAATCGCCTGCAGCACCGACAGCTTGGCGTAGAACCCGACGGTGGGCGGAACTCCCGCCATCGAGAACATCAACAGCAGCATCAGGAAGGCATACCACGGGCTGCGCTGGTTGAGCCCCCGGTAGTCGTCGAGATTCTCGGCTTCGAAGCCGCCGCGGGTCAGCAGCAGGATGATGCCGAAGGAGCCCAGCGTCATCAGCACATAGACCACCACATAGAACATGCTGGCGCCGAAACCGTCGATGGTGCCGGACAGCACGCCCAGCAGCAGAAAGCCCATGTGCGAAATGGTCGAGTAGGCCAGCATGCGCTTCAGGTTGGTCTGCATGATCGCCGCCAGGTTGCCGATAGCCAGCGACAGTATCGCCATGATCAGCAGCATCTGCCGCCATTCCTCGACCAGCGCATCCGCCCCCAGCGCCTGCGCCAGCAAGCGCATGACGATGGCAAACGCGGCGAACTTGGGCGCCGAACCGATGAACAGCGTCACCGCGGTGGGCGCGCCCTGATAAACGTCGGGCACCCACATGTGAAACGGCACCGCGCCCAGCTTGAAACCGAGTCCGGCCACGATGAACACCAGGCCGAACACCAGCACCGCCTGGGTGCGCAGGCCCTCCGCGGACAACTGCGCAAGCTGGGTGATTTCCAGGGTGCCGGTGGCGCCGTAGAGCATCGACATGCCGTAGAGCAGCATGCCGGAAGCGAGCGCGCCCAGCACAAAATATTTCATTGCCGCCTCGGTGGCCTGCACCGAATCGCGCTGCAGCGCCACCAGCGCATACAGCGACAGCGACAGCAGCTCCAGGCCGAGATACAGCGTCAGCAGATGGTTGGCGGAAATCATCACCATCATGCCCAGCGTCGCAAACAGCACCAGGGTGAAAAATTCGCCGCGGAACATGCCGCGCGCCGCCGTGTAGGCGCGCGCATAGACCAGCATGGTGATCGCCGCGATGCAGGTCAGCAGTTTCAGCGTATCCGCCATCAGGTCATCGACGAACATGCCGTTGAAGGTATAGACCGGATCAGCGTTGCCGGTGAAGAACGTCAGCAGCGCGCAGCCGGCCAGCGCGAACTGGGTCAGGCCGTAGGTGACGATGCGGTTGTCGTCGCTGATGAACAGGTCAACGAGCAGGATCACGCAGGCCATCACCAGCAGGAACAGCTCGGGATAGGCGGGCCACAGAGGGGATATGAATTGCATGATTGGTCGCCTATGGCACCGGCAGCTTGCTGTACGACACATGCGCCAGCAGCTCGTTGACGGAAGTATGCAGCACGTCGGCGAAGGGCTGCGGCCACACGCCCATCACCAGCACCGGCACGGCCAGCAGCACCAGCACCACAAATTCGCGGGCATTGATGTCCTGCAGCACCTTGACATGATCATTGGCGACCGCGCCGAACATCACGCGCTTGTACATCCACAGCGTGTAGGCCGCGCCGAAAATCAGCGTGGCCGCGGCGGCGAAGGCATACCAGAAGCTGGTCTGCATGGCACCCATGATCACCAGGAATTCACCGACGAAGCCGCTGGTGCCGGGCAGGCCGGCATTGGCCATCGCAAAAAACATGAACAGCGCAGCGAACACCGGCATCTTGTTGACCACCCCGCCGTAGTCGGCAATGTTCCGCGAGTGCATCCGGTCGTAGAGCACGCCCACGCAGAGAAACAGCGCGCCCGAGATGAAGCCGTGCGAAATCATCTGGATCACCGCGCCCTCGATGCCCTGCGCATTGAAAATGAACAGTCCCAGCGTGACGAAGCCCATGTGCGAAATCGACGAATAGGCGATCAGCTTTTTCATGTCGGTCTGCACCAGCGCCACCAGCCCGATGTACACCACCGCGATCAGCGACAGCGCGATGACAAAGCCCGACAGCGCATGACTCGCATCCGGCACGATCGGCAGGCTCAATCGCAGGAAACCGTAGCCGCCGAGCTTCAGCATGATCGCCGCCAGCACCACCGAGCCGCCGGTGGGCGCTTCGACGTGGGCGTCGGGCAACCAGGTATGCACCGGCCACATCGGCACCTTCACCGCAAATGCCATGAAAAAAGCAATAAAAACAAGGATTTGCGTAATTATCGGCAGCGGCATCTCATAAAAATCCAGCAGCGAAAAGCTGCCGCCGGCAACGTTGTACAGGTAGATCAGCGCAACCAGCGAGAGCAGCGAACCGAGCAGCGTGTAGAGAAAGAACTTCACCGCCGCATACACGCGGTTGGGACCGCCCCAGACGCCGATGATGATGAACATCGGGATCAGCGTCGCCTCGAAAAACACGTAGAACAGCAGCGCATCAAGCGCCGAGAACACGCCGTTCATCAGGCCCGACAGGATCAGGAACGCCGCCATGTACTGCGCCACGCGCGACTGGATGACCTGCCAGCCGGCAATCACCACCAATACCGTGGTGAAACTGTTGAGCAGGATCAGCAGCAGCGAAATGCCGTCGATGCCGAGGTGGTAATTGACATTGAAGGTCTCGATCCACGGCCGCAGCTCTGTGAACTGGAATCCGCCCTGCTGCAGATTGAAACCGGTGTAGAGCGGTATCGTCACCACAAAACCGATCACCGCACCGACCAGCGCAATCATCCGCGCCGCGGACGCATTGCGGTCGCCGCCGGTGAACAGCACCGCGATGCCGGCGATGATCGGCACCCAGATGGCGAGGCTCAGTAATGATAATCCGTGCATCATCAGTTCTTTTTCTTCATGTTCAGCTTGTTCAGCCCGGGAAGACCAGCGTCAGCAGCAACAGGATGCCGATGATCATCGCGAACGCGTAATGGTAGATATAGCCGGACTGCACATGGCGGATGACCGCCGCAAACCAGCCGACCAGTCGCGCCGAACCGTTGACCATCACATTGTCGATCACGGCGATGTCGCCGCCCTTCCACAGCCCCCTGCCCAGCGCGCGCGCGCCGCCGGCGAAAAACCAGTCGTTGAAGCGGTCAAAGCCGTATTTCTCCATGAGGATGGTCACCGCCACGCCCCACTTGCGGCGCAGCACCGCCGGCAATTCCGGGCGGACGATGTAAATGAACCAGGCCGTGCCGGCGCCGCCCAGCGCCAGCCAGAACGGCAACGTGCCGGTAGCGTGGGTCATCATGGCGACGACACCATGAAACTCCTTCGCCAGCATCGCCATCGCCGGATGCGCCGGATTGACGGTGATCGAGCTGCCGAAATAATTGCCGAATAAAAACGTGCCGATATACCAACCGGCGCACACCGAGGGAATCGCCAGCATGACCAGCGGCAGCGTCACCACCCACGGCGATTCGTGCGGTTTGTGGGCGTGTGCATCATGACCATGCTCATCATGGCCATGATCGTCATGCTGCCCTGCCGCCTTCGCATCGGCATCCGCCGCTCTGGCGTCGGGATCATGGGGATCGGCGAAGCGCTCCTTGCCGTGAAAAGCGTAGAACACCAGCCGGAACGAGTAGAAACCGCCGATGAACACCCCTGCCACCGCCAGCGCATAGGCGAATCCCGCGAACGGCACGGTGGCGTGATGCACGGCCTCGATGATGGTGTCCTTGGAGAAAAATCCGGCAAATGGCGGCAGCCCGGCGTTGGCCAGCGCGCCGATCAGCATGGTCATGTAGGTGATCGGCATGTATTTGGCAAGACCGCCCATCTTGCGCATGTCCTGCTGGTGATGCAGCGCGATGATCACCGAGCCGGCGCCGAGGAACAGCACCGCCTTGAAAAAAGCATGCGTGAACAGGTGGAATATCGCCGCCGAGTAGGCCGAGGCGCCCAGCGCCATGGTCATGTAACCCAGTTGCGACAGCGTCGAATAGGCCACCACCCGCTTGATATCGTACTGCACGGTGGCGATCAGCGCCATGAAAAAGGCCGTAATCGCGCCGATCACCAGCACGAACGACAGCGCGGTTTCCGACAGTTCGAACAGCGGCGACATGCGCGCCACCATGAATATGCCCGCGGTGACCATGGTCGCGGCGTGGATCAGCGCGGAGATCGGCGTCGGGCCTTCCATCGAGTC
>CAZAOZ010000032.1:0-35079 GCA_964486865.1 uncultured Bordetella sp.
CGGCAAGTCGCTGCATGAGGATTTCCACGGCATGACCGGCATCGACCTCAACCGCGCCGGCACGCCGCTGCTGGAAATCGTGTCCGAGCCGGACATGCGCTCGGCGGCGGAGGCCGTGGAATACGCCAGGGCATTGCATGCGCTGGTGCGCTGGATCGATGTCTGCGACGGCAACATGCAGGAAGGCTCGTTTCGCTGCGACGCCAACGTGTCGGTGCGTCCGCAGGGCTCCGACAAGCTGGGCACGCGCCGCGAAATCAAGAATCTCAACAGCTTCCGCTTCCTGCAGCAGGCCATCGAGTATGAAACGCGCTGGCAGATCAATGAGATCGAGGACGGCCGCGCCATCCAGCAGGCGACCGTGCTGTTCGATCCGGCGACCGGCGAGACGCGCATGATGCGCACCAAGGAAGACGCGCATGACTATCGTTATTTCCCGGATCCCGATCTGCTGCCGCTGGAAGTGACGTCGCAATGGCTGGAGGCCGTGCGCGCCGCAATGCCGCCGCTGCCACAGGCGCGACATGAGCACTTCGTGGCGCAATATGAACTGACGACTTACGATGCAAGTCTGCTGACCGCGAGCCGCGAGCTGGCTGACTATTTCAGCGCCGCGGCGGCTGGCGCTGATGCAAAAACCGGAAAACTCTGCGCCAACTGGATATCCGGCGTGCTGAGCGCGCGGCTCAACGAAGAGGGTATCGACATCAGCCGGAGCCGGGTCAGCGCAGGGCAGTTACGCCTGCTCGTCAACCGCATCGCCGACAACACCATTTCCGGGAAAATGGCGAAAGATGTTTTCGATGCGATGTGGGCAGGCGAGGGCGATGCCGACCAGATCATCGCCGCCAAAGGCCTCAAGCAGATTTCCGACAGCGGCGAGATCGAAAAAATCGTCGATCAGGTGATCGCAGCGAACGCCCAGCAGGTCGCCGATTTCCGCGCCGGCAAGGAAAAAGCCTTCAACTCGCTGGTGGGGCAGGTGATGAAGGCCAGCCGCGGCAAGGCCAATCCGCAGCAGGTCAACGATATACTGCGGCGCAAACTGGCCGTATAGCGTAACACGTTGTTTTTATTTATATAATTTACTTTTTCGCCGGGGTGGCCGGTGCTGCGGCAGTTGCCGGTGCCGCCGCCGGTGTGCTGCCCCGCAGTTCAATGAAGCGCGCCTTCTGCCGGGCGTAGCGCGCAACGATCTCCGCCCTTTCCTTTTCCTTGTCCGCGATGCGCGCCTCGGCGCGGCCCTTGGCCTCGGCGGCCTGCTTCAGATCTTCGCTCACCCTGTCGGGCACCGGTTTGCCGGACTTGGCGGCATCATCGTGGCGTTTCTGCTGGTTGGCGTGCACCTCGGCTGCACTTTTCAGCGTGCTTTTCAACTGGGTGAGCTGAAGATCGACCACCTGGATTTCGCGCTCACCCCGCTGATCGATTTCTTTTTCCGAGGTGTAGGTGTTCAGCAGGGCGTCGTCCTGCCGCTTCTGTTCAGCCAGCCGGCGATCTTCGTCCGCCTTGAGTTCCGCCTTCTTTTTTGCTTCCTCCCTCAGTCGCGCGGACTCTTCGGCAGATACGCTGGTTCCCCGCGTAATGCCCTGACTGTCGATCCGCTTGGTTTCGTTTTTCTGGAATTCCGGCGGCACGCGGTCGCCGCAGCCGATGACTTTGCCTGCTGCGTCTTTCCAGCAGATGATTTTCTGCGCATGAGCCGGCAGCGTGCCGGCGGCAACTGCAGCCAGCATCGCAGCGCCGGCAAGAAGGGTGCGGACAATCCACGGTCGTTCAAGCATGATTCACTCCGTATTGTTTGCGGTAAGCGGCGACAGCGGTCAATTGCGGCGCCATGCCTTTTTCATTGCCCAGAAACTCAAGCAGGTCGTCGAGCGTGGCGATGCTGACGACCGGCATTCCGTAGAGCTGTCTGACTTCCTGTGTGGCCGAGAGTTCCGCGGAGCCGCGCTCCATGCGGTCCAGCGCAATCAGCACTCCGGCAGGTACGGCGTTTGCGACGCGGATCAGGTTGACCGATTCGCGCACCGACGTGCCCGCCGAAATCACATCATCGACGATCAGCACCCGTCCCGCCAGCGATGCGCCGACCACGCTGCCGCCTTCGCCGTGATCCTTGGTTTCCTTGCGGTTGTAGCTGAAGGGCACGTTGCGGCCGGTTTCGGCCAGCGCGACGGCCACGGCGGCCACCAGCGGTATGCCCTTGTAGGCGGGGCCGAACAGCATGTCGAACGGCACATCCGCCGCGGAAATCGCTTTCGCGTAAAATTGCGCAAGCTGGCGCAGTGACTTGCCGTCGCAGAATAGTCCGGCATTGAAAAAATACGGGGACAGGCGCCCGGCCTTGGTTTTGAATTCGCCGAACAGCAACACCCGGGTGTCGATGGCGAAACGGATGAATTCCTGTCGGAAACTGGCTGCCATATTTGCGTGTCAATGCTGCATATCAACCGGTGTGCCCGTGGCAGGAGAGGGCGATGCAGCAGGAGGCTACGCTGTACCGCCGGACTGAAAACAATGAAAATTATAACCCTGAATCTCAACGGCATCCGCTCTGCTGCGCGCAAAGGGTTCTTTGACTGGCTGCCGCACCAGCGTGCCGACGTGATCTGCGTCCAGGAAATCAAGGCGCAGGCCGCGGACATGACCGACGAGTTGCTCGCGCCCGGCGGCTATCGCGGTCATTTTCATTACGCCGAAAAGAAGGGCTACAGCGGCGTGGGCATTTATTCGAAAGTCGCGCCCGACCGGGTTGCCGCCGGACTGGGTGTTGCGGACATCGACGCCGAGGGGCGCTATCTGCGCGCGGATTTCGGCAAGCTGTCGGTGATTTCGGTTTATCTGCCGTCGGGTTCCAGCGGCGAGCATCGCCAGCAGGCCAAGTTTCAGTTCATGGAAAAGTTCTATCCCCACCTGAAACGGCTGAAAGCCGGCGGCCGGGAAATTGTGCTGTGCGGCGACTGGAACATTGCGCACAAGGAAATCGACCTGAAAAACTGGCGCGGCAACCGCACGAATTCGGGATTCCTGCCGGAAGAGCGGGACTGGCTGACGCGGGTGTTCGACGAACTGGGCTGGGTCGATGTGTTCCGCGGTATTGATCCGCGTCCCGAGCAGTACACCTGGTGGTCGAACCGCGGCCAGGCATGGGCGAAGAACGTCGGCTGGCGGATTGATTACCAGATTGCGACGCCGGGCATGGCGGCAACCGCGCAGCGGGCGGCGATTTACAAGGACACGCGGTTCTCCGATCACGCCCCGCTGACCATCGATTACGCCGGGAAACTCGCTTGACGGCCTGGCGCGACACGCTGGCCGCGATATTCAGCGGGCGCATGCTGGTCGCGCTGTTGATGGGCTTCTCATCCGGCCTGCCGCTGCTGCTGACCGGTTCGGTGCTGCAGGCGTGGCTGAAGGACGGCGGCATCGATCTGGCGCGCATCGGCCTGTTTGCGCTGATCGGTCTGCCCTATACGCTGAAATTTCTCTGGTCGCCGCTGTTCGACCGCTACATCCCCGCGTTTCTGGGGCGCCGCCGCGGCTGGCTGGCGCTGGTGCAGATCGCCCTGGCGGGCGCGCTGTTCCTGCTGAGTTTTGCGCGGCCGACCCCGGATCATCTGTGGCTGATCATGCTGGCGGGCATGCTGGTGGCGTTTTTCTCGGCGTCGCAGGACACCGTGATCGATGCCTACCGGCGCGAGAGCCTGGGCGACGCCGAACTGGGTTTCGGCTCGGCGCTCTACGTCAACGGTTACCGGGTGGGCATGCTGCTCGCCGGCGGCGGCGGCCTGATTCTTGCCGATCTGCTGTCGTTTGAAGCCATGTACCGGATCATGGCGGCGTGCATGTTCGCGTGCATCATCGTCACTCTACTCGCCCCGGAACCGCCGCTGCCGGAGGGCCGGCCGCGCACGCTGGAAGCAGCGGTGCTGCTGCCGTTTCGCGATTACTTCGCGCGCGAGGGCGCCTGGCTGGCGCTGGCGTTCATCCTGTTCTACAAGCTGGGCGACACCATGGCCTCGGCGATGACCATTCCGTTTTATCTGGATCTCGGCTATTCCAAAACCGAAATCGGCGCCGTGGTCAAGCTGTTCGGTTTCTGGGCGACGATTGCCGGCGGCACGCTGGGCGGGATCTGGATACTGCGCGTCGGCGTCTATCGCGCGCTGTGGTGGTTCGGATTTGGCCAGATGATTTCGACGCTGGGTTTCGTCATCCTCGCATACTGTCCGCCGGATCTCGCCGCACTCGCGGCGGTGGTCGCGGTGGAGAACTTCACCGCGGGGCTCGGCACCGCCGCCTTCGTCGGTTTCATGGGCGCGCTCACCGATCGCCGCTTTACCGCGACGCAATATGCGTTGCTGTCCAGCCTGATGGGCGTGCCGCGCGTGCTGCTGGCCGCGCCCACCGGTTTCTTCGCGTCCTGGCTGGGCTGGCCGGGTTTTTTCCTGTTGTGCGTGCTGATTGCCATTCCCGGCCTGGTGCTGCTGCGCTGGGTGACGCGGCTTGCGGAAGCGCCCGCTGCGCAGTCAGGCGCAGCCAATCAACCCGGAAAAAGCTATTAGCCACAGAGATAACAGAGGTCACAGAGAACACCAAGAGATTCAAGGAGTTGAATACTCACACGATCCGCACCGGATTTGTGGAATGTGGAAATGGTTCACGTTCTTGATTTTCCTCTGTGTTCTCTGTGATCTCTGTGGCCGAATTGCTGTTTTAAGGATCAAGCGCCAAAGTGATAGACGGCGAGTTCGCCCAGCAGGTTCGGCCAGACCTGCACCGGCTTGCCGGCGGTGAGCACGGTGCGCTCGACGATGCGGATGCCGCGTTCGGCGCAGAACTGCTCGAAGTCGGCGACAGTACACAGATGCACGTTCGGCGTGTCGAACCACTCGAACGGCAGCGAATCTGAAACCGGCATCTGCCCGCGCAGCACCTGCAGGCGGTTTTTCCAGTAGCCGAAATTCGGGAAAGTGACGATGCCCGCGCGCCCGACGCGCAGCATTTCACGGACGATGCGCTCGGTGTTGCGCATCGCCTGCAGGGTCTGCGACAGGATCACGTAATCGAATGAGCCGTCGGCGAACTCCGAGAGGCCGCGCTCCAGGTCGCTCTGGATGACATCGACCCCGTTGTTCACGCAGGCGAGCACGTTGCGGTCGTCGATCTCGACGCCGTAGCCGGTGACCGCGCGCGCCTGCTGCAGGTATTTCAGCAGCGTGCCGTCGCCGCAGCCCAGGTCGAGCACATGCGCGCCCGGGCGCACCCACTGCGCGATGGCGGCGAAATCGGGGCGTTGCGCGCCGTTGCGGACGGTCATGGCGCCACCTCCGCATGAATGCGGTCGAAATACGCGGCAACTAGCCGGTGGTAGCGCGCGTCTTCCAGCAGGAAGGCGTCGTGTCCGTGCGGCGCGTCGATTTCCGCATAAGTGACGCGCGCGCGGTTGTCGAGCAGCGCATGCACGATCTCGCGCGAACGCTCCGGCGAGAAGCGCCAGTCGGTGGTGAACGATACGACCAGCACGCCGGCCTGCACCGGCGCCAGCGCCCGCGTCAGGCTGCCGCCGCTCTCAAATGCCGGATCGAAATAGTCGAGCGCCTTGGTGATGCGCAGGTAAGTGTTGGCGTCGAAGTAATCCGCGAACTTGTTGCCCTGATGACGCAGATACGATTCGATCTGGAACTCGCTGTCGAAGGTGTAGTTGAGCTTGCCGTTTCTCAACTGGCGCCCGAATTTGCTCGCCATCTCGTCGTCCGACAGATAGGTAATGTGGCCGATCATGCGCGCCACCCGCAGCCCGCTTTTGGGCGCGGTGCCCTGTGCGAGATAGTTGCCGCCGTGAAAATCGGGATCGGCGGCAATGGCCTGCCGCGCGACCTCGTTGAAGGCGATGTTTTGCGCCGACAGATTCGGCGCGCAGGCGATGACGATGCTGTGGCGCAGGCGTTGCGGGTAACGGATGGCCCAGCTCAACGCCTGCATGGCGCCGAGACTGCCGCCCATGACCGCGGCGAACTGCGTGATGCCGAGGTGATCGGCCAGCTGCGCCTGCGCGTCCACCCAGTCTTCGACGGTGACCACCGGGAAGTCGCCGCCCCATATTCTGCCGGTGTCGGGATTGATGCTGAGCGGCCCGGTGGAGCCGTGGCAGCCGCCGATATTGTTGACGCCGATGACGAAGTAGCGATCGGTGTCCAGCGGTTTGCCGGGACCGATCATGTTGTCCCACCAGCCGGTGTTGGACGGGTTATCGGCATGGAACCCGGCGACATGGTGCGAGGCGTTGAGCGCGTGGCAGACCAGCACGGCGTTGGAGCGGCCGGCGTTGAGCGTGCCGTAGGTCTCGAACACCAGTTCGTAGTCGTGCAGCACCGCGCCGCTGCGCAGCGGCAGCGGGGCGGTAAAGCGCGCGGTCTGCGGCGTGACTGCGCCGACGGACCGCGCTTGTTGTGTGATTGCGGTTGTGGACATAAAAAAACCCCGAAAGCCTGCGCTCCGGGGTTACGAGAATTCACATATCTCTTTAGCCGGATTTATTACGCGCCCGCAAGCTGATTTCAAATCGGCGCGAAGAAACAGGGGCTTACGTTACCCGGCGGGCCGGAGCTTGTCAAACAGGCCGCGACCAAACGGGAAACCCGTCAGGAAATCAGGTCAGGCATTCAGACGGTCGAGCAGGGTGCGCAGCCTGGCGGGATCGGTCGCCCGCAGCATTTTCCTGCCGATGGGCTGGGCTTCGGCGAGGCTGGTCTGGAGCACCCGCTGCTTGACGTCGAGCAGATGCGCGGAGTGCATCGAAAACTGGCGCAGCCCCAGCGCCAGCAGCAGGCGGGTCAGCGCAACGTCACCCGCCATCTCGCCGCAAACCGCGACGGGGATGCGGGCCTTGCCGGCCGTCTTGAAAATATGCGCGAGCAGCGTCAGCACCGCCGGATGCAGCGGGTCGTACAGATGCGCCACGGTATCGTCGGTGCGATCCACTGCGAGCAGATACTGGATCAGGTCATTGGTGCCCACCGACAGGAAATCGAGACGCCTGGTCAGCAGCCCCAGCGCCAGCGCCGCGGCGGGAATTTCAACCATGCCGCCGATGGGCACCTGCCGGTCGTAGGCAATTCCGTCGTCGTCCAGACTGCGCCTGGCGTGTTCGACCAGCAGCAGGGCCTGATCGATTTCCGATGCGTTCATCAGCATCGGGATCAGGATTTTCATTTTGCCGTAACAGGACGCGCGCAGCATCGCGCGCAACTGCGTGACGAACCGCTTGGGCTCCGTCAGGCACAGGCGGATCGCGCGCAGGCCCAGCGCTGGATTCGGCGCGAGGCGCACGGTGTCGTCGGTTTTCTTGTCGGCGCCCAGGTCGTAAGTGCGGATGACGACGGGCCGGTCGCCCATCTCCTCCATGACCTTGCGGTAGGCTTCAAACTGCTCGTCCTCGTCCGGCAGGTCCGGGCGATTGAGGAACAGGAACTCCGTGCGGAACAGGCCGATGCCGGTGGCGCCGCTTTCCATTGCCAGCGCCACGTCGCCCGGCAACTCGATATTGGCGTGCAGCTCGATGTCCACTCCGTCCAGCGTCTGCGCCGGAGTGTCGCGCAGCCGCTTGAGTTTCTGGCGCTCGAGGCCGAACGCGCGCTGCCGCAACTGGTATTCGGCGAGCACCTGCGGATCGGGATCGACGATGACCACGCCCTGGGTGCCGTCAACAATGATGATTTCATTCTCGCTCACCAGTTGCCGCGCATGGTGGAGCGCGACGATGCAGGGGATGTTCAGGCTGCGCGCGACGATGGCGGTGTGTGAAGTCGCGCCGCCGAGATCGGTGATGAAGCTGGCGAAACGGTGCTGCTTGAACAGCACCACGTCGGCAGGCGACAGGTCATGTGCCACCAGCACCAGATTCTGGTCTTCCGGGCCGGCGGGCGGCGGCGCATGCCCCGGTTGCCCCAGCAACACCTTCATGACGCGTTGCGCAACCTGGATCACGTCGGTGCGGCGTTCGCGCAGATAGACATCCTCGATGGCATCGAATTGCATGAGCAGTTCATCGGTCTGGATTTTCAGCGCCCACTCGGCATTGCAGTTTTCGGCGGCAATGATGGACCGCGGCATTTCGGACAATGTCGAGTCGTTGAGGATTGTCTGGTGCAGATCGATGAAGGCGCCGAGTTCGGCGGGGGCGCCGGCAGGAACTACGGTGCGCAAATGGTCGAATTCGCCGCGCACGGCCTGCACCGCCGCGTCAAAGCGCGCGATTTCTTCCGGGATCTGCCGCGCCGGCACCTCGTAATGCGAGACCTCGAGCTGCGTGTGCGAGATCAGGTGCGCATGGCCGATGGCGATGCCGCCGGAAACGCCGATGCCGTGGATGGTGAGGCTCATGAGGGCAGTGAGGAGTGAGGAGTGATGAGTGATGAGCTGAAACCACGGGCCGTGCGCATTTCGTTCCGCATTCCGCGCTCCGCGTTCATCACTGTGCTTACTCCTCTTCGCCGAAGCGGCCGGCAATCAGCGCCTGGATGGCCTGCATCGCCGGCGCCTCGTCCGCGCCCTCGGTTTCGATGATTATCCTTGATCCTTTGCCCGCGGCCAGCATCATCACCCCCATGATGCTCTTGGCATTCACGCGCCGGCCATTGCGGCTGACCCAGATATTGCTGGAAAAGCCGCCGGCGACCTGCGTGAGTTTTGCGGATGCCCGGGCGTGCAGCCCGAGCTTGTTGATGATCTCAGCTTCCTGTTGCAGCATTGTGAACCGTGGTGAACACCGGGGGCACGCGCAACACGCCCTCGCAGCCGCCGCTGATGGCCTTGGTCACCATCTCCGCCAGCGATTTGTCGCGATAAGTCAGCGCGCGGACCAGCATCGGCAGATTGACGCCGGCGACCGCTTCGACTTTTCCCGGAATCACCAGTTTGGCGGCGATATTGGACGGCGAGCCGCCGTACATGTCCGTGAACACCATCACGCCGTTGCCGTCATCGAGTTCCCTGATCAGCGTGCGCGCCTGCGGCACCAGTTGCGCCGGATCGTCCTGCGCCGTGACGCCGAGCTGGCGCAGCTGCGGCGGCCGTTTGTTGAGCATGTGGCTGGCGCAGTGGATCAGGCTTTCACCCAGCGTGCCGTGGCTGATAATCAGTATGCCGATCATGGACTTGAGGAGCCTTGGTTACGAAAGCGCCCTACTTTACGCCGCCTTTTCTTGCGCTGCAACATGGGCGCTCAAGGGCGAGTCTGTATGGAATTTTCCAATGTATTCAAGAATATGGCGGCAACATCCACGCCGCTTTGCGCGGTGATTTCCTGGAAACAGGTAGGACTGGTGACATTAACTTCCGTCAGGAAATCCCCGATGATGTCCAGCCCGACCAGCAGCAGGCCGGCCGCTGCCAGTTGCGGCCCCAGGGTTTCGGCAATCAGCCGGTCGCGCGCCGTGAGTTCCCGCGCCACCCCGGTGCCGCCGGCGGCGAGATTGCCGCGGGTTTCGCCGGCTTTGGGTATGCGCGCGAGGCAGTACGGCACCGGCTTGCCGCCGATCACCAGCACGCGCTTGTCACCGTTGCTGATGTCCGGGATATAGCGCTGCGCCATGATCGTGCGCCGTCCGTCGCCGGTCAGCGTTTCGATGATGACGTTGAGATTGGGATCCGCGTCGCGGACGCGGAACACGGAGGCGCCGCCCATGCCGTCGAGCGGTTTGAGAATGATATCCGCGTGTTCGCGCAGAAACGCGTGCAGCAGGTCGATCCGGCGCGTGACCAGCGTGGGGGCCGTGAATTCGGCGAAGCGCGCGATGGCCATTTTTTCGTTGTAATCGCGGATCGCCTGCGGACGGTTGAACACGCGCGCGCCGCGGCGTTCGGCGATTTCCAGCAGGTAGGTGCTGTAAACGTATTCCATGTCGAACGGCGGATCCTTGCGCATCAGCACCGCGTCGAACTGTTCCAGCGGCGTATCGGCGGGCGCATCGAGCCGGTACCAGCGCGGCGCTTCGCCCGTCAGATGCAGCCGCGCCGCACGTCCGGTGACTGCAGCTTTATGCCAGGCGAGATCTTCCTGCTGCAGCGCGTACAGCGCGTGGCCGCGCGCCGCGGCTGCGCGCATGATGGCGTAGGTGGTGTCTTTTTCCAGCTTGAATTCGTCGAGGGGATCGACGATGAACGCGAGCTTCATGTTGCGGCGCGCAGCTGCGCCGGCGCGTCGGCTTCCGCTTCCATGCGCTCCACTTCCAGCGCCGCGGCGAGGAGGGCCAGCCGGGCGATGACGCCGTACGAGTAAAAGCGGTTCGGCGGACAGCCGGGGTCGCCGGGATTGGGCGACGAGCAGGGTTCGGCAAAGGCCAGCGGCGCGAACTGCATGCCGGGCGCGTTGAGGTTCTGGTCCTTGCCGCGTTCGGTATGCACGCGGTAGAACCCGCCGACGACAAAGTGATCGATCATGTACACGACAGGCTCGGCAATGGCGTCGCCGACATTCTCGAAGGTGTACACGCCTTCCTGCACGATGACTTCCTGCACTTCAAGGCCTTCCTTGACCACCGCCATCTTGTTGCGCTGCTTGCGGTTGAGTCCCTTGACTTCGGACGGATCCTTGACCGTCATGATGCCCATGCCGTAGGTGCCGGCATCGGCCTTGACGATGACGAACGGTTCTTCGGTGATGCCGTATTCGGCGTATTTCTTGCGGACGTCGCCGAGGATTTCCGCGACATAACCTTCCAGGCATTCTTCGCCGAGGCGCTCGCGGAAATTTATTTTTCCGCAGCGTTCGAAGTACGGATTGATGAACCAGGGGTCGATGCCGATCAGCGCGGCGAATTCGCGGGAGACGTCGTTGTATGCGGCAAAGTGTTTTGATTTGCGCCGGGTCGCCCAGCCGGCCAGCACCGGCGGCAGCACGGTCTGTTCCAGATTCTGCAGGATTGCCGGCACGCCGCCCGACAGATCATTGTTCAGCAGTACGACGCAGGGATCGAATTCGCCGACCTTCAGCCGGTTGCCGTCGCGCCGCAGCGGCTCCAGGCGCAGCGTGGCGCCGTTGGGCAGCTCGAGATCGGTTGCCGCGGTGATTTCGGGCAGCAGGCTGCCGACATGCACCTTGACGCCGGCGTGGCGCAGGATGGTGGCGAGTTTTTCGACGTTTTGCAGATAGAACTGGTTGCGCGTGTGGTTTTCCGGAACCAGCACGATGCCGCGGGCGTCCGGGCAGGCTTTTTCAATGGCGATCATCGCCGCCTGCACGCACAGCGTGTGGAAATCGGGATTGAGATTGTTGAAGCCGCCGGGAAACAGGTTGGTATCGACCGGTGCCAGCTTGAAGCCGGCGTTGCGCAGATCGACCGACGCATAAAACGGCGCCGCGTGTTCCTGCCACTGGCCGCGCAGCCAGTGCTCGATATCAACCGTGGCTTTCAGGATGCGGTGTTCGAGATCCTGCAGCGGTCCGGTCAGTGCGGTGGTAAGGCGCGGTACGGTCATGGGTTCCCCGGGAGGAGGGCCATTCTACCCCATCAGGATTGGCGGATTGTCCGGGTGATCGGGGCAAAAGCCGGGGCAAAAAAAGCGGGCGCCGCAGCGCCCGCAAACCCAGGAGGAAATCCCGGACAACGATTACATGTGGTAAGCCTTCTCGCCATGCTCGTTGATATCCAGGCCTTCGCGTTCGACTTCTTCGGTCACGCGCAGCCCGACGATCAGGTCAACGATCTTGTAGGCGATGAAGGCGACAACCGCTGACCAGAGCACCGCGACGCCGACGGCCTGGAGCTGGATGACCAGTTGCGCGCCCATGTCGAAGTCGCCGACTTTGTTGGCGACGTAGTCATAGACGCCGGTGCCGCCCAGCGCCGGCGCCGCAAACACGCCGGTGAGGATGGAACCGAGGATGCCGCCGACCGCATGCACGCCGAACACGTCGAGCGCGTCATCCGCACCCAGCATGCGTTTCAGGCCGTTGACACCCCACAGGCAGACGATGCCCGCCGCAAGACCGATGATGATGGCGCCCATCGGCCCGACGAAACCGCAGGCCGGCGTGATGGCGACCAGTCCGGCGACTGAACCCGAAGCCGCGCCGAGCATCGAGGGTTTGCCTTTCAGCAACCACTCGAAAATCATCCACGACATCGTCGCGGCGGCGGTGGCGAGCAGCGTGTTCACCAGTGCCAGCGTGGCAGTGCCGGTGGCTTCGAGGTTGGAGCCGGCGTTGAAGCCGAACCAGCCCACCCACAGCAGTGCGGCGCCGATCATGGTCAGCGTCAGGCTGTGCGGCGACATTGCATCCTTGCCGAAGCCCACGCGCTTGCCGACCAGATACGCGCCCACCAGACCGGCAATGCCGGCATTGATATGCACCACCGTGCCGCCGGCGAAGTCCAGCGCGCCCTTGGCCCACAGGAAACCCGCCGCATTGGTGACTTTTTCCAGAGAGGCCGCGTTGGTAATCGCATCCGGGCCGTCCCAGTACCAGACCATGTGCGCCATCGGCAGGTAGGAGAAGGTGAACCAGAGCACGATGAACAGCAGCACCGCGGAGAACTTCATCCGCTCGGCAAACGCGCCAACGATCAGCGCCGGAGTGATGGCGGCGAAGGTGGCCTGGAAGGCGATGAACGCGTATTCGGGAATGACCACGCCCTTGCTGAAGGTTGCGGCAACCGAATCCGCATTGACGCCGGACAGGAACAGCTTGTCGAAGCCGCCGAAGAACGCGCTGCCGCCGGTGAAGGCGACGCTGTAGCCGTAAATGGCCCACAGCACCACGCACATCGAGAAGGTGATGTACACCTGCATCAGCACCGACAGCGTGTTCTTGGCACGGACCATGCCGCCGTAGAACAGCGCCAGACCGGGAATGGTCATCAGGATGACCAGTATGGTCGCGACCATCATCCACGCCGTGTCGCCCTTGTTGGGCGCCGGCGCCGGTGCTGCGGCGGGGGCGGCTGAGGGTGCGGCAGCGGGAGCTGCCACAGGCGCAGCAGCGGCGGGTGCCGCGGCGGCAGGCGCTCCGGCCGGCTTGTCCTGCGCGAAGACCGGCGTGCCGGCCAGACTCAGGGCGCCGAACAGGGCGAGAACTGCGAATAGTTTTCTCATCTTGTTCTCCAATCAAAGGGCGTCCGCGCCGGTCTCGCCGGTGCGGATGCGAATCACCTGCTCAAGTTCGGAGACGAAAATCTTGCCGTCGCCGATCTTGCCGGTGTTCGCGGATTTTTCGATGGCTTCAATGACCTGTTCGAGCAGATCGGTCTTGATCGCCGCTTCGATTTTGATTTTGGGCAGGAAATCCACCACGTATTCAGCCCCGCGGTAGAGTTCGGTGTGCCCTTTTTGCCGTCCGAAGCCCTTGACCTCGGTGACGGTCACGCCGGTCACGCCGATGGCGGACAGCGCTTCCCGTACTTCGTCGAGCTTGAACGGCTTGATGATGGCCGTAACGAGTTTCATGTGATGTCCCCGGTTGGTTGGGAGCCGGCGCTGCCGCCGGCCCCGGTTTCAATACAGTCAATCAGAAGGTTTTCGACAGGAAGACCGTGACGGTGTCCTTGCCGGTGAACCGGTTGTCCGACGCGTTGGTGTAGAACGCTTTCTGCGTGGCGTTCATGTCGCTGCCGCTGGCAAACACGCCGACGGTGAAATCCTTCGGCAGCGCATAACTCACGCCGAGTTTCCAGTCCTTGTACGAAGCGAACGAGTCGTTCGATACGCCGGCCGCCGTGCTGCCGTCGAATTCCTGGACGCCGTAATGCGCGACCAGCGTCAGCTTGTCGGTCAGCGGGTAGTTGGCCGACAGGTCGAGGTAATAGGTATCGCGGCTGTTGGCGACGCCGAAAGTCTTGTTGCCGATGCTGTGCGAATATTTCGCGCTCAGCCATTTCCAGGTCAGCGCGCCGTAAACCTCCAGCGTGTCGGCCTTGACGGTGCCGGGGTACAGCGCGGCGTCATGGGTGCCCGGATAGTAGTACTGCAGGACACCGACGTCGTAGCCGAAGTCGCTCTTGCCGAAGGTGCCCTTGTAGCCGCCGTAAACATCCCATTCCAGGCTGCTGCTCTTGTATCCGGTGGCCGCCGGGGAATCCGTCAGCCAGCTGATGTTTGACAGCCAGGTGCCGGCATAGAAGCCGCTGGAGTGGCTGTAGTCAAAACCGCCCTGCAGAGCGGGATCCTTGTTGGTCTGGGTCAGGCCACGGAATATGTACTGGCTGTAAATGCCGGCGTTGCCGGTCAGCGTATGCGGCGAATCTGCCGCTGACGCCAGCGCGGGTGCAACAGCCGAGGCAACGAGTCCGGCGATGATGGTTTTTTTGAACATGGTTTTCCCTTTCAGTGTGGTCATGGGTGCAATAGAGTTGCGCGGGTCTATCAGCAGGGACCGTGCCAGATTAAATAAACGTTATTATTCAACATGCTACGGAATAATATCGGTAGGCCATGAAAATGGGGCGCACCGCAGCAGTGCGTGTTCCGGGTGCCATGCACCAGGTACTGGCATGCCGGCTCCGTGTGGAGATATTCGGCTGAAATACCCGGTGTTGTTACACTCGCTGCAGTGGAGGCGTCATGGATCAAAAACTGCTGGATGAAATCAACGACCGGGTGCGCGCCGTGCTGGCGCAAGGCCCGGCGGCCGATCTGGAAAAAAACCTGCGCGCCATGCTTGCCGGGGTGTTTGCCCGCCTGGATCTGGTGACCCGCGAAGAATTCGATATTCAGCGCGAAGTGCTGGTGCGAACCCGCGCCAAACTGGTCGAACTCGAGAAAAAAGTGGCGGACATGGAATCATCCCCCCCAAGGGGACTTCCTTCGGGGCGCGCGGCGGCACGGCGCTAGCCGACCGGCCCGTTTCCCGTCAGCAGCCTGTCGTGGCGGCGGTGGCCGTCGTCAGCCGCAGGCTGACCACAGCCGTTATGTTGTTTTCCCGTGACTATTCAGCGTGGACGAAAAGTCAAAACCCTCCCTCACCCGGCGCTACGCGCCACCCTCTCCCGAAGGGCGAGGGTTTACTCCCCTCTCCCTCCGGGAGAGGGGGCAGGGGTGAGGGAAGATGTGGACGTTTCGTCCACGCTGAATAGTCACGTTTTCCCCTTCTTTTTTCTGGATGCGCTGAAACCCCGTGTCTCTGGCCGTACTCTATAGTCGCGCGCTGGCGGGCATGACGGCCCCGCTGGTCACCGTTGAGGCGCATCTGGCCAACGGCCTGCCGGCGTTCACCATCGTCGGCCTGCCCGAAGTGGAAGTGAAAGAGGCCAAGGATCGCGTGCGCGCCGCGCTGCAAAACGCGCGCTTTGAATTTCCGGCGCGGCGCATCACCGTCAATCTGGCGCCGGCCGATCTGCCCAAGGAATCCGGACGCTTCGATCTGCCGATCGCGCTGGGCATACTCGCCGCCTCGGGGCAGATTCCCGTGGCGCGCCTGCAGGATCATGAATTCGCCGGCGAGCTGGCGCTGACCGGTGAACTGCGTCCGGTGCGCGGTGCGCTGGCCATGGCGCTGGCGGTGGCGCGCGACGGCCGTGCGTTTGTGGTGCCAGCGGCGAATGCCGCGGAAGCGGCGCTGGCTGAAAATGTGGCGGTGCATGCCGCCACGACTCTGGGCGAAGTCTGCGCGCATCTCGCGGGGCAGGGCCTGTTGCCGCGGCCGGCGCCGGTCGTCGCCGGCGAGGCCGTGGTTTATCCGGACCTGCTCGACGTCAAGGGCCAGAGCCAGGCGCGGCGCGCACTGGAAATCGCCGCGGCCGGCGGCCACAGCCTGCTGATGGTGGGACCGCCGGGCACCGGCAAGACCATGCTCGCACAACGTCTGCCCGGCCTGCTGCCGCCGATGACGCAGCAGGAGGCGGTGGAATCCGCGGCGATACAGTCGGTCGGCGCCAACGGCTTCGATGTCAGCGCGTGGAAACGCCGGCCGTATCGCGCGCCGCACCACACGGCGTCCGCCGTGGCGCTGGTCGGCGGCGGCAGCAATCCGCGACCCGGCGAAATTTCCATGGCCATGCACGGCGTGCTGTTTCTCGACGAATTGCCGGAATTCGAGCGCCGCGTGCTGGAAGTATTGCGCGGGCCGCTGGAATCCGGACGCATCACCGTGTCGCGCGCGGCGCGGCAGGCGGATTTCCCCGCGCAGTTCCAGTTGATCGCGGCGATGAATCCGTGCCCTTGCGGTTATCTGGGCCATTACAACGGACGTTGCCGTTGTACGCCCGACCAGGTCGCGCGCTACCGCTCGCGTATTTCCGGACCGCTGCTTGATCGCATTGATCTGCAGATCGAAGTGCCGGCGCTGGCGCAGGAAGAACTCACGGGCGCCGCGGCAGGTGAATCCTCGGCCGTGGTGTGCGCACGCGCCAGCGTCGCCCGCGAACAGGCGCTCGCCCGCCAGGGCAAACCCAACACCCAACTTGCCACACGCGAGATCGACCGCCATTGCGCGCCCGACAAGCAGGGCGAGACCCTGCTCAAACAGGCCATCGTGCGCCTCGGCCTGTCGGCGCGCGCCTATCACCGCGTCCTCAAGGTCGCGCGCACCATCGCCGACCTGGCCGGCGCGGATGCCGTCGCCGGCAACCATGTCGCCGAAGCGATCCAGTACCGCAGGCTGGATCGCGCGTGAGCCGCATGGCACCCTGGGCTCACACCTGATACAGTCAATGCACCATGGAATTTGAGTACGATCCGGCGAAAGCCGCGCGCAATCTCAAAAAACACAAGGTCAGTTTTGAGGAGGCCGCCTCGGTTTTTGGCGACCCCATGGCTTATACGTTTGTCGACCCGGATCACTCGATTGACGAAGAACGCTGGTTGATGTTCGGACTGTCCCGCATGGGGAGAGTTCTGGCTGTAATCTTTACCTGCCGCAGGGCAACGTGCCGGATCATCGGTGCGCGTCTTGCGACCAGACATGAAAGGAAAATCCATGAAGAAGGTTGAAGAAATGCGCGCCGAATACCGGATTGCGAGCCTCGGCAAAGGAGTGCGCGGGAAACACTACGCCGAGTTCAGGAAGGGCAGCAATCTGGTGATACTCACGCCGGAATTGGCAAAAATCTTTCCGACCAACGAAGCCGTCAATGCGGCGCTGGGATCCTTGGTCGGTGTTGCGCGATCCGCAACACGAATAACCCGGCACCCGGCACGGGCGCGCACGAAAGCGACGCGCGCTGGTTAATCCGGTTCACCGCGTTCTCAAGGTCGCCCGCACCATCGCCGACCTGGCCGGTGCGGAGGCGGTTGCCGGCAGCCATGTTGCCGAAGCGATTCAGTACCGTCGGCTGGGCCGCGCGTGAGCGCATCACCGCACTGATTACGCTGCCGATGCTCGCCGCGCCTACGCTTAAAAGGGGGCGCATCCTTTATTCATTTTCGGTTCGAGCGCGTGCGGCTCAAATCTAAAAAGCCGTAGTTCGGCCATCTGGAACTGCACAACATTATCAGCCCTGTTGATGATCCGGCGCAGGTCGTGCGGGTGTTCAGCGCATCACAGCTTTGAGATCAGCTTCAGGTAGTTGGCAAACTTTGTGCGCATCGCGGGATCGATTTCGAGGTGACAGATCCGTCTGTCGTGGCTGACGCGACACTTGTGAACCACGCCCAGATTAACAAGCCTTTGCAGACGCCGGCGGACGGTCGCAGATGCACCAAGTTTCAACAAGAGCAAACTCTTGATCGTCAACGAGCGCCCCTGTTCCTGATGATAGCCAATTTCGACAATAAGCCTATTATCAACAGGGGTTTTAAGGCAGGGTAAATGCTTCAGCCTGAACGCCTGAAGTCTTCGAAAATGTTGAAACATGGCTCATTTAACACCTTAACTCCCGGGGGGCGATGATTAAATATTGATCAGATTGATCGACATTTTTTAATAAAATACCAATATACTGGTGTGCTGATAGGCACTTGATTTAAGGAAACGCTGAATAAGTCCGCGAATCAGTCCACGCGAACGGTGGTTGTACGTTGTTGATAGGTAGATCGTGTGATCGAAGACAGCGGGGCGAGACATGAAGCAGATGACATTTGCGACGACGAAGGGGTTCGAGGTGCATGGCAGAGCCACCCGCAAGGCGGAGTTTCTGGCGCGCATGGAAGCGCTGGTGCCGTGGGCGGCGTTGTGCGCACTGATTGAGCCGCACTACCCGCAGGCCGGAAACGGTCGCCCACCGAAAGGCGTGGAGCGGATGCTGCGGATGTATCTGATTGCCAACTGGTTTAACCTGGGCGATGAAGCCTGCGAGGATGCGCTGTATGACGTGGCTGTGTTTCGCGACTTCTGCCGGATTGACCTTGGTCGTGAGCGCGCGCCGGACGCCACGACATTGCTTCAATTTCGCCATTTGCTCGAAGCACATCAGATCGGCGCCGCGCTGTTCACCACGATCGGCGAGTTGCTCCAGGCTAATGGCATGAAGCTCTCCGGGGGCACGATTGTCGATGCCACACTGATCGCAGCGCCACCCTCGACCAAGAACCGGGAGCAGAGCCGCGACCCGGAAATGCACCAGAGCAAGAAGGGCAACCAATGGCACTTCGGCATGAAACTGCACATCGGCGTGGACAGTCAAACCGGCCTGATCCACAGCGCGAGCGTCACCGCCGGCAACGTGCATGACAGCCAAGAGCTGCCCAACCTGCTGCATGGCGGGGAGACCCGGCTCTACGGCGACAGCGCCTACCGGGGCAAGAAACAGCGCGAACGGCTCAAGGTCATTGCACCGGAGGCACGCGACTTCACCAACAAACGGGCCTACAAGAATCGGCCGTTGACCGACGCGGACAAGGAGACCAACCGCAGGAAGTCCAGGGTGCGCGCCAAGGTCGAACATCCGTTCCTGACGCTCAAGCGCTTCTGGGGTTTCGCCAAAGTCCGCTATCGCGGCTTGGCCAAGAATGCCAATCGCGCGTTCGCGATGCTGGCATTGATCAATCTGAGCAAATGGGGAATACCACTCGCAGGACAGGTGCGTCCAGCGTGAGCTAAATACCGGGGCATGCCCCGATTGATCTCTAAAAATAGCCTGCATAAGGGTGAAAAATTTGTTCAACTCACGAATTCAATCGAATCGCGTTCATCTGTCGCTCCATGCGGCCACTTGATCAGCGATTCCTTAATAAGATAAAAGAATCATTTTGATTTATATCAAGAGGCGATCCCTCTCATTGTCGGCGGTCGCTTGGTTCAGTATCCACAACGCCACGAACATGTTTCACGTATCACGGTGCGTTATTACCTGAATTGGGGGCCCTCGAAATGCGGAACGCGTGGACAAGAGCGTCGATGCACCGCACCGTGAACGGGCCTGTGATCATGTGCGCCCAACCCCCGATCCTGTTCGCAATGCTCATCTCTGCATGGGTGGCCGCAGGGAGGCCGCATGACTGACCGCAAGCAAAACGGATGGTGGGGAAGCCTGCGGGGGAAGCTGATTCTGCTCGCGCTGATCGGCTTCGTGCCGCTCTTCGGCCTTGCGGTTTACCAGGCCATCGGGTCGCGCCAGCAGGCGCTCGCCGAGGCGCACGCCGCAGTGGCCCGCGTGGCAAAACAAGCCGAAAGTGAACTGGCGGCGCACATCCGGGGCACGCGCCAGCTCCTGCACGCCATGGCCGCAAACCCGGCGCTGCGCGGCAACGACTTTGCCGCCTGCGCGGCGGCGCTCGCGGCGCAACTTGAATTGGGCAAGCGTTATTCCGTGCTCTTCGTCGCAGGCCGTGACGGCAGGCTGCTGTGCCCCTCGGACCCGGCGGCCGCGCCCGTGAACTATGCGGACCGGGACTACTTCCGGCGAGCACTCGAGACCCGGCAAGCGGCGATTGGAAAGCCGCTCATCGGCCGGGTGACGAAGGTGGCGGCTCTGCCAGTCGCCCAGCCGCTGCTGGACGCGAGCGGCGAAGTACAGCGCGTACTCGCCGCCGCCCTTGATCTCGCCTGGATCGGGGCGGAGATTTCCAGCGCGCTGCCATCGCAGAGCCTCGTCGTTGTGATCTCGGACAAGGAAGGCCGCGTACTCTATCGCCAACCGGACAATGACAGGTGGTTCGGGCATTTTGATCCGAAGGCGCCGATCAACCAGGCATTGCGCGCCCAGCGTCCGGGCGAAGCGTTCGAGACGGTCGGCATTGACGGCAATTCGCGGATTTTTGCGGTCGCGCATATACGCGATTTCCCCGAAAGCTCCCTCGTCATCCGGGTGGGCGCTACACGCGAGGCGCTGACCGCGGCGGCGGACCGCGAGCTTGCGACCGCGCTCGTGGTGCTGATCATCGTCGCCGGCTTCGTCCTGTTCGCCATGGTCGCCGTCGCGGAGAAGTTCGTGCGCGCTCCGGTCGCCAGGCTGGCAGGCGCCGCCGCCAGGCTCAGCGAAGGCGAACTCTCCGCGCGTGTCCCGGAGGCGGAGTATCGCGGCGAGCTGGCCGGGCTCGCCGCCGCGTTCAACCGCATGGCCGCGGCGCTGCAAACACAGATGGCGCGCACCGCGGTGGTGGTGGAAGCCGCCCCGGATCCCATCGTGATCGTGGATCACACGGGCCGGATTGTGATCGTCAACGCCCGTACCGAGGCAGTGTTCGGTTATGCGCGCGCGGAACTGCTCGGTCAGCCCGTCGAGTTGCTGATCCCGCAGCGCCTGCACGCGGCACATGTCACGCAACGCGCCTCGTACCAGGAGAAACCCCATGCGCGCGCGATGGGCGCGGGCCGCGAACTGTTCGCGCGGCGCAAGGACGGTAGCGAATTCGCGGTGGACATCAGTCTCAGCCCGCTCGTCACGCCGGAAGGGACGCTGATCATCAGCACGGTGCGCGATGTGACCGAGCGCAAGCAGGCGGAGCGGCGGATCGGCCGGCAACTGGAGCACCTGAACCTGCTCGATCACATCACGCGTTCGATCGGCGAGCGCCAGGATCTGAAGAGCATTTTCCAAGTCGCGGTGCGGAGCATCGAGGACAGCCTGCCGATCGATTTCGGCTGCGTGTGCCTGTATGACGCGGCGGCCAATGCGCTCACGGTGACCTCGGTCGGCGTGAAGAGCGCGGCGTTCGCCCACGAGCTGACCATGGACGCGAAGGCCACGATCGGCATCGACAACAACGGCCTTGCGCGCTGCGTGCAGGGGCAACTGGTGTACGAGCCTGACATCGGCCAGGTGCGTTTCCCGTTCCCCGAGCGCCTTGCCGGCGCCGGGCTCGGTTCGATGGTGCTGGCGCCGCTCAAATCCGAGAGCCGGGTGTTCGGCGTGCTGGTGGCCGCGCGGCGCGGAGTGAATGGCTTCAGTAGCATCGAGTGCGAATTCCTGCGGCAGTTGAGCGAGCACATCGCGCTCGCCGCCCACCAGGCGCAGCTCTACGGCGCGCTGCGGCAGGCCTACGACGACCTGCGCCAGACGCAAGCCGCGATGATGCAGGAGGAGCGCCTGCGCGCGCTCGGCCAGATGGCGAGCGGCATCGCGCACGACATCAACAACGCCCTTTCGCCGGTGTCGCTGTACACCGAGTCGATGCTGGAAACGGAGAAGAACCTGAGCGATCGGGCCCGCGGCTATCTGGAGACCATCCAGCGCTCGGTCGAGGACGTGGCGCAGACGGTCGCGCGCATGCGGGAATTCTACCGGCCGCGCGAGCAGCAGATCGCGCTCACGGCCGTGCAGATGAACGACCTGGTGCAGCAGGTCGTCGAACTGACGAAAGCGCGCTGGAGCGACCAGCCGCTGCAAAGCGGCGTCGTGATCCACGCGGCGACCGAACTGGCGCCCGATCTGCCGAAGATCATGGGGGTGGAGGGCGAAATCCGCGAGGCGCTGACCAACCTGATTTTCAACGCAGTGGACGCACTGCCCAAGGGCGGCACGCTGACGTTGCGCACCCGGCTCGCCGGCGCCGCGCCGGATCAATCCGTGATCGTCGAGGTCGTCGACACCGGCGTCGGCATGGACGAAGAGACGCGCCAGCGCTGCCTGGAACCGTTTTACACCACCAAGGGTGAGCGTGGCACGGGCCTGGGCCTCGCCATGGTGTTCGGCACGGTGCAGCGGCACAGCGCGGAGATGGAAATCGAAAGCGCGCCCGGCGCCGGCACCACCGTGCGGCTCCTGTTCGCCGCGCAGACCGCGCCCCTCGGGGAGCCCGGCCGTGCGTCGGCGGCGCTCAATGTATCCTCGCGGCTGCGGCTGCTGCTGATCGACGACGACCCGATCCTGCTCAAGTCGCTGCGCGACGCGCTGGAGACCGACGGCCATGTCATTACCCCGGCGAACGGCGGCGAGGCGGGCATCGCCGCGTTCCGCCTGGCGCTCGATCGCGGGGAGAGGTTCGACGCGGTGTTCACCGACCTCGGCATGCCCTACGTGGACGGGCGCCGCGTCGCCGTCGCGGTGAAGGAAATGTCTCCCGCCACGCCGGTGATCATGCTCACCGGCTGGGGCCGGCGGCTGGTTTCGGAGGGCGACATCCCGCCGCACGTCGACCGGGTGCTCGCCAAGCCGCCGAAACTGCGCGAAGTGCGCGAAGCGCTCGCACAGCTCTGCCGGCCCGCAGGAATCTGAGCGCGCATGAACACCGCTCCGCTTCCCCGGATACTGATCGTCGATGACGAGGCGACGAACATGCGCGTGCTTTGCGACACGCTGCGCGACCAGGGCTACGAGACCGAGGGCTGCACCGCGGGTGAAGATGCGCTGAAAGCTTTGCAGGAGCAGCAGTTCGATCTGCTGCTCACCGATCTGGTGATGCCGGGCATGGACGGCGTCGAGTTGCTCACCGCGGCCCTGAAAATCGACCCGCACCTGGTCGGCATCCTCATGACGGGCAAGGGCACCATCGAGGCCGCGGTAGCTGCAATGAAAGCGGGGGCGCTCGACTTTGTGCTGAAGCCCGTCAAGCTGAGCGCCATTTTGCCGGTGCTCGCGCGCGCAGCGAGCGTGCGGCTGCTGCGGCTGGAGAACCTGGAACTGCGCAACACCGTGGCGATCCACGAGCTCAACCAGGCCATCGCCCATACGCTCGACCCGAACGTTCTGCTCGACAAGATTGCCGATGCCGCGCTCGCGCAGTTCGAAGCCGACGAGGCTTCGATCATGTTGCTCACCGAGGACGGCTGCTGGCTCTACGTCGCGGCGGTTCGGGGCGCGGGGCGGGATGCGCTGCTCGGTACGCTCCTGCAGGTCGGCAAAGGCATCGCGGGCTGGGTTGCCGCCCACCGCGAGCCGCTGGTGCGGGAGGGCGAAGTCAAGGATACGCTCCCGGCGCCGCTTCACCCCCGCCCCGAAATCCAGTCGGCCATGTCCATGCCCATGATCACGCGCGGCAAGCTGATCGGCGTGATCAATGTCAACAGCACGCGCAGGCACCAGGCCTTCCCCGCCGGGCAGGTCAAGGTGCTGAGCATTTTCACCAATGCCGCCGCGACGGGCATCGAGGCAGCCCGCCTGTACGAGGAGCAGCACAGGGCGGACGCGCGCTATCGCGAAGTGCTGGACATGGCGGCCGACGGCATCGTCTCGATTGACGAGGAACAGCGCATCATCATTTTCAACCGCGGCGCCGAGCAGGTCTTCGGCTATGGCGCCGGGGAGGTGCTCGGCAAGCCGCTGGACCTGCTGTTGCCGGCGGAGGCGGCCGAGGCGCATCGTCATCATGTGCAAGCCTTCGGCGAGGGCCCGGACCAGTCGCGCACGATGGATATGCGTGGCAAGCGGCTGTTCGGCCGGCGCAAGGACGGCACCCTGATCAACGTCGAGGTCAGCATTTCCAAGCGTTCGGAAAACGGCAGGAAGCTCTATACCGCGGTGGTGCACGACATCACGCGACGCGTGCGGCAGGAGGATAAAATCGCGCGTCTGAGCCGGATTCACCAGGTGCTGAGCGGCATCAATTCCGCGATCGTGCGCATCCGTGATCGCGCCGAACTGTTCCAAGAAGCCTGCCGTATCGCGGTCGAGCACGGTGGTTTCGGGATTGCCTGGATCGGCGCATACGATCCGGCCATGCAGGAAGTGACGCCGCTGGCCTGGGCCGGCATCGAGGCCGGCGAATATCTGGGCGGCGTCAAGACCGCCATCCGCAGCGATCTGCCCCAGGGACGGGGACTCCTGGCGCAGGCGATCAAGTCGCGCAAACCGGTGTTCGACAACGACATTACGGTCAACCCGGAGACGGGGGGCGCGCGGAGGGCGGAAGCGATCCGGCGCGGCTATCGTTCGGCCATCACCCTGCCCCTGATCGTAGAGGGCGAAGTGACGGGAAGCCTTTCGCTGTTCGCGAATGAACTCAACTTCTTCGATGAAGAGGAGATCAAGCTGCTGGTCGAGCTTGCCGGGGATGTCGCTTTTGCCCTGGAGCACATCATCAAGGAGGAAAGGCTCGATAAGCTGTCTCGCATCCGCGCGGTGTCGAGCGAGATCAATGCCGCCATCGTTCGCATCCGCGAGCGGGATGCGCTGTTGCAGGAAACCTGCCGCATCGCCGCCGAGCACGGAAAATTCGAGTTCACATGGGTCGCGGCGATTGACCAGGAAAAACAGCAGATCCGGACGGTGGCCTGGACGGGGTTTTCGGCGGAAACTGCGCATGCACCGACTTGGGCAGGTATCAGTGCCGTGCGGGGAGGGCTGGCCGATGCAATCCGGACGAGAAATGCATCTGTTCGCAATGACATCGAATCCGAAGTGCAGGGTGGCCCGCTGCGGCAGGAAGCACTGAAGAATGGCTGCCATTCCACGGTGTGCCTGCCGCTGGTGGTGGACGACAGCGTGGTAGGCCTCATCGCCCTCTTCGCGACCGAGCGGGGATTCTTCGACGACGACGAGATTGCGCTGCTCAACGAACTGATGGCGGACATCTCGTTCGCGCTGCAATCGATAGCCCGACAGGAAAAGGTCGATTACCTCTCTTATTACGACGCCCTTACCGGCCTGCCCAACCGCACGCTGTTCAACGACCGGCTGGAGCAGCGCGTGAGCGCGGCGCGGCACGACAGGAAAATATTTGCCGTGGTGATGCTTGACCTGGAAAGGTTCAGGAATATCAACGAAACCCTTGGCCGGCAAGCCGGGGATGACCTGATACGGCAAGTCGGGCAACGTCTGAAAAATGCACTCGAAGAAACCAGCATATTGGCGCACATTGGCGGCGATCACTTCGCGATTGCGAGCCAGCGCATCGATGAAGCAGAAAGTGTTGGGCACTTTCTCGACATAATCCTGGCGGCTATCCACGATCGACCTTTCCAGGTGGATGGCAACGAGCTGCGTGTCGCGGCCCGGGCGGGCATCGCTGTATTTCCTGAAGACGGCGCCGATTTGGAAATTCTTTTGAGAAACGCCGAGGCCGCGCAGAAAAAGGCCAAGGCCTCCGGGGATCGTTATCTGTTTTACCAGCCCAAGATGAACGCGGCCGTGGCGCAGAATCTGTTGCTTGAAAACAAGCTGCGGCAGGCCTTGGACAAGGAGCAGTTCGTTCTCCACTATCAGCCCAAAGTGGATCTCGCGACAGGGACAATCAGCGGTCTTGAGGCCCTGATCCGCTGGAACGACCCCGAAACCGGCCTGGTGCCGCCAATCCGGTTCATCCCCTTGCTTGAGGAAACCGGCATGATACTGGAGGTCGGGCGCTGGGCCATATTCAAGGCGCTTTATGACTATGGCAAATGGTTTGCTCTCGGCCTGAATCCGCCGCGCATTGCGGTGAATGTGTCCCCTGTCCAGCTGCGACATAAAAATTTCGTCGAGGACGTGCATGATGCGCTGCAGCGGCATCATGGGTCGCCTCATGGCCTTGATCTCGAGATCACCGAGAGCCTGATCATGGAGGATATCCAGGACAGCATCAGGAAGCTGAGTGCGGTAAGGGATATGGGATTGACCATCGCCATTGACGACTTCGGGACCGGGTACTCGTCACTGGGGTATCTTGCAAAGTTGCCGGTCAGTGCGCTTAAAATTGACCGGTCGTTCATCATGACCATGACGGAATCCGCCGGCAGCATGACCATCGTTTCCAGCATTATCTCGATGACCCACGGGCTCAACCTCAAGGTGATTGCGGAAGGGGTTGAATCCGAAGAACAACGGAGCCTGCTCAAGCTACTCAAGTGCGACGAGATGCAGGGCTACCTGTTCAGCCGGCCGCTGCCTGCGGCGGAAATTGAAGCAAAGTTCCTCGGTGCTGCGGCAGCGACGTAAAGTATACGGCGCCCGTCATTGATCGAGCCCCGCTGGATTTTTTATCGACGACCGGTAATCAAACAAAGGTTGGCTTGATATCCTGTTTCATCCATGACTTCACATAACTGAAATGACTGCTTGACCGGGGGCTGGCCGTGGATAATGTCATCCGACGCAATCATTACGATGTTATGAACAGCGTGTTCGTGGTTGACCCGCGGATCGTATGCCAGGAGGTCTGCGCAATTCTGGGCCGGATGGGGCAGGGCAGCGACCTGCGACCGGTTGAAAAGGCCTTCGACGTATTCAGCCGCCTCTATACGGGAACGCTGCCCGGCTACGCGGGCTGCGAGACTTGGTACCATGATGCACGGCACAGTCTCGATTGCGCGCTGGTCATGGCGCGCCTGCTGGACGGGCACGAGCGGGAGACCGCGCCCGCAGGCCGTCTGGGCCAACGCCGCGCCCAACTGGGCGTGATCGCGGCGCTGTTCCACGATGCCGGTTACATCCGCAAGAGTACGGACGAGGAATACCACGGCGCCCAGTTCACCCTTTTCCACGTGCGCCGCAGTGGTGATTTTCTCGCTGAATTCTTGCCCTCGGTGGGCTTTGCAGAGGAAGGTCCGTTAGCGGAACAACTCGTGCACTTCACCGGCTATGAGATCCCGCTGGACCAGATCCGGGTGCATCATCCGCTGGATCGGCGCCTGGGCTTCATGCTTGGTACCGCAGATGTGTTGGCGCAGATGTCCGACCGTTGCTACCTGGAGAAATGCCGCGATTTTCTCTATCCTGAATTCGAGATTTGCGGCCTGGCGGGTAATCCCCATCACGACGGCCCGGCCCCCCTCTTCGCATCGCGCGAGGATCTTTTGCGCAGGACCCCCGAGTTCCACGGGAAAATATGGAAGGAGCGCATGGATGGTTATTTTGAAAGTGTCTACCGCTATGCCGCGAACCAATCAGACGACCATAACCTCTATCTGGAGGCGATCGAGTGCCATTTGCGACGGCTCCGAGAAGTGCTGCTGACCAACCAGATCCATGAAGGTCTTCGGCGGCGAGCTGAATGTGTTGACGCTGAAACGCTGCGCTTCATCCTTGATTTGCAACTCGATGGTGGCGGCGTGCGCGTGTTATCGCGACCGCCCGGCTACAAGCGGCGGGTGCACGTGGGTGCCGTGGATCCGCGCAATTACATACCGACATAACTGTTGCCGAATATGGTGCAACCAGTTTTCCAAGCAGGTCTTTTACCGGTTTAGTTGAAGCCGGGTCAGGCGGCCACTGCTTGCGCACGTTGCATCCGGTTACAGTTACACATGGCGGCCCGCAAACAGGCGTGCCGCGAACCTGATCTGTAGGAGGTCGATATTAAACGGTCCAGTTGGCTTGATATCCTTGTGCCCGCGATCGGCGAAGCGCAGGTGCTGACGCCACAGATCCGGCAGGCGCTGGTGAGCCTCGACAACATGCTGTTCGATGTCTGGGACTTGGGTGACAACATCATTCTGGTGTGGACCCGGGTGGAGAGTGAATTCCGGTTCCTCGCGGTGCGGCACTACGCGATTATCGAAGCCTTCGATGCCGACTCGGGAGTGCCGGACACATCGTCCGGCGCCAGCAGTTTCATCAACGGTATCCTGGCTGGCCCCAAATTCGTGCCGCCGGCGGAATTTGGCCGTATCTGCGGCGCGCTGGGAAAGGCGTCTCGCGTGTTCCGTAAGGATTTCCCGGCCGCCGGCCGCCCGGACGACGCGCTGGTGACGCGTCTGGTGACGCGCTATGGCGTGTCACTGGTGCGTGAGCGCGCCGTGATGCTGCTCGACGCCGTCGGCTTTTCGTTGCGCTCGCCGCTGGAGCAGGTCGCGATGCTGAACAGCCTGAGCTATTCGGTGAATTCGGCTTACCGCCAGTTGCTGTCCAGGGGTGTCGAAATCAATTTTGCCCGCACCACCACCGGCGACGGCTTCTACATCTGGAACCGTGAGCGGACTCTCGACGCCAATATCACCCTCTACCAACTGATGATGCTCACTCTCACTGATAACGCTGTCGCGCAACGCAAGGCGAAGCGTTTTCCGGTGCCAAAGCTGCGCGCGGCCTTCCACGTCGGGGAACATTACGAGTTCTACCAGGTCGAGGCTCTGAACCCGACCACTTTCGGTTACATCGTCGGCCAGGTCACCATCGATCTCTCGAGGATGATCGAGCGGGCGCTGCCCGGACAGATTCTTCTCGGCGACTTCAATATCGAAATTGGTGGCGATGGCACCGATAGCATCACGCGCTACGGCACCCTCGATTTCGTGGCAAAGACGATCGCGTCACTCGATCAATTGAAAGGCATGGCCGTCGCAGAGGACCATATAGAGAACATCCGCTGCTATCTGACCGGTCAGGCCGTGTCCGGCGGTGATTTCCTGGTAAGCCGCTATCAGATTCGCGACAAACACGGCATGAGCCGCGCGGTCTATAACGCGAAAGTCAACATTCACCGGCATCTAGCCGGGCCGATCTTTCTCGGCATCCAGCACAAGGATATTCACCCCCCGGGAGCGGCAACTCCGTCCTGGCCCGAAGCGGGCATTTGATGTCTGCTCGGCTGCATGCTCGCGGGTTCAAGGTGGCGCGCACCATTGCCGGCAACCACGTCGCCGAAGCCATCCAGTACCGCAGACTGGATCGCGCGTGAGCGCAGCACCGCGCCACGCCGCGCCGATCACGCTGCCGGTGCTCGCCATGATCCTGGCGGCGCTGGCGATGATCGGGCCGTTCACGATCGACACCTATCTGCCGGCATTTCCCTGGGTGGCTGCGGACCTGCAGGCGACGCCTGCGCAGATGCAGCAGACGCTGAGTCTGTATTTGTTCAGCGTGGCGCTGATGACCCTGTTTCACGGCACGCTGTCGGATTCGTTCGGCCGGCGGCCGGTGATCCTCGCCAGCCTCGCCGTCTATGTGATCACCGCCATCGGCTGCGCGCTGGCGACTACGTTGCCGCAACTGCTGTTCTGGCGCGCGCTACAGGGCCTTTCAGCCGGGGCCGGCATCATCATCGGCCGCGCCATCATCCGCGACAGCCAGCAGGGCCATGAAGCGCAGCGGCTGATGTCGCTGGTGACCATGATTTTCGGCATTGCGCCCGCCATCGCGCCGATCATCGGCGGCTGGCTGCAGAACGCGCTCGGCTGGCGCTCGATATTCTGGTTTCTTGCGCTGTACGGCATCGCCGTACTGGCTGCCGCGTGGCGGCGCCTGCCGGAAACGCATCCGGTCGCGGCGCGGCAGCCGTTTCATGCGCGGCCGCTGCTGCGCAACTACCTGAAGCTGGGCGGCAATCCGCAACTGGTGTTGCTGTGTCTGGCGGTGGCGCTGAATTTTTCGGGATTTTTTCTCTACATCGTGTCGGCGCCGGCGGTGATTTACGACCTGTTGCATCTCTCCGCCACGGATTTTCCGTGGTTGTTTGTGCCGGGCATCGGCGGGGTGATGTTGGGGGCGTTTTTGTCCGGGCGGCTGGCCGGCCGGCTCACGCCGCGCCGTACGGTGCTGGCCGGTTACCTGACGATGGCCTGCGCGGTGGCGCTGAACATCAGCTATTGCGCGCTGTTCCCGCCGGCGCTGCCGTGGACCGTGCTGCCGGTGATGCTCTATACCATCGGCATGGCGCTGGCGATGCCCAGCCTGACGCTGCTGACCCTCGACCTCTATCCGCAACTGCGTGGCATGACGTCATCCCTGCAGGGCTTTGCCCACAGCCTGCTGGCCGGCATTGCCGCCGGCGTGGTGTCGCCGCTGGTGTCGGGCCGCGCGTTGACGCTGGCGTTGACCATGGGCGGGTTGATGCTGGCGGGCGGGTGCGCGTGGCTGTGGTATTTGCGGATTTCAGCCCATCCGGCGTGAATGATCTCCGGCGCCGGGGGAGCAGGCACGGAATAGGGCTGATTCCACCCCCTAATTCATCGATTTCCGTCCGCGCGATGTACTGGTAGCCTCCCCGCCTTGCGCCCCTTTTTTGGGTCGGATTTTCACCCTGACCATGCGCCGGGCCGCACCCGGCGGCAGCCCCTGTCCTATGAATGACAACGGCCATCCGCGTTCCCGGTTTTCCAGACCTGCGGTCTTTTCCCGCCATGCGGCCGAATGGGTTGTCGTCGCTGCCGCCGGACTGCTGATCATCGCGGTCATCGCCGCGGCGTGGCTGTCGTATCGCAACCACAGCACGGCCGAGCGCGAATTTGCGCTGCGCCACGCGGACGACGTGGCGCTGGTGCTGGAGGCGCATGCCCGCAACACCCTGCTCGGCGTGGACGATGCGGTGCGTTACCTGAAGTGGATTTATGAGCGCGACGGCGTGCGCGCCGATATTGCCCGGATCAAGCGGCAATTTGATGGTCTCGCGGACGCCATCGCCGTGATGTCGGTGGCTGACGCTGAAGGGCGCCTGATACTCAGCAACCTGCCGATTCCGCCGGGCGCCGGCATTGCCGATCTGGCGCATTTCCGCGCCCATGTCGAGCGCGATACCGGCCAACTCTTTGTCAACAAGCCCGTGCTGGGGCGGGTATCCGGGAAATGGTCATTCCACCTGACCCGGCGCATCAACAGGCCCGACGGGTCGTTCGGCGGCGTAGCCATCATTGCCGTGGATCTCTCGTACTGGGATCGGTTGTTGCGGGAGGGGCATTTTGGCGACGCCGGGGCGATCGCGCTGATCGGCCGCGACGGGGCCGCACGCGCGGTGTTCAATCGCGGTTCTGACGACAAGCATGCGCTGATGCAGGCCGACTGGACGTTCATGGTCCATGCGGCTGACGCGGCGGCGGGGCGCGGCGGCAGGACTGTTGCGCCGATGGCGGGGAGCGCGTCGACCGGAAACTGGGCTTATCGTGAAACGGGAAAACTCCCGCTGCTGGTCGCGGTGAGCGTGGACGAGAAAAGCGTGGCTGCCCGCCTCAACGACGTGCGGACCCGGTATATCGGCGGCGTTGTGGTAATGGTGTTGCTGATCGTGCTGTTGGCCGCCGGTTTGTTGCGGTTTTTCTCGCGCCAGCGGCAGCATGCCGCGGAAACTGCGCGCATGGTCGATGCGTTGCGGCAGAGCGAGGAACTGTACCGGCAACTGTTCGAGACCAATCCGTTGCCGATCATCATCCGCGACGACGCGTCGCTGAACATCCTCGCCGTAAACCAGGCCATGATGGACAAGTACGGTTATACCCGTGAGCAGTTTGCCGGGATGACGACGCCGGAACTGCAAAGCGCGGCGACGCGCGATGCCTATCTCCGTTTTGTGGCCGCCCATCCGGGGGGGGTGAGCGAACCGGTCCGTCGCACGCATGTCACGCACGATGGCGCCGAGATCAAGGTTGACAGCATTTCACGCCTGTTCGAGTTCGGCGGCAAGGCGGCGCGACTCGTCGCCTTCAACGACGTGACCGCGCAGGAGTGCAGCGAGCGCGCCATTCGCGACAGCGAAGAGCGGTTGCGGACCATTGCCGGTCATATTGACGAGGGGCTCGCGCTGTTTGACCAGAACGACTGCCTGGTTTTTTTCAACGAACCATATGCGCGGATGGCGGAGCTGCCCGGTTTGGCTGTCGGCTGGACATTCGAGCGCGTCCTCATGGCGAGGGCGCAGGTACGACTGCGGCAGGGCGAGATCAGCGATGCCGGTGAATTCGTGCGGCAGCGTCTGGCACAGCACCGCGGCGGCGCACTCATTGAGCGCGAGAGCCGGCGCACCGACGGTGGCTATCACCTGGTCCGCGAGGCACGAACGGCCGCCGGCCAGACCGTCATTACGTTGATCGACATCACCGAGCTGAAGCGCCGCGAGGCCGATCTCCGCGACAGCGAACAGCGCTTTCGCACCATGTTCGATCACGCGGGGGTCGGCATTTCGACGCGGCCGGCACAGGACCGCCATGCACCCTGGCTGGCGGTGAACGACAAGTTTTGCGAGATGACCGGCTACAGCCGTGAAGAACTGCTGCAGATGAGCACGGCCGACATCACTGCGCCCGCAGGACGGGACGCCGCGATCAGGGACAACCGGCGCCTGCTGGCCGGGGAGGTCTGCGGCTTCTTCCGCGAAAAGCAGTTGATCCGCAAGGACGGCAGCCTGCTATGGGTGGCGTTATCGGTGGCGACGCTGCCCGATGCCGAAGGCAGGCCATACCGGATCATTGCCACCTATCAGGATATCCACGCGCGCAAGATTGCCGAGGAGCGGCTCCGCGAAAGCGAAGGGCGGCTAAGCGCAATTATTGAGGCTGAACCGGAGTGTGTAGCGACGATTGCTCCGGACGGCACGCTGCTGGACATGAATCCTGCCGGGCTGCGGATGCTGGGGGCCGCGTCGCTGGCCGAGATGCGGCGCCGGCCACTCATCAGGTATGTGGCGGCCGGTCACCGTCGCGCGTTCGCCGATCTGCACCGGCGAGTGCTTTCCGGCCGTTCCGACATGCTGGAGTTCGAGGCGGCGGGGCTTGCGGGCCGGCGGATCTGGATGGAAATCCATGCCGTGCCGCTGCGCGATGCGTCCGGACAAATCACGGCGCTGCTGGGTATTGCGCGCGATGTCACGGAGCGACGCATGGCGCGCATGGCGCTGGCCGCGGAGCGCAATCTGTTGCGCTCGGTGATTGACAACCTGCCGGACCGCATCCGCGCCAAGGATCGGGATCGCCGGTTCATCCTGGCCAATACGGCATGGCTCAAGGCCAGGGCGCCCGGGCATCATGATGTCACCGGACTGGATAATAAGGATCTGCTGCGGTCGGACGAGATGATTGCCTTCTTTGAAGCGGAGGACCGCGCAGTGCTCGAAACGGGGCAGACCAGCACGCCGCGCGAGGTCATGGACGAATCGCCCGACGATCCGCGCTGGTATGTCACCACGAAGATGCCGTTGCGCGACGGCGCGGGAGACGTGATCGGCATCGTCGGCATCAGCCGGGATGTCACGGACATCAAGCAGCGCTCGCTGGAAGTGGAAAAGTTGAACGCGGCGCTGGAGCAGCGCGTCGCCGAGCGCACGGCGCAGTTGAGCTATGCCAATGAAGAACTGGAGGCTTTCGCGGCGTCGGTATCGCATGACCTGCGGGCGCCGCTGCGCGGCATCGACGGTTTCGCCGCCGGCCTGATTGAAGATTACGGCCGCACGTTGGACACTGCCGGACAGCACATGCTGGGCCGCATCCGCACGGCGGCCGCACGGATGTCGCGCCTGATCGAGGATCTGCTGCGCCTGTCGCGGGTCGCGCGCACGGAACTCGCGGTGCAGGAGGTGGATGTGGGAGATCTGGCGCGCGCCATCGTCAGTGAGCTGCGCCGCGAGAACCCGGACCGCAAGGTGACCGTAAATATCAATCCGGATCTGCGTGCAACCGCCGATCCCGGCCTGTTGCGCACCGCGCTGGTGAACCTCCTGCAGAACGCCTGGAAATTCACCGGGAACATCCCGGAGGCCCGCATTGAGGTCGGGAGTGTGCGGCGGCGCGGCACCACGGCGTTTTTTGTGCGTGACAACGGCGCCGGATTCGACATGGATCGCGCGGAGCGGCTGTTCGGGGCGTTCCAGCGCCTGCATACGGATCGCGAGTTTCCGGGCACCGGCGTCGGGCTGGCGACGGTGCGGCGGGTGATGCGCCGGCACGGCGGCGATGCCTGGGCGGAATCCGCGGTCGGCCGCGGCGCGGTCTTTTTCTTTACGCTGTCCGGCGGGACCATGCCGGAGCAGCGCGCGGTGCGTGCACAGGTGCAGCCCGTTCCGGTCCCCGCATCACCGGCGGTTGTGAATGCGACTGCGCACGGCACGGCCATACTGCTGGTGGACGATGATCCGGATGTGCTGATGCTTGCGGCGCGCGCGCTGCGATCCGTGGACTGCGAGCTGCTGACGGCGGGAAGAGGCGAAGAAGCCGTGGAAATTCTGCGCGTCCGCAAGGTTGACGTCATCGTTTCGGATTTTTCCATGCCCGGCATGAACGGTGCGCAATTGCTGACGCGGGCTGCGATGCTGCATCCCGATACGCTGCGCATTATCGTCAGCGGACAGGAGGTGAATCACGCGATGCAGGAAGGCCTGCGCAAGGGCGAGATCCATCATTACTTTGACAAACAGTACGGATACGGGCCCGTGCGGACATGCATACGCGACTGGCTGGCGGCAAACCGGCCTAAGAGCTGATGTAACTATTTGTTTTATTTATTATTTTTTTGTTAACCGCGCCGGCCGGTGTTCAGCACTGTTCCCACGGCAGGCCGTCGAAACGCCAGCCGGTTTTCGAGCCGCGATGATGATGGTCATCGAGCTCGCCCTCGAAACCGTGCAGCACGTTGTACACCTGCGTGAAGCCGGCTTCTTCCAGCGCATGCCCGGCGTCGAGCGAGCGGTTGCCGCTGCGGCAGATGACGATGATCGGGCGGTCAACACTGGCGGCTTTTTTGACATGGGCGACGAACTGCGGATTGACTTCCCAGTTCGGGCCGTCGTTCCATGCCACATGAATCGCGCCCGCGGGGTGACCGACGAACAGGTATTCCATTTCGCTGCGGCAATCGATGAATACCGAATTCGGATTCTTTTTCAGAAATTCATGCGCTGCTTTGGGTTCGAGATGTTTCATGGCGGAAAATATTGAAAATGAGGTCACAAACAGGGAAGGCGCATTATAGGCGCTCGCGCGGGCTCAGGGCCTGTTAACAATCATTTCATGAGTGCGACGAAATGATTGTTAACAGGCCCTAACCAAATGCCGGGAATTGCTCTAAGCCCATGATAAAATTCGCACTTTTTCAGGGCCTGAGGGCGTGTGGTTGCGCCCGCCGAAGCATCCCGACACCATGAGCTCTTCCCGTACCCGGCAACTGCCCGAGCTGCTGTCGCGCCGCATCCTGATTCTCGACGGCGCGA
>CAZAOZ010000033.1:0-34974 GCA_964486865.1 uncultured Bordetella sp.
ACCTTACAACCGGACTTCCTGCCGAATGATTGGTATGGCTAAAGGGGGCAGGTCAAGTTCAGCAGCCACGACTGGCAAGCCTTCCTGAAGATGCACAACCTGATGGGCAGCATGAGCCGGCGCGGCAACTGCCATGACAACGCGGTGGCCGAGAGCTTCTTCCAGTTACTCAAACGCGAGCGCATTCGTCGCAGAGTCTATGCAACCCGTGACGAGGCCCGCCAGGATGTGTTCAACTACATTGAGATGTTCTACAACCCGGTCAGACGGCACGGTTACAGCAATCGCCTGTCACCGGTAAACTACGAGAAACAGTATTTCGAGAGGCTCGCCAGTGTCTAGGAAACCGGGGGCGATTCACATCATTTCTTTACGCAAGGCAGAAAAACATGAAGCGCGCTATTACTTTAAAGTTGCCCAAGACTACTTCAAATAAACGAGTTGACCCCGACAACCCGCCGTGGTCGGAGGAGATGCTGGGGGCTCCCGTTCTCAAGCGCGGCCGTGGCCCGCAAAAATCACCGACTAAAGTACTAACTACCGTTCGTCTTGACGCGGACGTAATGGCCTTTTTCAAATCCCAGGGTCGCGGTTATCAAACGCGGATCAATGAAGAATTGCGCAAAGTAGTAGCGAGAGGTCTAACCGCCGGTTCAAGACGGACGCAGAAGCGCGCTGTTTAACCGGAACGTTAGACGCCTCAAGGTTTACAGGGAGAAGACACATGGCGCAGATGTTTGCGAATGCGATCGCCTATGAGGAGATGATGGGCCGTTGGAGCAAGCGTCTGGCTGCCCTTTTCCTCGATTTCGTGAGAATCGGCGACGCCGACAAGATCCTGGATGTCGGCTGCGGCACTGGGTCTTTGGTCCAAAGCATTTTGGACAGGACGCGGCGAGCCCAAATCGTAGGCATCGACCCCGCCCAAGCGTTTATTGATTACAGCCGGGCGCATTTTCCCGACGCGCGCGTAATCTTCGACTGCGGCAGCGCGTTGAAGCTACCCTATCCCGATACTTCGTTCGATCATTCTCTTTCGCTGCTCGTATTCCAGTTTCTGCCGCAACCCGGCACCGCAGCATCTGAGATGCGTCGCGTCACGCGCACAGGTGGAACCGTCGCGGCATGCACGTGGGACAGAGCAGGGCAGGAATTTAGTGATCGTTTCTGGGAAGAATGTGTGCGCCTGGATCCAGGAGCGGAAGAAAAAGCGCAGAGGCCGAAGGTTTGCAATCAGGTCGGGCAGCTCTCGGAACTCTGGCGTGCAACGGGTTTCGAGGGAGTCGAGGAAATCACTCTCGAAATGCGAACCGACTTCACTCGCTTCGATGACTTCTGGCTGCCGTACACGAAAGGCGTGGGGCCTCAAGGAATGTATGTCGCAAGCCTGCCGCCCGAAAGGCGAGAAGTTTTGCGCGACGCACTTCGCAAGAGACTCGTCGGCGACCAGGATCGGCCATTTTCACTTCGCGCCGCAGCTTTGGCAGTGCGCGGCACCGTGCCACACTGAGATGGTCAGGGGTCTAACCCTTAGCTGCTGCGGACGGGCCGTGAACTCCGCGCCAACTGAATCACCAGCGCTGGCCTGACGCAGAGCAAGACGTTAGAGGCCGCAAGCAAAGCGCTCTCCTAAAAAGCCATATGATCGTATGGCAATCTGCCCATATTTATGCTAGGCTTTCGCATGGCCAAGGCTCGGTTCGTATGGGATCCGAAGAAGGATGGCGAAAACCAGGACAAGCATGGCGTGTCCTTCGCGGAGGCGCAGTTTGCCTTTGCAGACCCCCGCCGCGTTATCGCGGAAGATCGCTCCCACAGCTCCCTTGAAAAACGACACTTCTGCTTTGGCTGGGTCGGAGATGGCATTCTCACGGTGCGCTTTACGTATCGAGACAATGTAATTCGCATATTTGGAGCAGGCTACTGGCGAAAGGGCAAACAAATTTATGAGCGCGAAAATAAAATACACGAACGAACCCCTCGGAACCCCCAAGGTCGTCGCTGATTTTCTTCCCAGGCCTGAGGATCTTGTATTCCAGGACGAAGGAGTCAAGGTCACCATTGCCCTGAGCAAGCGTAGCGTCGACTTCTTCAAGATCGAGGCGCAGAAGAACAACACCCAGTATCAGCGGATGATCCGGCGGCTTCTCGACGCCTATGCAGAGCATCATTCGCAACCTCTAACCGCCGGTTCAAGGCGGGCGCAAAAGCGCGTCGCTTAACCGGAACGTTGGGCCGCAAGGCAATCAGCCTGCACACACTTTTCCTGCTGAGTCACGATAAGCATATAACTCTTGATTTGTGGTCTACTCCCCCTTCCTACTATTGACCGAACCATGCTAACCATTGACGACGTCCGGACCGTTCCGCTGTTCTCGACCCTCGCTGCGCCGGAACTTGAGCGGCTCGCGCAGGCCTCTGCCGACCTGCACCTCGCTGCCGGGGAATACGCCGCGCATGAGGGCGGGGAGGAACGCGCGCTGTTCGCCGTTCTCGCAGGCAAGATTGAGGTCGTCAAGCTGTTCGACGGGATCGAGCGCACCCTGGGCTGGCGCGTCCCCGGCGCCATTTTCGGCGAGCTGCCGATCGCGCTTGGCACGCCACTCTATGGAGGGTATCGGGCATCTGAACCCTCTCGCGTCATGCGCGTGGAAATACGGGAGTATTACGCGATCGCGTCGGCATCACCCGAGATTTCCCTGAAGGTCGCGGCACTGGCGCGCGAGCGCATCGGCGGGATGCAGGGCATCGCGGCCGAGGCACGCAAACCGCGCGTCACCATGGTCGGTCACCGGTGGGACCACGCCTGCGGCGAATTGCGCCAGTTCCTCGCGCGCAACCAGATCACCTATGACTGGATACCACTCGATGCGCCGGATCTGCCAACGCGTTGGCCCGGCCCCCGTCCAGCGGATGCAGACTGCCCTGTGCTGAAGCTGGCCGACGGGACGCTCCTCAGTCGCCCTGCGACACGCGATCTTGCCCGGCGCCTTGGCCTTCAAACCAGTGCGCGCCTTGCCGAATACGACACCGTAATCGTCGGTGCCGGGCCGGCAGGTCTGGCGGCGGCGGTGTACGGCGCGTCCGAGGGTCTGTGCACCCTCGTGGTAGAGCGCGAAGCACCCGGCGGTCAGGCAGGGACATCCTCGCGCATCGAGAACTATCTCGGTTTCCCCAGCGGCGTCTCGGGCGACGAGCTCGCGAGCCGGGCACTCAAGCAGGCGGGGCGGCTCGGGGCGGAGATACTGGTCACGCGCTCCGCCGCTCGCATCGATCCGGGCACGCGCCAGATTTACCTTGATGGCAGCGATGTCATCCGCGCGCGAACCATCATTCTTGCGACTGGCGTCTCCTGGCGCCACCTCGCGATCGACGGCTTCGACCGGCTCATCGGCAAGGGTATTTACTATGGCGCAGCACGCAGCGAAGCGAATGGGACCCATGGACTCGACGTCCACCTCATTGGCGCCGGAAACTCAGCCGGTCAGGCCGCCATGTACTTTGCCAATCACGCACGAACTGTAACGCTCGTCGTCCGGGGTGATTCCCTGGAGAAGAGCATGTCCCACTACCTGATCGAGCAGCTCGGCGGGAAATCGAACGTGAAGGTTCTGCTGCGCTCGGAAGTGGTCGCCGCGCACGGCGACACGCACCTGACAGGAATCGACATACTCGACGGCGCGAGCGCAAAGGTGCGCCGGGAAGACTGTGGCGGCCTGTTCGTGTTCATAGGCGCCGACGCAGAGACCGGTTGGCTGCCGGCGGACATCGCGCGCGACGCACGAGGATATCTCCTGACCGGTGACGACGTGGTGAAAGCCGGGCGCTGGTCGCACAGCCGCGATCCCTACCTCCTCGAAACGAGTGTTCCCGGTGTTTTCGCCTGCGGGGATGTGCGGTTGAGCCCGGTCAAGCGCGTTGCTTCCGCGGTCGGGGAAGGCAGCATGGCCATCGCTTTCGTCCACAGGTATCTGCAGCAGGACGCGCGGTAGCAACCCGGTGAGCAAAAAGAAAGGATCGCGATGAAGTCCCGGGTTCTGGTGTTGGGCGCCGGTTTCGGCGGCATGGAGCTGGCCACCCTGTTGTCGGAGGCGCTGGGGGAAAAGGCCGACGTGACGGTGATGGAAAAAGGCGACTCCTTCGTTTTCGGCTACTCCAAGATCGACGTGATGTTCGGACGGGAGACACCCGAGGCGGTGCGTCTCCCCTACCGCAACTTCGTCAAACCCGGCGTGCGCTTCGTGCAGCAGACGATCACCGCCATTGATCCCGTGGCGCGGCGCGTGACCACCACCGGCGGTACCCACGAGGCCGATTTCCTGGTGGTGGCGCTGGGCGCCGACTATGATCTGGCCGCAACGCCGGGTCTTGCCGAGGACGGCTACGAGTTCTACTCGGTGGCGGGTGCAAGCCGGTTGCGCGAGGTGCTGCCCGCATTTTCCAAAGGCCCGGCAATCGTCGGGGTCTCCGGCTTCCCCTACAAGTGCCCGCCGGCGCCGAGCGAATGCGCCCTGATGTTGCACCACTACCTTGCGACGCGGGGCGTGCGGGATGCATGCGAGATCACTCTGGTCATCCCGCTTTCCAGCCCGATGCCGGCGTCGGCCGACCTCTCAGCGGCGCTGGTCGCCGCCTTCGCTGAAAGGGGGATCAAGCTGCTGCTCGGCCGCTCCGTAAAGGCGCTGGAACCGGGGCGCAAGACCGCTGTGCTGGACGATGGAACGGAGTTGCCCTATGCGCTGTACCTGGGCGTGCCCAAGCACCAGGTGCCGCAGCCGGTGCTGGCCAGCGGCATGGCTGAAAACGGCTGGATTCCGATCAACGTGCGCACGCTGGAGACGCGCTTTCCCGGGGTGTACGCCATCGGCGACGGGGCCGCTACGGGACTGCCGAAGGCCGGGTCCTTTGCCGAGAGCGCGGCCCGCGCCGTAGCGAGTGCCATCCTCGCCAAACTCAAGGGCGGCGAGGCGACACCCAACTCGGGGACGGGCAGTTGTCTTGTCGAGTTCGGTGACGGTCGCCTCGGCTGGGCGGACCTGGACTTCTTTAGCGGGCCGAAACTCACGAGCATCTACCACGCACCCTCGGTCGCCGGGCGGGTCCATAAGGTGCAGTTTGGCGCCACGCGCAGGACCCGCTGGTTTGGACTCTGACACATGCCGTCAATTCATCACAGAGGCGTATTGGTGACGCCCAACCATCCGTTGTACCGGACGAAAGCGAGGTCATACATGTTCATGCTCGACTATAAATCCATAAGCTGGTGGTACTGGTTGATGACGGTTGGTTTTCTGACCGCCGGCGTGTCCGGATGGACAACGGGTTTTCTGTTCGCAATCGGCCTCACCGTTTTTCAATTGATACACTTCACCATTCGGGAACGCAGCGTTACCGCGTTCCCGATCCAGGTGCGGCTCGGATATTTTCTGCTGCTTCTGATTGCGCTGCCGGAGAATCTCCAGCTGATTTACTGGGTTCCAATGATTGGAACCTGGGCGCAGGTTCTGTTTGGCTATTGCACAATGGCCCGGATGGTATCGCTCCTGCCGTGGAACCGCAAAGACGGATTCTCGTTGGCGCTGCTCAAGCGAACCTTCCTGTCTGCGCCAGTCAGGGGAAATATCCTGCAGGGCTTGCCGCCGGTATAACCGACCCATATCGACGGCATCAGGATAATCAGACTTTTCCGGCAGGCATGACGTGCGGGCGCAGTGCATCCACAGAACCATCAACCCTCACCCGCCGGACATCCCCCGGTGCGCCGCCCACAGGCACCACAGCCCCGCGGCGGCCGGCACCACAAGCAGCGCAAACGTCAGGGTGTAGTCACCCGTCAGCAGCGCCACATTGGCAAAGGCAATCGGGCCGATGGCCTTGCCGGTATTGACGAACACCAGCGAGCCGCCGGTCGCGGTGCTGATCATCTCCCGCGGCGCCAGGCGCGCCACTTCGGCGAGAAACGCGCCGTTCCAGCCGCTGGCGGTGGAGCCCATCACAAAAAACAGCGCGCAGGCCGCGAGCATCGGCCAGGCCGGCGTCAGCGCAATGCACAGCAATGACGAAGCCACCATGATGATGCCGAGGAACAGCAGCGCCGAAAAAGCGTTGCCCATGCGGTCGGCCATCCAGCCCCAGAACACGCGGCCGCTGACGCCTCCCACCTGCGAGGCGGTGAGCACGATGCCGGCTTCGATCAGCCCCCAGCCGAGCTGCTCGTTGAACAGGATGACGGTGAACGTGGTGATCGCAAACTGCACGATCACGAAACAGCCGCCGGACAGGGCCAGCAGCCGCAGCGCGGAGTGCCGCCAGATGGTCAGCACGCCGTCGAACGGATTGCCGCCGATTTTTGCATCCGGATCGCGATCGGTGTCCCAGTGCGGGCGGGCGCGCTGCAGCACCAGCACCAGCGCATAGAGCACCAGTGAATTGCCGGCAATGGCCCACTGCCAGCCCCAGGCCACCGCCACCGCGGGCGTAATCAGCGCCGCGCCGATGCCGCCCAGCGGCACGCCGGTCTGCTTCAGCGAAAAAATCAGGTTGCGCCGCTTTTCCGGCGTGAAGCGCATCAGCAGGCTGGAAGCCGACGGCGTCAGCGAACCGTAGCCCAGACCCAGCGCGATCGATGCCAGAAAAAAGAAAAACACGTGCGGCAGGATCGCAATCAGGCCGCCGGTGGCCACCAGCGCCAGGCCGATCTGCTGCATGCGCGTGGAGCCCCAGCGCCGGTTGAAGTGGCTGCCGAAAGCGAGTGCTACGATCATCGCCACCGCCAGCAGGCTGATCTGGTAGCCGACCAGCGCCGACGGGATGCCGTAGGTCTCGGCCACTTTCGGCGCGACCGCCGGAATCATCGTCGTGCCCATGGTGCCGATGGTCTGGCCCGCCACCAGGATGCCCATCAGGAATCCGAAAGTCGGCGGCTTTTCGGATGCTCCGGTTGCGGCAGTATTCACCGTGCCGACGGACCCTGCGCCGTCCACCGATGCATGGCCGATGTCCGGGATCCGGAGATATCATATTTCCGGTCGGGATCGATGGTCACATTGCGCTCGTATTGCCAGTCGCCGTGATCAGCCCGGCGGCTCTTCCAGTCCGACGTTCGCCCGCCAGTCCTTGCTCTTGAACAGCAGCGGCTTCAGCGCCAGCGCGAGCAGTACCAGCCCGAACCCGAACATCGTCACGGCAATCGGCCGCTCAAGAAAGATGCTGTAAGTGCCTCCGCTCATCGCCAGCGACTGCCGCAATGACAGTTCCAGCATCGGCCCCAGCACCAGGCCCAGCGCCACCGGCGCCAGATCGTAGCCGAACCGACGCAGCACATAACCGATGCCGCCCATCCCCAGCATGATCCACACATCCGTCGTGCTGTTGCTGACCGAATAACAACCGAGGATGCAGAACGCGAGTATGCAGGGATAGAGATAGGCGTACGGGATGCGCAGCAGATTCACGAACAATCCGACCATCGGCAGATTGAGCACCAGCAGCACCACGTTGCCGACATACATGCTGGCGACAAAACCCCAGAACAGATCCGGCTGCTGCTGGATCAGCATGGGGCCCGGCAGGATGCCGTGTACCATGATCGCCGCCAGCATCACCGCGGTGACCGGACTGGTCGGTATGCCCAGCGCCAGCATCGGCACGAAAGCGCCGGTCGCCGCGGCATTGTTTGCCGATTCCGGCCCCGCCACGCCTTCGATGGCGCCGTTGCCGAAGCGCTCCGGGTGTTTGGACAGGCGGCGCTCGATGCCGTACGACACGAACGAAGAAATGATATGCGCCGAGCCCGGGATGATGCCGATCAGAAAACCGAGCAGGCTACCGCGCGCAATCGGCCCTACCGACAGGCGCAGATCCTCCCGCGACGGCACCAATTGGCGCAGTGTCGGTTGCTGCACCTTCGGCGGCTCGGGCTGCCCCGCCGTCAGCAGGATTTCGGAAATGCCGAACAGCCCCACCGCCACCGGCACGATGCCCACGCCGTCGCCGAGCTCGACCAGGCCGAAACTGAAGCGGGTATAGCCGCTCATGACATCGATGCCGATCATGCCGAGCAGCAGGCCGAACACCGCCATCGCCAGGGTTTTCAGCATCGAACCGCCGCTCATGTAGGCCAGCACGAACAGCCCCATCAGCAGCAGCGCGGTGTATTCCGGCGGGCCGAAGCGCAGCGCGAACTCCGCCAGCGTCGGCGCCAGCAGCATCAGGCCGACCACACCCAGCGTGCCCGCGACAAACGAGCCGATGGCGGCTATGGCCAGCGCCGGTCCCGCCCGGCCCTGCTGCGTCATCGCATAACCATCGACGCAGGTCATCACCGAAGCCGCCTCGCCCGGAATGCGCATCAGGATGGAAGTGGTCGAGCCGCCGTACATCGCGCCGTAATAAACACCGGCAAGCAGCACCACGGCGATGATCGGGTTGAGACCGAAGGTCGCGGGCAGCAGCAGGCTGATGCCGGCTAGCGGCCCCAGTCCCGGCATCATGCCGACCAGCGTGCCGATGATGCAGCCGAAAAAGGCGTACATCAGCACCTCCGGCTGGAACGCCACCGAAAAACCCATCATCAGGCTGTTGAAGGTTTCAGCCATCAGAAGCCCCAGGGACCGACGGGCAGCGGTACTCTCAGCAGGGTGCCGATCACATAAAACGAAATCAGGCTGAATCCCGCCGCGACCAGCGCCACCACCCATGGCGGCTTGCGCTCGACGATGCCGATGAAGAACACCAGGAAAATGGCGATGGTCAGGCGGTAACCGATGTATTCCAGCGCCAGCGTCGCCGCCACGCTCGCGCCGAGAATCACCAGCGCGCGTATCGCCTCGGGCCACTGCATGGCGGCCAGCGTTTCGGAACGGCTGCCGAACGCAGCGATCAGCAGACCGATGCCGCCGAGCGCGATGGCCAGCAGCAGCGGCACATACCCGGGCCCGGGATCAGCCAGCGACCCCACCGGAAACTCCCGGTTCAGCCAGCCGACCGCAACCGCCAGCACAACCAGCATCAAGCCGGAAACCTGATCGCTTCTGATGCCGTGTGCCGGCCCCCCGGACTGTGTATCGTTCACCGTGACCTACTTCGTTTCGACCTTGCCGACCATCTGCACCGCCACCGCCAGCCGCCTGGCATCGGCATCCAGATACTTGGCAAATTCCGGCGCATCGAGATAGTTGATCGGGGAATTGAACTTGGCCATCTGGTTTTTGAAATCCGCATCGACAACGGCTTTGCGCACTGCGTCGCGCAAGACCGTGGTCACCGCCGCCGGCGTGCCGCGCGGCGCGAACAGCCCGGCCCAGATGTAATACACGATGTCGTGGCCCTGCTCCTTGAAGGTCGGCACATCGGGATAATTTGGATGGCGCTCGGCACCCCAGCTGACGATGGTGCGCAGCTTGCCGGCCTTGACATGCCCGCTGATCGCCGCCGGGCCGCCCGCGGTCATGGTGACATGGCCGCCCAGCAACTGCGTGATCGCCGGACCGCCGCCGGTGGTCGGCACGTGGCGCATTTTCAGCTTCGCCGAGTGCAGGAACATTTCCATCGGCATGTGCAGCGCGCCGTAAACCCCGGAGGAAGAGAACGACAGCTCGCCCGGATTCTTGCGCGCCAGCGCGATGACGTCCTTCACGGTCTTCACCGGCAGCGACGGATGCACCACGAGTATCACCGGGTCGGCGGAAATCAGCGCAATGGGCTCCAGCTGATCCAGCGTGTAGGCCGGCTTGCGGTTGAACAGCTTGTCCGCCTCCGGTATCACCGAAATGCTGGAGAGCGCCATCAGCAGGGTATAGCCGTCGGGCTTGGCATTGGCCACCGCCGCGTTGCCCACCGCGCCGCCGGCACCCGGCCGGTTGGTCACGGCGACCGGCTGCCTGAATATTTTTTCCAGCGCCGCCGCCGTCGGGCGGCCGGTGACGTCGGCCACGCCGCCCGGCGGGAACGGCACGATCATGGTCACTGTCCGGTTCGGAAATGCTTCCTGGGCCTGCGCGCCCGCCGCGGCGAGCGCTGCGAATACGGCCAATGCTGTGCGTTTCATGATGTCATCCTCCGTTATTGGTTTGAATATCAGACTGCCGCAACAACCCTGTTCACCAGCCGTCCCACACCCTCGATCTCGCAAACCACTTCATCGCCCGGCTGCAGATAACCTTTCGCGGTGACCACATCCTGCCGCATGGGCTTCCTGCCGCCCAGTTCCGGATCGGTGCCCCACGCCGTGCCGCCGGGAGTGCCGGTGGAAATCACCACGCCGGGTTGCAGCGTAATGAAGATCGAGAAAAACTCCACCAACTGCGCGCAGGTCCAGATCATTTTTTCCGTGGTGTTGTTCTGCCGCAATTCGCCGTTGACCATCGTTTTCAGCGCCAGCCGCTGCGGGTCGCCCACTTCGTCGGCGGTGACAATCGCCGGACCGATCGGCGCGCAGGTGTCGAAATTCTTGCCCGGACCCAGATTGTAAACCGACGAGCCGTCGGGACGCAGCGTGACCTGCCGGTCGCGCGCGGTCACGTCGTTCATGACGCTGTAGCCGTAGATGTGCTCCAGCGCCCGCTGCGCCGGAATATGCCGACCGGCCTTGCCGATGATGATCAGCAGTTCGGTCTCGTAGTCGAGCTTTTTCGTCACCCGCTCGTCGCGCACGATGGCGTCGCCGGGGCCGATGACGCCCAGTCCCGTTTTCAGGAAAAATTCCGGATCCTTGCGGGTGACTTCCGGTTTTTCCTCGCGGTGATCCCAGTAGTTTTCGCCGCTGCACACAATCAGCGCCGGCGCCAGCGGTGCGTGCAGCTTCACCCTGGCGAGCGGCGTGCGTGCCGCCGCAGCAGCCGTTTTCACCGCGGCGCGTGCCGCCTCAATGCCTGCGGATCCCGCGGCAATCAACCGCGTCATGTCGGCAAAGGCGGCCAGTATTTTGGTGTCGGTCCCGTTAGGACTGCCCTCCAGCAGATCGACCACGCTGTCGCCGTCCACCGCACCCAGCCGCAGCGCGCCGTTCCTCTCGTAACGTACGAACCTCATGCTCAGGACACCGGATTTTCCAGCGTACCGATGGGCTCTATGGTAATGGTCACGCGGTCGCCCGGCTTCAGGTATTTCGGCGGATTGAAACCGATGCCGACGCCGGCGCAGGTGCCGGTGGCGATCAGGTCGCCGGGCTCCAGCGTCATCACCTGCGAGATATCCGCGATCAGCCGCGGAATGTCGAAGATCAGCTGGCTGACGTACGCGTCCTGCCGCAGTTCACCGTTGACCTTGGTGATCAGCCGCAACTGCGTGACATCCTTGATCTCGTCGGCCGTGACGATGCACGGCCCCATCGGGCAAAACCCATCCGGACTCTTGCCGAGGAACCATTGCTTGTGGCGGTTCTGCAGCGTGCGCGCGGTCACGTCGTTGATGATGGTGTAGCCATAGACATGCTTGTACGCGTTCTTCTGCGAGATGTTGCGCCCGCCATCGCCCATCACCACCGTCAGTTCGCCCTCGTAATCCACCGAGTTGGTGTAATCGTTGGCGCTGGGAATCGCGGCGCCGGGGCCGATCACCGAGTTCGGCCACTTGGTGAAAATGATCGGTACTTCCGGAATGGCATTGGCGCCGGCGCTGGCGTCAAAACCGCTGTTGTGGAATTCGCGGGCGTGGTCGTGGTAATTCTTGCCGACGCAGAGGATGTTTTTCGCCGGACGCGGAAACGGCGCCTGCAGGCTGACGCTGGCGAACGGCAGACGACCCTCGCCGCTTTTCACGGCCTTGCGCGCACGCGCCAGGCCGTTCCTGCCCAGCGCCACGAATGCCGTCATGTCTTTCGGCAAACGGGTCGATGCCGCCAGATCGACGATGGTGTTGGACTCAGGCTCATGTACGCCGATGCGCACACCCTGCGCATCGGAAAAAGTGACCAGACGCATGCTGCTGTGCTCCCTTGCGGATACCAGTTATGGAAAATTGCGCGGCGATCCTGCCGGCGTTTATTGGTCCGGACGCGCTCCGGACACCTTGACCACATGTGCCCACTTGGCGATGTCCTGATTCAGGTATTTTTCGAACTCCGCCACCGACATGCTCAATGCCATTACGCCCTGCTTGTCCCACGCCGCCGCCGTTTCCGGGCGCGTGGTCACCTTGGTGATTTCGGCATTCAGGCGGTCGATGACGGCCCTGGGGGTGCCTCTGGGCGCCATCACGCCCAGCCAGATCGGCGATTCATAACCCTTGACGCCGGATTCCGAAACCGTCGGCACTTCCGGCAACACCTTGGAACGCTTGAGTCCGGTGGTGCCCAGCGCGCGCACGCGGCCGGTTTGAACGTTCGGCAACATCGTGGGAATGGCGTCGAACATCATGTCGACCTGCCCGCTCATCGCGCTGGTGCGCGCCTCGCCGCTGCCCTTGTGCGGCACATGCAGGATATCGACCTTGGCCATCGACTTGAACAACTCGCCCGCGAGATGGTACGGCGTGCCGTTGCCGGAGGATGCATAACTCATGCCCTGCGCCTTGGTTTTGGCGAGCCTGACCAGTTCGGTCACGTTTTTCGCCGGCACCGACGGATGCACCACCAGCACCAGATCCGCATAATTGACCGGCGCGACCGGCAGAAAATCCTTCATCAGCGCGTACGGCTTTTTCGGGATCAACGATTCATTGATGGTGTGGGTATTGGACATCATCAGCAGCGTATAGCCGTCCGCAGGCGATTTGGCGACCAGGTCGGTGCCGATGATCGAGCCCGCACCCGGACGATTCTCGATGATCAGCGTCTGCCCCAGTGGCTGCTGCATCTGCTGGCCGAGATAACGCGCATACAGATCGGCGGGACCGCCCGCGCCGAAGGGCACGATGATGCGGATCGATTTTGACGGATAAGTCTGGGCAATGGCATTTTGCGCAAACACCCCGGTACTCACCGCAAATACGGCAACAAGAAGACCTCGCATGACTTTCTCCTCTGCAGCAGATTATTGGACGCGCCCTGTGCGTGACCGGCTTAGTCCACTTATTGTAACTCACGCGGCTCGCCCGCCTCGGCACCAGGATAATGAAGCTCCATGCCCCGCCGCATTATATATTTGGGAACAGACCATCATGACCACTCTCTATCGACACTGCGGGAACCCGGCTTGAATCCTGCCCATGCATAGTCCCGCCCTGCATCTCCAGCTGTCCCGGATCGTCGCCGTGCGGCCCGGCGAAGTCCGGGCGCTGCTGTGGTCGTTCGCCTATTTCTTTTTCCTGCTGGCGGCCTATTACGTGCTGCGTCCGGTACGCGACGAAATGGGCCTCGCCGGCGGCATCGGGAATCTGCCCTGGCTGTTCACCGCAACCTTCGTGGTCATGCTCGCCGCCGTGCCGGTATTCGGCGCGGTGGTGGCGCGCGTGCCGCGCCGGCGCTTCATTCCGCTGGTCTATCATTTTTTCGCCGCGAACATCCTGATTTTCTGGCTGCTGCTGACGTTCAAAATCGCGATGGCCGATACCGCGCGGGTGTTTTTTGTGTGGATCAGCGTGTTCAACCTGTTCGCGGTCTCGGTGTTCTGGTCATTCATGGCCGACTTGTATGCGTCGGAACAGGGCAAGCGCCTGTTCGGCTTCATCGCCGCCGGCGGCTCGGCCGGCGCGCTGCTCGGGCCGTTGATCGCGGTCTGGCTGGCTGAGCCGATCGGCCGCGCCAACCTGCTGCTGATCGCGGCGCTGCTGCTCGAGACCGCCGTGCTGTGCGCGATGCGGCTGGAGTCCGCTGCGGCGGCACTCAGGGACGGCAGTGCAGCGGCGGCTTCCACAGGCCCGCGCGATGCCGGATTGGGCGGCGGCTGGATTGCCGGGCTGATGATGGTGCTGCGCTCGCCCTATCTCGCCGGCATCGCGCTGTGGGTTGCCCTGCTGTCGCTGGCCGGAACGTTTTTGTATTTTCAGCAGGCCAGCATCGTCGCTGCGCTGTCCGACGACCCCAACCGGCGCACCGCCATCTTCGCGCAAATCGATCTGGCCGTCAGCCTGCTGACCATCATCGTGCAGTTTGCGGTCACCGGCAAAATCATCCGCCGTTTCGGCGCGGGTCCGGCGGCGGCGTTTTTGCCCCTGGTGTTTGCGCTGGGATTCCTCGCACTGGCGCTGACGCCGCTGCTGTGGGTGGTCATTGCATTCCAGGCAACGCAGCGCGCGGCGAACTTCGCCATTTCCAATCCGGCGCGGGAACTGCTGTTCACCGTGGTCGAGCGTGAAGAAAAATACAAGGCCAAGTACGTGATCGACAACGTGGTGTTCCGCGGCAGCGACGCGGTGAGCGGCTGGCTGTTTCACGCGCTGCGCGGACTCGGCATGGAACTCAGCACGATTGCGGCAGCCACAGTACCGGTCGCCCTGGGCTGGCTGGCCATCGCGCTGGCGCTGGGGCGCGCGCATGAAAAACGCGCCCCGAATCACGGTTCTTCAATCACGACAGAGACATAAAATACATGAATGAAACAAATAAGTTATACACGCGCAGAGCCATACTGGCGCTGGGCGCGGGCCTGGCTGCCGGCACGCTGCCCGGAATGTCCGCGGCGCAAAGCAAACCGGCGGCGGTACTCACCAGACTGATACCCAAAACCGGAGAACCGCTGCCGGTGATCGGCCTCGGCACCGCGATCATTTTCGACATCCATGACGATGCGGCACAGCGCGCCGAGCGCACCAGGGTCATCCATGCCCTGCTCGACGGCGGCGCGCGCCTGATCGACACCGCCCCCTCCTACGGCTCCGCCGAAGCGGTGGTCGGCGATCTGCTGGCGAACATGAAAGTGCGGGACCGGGTTTTTCTGGCCACCAAAGTGCGTTCCAACAGCAACGACGCTTTTGTCGCGCAGATGAAGGAATCGCAGCACCGGCTGCGCTCGGAAAAAATAGACCTGATGCAGATGCACAACGTCGGCTTTCTCGACCGCAACATGTTTGCGTCGCAGCTGGCCATCGTGCGTGAATGGAAACAGCAGGGCGTATTCCGCTACATCGGCGTCACGCATTCGCAGGATCAGGAGCGGGCGAACGACCGCCTGATCGAAATGATGCAGCAGGACAAGCTCGACTTCATCCAGGTGAATTACTCAATGGCTGAGCGCAGCGTCGAGCAGCGGCTGCAGGCGGCAGCGGCCGACACCGGAACGGCGCTGCTGTGCAATCTGCCGTTCGGACGCGCCCGGTTGTTTCGCGCGGTGCGCGGCAAGTCCGTGCCGGAGTGGGCGAAAGAATTCGACGCCGTCACCTGGGGCCAGTTTTTCCTGAAATACCTGCTGGCCCATCCGGCCGTCAACGGCGTGATTCCCGGCACCGACAAGCCGGAATACATGATCGACAATCTCAACGCCGGGCGCGGACGCTTGCCGGATGTAGCGATGCGCAAGCGGATGGTGGCATTCATCGACACGCTATGAAAAGACAGTGCGGAGTGATGAGTTATGAATGCGGAGTAAATGCACCGCAGAAATCCGGGATCCCGCTCATCACTCCTCACTCCTCACTCATCACTGTTTTTTGACCGGTCGGATCGCCACGCCGTCGTCGGTAATGCGGCGATTGAGCAGGTTGACGCAGGCCGCCACCACCGCCAGCGACGGCGTCGGCACCCCGGTCATCTGCCCCAGCTCGATCACCACGTTGACGATGGCGTCCATTTCCAGCGGACGCCCGGCGCGCACGTCCTGCAGGGTCGAAGTCGGCAGCGACACGCGCTTGGCGGCGCCGGCCACCAGCGCCGCCGCATCGGCGTCCAGCGGCATGCCCGTCGCCGCCGCCACCGCAATCACTTCGCGCATCATCGCCACCGCCAGCGGCTGCGTGCCGGAAAATTCCGCGGCCTCGCGCGCCGTCGATTGGGTGATCGCCCCCAGCGGATTCCACACCGCATTGGACAGCAGCTTGGTCCACTTCACCTTGCGGATATCCTCCGAGATCCTGCCGGTCCAGCCGGCGCGCGTGGCGATGGCCGCGATTTCCTGCAGGCGCGGCGTCACCCGGTTGTCAATCTCGCCGATGACCAGCGCATCGGTATCGCCGTCAGGCAGGCGGATGCGGCCCGGCTCGACGAGGTCCGCGGGCTTCATCGCCGTGCCGCCGATGATCATGCGCGGCTCGAAGGTGCGCGCCAGCACGCCGTCCGGATCCAGCGATTTCAGTTGCGTGTCGCGGTATTTGGATTCGATGCCCTGGAAATACCACCAGGGGATGCCGTTCTGCGGAAATACAAATACGCCGTCTTTGGCAATCAGGTTGCGCAGATGCGCCGCCGCCGGCGCAATCTGCTGCGATTTCAGCGTGACAAAAATCAGGTCATAGGAGCCTTTTTCCTCACCGGGCCGGCACACTTTCACCTTGATCGGGTCGGGCCGCCCGCTGCGCGGGCCTTCCAGAAAAATGCCGCGCGCAGCCAGCGCATCGTACTGCGCGCCGCGCGCCACCAGCGTGACGTCTTCACCGGCGGCAGTGAGGATCGCGCCAAAGTAACCGCCGATGGCGCCGGCGCCGTAAACCAGGATTTTCATTATTAACCTTTGGATTTAGAGATGCGTAAGCGGTGAGCGGTGAGCGGTGAGCGGTGAGCAGTGAGCAGTGAGCAGTGAGCAGTAAGCAGCAAATAAACCGGGGCGACGGCGCGCCGCAGCGCATCGCCATATAACAACATGATTTAATTTATTATTTTATTGCTTTTCGGCAACCAGCTGCGCCAGCACCGGCGCTACCGCCGCATCGGCGAGCGCCGCCAGTTCCGCCGCGGTGCGGTTCTGGATGGGATGCGGCACATAGACGATGGCCGGATCGAAACCCAGCGCGCGGCTCTGCGCGGCGATGGCGTCCTTGAACTCTGTGGTCACCACCGACACGCCCGGCAGTCCCCGCGCATCGAAGGTCATGAGGTCGTGCAGACTGCACGACGTGCATGACCCTCAATCCGATAAACCGATCAGCACTACATCGGCTTCAGCCACCACTTTCTCAACGACATCCTTCGGCGCGACTTTGGCATTGGTCGGCTTGGCATAGCGTCTGGTCCTGATGCCGCGCTCGGCCATGCGTTTTTCGACCTGATTCAGGAATTCATCGCTGCGCGCCTTGCCGATGTCGAACAGGCCGACGGTCAGGCCTTCGAGTGAGGCCGGCGGCGCGCGGCGCGCGCGCATCACGGCTTCGGTTTCGGCTGTGGGGTCGCGCAGCCAGTTCATGGTGTTCATGATCGTATCTCCTTGGTGACCGGTTGCAGTTCGGTGCGGCTGCGGCCCGCGAGCCAGCCCGGCAGGATCGCCGAGAACAGGCCCGCGGCGCCGCCGGCGCGCACCACCATCAAGCCATCTTCGTGGAATTTCGGCACCTGCTCATGCGCGCGGCTCGCCGGGATGCCCTCGCCCACGCCATCAACACCCGCCACCAGCTCCGCGCCGGGGCGTATGGTCGCTTCATACAAGGCGCGCTCGATCCGTGCGCGATCCCAGCCCGCTTCGCGGTAAATCGCGTAATGCTCCGGCGACAGCACGACCACCGCGCGCGCCGACTGCACCAGTTTCGGGTGCCCGATTTTTACCAGCGACATCGCAAACGATTTGGTCAGCGCTTCGGGCGTGCGCGATTTCTGATCGACAAAGGCCTCGGGGCCGTGCCCCTGGAACAGCGTGACGGTCGAGGTTCCCGGCGCAAAACCGCGCGCCACCGACAACGGCTGCCATGTCGGATCCGATTCGTCCTCGGCAAAGCACATGGTGTACTTGCTCGGCGCCCCCAGCGTCGCGCGGTCCGCCTCGCCGGGACGCCCGCCGCCGACATTGCGCACGATCAGGTTCAGCGCGCGGCCGATGGTCGCGTTGGCGCGGTTACCCTGCCCCAGCGCATTGATGCCGCTGTTCATGCCGATGCGTTTGGCCATCGGCCCGTTGACGATGATGACGGGGCCGGAAAAATAAGTCGTCGCCAGCACGCCGTGCAGCGTGAACACCGGTTCCAGCGCGGCCTCGAGGGCGGCGAGCAGCACCGGCATGTATTCCGGTTTGCATCCGGCCATCACCGCGTTGATGGCGACTTTTTCGATGGTGCAATCGACAAGGTTGGGCGGAATCTTGCCGACCATCTCGTCGGGCTTGCGCGGAGTACCCTTGAGCATGGCGATGACGCGCTCATCGGTGGGCGGCGTCACCGGCAGGCCGTCGGTCCAGCCGCGCTGATAGCACACCTCGACCGGATCGGCCGTCTCCGCGTATTCGATCCTGCGCGCGGCCAGCCAGGTCGCACCGCTGTGCTTTGCTTCCAGTTTCTCGGCCACCCCGGGCTCGAGTGAAAGCGACCCTCATCCGGGCTTGAGCGGCGGATGCCGTGATCCCAGGCCGGCGATTCCGGTCAGCCGCTGCCAGCCGACGCGATCCCAGCCGACGACGCGCTCGACCTCGCGGCCGTGCTCAAAGCGGATCAGCGTCGGCATGAATTCGATATTGTGGGTCCACGACAAATCGAGCTCGCGATCATCAATAATGCCCGCGACCTCCGCCGGAAACCGCGGATCATCCTGCGACACGATGCGGAAATTGCGCAGTTCGCGCGCCGCGCGCTGCATCTCGCCTGCGATCATCACGCAGGTCGGACACGCCCGCTTGGAAAAAACCACCAGACCGTCCTGCAACAATGATTCCGGCACTGCGCTCTCCTGTAATCTGCGTCGCCGGGAAAACCCAGCGTCAAAATGCTACTCTAACCCAATATGATTGAAATCCGTTCATGACCCATCCCCGCCGCCGCGAGCTGCTCAAGGCCGCAGGCGCCGCATCACTCATGGCCGCCATGCCTGATCTCCACGCCGCCCCCGCCAATCTGATCACCCGGCCGATTCCGCGCAGCGGCGAACGCCTGCCGGCCATCGGCATCGGTACCTGGCAGACCTTTGACGTGCCTGCGCACGAACTGGCGCGCACCGAACTGCAGGACACCTTGCGCCGTTTTGTCGAACTGGGCGGCAGCGTGGTCGATACCTCCCCGATGTACGGCCACGCCGAAGCGGCGGTCGGCGCGTTGTCGGCGGCGCTCGGCAACCGCGCATCGCTGTTTCTCGCCACCAAAGTCTGGACCAGCGGCCGCGCCGAAGGCATGCGCCAGATGGAAAATTCCGCACGACTGATGAAGACCAGGGGCATCGATCTCATGCAGGTACACAATCTGCTCGACCTGAAAACGCACCTGCCGGTGCTGCGCGACATGAAAAAATCCGGCCGCATCCGTTATCTGGGCATCACGCACTACACGGCCAGCGCCCATGCCGAACTGGAAAAACTGGTGAAGACCGGCGACTTTGATTTCGTGCAGTTCAATTACTCCCTGGATGAGCCGGAAGCCGAAGCCCGGCTGCTGCCGGCCTGCGCCGATTCCGGCACTGCAACATTGATCAACCGGCCGTTTTCGCAGGCCGGGCTGTTCAGCAAGGTGCGCGGCAAGCCGCTGCCGCCGTGGTGCGCGGACCTTGACTGTGCAAGCTGGGCGCAGTTTTTCCTGAAATGGATCATCAGTCACCCGGCCGTGACCTGCGCCATCCCCGGCACCCGCCGGGTGCAGCATATCGAGGACAATCTGGGGGCCTGCACCGGTCGCCTGCCGGATGCTGCGCTGCGCCAACGCATGGCGGATTATTTGCGGAGTCTGTGATGTTTGCGTGGCATGCTGCAGCGAGGTATCGTGGCGGCGCTTCATTCACGCATCAACCAACCCACCCGGAGGAGTCATGCAAGCACCCAAAGTATTGCTGCAACTGCTATTGGCCGCAGGCATCGCCGTATTTTCGCTGACCGCTGCAGCACAGGCACGGCCGGATTATGGCACCGACATCAATGCTACCGGCGCCAAGAAAATTGCCGCTGGCGTGTTGGCGGAATGCGCCCAGAACAAATGGAATGTCGCCGTCGCGATCGTTGATAACCATGGTGGTCTGGTCTATTTCGAGCGCATGAACAACACCCAGACCGCGAGCCTCGACATCGCCATCGGCAAGGCACGCAACGGCGCCATGTACCGGCGCGCGACTCGCGTCTGGGTGGACACCATTGCCAAGGGCGGCCCGGCCGTCATGACACTGCCCGGCGTAGTCGCTTCTCCCGGCGGCCTGCCGATCATGGCTGACGGCAAGGTCATCGGCGGCGTCGGCGTCAGCGGCGTCACCGGCGACCAGGACGAGCAGTGCGCCAAGGCCGGCCTCGCCGCCATGTAATCATCTGCGCCAGATGATATAAACGGGGCCTGACGGCCCCGTTTCTTTTTGGAACACCATCTGCAATGCCCGCATTGTTGCGCCCCATGATTTTCCGCTTGGCCGCATGCATCCTCTGCCTGCTGCTCGCCGGCGGCTGCAGCATGGTGCGCGTGGGATACGGCCATCTCGATTCGGTCGTCGTATGGATGGCGCACGACTATTTCGATCTCCATGCGGAGCAGCGCGACGCGTTTGCGCAACGCTTCGAACGCCTGCATGCTTGGCATCGCAGTGAACAGTTGCCGGAATACGCGCGCTTTCTCGAAAACGTGCAGCAACGCGCCCGCCGCGGCCTGACTGCCGCGGACGTGCTGTGGATGATCGATGGTTTCAGACAGCGTTATACACGGATTGCGGCGCACGGCGCCGCGGATGCCGCCGACCTGCTGGCCACGCTGTCGCAGGAACAAATCGATACTTTCAAAAAACAAATTGACAAGAACAACCGCAAATTCCTGCGCGAGCACAGCAGCGAAGGCACGGAAACCGAACGCCGCAAGGCAGTCGAGCGCCAAATGCTGGCGCAACTGCGCGACTGGCTGGGGCAACTGTCCGATGCCCAGGAAGCGCGGGTGATCGTCATGCTGCAGACGGCGCCGCTGACGGACAAGCTGCGCCACGAAGATCGCCTGCGCCGGCAGCGCGATTTTCTGGCGCTGCTGGAATTACGCCGCGGCGACCGCAAAATCTTTGCGCAACGCGTACGCGACTGGCTGGAACACCGGGAAGCCGGCCGCAGCCCCGTGCAGGTGCAGTCGTTTGACGAATCCTGGCGCAAGCGCGCCGAACTTTATGCCGCCGTTGACCGCATGCTTACTCCGGAGCAACGCAAACACCTGCTGCACCGGCTGCAGGATTACATCGACGACTTCCGCGAACTCGCCGCCCGCCGTCCGGCCGCTGCTACCGCGCGGTAGGCTAGAATGCCTGCCATCATTCCACGCGTTTGAACGCCTGCCGATGCCTTCTTATCCCGCCCATATCCAATCCAAGCTGCCCAACGTCGGCACCACCATATTCACGGTGATGTCGCAACTCGCTGCCGAACATAAAGCCATCAACCTGTCGCAGGGTTTTCCGGATTTTGAGTGCGCGCCGGAACTGCGCGCGCTGGTCACCAAATACTTCAACGCCGGCGTCAATCAATATGCGCCGATGGCCGGCATCGCGTCGCTGCGTGCCGCTGTCGCCGAAAAAATAGAAACACTGTATGGCGCGCGCTACGACCCGGAACACGAAGTCACCATCGTTCCCGGCGCCACCTACGCCATCTATACCGCGGTGGCCACGCTGATCCGGCCCGGCGACGAAGTCATCCTGTTCGAGCCGACGTACGACAGTTACGCGCCGGCGGTCGAAGTCCATGGCGGCGTACCGGTTTATGTGCAGCTGCGTTATCCCGACTACAGCATCGACTGGCAGGCCGTCGAAGCTGCCATCACGCCGCGCACGCGGGCGATGATCATCAACACCCCGAACAACCCCACTGCAACCGTGCTCTCCGCCGAAGACCTGCGGCTGCTCGAAGGTCTGCTGAAAAAAACCGACATCGTCGTCATCAGCGACGAAGTGTACGAACACATCGTCTTCGACGGCCACCAGCACCAGAGCGTGGCGCGCTTTCCCGGGCTCGCCGAGCGCAGCTTTCTGGTGTCTTCATTCGGCAAGACCTACCACGTCACCGGCTGGAAAATGGGCTATGTCGCGGCGCCCCGCGAGCTGATGGCGGAATTCCGCAAAGTGCATCAGTACAATGCTTTCGTCAGCAACGGACCGCTGCAGTACGTATTTGCCGAATACATGCAGAATCGGGATGCCTACCTGCAACTGGGGGCGTTCTACCAGAAAAAACGGGATTTCTTTCTCGAAGGGCTGAAGCATTCCCGCTTCAAACCCCTGCCCTCGCGCGGCACCTTTTTCCAGAACCTGTCCTACGAAACCATCAGCGACGAAAAAGACACCGACCTCGCGATCCGGCTCACCAAGGAACATGGCATCGCATCCATCCCGGTGTCGGTGTTCTATCGCCAGCCGCCAGCACACCGCGTGCTGCGCTTCTGTTTCGCCAAGTCGGAAGCCACGCTGGCCAAGGGCGCGGCAATACTCAGCAAACTGTAGCCATGGCGCGCCATCCGTTACTCGCGGTTCTTGTCGCGCTGCTGCTCCAGGCCTGCATTTACGTGCCAAAAACGACCGAGGTGTACGACACGGACTGTCAGGTTGTCACCAAAAAAATGACCCTGCAGCCGGTCCAGATCGCCGCCTTTGGCGGCTGCAGCGACGGCGGATGCGCCGCCTTGCTGGTCGCAGCCGGTGCGACCGCGGCGGCCAGCGCAGTCATTTCAGGCAGCATCGTGATCACGGGAAACGTTGTTTACTGGTTCGAAAAGCAGGGGCGCTGCAAACCCGCCGTGAATTCCTGACGACACCGGCAGCGCTCGCCGGATCCCGGATTTCGGCCTGCGGCCTGCATCCGGGCTACGAATTGCCGCTCAGCGTAACCACCTGATCTCGCGCGCCGTCGTTGTCCCGACCATCACCTGCGCCAGTGACTCCGGAATCTCCGCGCGCTGCGGCGACAGCGGAATGCGCCCGCCCATCAGCTCGGCGAAACGTTGCGGATGCAGCGGCACGGCCTGCGGCTCGGCATAACCGTCGGGATGCGCGGGCAGCGAAGTCGCCGGATCATATTTGTCGGTGGCGCCCAGCGTATGCAGCAGTTCGTGGGCAATGATCACGTTGTTGGTCGGCGTCATCTCCGCATCGGCAAAGGCGTTGACCCGGCCGATCAGCCCCTGCTGCAGACCCACCGAATGCGCCAGCCGCGGATGCCGCGCGGGATCAAAATACAGCACGAATATCCGCACCTGCGGTTTGGGGCCGCGCACTTCATCGTTGCGCCACGCCCACCAGCGCATCGACAGGGTCCAGGCAATGGCGTCGAACGCGCCCGCATTGCGGGGCGGCGCGGGCGGCACGCTGTTCACGCGCGGCGCCAGCATGATTTCCACCGGCTTCGCCAGCGCGAGGCCGTGACGCCGCGCCTCGTCGGCAAAAAACGTTTCGATCCCGGAAAACTGCGTCAGCCGCAGCACATCGACATAGGCGCCGGTCTGCGTGCTGCCATCGGCAACAATGGGGTAAATCGCCACGCGCAGCGGCTCTTTCCATTCGACACTGCGCACCCGCGCAAGCCAGGCCGTCTGCGCCACCGTGGCCAGAATGAACAGCAAAAACAGGATGCGCGCCTTACGCCACATGTCCGTTACTCCCGACTCGGAAACCGCCGCTAACTCATGCCTTTCACTGCACCATAAACATGCAGCACGGCAATACACACCGCCGTCATCCTGGCACTGTAACGGCGATTCTGGCCCAGCAGTTTTCCGAACGGCAGGCCGTAGCGACCCGCCATCGCCAGCATCGTGTTCGACATCGGGCAGGCCGTCAGGCCGATGCCCCAGCTCATCAGGAAGGTCATCGCCAGCAGCGTCTGATCCGGCTGTACAGGTATCAGCCATGGCCCCAGCACCGACACCAGAATGATCGGATGCAGACCCAGCCATGCGCAGACATTCATGACGATCAGCACCACACTGGCCTCGAACGTGCCAAAGCGCGAGAACGGCAACCCGAGGTCCAGCGCGTCTATGGTGCCGGTCATGCCCGCCGACAGGATGCCCGCGGCGAGGAACAGAGTCAGTTCGCCGTTCATCGCCGGCAGCCGGGTATGGACGTGACGCAGCAACGTCGAACCCGCCTGCGCGCCGTCCCGGATCAGCAGCGTCGCGACGGTCACCAGCGACGCCAGCGCGGCGATGATCGCCAGCACCGGCCACTGCGGCTGCCACTCATGCACCGCCAGCACGCCGGCGGCGAGTACCGCCGGCACCCACAGCGCCTCGAGGTGCAGCGGATAACCGACGAAGTTCTCCGCCTTGCCGTGGCGCGCCGAAGTCAGCGTGAACCAGGTGACGACAATGCCGATCGCGGACACGGGCATGCCCCAGGCGATCAGCTGCGTCAGACTCGCGCCCGGCGCGGCGGTCAGCGCCGCCGCCATCGCGCCGTAGAACGGCGACCAGGTCGCGCCGACAATGAAGGCCTGCGACAGGCCCATCGCCTGCTCCATGGTCAGCCGCATGCGCGCGCTCAGCCGGTCGGCGAATATCGCCACTGCCGAAAAATTGATCACCGCGCCGAACAGGTGCACGCCGATCATGGTCTTGAACAGCGCCGCGCGGCCCTGCTGCAGCGGTTCGTCGGCGGCATTGCGGCCAACGGCGATCAACTGCAGGAACGACACCGCGATCAGCATGCCGGACAGCGGCACGTTCTGCGTCAGCGCAGTGGTGATCAGGCCCTCACTGCCCCGCGCCATGCCCCAGGCGATGCCCAGCGCACCGAGCCCGGCCAGCGCCAGCACCATGTACAGCTGCTGGGGCGGCAGCCGCGGCAACAGCAACAGGCACGCCGCCCAGGCAATGATGCCGGTGACCCACGCGGGGTAACCCGGCAGCCAGACCGAAGCCACGACCAGGACGACCACCGCGACGTAACACCAGGCCGCGAGCGCGTCGCGCAAGGAATGAAATGAACTCAAGCAGAGGCTTTCAGGGAGCACATCGTCATTCCGGCCGGGGACGCCCCGAAGGAAGTCCTCTTGGGGGACGCCCCGGAGGAAGTCCCCTTGGGGGACGCCCCGGAGGAAGTCCCCTTGGGGGACGCCCCGGAGGAAGTCCCCTTGGGGGACAGCACGGGCCGGAATGACGGATGGGTGGCGCACACGAACCGCCACACACCCGCTGTCACAGCACGCCGGACAGGCCGCCATCCACGTTGATGCAGCAGCCCGTCACATAACTCGCGGCATCCGAGGCGAGGAAGGCAATCACGTTGGCGACTTCCTCCGATTCGCCCATGCGCTTGAGCGGCACGGTTTTGCCGGTATCCGCGTAATGCTGCTCGACGGTCTTGTTGTTGCGCGCAGCGCCGCGTTCCTGCTGCTTCGACTTGATCTTGCCGACCGCCACGACGTTGACCAGGATATTGTCGGGCGCGAGTTCCTTGGACAGGCCCTTGGCCAGCGCCAGTCCCGCCGCGCGGCTGACGGTGGTCGGAAACATCGCCGCCCCCGGCTGCTTGGCGCCGACCATGTTCAGATTGATGATGCGGCCGCCGCCCTGCTTTTTCATGTGCGGCACCGCCGCGCGCGTGGTGCGCACCTGCGCCATGACCTTGATTTCGATGTCGTTTTCCCAAGCCTTGTCTTCAACCTTGTCAAAAGCCAGCTGGCCCGAACCGCCGGCGTTGTTGACGACGATGTCCAGGCGGCCGAAGTGCTTCGCAGTCTCTTCGATGAAGCGCTCCATGTCGCCCTCTTTCGCCGCATCGGCGACGACGCCCAGCACATCACCGCCGCTTTTTTTCAGTTCGTCGGCAAATGCCTGGACCAGTTCGGCGCGGCGCGCACAGAACGCAACCTTCGCGCCTTCCGCCACCAGACGCAGCACGGTCGAACGGCCTATGCCTTCGGTGCCGCCGGTGACGGCCGCCACTTTGCCACGCAATCCGAGTTCCATAACGTGCTTCTCCTCACGGTTTTTGATCAAGGGCGCGATTGTGACATATCCACTGACACAACTCGTTACAACTGCTCGCGGATTGTTACGGGTGCGGACGTTACATTGGCATCGTCGCCATAACAGCACCGCCAACGCGGTGCGCCAAAAGGAGCAGACACATGAAACGCATCGCAATTGCAGCGACTCTGGTCACGGCCGCGCTGGCAGGCGGCTGCGCCAACATGAGTACCTACGAGCCGGGTTACAGCCAGAGCCGGTACCAGGATCGCGGCCACGACCGCGGCCATCAACGGCACCATGACCGTTACGCCTACGATGACCGCCGCGCTCAACCACGCCACGAGTCCGTATATGCATCGCAACCCGCACCGCAGCCGGCGTCAGCATCTTCCGGCAACTGGCTGCCGCAGGCTGCCGGCGCCGCCGCCGGCGGTTTGCTCGGCGCGCAAGTCGGCCGGGGCAACGGCCGCGTCGCAGCAGCAGCCGTCGGCGCAGCCGCCGGCGCCTATGCCGCCGGGAAAATGTCCGATCCCTGCACGCCTGATCTGAACACGGGCCACATGATCGGCGGACTCGCCGGCGCACTGCTCGGCGCGCAGGTCGGCAAGGGCAGCGGTCGCGTGGCCGGCGCCGCGGTCGGCGCTGCCGCCGGTGCCGCGGTTGGCGGCAACATGGCCGGCGGACAGTCCACCAGCGCCAACTGCCGCTGATCAATCACCATCCTCTCTCCCCGGGGCGCTGACGCGCCCCTTTTTTTGTCCGCGGCGCAAACCTGTTTGATACACTGCGCGACCATGATCATCGCCATCCCCGACGACTACCACGGTCTGGTCCGCCAACTGGATTGCCTGAACCTGCTGGCAGGCCATGACGTACGGATATTCAACGATGCCGCGCCGCCCGCCGCGACATTGATTAAAAACCTCGGTGACGCCGACATCATCGTGCCGATCCGCGAGCGCAGCCGTTATACCCGTGCCATCATCGAACAGCTGCCGAAGCTCAAATTGTTCAGCCAGACCGGCCGCAGTTGCCATCACATCGACCTCGACGTCTGCAACGAACGCGGCATTGCAGTGACCGCCGGCAACCATGCCTCGCCCTATACCGTGTCCGAACAGACCTGGGCGATGATCCTCGGCAGCCTGCGCGAAATCCCCGTCGAGACCGCCACCATGCGCAGCGGCGGCTGGCGCAACCGTTTCAGCACCGGGCTCAGGGGCCGCACGCTGGGCATCTTCGGCTTGGGCGTCATCGGCAAGCTGATCGCCGCCACCGGCGCCAGCTTCGGCATGCGCGTGCTGGTGTGGGGCCGCGAGAGTTCGCTCAGCGCCGCACGCGCCGCCGGTTATGACGTTGCCGCCAGCCAGGACGAATTGTTTGAGCAATCCGACGTGCTGGCGCTGATGGTGCGGCTGTCGAAGGAAACCCGCGGCATCGTCAAGGCCGCGCATCTGGCACGAATGAAGCCGACCGCACTGCTGGTCAACACCGCACGCGCCCAATTGATTGAATCCGGCGCGCTGGAAACCGCGCTGCGCAACGGCCGGCCGGGTTTTGCCGCGGTCGATGTCTATGAAAACGAACCGGTAGTGAACGGCAATCATCCGCTGCTCAAACTCGACAATGCGCTGTGTACCGCGCACAGCGCCTGGCTGGAGCGCGGGACCTACGAACTGTATTTCGGGGAAGCGTTCGCCAATGCCGCGGCGTTTGCCGCGGGCAAGCCGGTGAAGCTGGTCAATACACCGAAGCCTGCGTAATCACGCGCCACCGCGCTCCGCTGCGCGCCGCACGTCCGTTGCGCTCCAGCCGGATCAGCGCCGCGTGCAGCGAACGCATGGCGACGTTGTGGATGCGCTCGGGCACATCGTCGTAGGCGTGACGCACCAGTTCCTCCAGTGTCGCCGGCCCGGTTTTCGCCAGCGCTGAAAAAATCTTCTCCTCGCGCTTCAGGCGGTGCGCAATCAGCCGCCGCACTTCGTCCTGCGGTGCTGCGATCACATGGCCATGGCCCGGGGCAAAGGCGCCGATGGGCAGATCGAGCAGCCGCGTGAGCGAATCGAGGTAAGCCTGCATGTCGCCGTCGGGCGGCGAAATCACCACGGTGGAGCCCTGCATCACGTGGTCGCCGGTAAACAATACGCCGCGGCCCTCGAGCAGATAGCACAGATGGTTGGACGCGTGGCCCGGCGTATGCACCGCGCGCAGGTGATATGCGCCGCAATCCACCACGTCACCGTCCTGCAATGCGCGGTCGGGCGCGAAGGTTTCATCCTGCCGGCCGTCATCGGGCACCGTGCCGTAGCCCAGCACCTGCGCGCCGGTAGCGGCCTTCAATGCACTCGCCAGCGGCGAATGATCGCGATGGGTGTGCGTGCACAGGATCCAGCGCAGCTTGTTGCCGACTGCGCGCAGCAGCACATTGCCATGCTCTGCGCTGTCCGGCCCGGGATCGATCAGTGCGAGTTCATCGTTGCCGAGGATGTAGCTGTTGGTGCCGGGACCGGTCATCACGCCGGGGTTGGGTGCGGTCACGCGCCGCACATCCGGCGCAATCTCCACGATCTCGCCTGGAATGATCGGCAGCTCCGCGCCCGTCATGATCCGGCAGCGGCTTCTTCGTAACCCGGCTCTCCGGGAAGTATGCGCCGGCCGTCCTTGCCGATGCGCGGCAGCACGGCGCTGATCCCGCGCCGGTTGCCCAGCGCCTTGCGCAGGCTCGCCACGGCGTCGTAATCGGCGAACAGTTCCAGCGTATGCACGGTCGGCGTGCGCATGTCGAATTCGCCGCGCTGGTGGCGCGCCACGGCATCACCGGGCCGCACCCATTCGGCGGCGATGGTTTCCTGCTCATCCTGAAGCGGCTCCTGCCCGGCCGGCGCCTCCGCCATGAAAAAGCGCGTGTCGTAACGGCGCGGCATGCCGACCGGCGTGATCCAGTGCGCAAAGTAGATCAACTGGTCAGCAGCAAGCTGCAGGTTTTCCGCCTGCAGCAGCGCGGCAAAACCGGCCGTGCCGGCATTGAGCCGGCGGCGATGTTCGGCAAACCGCGCCGCAACGCCGGCGTCGGTCAGCGAAATGATATGGCCCGCGCGATCGCGCGCCAGCAGCAGGCCCGATTCCTCAAAGGCTTCGCGGATCGCCGCCGCCCAGTACGCCAGCCCGCCGGCAGCGACGCCCAGCGCCGCGCTCGCCGCCACGTCATTGAGGCATGAACACAAGCCATTGTTTTTAAAAAATAAATCCTCTTCATCCAGACCGCCGCCGGGAAACACATGCATGCCCGGCACGAATCCCGATTTGAGATTCCTGCGCATCATCAATACCTCAATGCCCGCCGGCGCATCGCGCACCAGCGTCACCGTCGCCGACGGCATGGGCGTCACCGGTTTTGATTCGCCGTCACTCACTGTTTTTTTCCCTTCACCCTTCACCCTTCACCCTTCACCCTTCACCCTTCACCATTTACCGTTTACCGCTTACCGCTTACCGCTTACGAGCAGTGTGATCAAACTCGACGTATCGAGTTTGCCGCCGCCCTGCTCCTGCACCTTGGCGTAAAACTGGTCGATCAGCGCGATCGCCGGCAGTTGCGCGCCGTTGGCACGCGCCTCTTCCATGGCGATGCGCAAGTCCTTGCGCATCAGATTCACCGCGAAACCAAAATCAAATTTGCCATCGACCATGGTCTTGCCGCGGTTTTCCATCTGCCATGAATTCGCCGCGCCCTTGGAGATCACATCAACCACGCGTTTGGCATCGAGGCCGGCGTACAGTGCAAAAGCCAGGCCTTCCGCCAATCCCTGGATGACGCCGGCGACGCAGATCTGGTTGACCATCTTGGTTTTCTGCCCCGCGCCCGACGGCCCCATCAGCGTCACCGCGCGCGCGAAATGCGCGATCACCGGTTCGGCGCGCGCATACGGTTCGGCATCGCCGCCGACCATCACCGTGAGTATTCCCTGCTCTGCGCCGGATTGCCCGCCGGATACCGGCGCGTCGAGAAAATGCAGGCCCTGCGCGCGGGCAGCCGCATGCAGCTCCTGCGCCACCGCGGCGGTAGCCGTGGTGTGATCGACAAATATCGCACCGGGCTTCATGCCCTGAAAAGCACCGGCCTTGCCGATGGTGACTTCGCGCACGTCCGCATCATTGCCGACGCAACTGAATACGATCTCCGCGCCCTTGGCCGCTTCCGCCGGCGTATCCGCAGCCGTGCCCTGGTACTGCGCCGCCCAGGCCTGCACTTTGGCGCGCGAACGGTTGTAAATGGTAACTGAGTGCCCTGCCTTGGCCAGATGCCCGGCCATGGGTCCGCCCATGACGCCGATGCCGATGAATGCGAGTTTCATGTTCCGGGATCTCCTGACTGGATCAACGAAATGCGCCAACGAAATGTGCGAATGCAATGTGTCCGTGCAATGCAGAAATACACATGCATTACACGCAACAACCAACGATGCCGCAAAGGAAAATGCAGACCCTGCGCGGCAGGTTCAGTCCACCGCGCACCCGGCGGTGGTCGCTTTCGGCGGTTCGGTGAAGCTCCTGATATCCACGCCGTTGCGGATCGCCGTCATCTCGGCAAGAATCGCCACCGCGATTTCCGGCGGCGTCTTGCTGCCGATTTTCAGACCGACCGGGCCGTGCAGGCGCGCGATCTCCTGCCGTGACAGATCGAATTCGGCCAGACGCTGGCGACGCGCATCGTTGTTTTTCCTGGAACCGATGGCGCCGACGTAAAACGCCGGCGACTTCAGTGCTTCGAGCAGCGCCATGTCGTCGAGCTTGGGGTCGTGCGTCAGCGTCACCACCGCGCTGTGGCCGTCGAGATTCATGGCGGTGACCACGTCGTCGGGCATGCCGCGTTTCAGTTCCGCGCCGGGCAGGCTCCAGGTTTCGGTATATTCCTCGCGCGGATCGCACACGGTCACCTGGTAATCCAGCGCCTGCGCCATCTGCGCAAGGTAGGTCGATAATTGCCCTGCGCCGATGATCAGCAGCCGCCAGCGCGGGCCATAGACCGTCGCCAGTGTCGCGCCGTCGAATGCCAGTTGATCCGACCATTTCGCCGGGCCGATGCCGGTGCGGCCGGTTTTCATGTCCAGCGTGCGCAGCACCAGTTCGTGACGTTCGATGCGCGCCAGCAGATCATCCAGGCCGCTCGCCGCGGTCAGCGGCTCCAGCACCAGTTCCAGCGTGCCGCCGCAGGGCAGCCCGAAACGCTGCGCTTCTTCCGCGGAAACGCCGTATTTGGTCGTCGTCGGCGTGTTCTCCGCCAGCGTGCCGTTTTTCACGCGCAGGATCATGTCGTCTTCAACACAGCCGCCGGACACCGAGCCCACCACCATGCCGTCGTCACGGATCGCCGACAGCGCGCCGATCGGGCGCGGCGCCGAGCCCCAGGTCTTGACGACGGTCGCCAGCACCACCCGACGCCCGCTGCCGACCCATTCCCGCGCGGTCCGGATGACCTGCAAATCAACGCTGTCCATAAGATGATCCTCAATCAGTTTTTACCGATTCGTTATTGTAACGCGCTGCTTGGGGTAACATCGCCGGGACTTGTTAACAGGAGTATTTGCGTAATGGAAATGACCGGCGAGCAACTGATCGCCCTGCCCCAGCAGGCCACCTGGGATGCATTGAACGACACCACGGTCCTGATGGCCTGTATCCCCGGCTGCGACTCCATGGAAAAACAGTCGGACAATGAATATCTGCTGACCATGACCGCCAAGGTCGGCCCGGTCAGCGCCAAGTTCAAAGGCAAAATGACCCTGACTGAAGTGCAGGCGCCCGACTCCTACACGCTGCATTTCGAAGGCCAGGGCGGCGTTGCCGGATTCGCCAAGGGCGAGGCGCAGGTCCAACTGATCCCCGATGGCACATCTACCCGTCTCCTCTACGGCGTCAAGGCCAGCATCGGCGGCAAGCTGGCGCAGGTCGGCGCGCGGCTGATCGACGGCGTCGCCCGCAAGATGGCCGAGCAGTTTTTTGCGGCATTCAACAAGCGCGTCAGCGGGCCCGAGAGCTGAGCCGCGCAGCCCTGCTGCAACAAAAAAGCCGGCGCATGCGCCGGCTTTTTTTCTGAACAAGCGCTGTCAGCCCACGTGCTTGCGAAAAAATGCCAGCGTGCGCTCGCGCGCCAGTTTGGCGCTGGCCGCATCATAGGAACCGCGCTGGTCGCAGTTGAAACCGTGCCCGGCGGGATAGAAATGATGTTCGCAGTTTGGCTGCGCCGCCTGCACCTTTTTCGCCGCCTCCAGCGGAATCGACTGATCCTTTTCGCCCCAGTGAAACATCACCGGACATTTGGCCTGCAGCGTGGCGTGATTGGGAATGGCGCCGCCGTAATGCGGCGCCGAACAGGCCAGCCCCGCCACTTCAGCCGCCGCTTTCCACGCCACCGCACCGCCCCAGCAATAGCCGACGATGCCGACCTTGCCGCCGGCCTGCGCCGCCTTGACCGATGCCGTGACATCCTTGATCGCGTCATCGAAGCTGGCCTTCTGCATCAGGCCCCGGCTGACCTCGATCTCCGGCTGGGTATAGCCGCATTCGTAATTGCGCTGCACGCGATCGAACATCGCCGGCGCGATGACCAGATAACCGTCCGCCGCATAGCCGTCGGCTACCGCGCGGATATGGCTGTTGACGCCGAAGATTTCCATGACCACCACGATGCCGCCGCGCGGCTTGCCCGCGGGTTCCGCCTTGTATGCGTCAAACTGGTGACCGTCGGACGCGGTCAGTTTTATCATGCTGCCCATGTAATCCTCCTGTGTGCAATGGATAAACGCCCGGGGATTATAGGGCCTGATAAACTGTCGGTCACGCAACAACATCCATCCGGAAAGAATAAAAATGCTGAAAATCTGGGGTCGCGCCAATTCCATCAACGTGCAAAAAGTGCTGTGGTGCTGCGTCGAAACGAATGTGCCTTTCGAACGCATCGACGCCGGCATGCAGTTCGGCGTCAACAACACGCCGGAATACAAGGCCATGAATCCCAACGGCCTGGTGCCGCTGATCGACGACGATGGTTTCGTGCTGTGGGAGTCCCACGCCATCGTGCGCTATCTCGCGCGCAAACACGGCCTGGGCACGCTGTGCCCGGCCGACCCGCAAATCGCGGCGGATGCCGACCGCTGGATGGAGTGGTACAGCACCACGCTGTGGAACCACATGAAACCGGTATTCTGGATTCTGGTGCGCACCCCGCCGGAAAAACGCAACATGGCCGAGGTCGAGGACAACCGGCAGAAACTCGCCGTCTATCTGGCGATGGCCGATGCGCATCTGGCGAAAAATGCCTGGCTGGCCGGCAATGCCTTCACCATGGGCGACATCCCGCTCGCCGTGCTCTGCCAGCGCTGGTTCAACGTGCCGATCGAGCGTCCGACCATGCCGAATCTTGAGCGCTGGTTCAAAACCGTATCCGCGCGCCCCGGTTTCCAGAAACACTGCGCGGCGCCGCTGAATTGAGAGCAAGAAAAAATCCTTGCCACAGAGTTCACAGAGAGCACAGAGAACTGCAAAAAACCGGTGCCACCCTGGTTTTCTCTGTGAACTCTGTGTCCTCTGTGGCTAAACGCTTTTGCCGTCCATGACCACCACCCGCAACTACCGCTACTACGAATTCGTGATGGCGGCGTTCGTCACGGTGCTGATCTGCTCCAACCTGGTCGGCCCGGCGAAAATCGCGCAACTCGACCTGCCGCTGCTCGGCGCGGTGACGTTCGGCGCCGGCGTGCTGTTTTTCCCGATTTCCTACGTGTTCGGCGACATTCTCACCGAAGTCTATGGCTACGCCCGAGCGCGGCGCGTGATCTGGGCCGGATTTGCCGGACTCGGTTTTGCCTCGTTCATGGCCACCGTGGTGGTGGCGCTGCCGCCGGCGCCGTTCTGGACGCATCAGGGCGCCTATGAAATCGCCTTCGGCAACACGCCGCGCATCGTCGCGGCATCGATGCTCGCCTATTTCTGCGGCGAGTTCGTCAATTCCTGGGTGCTCGCCAGGATGAAAATCGCCACCGCCGGGCGCTGGCTGTGGACGCGCACCATCGGCTCGACCATCGCCGGCGAAGCCGTCGATTCGGCATTGTTCTACCCGCTGGCGTTCTACGGCGCGGGCATCATTCCGGACGACAAGCTGCTGCTGGTGATGACTGCCCAGTTCCTGACCAAGGTCGGCGTGGAAATCGTGTTCACGCCGGTGACCTACCGGATCGTGGGTTTCCTGAAACGGGCGGAGAACGAGGATTACTACGACCGCAACACCAACTTCAACCCATTTGCGCTGAAACCGTGAGCGCCGGTTCACCGCTACATCCGGCGGAAGGCGCTACGCTTTTCCGCCCTACAACCCTGAGCGCCGGTTCAGGCGCGCAGGAAGCGCACCAGCGCGTACATGCCGCCGCCCGCGAGCATGCCAAAGATCACCAACTGCAGCAGATAGCTGAACGCGGCATGGGAAATCTCCTCGTCGCGCTCCATCAGGTTCTGGCAGTAGTGCAGAAACGGCGAGGGGCGGTTAAACACTTTCAGATGGCTGTAACGTACCTCAAAGATCCCCTTGGCGACCAGTACGGCCGCCAGTACCGGCAGTGCCAGCGTCGGCTCCAGTGCGAGATAACCGAGAAACGCGCCCAGCGCGATGACTAACAACATGAGCGGGAAACACCAAAAAAGAAATCGTTAATTTGCTGGTCGGGGTGGCAGGATTCGAACCTGCGACCTTGGCGTCCCAAACGCCCTGCGCTACCGGACTGCGCCACACCCCGAGGTGATCTGTTAAATCCGCAACCCGGAATTACCGGACATAAGAACCCGCGGCCTCCTGCGCACCAGGCAGGCGCGCTGCCGGACTGCGCTGCATCCTGATCGGCAAGGGGCGCATTTTACCCTAGAAACGGCAGTTAACCGCTCGCCGCACGTTCAACCATTTGATGAATAACATTATTTTCATTCTGGTGATCGTTACCCGTTGGGTAAGAGCGCTACGGGGCGGATCATACGGTTCTGACGGCGCATGGCTGCGTTGCAACTCCTCGGAATACATCGAGTATTCCTCGTCGTTGCGCCTTGCCCTGCACCGCCATAACCGCACGCTCCACC
>CAZAOZ010000034.1:0-33830 GCA_964486865.1 uncultured Bordetella sp.
AGCCTCTCAAACTCTGTCCGAATGAACAACCTATTGAAACATCACACCTAGGGCCATAAAAAAAAGCCCCGCCGTCACCGGCGGGGCGTGAGGATCCTGCGGGAGTTACTGCAGGGATACAGCAATCAGCACGGCAACCACGGCACTCATGCCAGCAGGCAGGCCGAATTTCTCGATCCGGGAAACCGCGCGGCCGACGACGATTTCAACCGGCACTTCGACAATCTCCAGCACGCGATTGGTCACCGAATCCTCGACCACGCGGGTGAGCGAATTCTTGCGCGCGGTGCCCATGACGATCTGGTTTATGCCGAGCCGTTCCGCGACGCGACGTATGGTCTCGGCCTTGTCGCCGAATTCGACACGATCGGTGTGCGGCACCCCGCTGCGGTTCAGCAGATCGCGGGCCGGCACCAGCGCCCGCTCCGCCTCCTGCCGGTGATAGGTTTCATGATCACGCCGGCTGAGGAAGCGCGCAATGTATTGCGACAGCGGCACCCGCACATGCAGCAGATGCACCTCCATCGCCATCCCCGCCATGTAGCGACCGATGACATGCTCCACGGCCTGCAACGAATTCGCCGAAGCATCCACCGGCAACAGGATACGCGTCACTCCGGCAGCGGCGGTCGGCGCCGCAATCGCATCAGCGGTGCCGACCACATGATCAGCCACCCGCGCACGTGCCGGAGCATGATTCACCCAGAAGCCCAAGCCCAGCACACCGCCGATGACGGCCATATAAACGATAGCCGTCAGCGCCGGATAAGCTGCGAGGTAATCGCCGATCAGCGGTTCGCTGACGATCATTTTCGCCGCCGTCCACGCCAGCACCGCACCACCGACGTAAACGATGCCGGGGTAACGCTCGACGTATTTGAGAATGATCTGACTGCCCCAGATGACGATGGGAATGCTGATCAGCAGGCCGATGACAACCAGCCGGAAATCACCATGGGCGGCGCCAGCGACTGCCAGCACGTTATCCAGGCCCATCACCGCATCGGCGACGACAATGGTTTTCATGGCGCCCCAGAAATTGCCGGCAGCGCTGACTTCGTGACCGCCGTTGTCGTTATCGGCGAGCAGCTTGTACGCAATCCACACCAGCAGCACGCCACCGAGCAGCAGCAGACCGGGAATCTTCAGCAGCAAGACCACCACCAGCGTCAACGCGGTCCGCACGGTAATAGCGCCGACCGTACCCCAGATGACGGCCTTCTTGCGCAGATCTGCAGGCAGGCTGCGCGCCGCCAGTGCGATGACGATCGCATTGTCGCCGGCAAGCACCAGGTCGATGATGATAATGGCCAGCAGGGCCGAGAAAAATTCAGCAGACAGCAGTTCCATGCGCAAACCTCCGGTTATGGATGCGAGATCAAATTCAGCGACAGGCGCATGGATCACGCCAGCCGCCACCTGGTCTCGCTTGCATCCCTGAGGCTGCCGGTGCCGCCGGGGTCATGCCCGTATTGACGACAGCACCACTCGCGGCGCCGTCGCGGCGCCACCGAAGCTACTCCCCTGGCTCGAAACTACGGCCGGACGCCGTCAGCCATGACAGCGACGATGCCCGCCGCGCGCCTTGCCTCGACGCGCCGGCGGATTATTGAGGCCGCCACCCGCAAAGTAAAATGACGAATCGTAATGTTGCGCATTACCAATGTCGCGGCGCCAGCCCGCCGGCGTCAACTCGCCGTGCGTGACGCAGGATTGCGGCAATTTGTCATGGGTTCCATCATGTGTTGTAATCCGTCCCGCTCGCGCGGCAACGCGCGGCCCCTCCAAAGGGGAGTAGCTTGAGCGGCGCAAGCCGCGGCGGCACAGTCGTCAATTCGGGATGCTTTTCGCTCCCCGGCTGCGCCGGCAATAACGCATGACCGCCTGGCCATGCTGTTGCAAGCGAGACCTTTGCCTGCACGGGCAAGGTCTTTTTTTTGGCCGCATCCGGCCTGTCCGTTCGAGGTGAAGGTCGCGCCACCCTGCTTTCAGCCGGGTAGCGTGGTGATTTTTACTTACAGCAAAAGGTCAGACATGCCGCAAACCAGCATCCGCCGTTACCTCAAGCACGGCACACTCCCGCAACTGAGCGTCTTCGAAGCCGTGGCCCGGCTCGGCAGCTTCACCAAAGCCGCCGAGGAACTCTATATGGCGCAACCGACCGTTTCCGTGCAAATGAAAAAGCTTGCGGAAACCGTCGGCCTGCCGCTGATTGAACAGATCGGAAAAAACATCCACCTGACCGAAGCCGGTCGCGTACTGCAGGCTTCCTGCAGCGATATCTTCGATACGCTGGCCCGGGCAGAGCAGGATCTTGCCAACATCCGCGGCATGAACACCGGGCGACTGCGCCTCGCCGTCTGCACACCCGGAAAGTATTTTGCACCACGAATGCTTGCCGAGTTCGTCAAACGGCACCCCAACATCGAAGTATCGCTGCAGATACACAACAGCGAGGCACTGCTCGACCGCATGGCCAGGAATCTGGATGACCTGTATATCTTCGCCAGTCCGCCGGATGAACAAAATCTGGTGACTCAGGTCATCCTGCCCAATCCGATGGTGCCGTACGCGCATGCCGACCATCCGCTGGCCGGGGAAAAGCGGATTCCCTTCGCGCGCTTCGCCGCCGAGCCTTTCCTGATGCGCGAGCCCGGTTCCGGTACCCGGGTGATCGCGCGCGAGGCTTTTGAATCCAGTGGCTGCGTACCGAAAGTCCGCATGGAGCTCTCGACCAACGAAGCCATCAAGCAGGCCATCATCGCCGGACTCGGCGTGTCCATCATGTCGCGCTATACGCTCGGACTCGATGTGGCGCATGCGCAACTCGCCGTGCTGGACGTCGTCGGATTCCCGATCGAGCGCAACTGGGTTTTTGCCTATCCGGTAGGCAAGCAACTGCCGGTCATTGCCCAGAGCTTCATGGAGTTCACCCGCAAGGAGGCCAAGTCGCTGGTGTTTGATCATCTGTCAAAACCCTGATGCCGGCGAACCGGCACGCTCTATGCGCGACAAACGTCATGAATACCCGCGGAGTACATGCACAATGCTGGTCGCGCATCCACGCCCGGCTATTTTGTCGCGCTGCCGGACAGCGACCGCTGCTTATCTCCCTTCACGCAGATCGATATGCGAAATCTGGATTTTCTCCAGCGCCTCCAGCTTTTGCAGGCGCTTGTCGATCTGCTCCAGCGCTTCCGTCGCCTGTTTCAGTTGCTGCACGCCGTTGAACAGCATCGCGCCCCAATCCATTTTGGACATTTGCAGACGGGTCGCTTCGACCTCGCGGCGCAGCGCGCGCAACTGCATCACCATCACCAGCATCAGCACGGCCGCGGCCAACAACAGGATGACCACAGCACCCATCAATAATGATTCAGTCGCCATCAGTCACCTCCTGTTGTCAAATCAAGCACGCCCGGTGCCGCTTGCGGTTATCGCCCGCCATCCGCCGACCAGCGCATAAGGCGCCCAGAACAGCGGATGCGCATAGGAGAATTCCCGTCCGCTGCGTCCCTGCCGCCCCTCCGCCATGGTCGCCATGGCTTGCTTGGCGCAGCGCTTCGGAGCGGCTCATCTTCACATCGGCAGCATAGCGCGTGAACAGGCCCGCCACCAGATCACGCGCCATCCCGCGCTGCAACGCATATGTGTTGCATGCTGTCAGGCGCTCCACATGCTGCGGCGCAGTGGTCACGGCATATCGCCCCGGCCGGTAATTCAGCAAATGATGATGGACCAGCCACCTGCCGGCGCCCCAGGACAGCACGCGAATTCCACCAGGAAAATCATCGCAAACACCAGCATTTCACATGGTGATTGCCCATTGCACCAAAGCCGCGAACTGACTAACATTGCGGCTGCGTCGCAAGCGGCCTTGTCTAAAAACGCCATCCTCCCCCGCCGCTTGCCACCCACTCAGTCATCTCAGTCATTCCACAAGAAAGAAACCCTGCATGCGCATTTATAAAATCCTGATTCTCGGCGCTTCGTACGGCTCCCTGCTGGCCACCAAGCTGCTGCTTGCCGGACATACCGTCAAGATGATCTGCCTGCCTGCCGAGGCGGAATTGTTCAACACCGAAGGCGCCATCATACGCATGCCGATCAAGGGCCGCGAAGGTCTGGTCGAAATCCAGTCTAAAAAACTGCCCGGCAAACTGTCTGCCGGCGGCCCCGACTCCGCCAGCCCGGCGGACTACGATCTGATCGTGCTGGCCATGCAGGAACCGCAGTACCGCTCGCCGGGCGTGCGCGAACTGCTCGACAAGGTCGCCAAATCACGCGTGCCCTGCATGTCGATCATGAACATGCCGCCGCTGCCCTACCTGAAGCGCATACCGGGCCTGAATGCCGATGCCTGCCGCGACTGCTTTACCGACGCCGCGGTGTGGGACAGCTTTGACCCGAAAACGCTGACGCTGTGCAGCCCGGATCCGCAGGCTTTCCGCCCGCCCGAGGAAAAAGTCAACGTGCTGCAGGTGCGCCTGCCGACCAACTTCAAGTCGGCGCGCTTCGATTCCGATGCGCATACCGCGATCCTGCGCCAGCTCGAAGCCGACATCGACGCCGTGCGTTTCGATCCGGGCGACGGCAAAAAAATAGAGCTGCCGGTCAAACTCAAGGTGCATGACTCGGTGTTCGTGCCGCTGGCGAAATGGGCCATGCTGATTGCCGGCAACTACCGCTGCGTGCAAAAAGAAGCCATGCGCCCGATCAAGGAAGCCGTCCACAGCGATATCGAAGCCTCGCGTGCCGTCTATGCCTGGGTGGTCAAACTGTGCGTGGCGCTGGGCGCCAATGAAAAAGACCTGGTGCCGTTTGAAAAATATGCCAATGCCGCGCTGTCGCTGGGCAGCCCGTCGTCCGCCGCGCGGGCGCTGGCTGCAGGCGCGCCGAACATCGAGCGCGTCGATCGTCTGGTCAAAACCATCGCCGCACAGAAGGGCATGCAATCCGCGGTGGTGGACGAGACCGTGGCGCTGGTGGACGGCTGGCTGGAGAAAAACCGCAGGAAGGCCTGACGCCGCGAAGCAAGTCCCCTTGGGGGGCGCCGGCCCCGGTGCGCCTACCGGGTCTTGGGAAACAGCGGCGCGCTGCCCGATCCGATCAGATCGGAAACCTGCGTCGGGATCACTCCACTGGGTTGCTTCGCCGCCCGTCCGATCAGAAACCCCTGGGCGTTGTTGATGCCGAGGTCGCGGAGTATGCAAAAATCCGCCGTGGTTTCGACACCCTCGGCAACCAGCGACGAGCCGCAGCCCTCGGCAATATGCTGCAGCGACTTGAGAAAATGGTATTTGACCGAATTCTCGCTGACGCCCTGCACGAAATGCATGTCGATTTTGACGAAATCCGGCTGCAATTCCGACCACAGCCGCAGGCTGGAGAACCCCTCGCCCAGATCATCCAGCGCCACGCGGAAACCGGCGCTGCGGAACAGCATCAGGGCCTTGCGGAAAATTGACCGGTCCGAGATGTGCTGGCTTTCCGTGAGTTCGATCGTGACCTGCGCAATATCAAGACCGCAATCCGTGATGAACCGCGTGATGCGCTGCACGTCGTCCTTGACTTCGAGTACGGTCTGCGGCGTCACGTTAAGAAACAGCTGGCACTTGAGACCCAGCCGGGCAAACTGGCGCACGACTTTCAGCGCGCACAGCATGTTCAATTCGGTCAACAGGCCGGCGTTGGTCGCCGCATCGAAAAGTTTGGTCGGCGTGTGCAGCAGGCTGGTTTCCGGTCCGCGGATCAGTCCCTCATAAGCGAGGATTTCACCCGTGCCGAAAGCCAGTATCGGCTGGAAAACGGGGGTAACCGCCCGGCTCTCGATAATCCGGACCAGCTCTTCCAGTTCCTGGAACCGCGTATTGCTCCGCGTCTTCGACGTCAGCCAGCGGTATGGCGGCGTATCCTCCAGCCCGGGCGCATCCGGCTCGTCATCCTGCATCTTGCTCGTCATGATTCGCCTGGAATGGGTCGTGGGCATCATGCCTGTTTTTATAGAGAGCGTCAGCCTTGGTTGCCATGCTGAAAGCCCCAACATCTCGACGTGATTAAATCATAATTTCAAAGACTTGGCCAAACTTTCCAACGCGCCTTGCAGTCACCCGCCCCGGATGCCTGCCTCACAGCCTCACTCCTCCGCGGCAGCCTGCTTCCCGCCCAGCGCCAGCATCAGTTGATTGAGCCGCCTGACGAAGCCGGCAGGGTCTTCAAGCTGGCCGCCTTCGGCGAGCAGCGACTGGTCGAACAGCACCGCCGCGAAATCGCCAAAGCGGGATTCGTCCGCCTCCGCCTGCAGCCGCTGCACCAGCGGGTGACGGGTATTGATCTCGAGTATGGGCTGCGCCATCGGCACTTTCTGTCCCGCCGCTTTCAGCATGCGCTGCAGATTGGCCGTCATGTCGTGCTCGTCGGCCACCAGGCAGGCCGGCGACTCGGTCAGCCGCAACGTCACCCGCACGTCCTTGACGCGCTCGCCCAGCGACTTTTTGATGCGCTCGACGAAATCCTTGTGCTCGGCGGCTTCCTGCTGCTGCGCCTTTTTGTCGGTCTCGTCCTCCAGCTTGCCGAGGTCGAGCGCGCCTTTGGCCACCGACTGCAGCTTTTTGCCTTCGAACTCCGTCAGGAAGGACATCATCCATTCGTCAACGCGGTCGCCCAGCAGCAGCACTTCGACGCCTTTTTTGCGGAATATTTCGAGGTGCGGGCTGGCCTTGGCCGCGGCGAATGATTCGGCGGTCACAAAGTAGATTTTGTCCTGCTCCGGCTTCATCCGCGCCACATAATCCGCCAGCGACACAGTCGCCTCATCGGCATCCTTGTGCGTCGATGAAAAGCGCAGCAGTTTGGCGATACGTTCACGGTTGGCATGGTCCTCACCGACACCTTCCTTGAACACGCGGCCGAATTCCCTCCAGAACGTGGTGAATTTTTCCGGATGATTTTCGGCAAGATCCTCGACCATGGACAGCACCCGCTTGACCGAACCGGCGCGTATGGTTTCGATATCCTTCGATTCCTGCAGGATTTCGCGTGATACGTTGAGCGGCAGGTCGTTGGAATCGATGACTCCGCGCACGAAGCGCAGGTAATGCGGCATCAGGTGCTCGGCGTCGTCCATGATGAATACGCGCCGCACGTAGAGCTTGATGCCGCGCCGCTGCTCGCGGTCCCACAGATCAAATGGCGCGCGCGCCGGGATGTAGAGCAGTTGCGTGTATTCCTTGCGGCCCTCGACCTTGTTGTGCGACCACGCGAGCGGCGCCTCGAAATCGTGCGCCACGTGCTTGTAGAACTCGGCGTACTGCTCGTCGCTGATCTCGCTCTTCGGCCGCGCCCACAGCGCGCTGGCCTGGTTGACGGTTTCGTCCTTGCCTGTGGTGCGGTATTTGCCCGTGTCCTTGTCCCACTCCTCCTCTTTCATCAGGATCGGCAGCGTGATGTGGTCGGAGTATTTGCGCAGGATGGTCCGCAGCCGCGTGCCGTCAGCGAATTCAGTGGCGTCATCACGCAGATGCAGCGTGACCTCGGTGCCGCGGTCGGCCTTCCCGACCATCTCCAGCGTATATTCGCCGCTGCCGTCGGATTCCCAGCGCACGCCGTGTTCCGCGGTAAGTCCGGCGCGGCGCGTCACCAGCGTGACCTTGTCGGCAACGACAAACGATGAATAAAAACCCACGCCGAACTGGCCGATCAGGTGCGCATCCTTCGCCGCATCGCCGGTCAATTTATCAAGGAATTCCCGGGTGCCCGAGCGGGCGATGGTGCCGACGTTGTCGATCACTTCCTGGCGCGACATGCCGATGCCGTTGTCTGTAACGGTGACTGTGCGTGCTTTGGGATCAAAGGCGACTCGGATTTTCAGCTCGGCATCGTTTTCCAGCAGCGCCTTGTCGGTCAGCGCCTCGAAACGCAGCTTGTCGCAGGCATCCGACGCGTTCGACACCAGCTCGCGCAGGAAAATTTCCTTGTTGCTGTACAAGGAATGGATCATCAGCTGCAGCAGTTGTTTGACTTCGGCCTGGAAGCCCAGGGTTTCCTTGGTTGAGGTTTCAGCCATATGTACTCCGGCAAACGGTAAAAGGGGTGTCGTGCAGATGCGGTCAGCGGCAGCGCATTTCAAGCGCCGCAGGCAACCGGCGGCAGCGTGCAGGGCGCTGCCTGGTTACATATAACTAATTATTTCTATTAATTATTTTCTTTTGGGCGGAGGATCGCCACCAGTACGGCGCCTACTGCCAGCAACCCGATACCGACCACCCCGAGCACCACCAGCAGCGAAGAGTTCAGCAGCAGTCCCAGTCCGGCCAGCACCAGCAGTGCCAGCAGGGCGCCCCCGGAGACCGCGGTCAGCAAATAATCGGCCGAGTCCTGGAGTCCGGCGTTGCGGATTTCCTGCGCGCGGGCCAGCAGCAGCACCACGGCGCCGACCGCCAGCACCGCCAGCCCGACCAGGGCATGGGTGCGGTGGTAGGTCAGGCTGGAATACAGCAGGTAGCAGCACATCAGCACGAACAGCGCCGGCACCACCGGATAGCCGGGCACGCGAAACGGCCGCGGTGCATCGGGATCTTTTGCGCGCAGCACGAACAGCGCGATGCCGGTCAGCAGAAAAAAGCCCCAGAACACCGGCAGCGAATATTCGACCAGCCCCTTGAAGCCGGCATTCTGGATCGCGCCCAGCCCCACCAGCGCCAGCGCAATCGCACCCTGCACCAGCATCGCGTTGCGCGGTGAACCGCTGGCCTCATCCCAGCGGCCGAGGTAACCCAGCAGCGGCCAGTCGCGGCCCAGCGCATAGTTCGAGCGCGCGCCGACGATCATCGAGCCGTTGACCGAGGTCAGCGCGGCAATGGCGATCATGACGGCAATCAGTTTTTCGCCGGTGCTGCCCCACACCGCTTTCAGCAGGTCCGCGGCCACGGCATTCGAGCGCGCCATGGCGTCATAGCCCAGGCCTTTCAGATAGGCCAGATTGACCAGCAGATAGAGCAGCGTCACCACGCCGATCGCCAGCAGCAGCGCACGCGCCATGTTGCGCTCGCGGTCGCGCACTTCCGCGGAGATATAGGCCGCGTCGTTCCAGCCGCCATAGGTAAACAGCACGAAAATCATCGCCGAGCCGATGCCGGCACCCATGTACCATGGCTGATCGGCGCCAGCGGCCACCGGCACGGCGGCCTGCGGCGGCGCGGCGAACACCAGGCCGGCGATGACGATCAGCACCAGCCCGCCGATTTCCAGCACTGTGAAAATATTCTGCGTGACCTTGCCCTCGCGGATGCCCCGGTAATTCACCCAGGTCAGCACCACCACGATCAGCGCCGCCCAGATCGCCGATGAATGCGCGCCGAGATTGATCACGCGCGACAGGTAATCCCCGAAGAGGTAGGCGAATACCGCAATCGAGCCGGCGACGATCACCGTCATCCGCGCCCAGCCGTACAGAAACGCCAGTGAACGTCCGAACGCGCGCTGGATGAAATGATATTCACCGCCCGCCGACGGGTACGCGGTGGCCAGTTCGGCGTAACACAACGCGCCGATGATTGAAAAAATACCGCCGGCGATCCACACTGCATACAGCGTGGCCTCGCCCCCCACCGCGCCGGCAACGATCGACGGCGTGCCGAAAATGCCGGCGCCGACGATCAATCCGACGATCATCGCGCAGGCGTCGGTGACGGACAGCGTCTGGCGCGGTGCAGCAGCCGGGTTTTCTGTGCTCATGCGTCCTCCGGGAATGACATGCCGTTACGTGCGGATTATTTTTCCGGCGCCAACTCGTCGGATGCGCGCTTCAATGTGCCGCGCTGAATCTGCCTTGCGGTCCACGCCACCTGCTGGCGCGCAGCGCCCTCGCCGATGGTCAGCGTGCCCTGGATGGCGCCGCCGTCAACGCGGCCGGTGAACTCATGGCGCGCAATGCCGTTGCGCCCGCCGGCGACCATGCGGATCTGCTCGCCGGTGAGGCGACCGCGCAACTCGGTCTTGCGGTCGCGGATCTCGACGCTGCCTTCCAGCACCTGGAACTCCTGCTCCAGATTGAACTCCAGCGGCGTGTCGCGCCCGCCGATATTGACCAGCGACTGCCATTTCCCCGGCACCTGCGCCGGCACCACATATAAAAATATGTAGCTGATGCCGGGATTGCCGACTTTTTTCTCGGGCACGATCAACTCGCGCTGCTCGTCCGGATCCCACTCGCCGAAATGATAGTCGTGCGCAACCAGGCGCGTACCCGGTTTCAGCGCCATGATTTTCGGACGCAGGCGCAGATTCATTTCCGGCAGCAGATAGCTGCTGATGACGGTTGCCTGCGAAAGATCCGTTTCAAAAAGATTCTGCTCGACAAAACGCACTTTTCCGGTCACGCCGGCCTTCTGCGCATTCTGATTGGCCAGTTTCAGCAGGTAGCGGTCGAGATCGACGCCGAAACCGCTGGCGCCGTTCTTGCTGGCGGCGGTGATGACGATGCGCCCGTCCCCGGAACCGAGGTCGATCAGAAAATCCTTCGCACCGATTTTTGCCATCGACAGCATGGTATCGACCACGATCTGCGGCGTCGGCACATAAACCACATCGCCCTGCCCTTCCTGCGCGCGCCCCGTCAGCGCCACAGCCGCCAACAACAACATTCCCGAAAATTTTGCGAGTTTCATCATTGCTCCCAGGTAAACCTTGAGTTTGCGATGCGCAGTGCCGCATCACTGTTGATATTCATGCCGCTGATATTCATTTTTCCAGGCTGGATGCGTTGCGCCTGCCACGCCACCGGCTGGCCTGTCCTGTGTACGACATCGGCATCAACAATGGTGACCGTACTGCCGGTGATCATGTCGCCGGAAATCCGCCCCCTGAATTCACGCCACGTGGCCTTGCCCGCGATATCCGCGCCCATGACAAAGCTGATTGTATCGCCGTGTATCTCCATATTGCCTGCCGCCGCTGCCTGTCCGGCGATGCGGCCCAGTCCCTTGGCTTTCTGAAAGGTCTGTTCCAGGCTGACCTCATACTCATGGCCGGCACCGTCCACGGGCATCCGCCAAGTCCACTTTCCGGAAAAATCCGCCGGCACGACCCACAGCATGATGTCGCTGCGCGGCGGTCCATAGGCCTTGTCCGGCACGTCGATGACCAACCGGTGATCCGGCTCCCAGTTGCCGAAATCAAAATCATGCGACACGATGCGCGTGCCCGGCTTCAGTTGCGCGAACAGCTCCGGCCGCAGGCGCAAATTGACGGAATTCAGCAGATACGCCGTCACCACCGTCGCCCGGCTGATGTCGGTGGCAAAGATGTTGCGCGCCTCAAAGGTCACTTTGTCCTGCACGCCCTGCCGGCGCGCGCCGTCCAGCGCCATACGCACCAGTTTGTCATCGAGATCCACACCGAAACCGCGCGTGCCGAACCGGGAGGCGGCGCGGATTGAAATACGCCCGTCACCCGAACCCAGATCAATCAGGAAATCACCGGGACCGACCTTGCCCAGTTCGAGCATGGCATCGACCACATTCATCGGCGTGGGCACATAGGGCACGTCGGATGCCTGCCCGGCCAGGGCGCCGCAGCACAGGACTGCGGCGAAGAGTCCGCGCACCGCCTTGCGCAAACAGGCCGCCTGCATCATTGAGCACCGACTCGCAGCGCACGCCACGCCTGCACGGTCTGCACGCTGCCCACGCCGCGGCGGACGCTGCCTTCGATGACATTGCCGGCAACGCGCCCTTCAAAATAGAGGCTGGCCTCGGCGTCGCGGTCACGGTCATCGACGATCACAAAACTCAGGCGCTCGCCCGACAGCCGCGGCTCCCAGATCTGGGCATGCCGCCCGTCGAACTGCGCATGGCCGTCTATTTCCTGGTACTTCTGCCGCAATTCCAGCGTGATCGTGCCCGTGCCTGCGCCGCCAGGCAGCGCGATGTTCATCTGCCATTTTCCCGCAACCCTGGCCGGTACGATCCACAGAAACGTGTTCTTGCGGATCTGCGTGACGGCATCCGGACTCCAGTCCTCCAGCCGGAAATCATGCGACACCAGCCGCGTACCCGGCTTGAGATCCAGCAACTTCGGCCGCAGGCGCATCATCACCCCCGGCAGCAGATACATGGTGATCACCGTCGCCGGCGAGAGATCGGTCTTGAACAGGTCCTGCTGCAGGAATCTGACGCGGTCGGCGACGCCCGCCTGCGCCGCGGCATCCAAGCTCTGCGCGACCAGATCCTCGTCGAGGTCGACGCCCATGCCGCGCGCACCGAATTTTTTTGCCGCGGTAATCAGCACCCGGCCGTCGCCGGAACCGAGATCCATGACGAAGTCCCGTGATGTCACCTTGGCCAGCAGCAGCATCTCGTCGATCACCACATGCGGCGTCGGCACGAACGGCACATCGAACAGCGGCTGCGCCTGCGCCGGCGCCGGCGCCGGCGCGGCCACGGCCAGCAGCAGCGCACCGCAAACAAAATACTTGTTATTAATCAATGAGTTAATCATCTTTCGGGCATGCCTGATTCACGGATCACCGGCGGCGGCGCAATTACATGCGCGGCATCGCGAATCTCGATGCGCGTCGCCCGCCACGGCGCCGCCTTGCCCGCATGGCTGCCATCCACGCTGCGCATTTCGCCTTCAAGCATCTGGGTCACGCGCCGGCCGCTGAACGCCATGCGCCCGCCCTCCGGCAGCACCAGCACCAATTCCACCAAGTGCCCGGTGAGCGTCGCCTTTTCCACCGGCACTGCGCGGCCGTCGAGGGTCGCGGTCGCCTCGAGTTTCTGGTAATTCTGCCTGAGCGACAGTTCGACCGTCCGCGATTTGCCGCCGGTTTCGATCTGCCACAGCCAGCGGCCGGCCACCTGATCCGGAACCACCCAGTAGAGCACCTTGCTGCGCTGGTCGCGGCCTACCGTCTTGCCCGGCGCATCCATTTCGAATTGCACATCCGGCAGCCAGTCGCCGATGCCGTAATCGTGCGAAACGATGCGCGTACCGGGCGCCAGTGCCAGCAGCTTGCTGCGCGCCATCAGGTTCACTTCCGGCAGCAGGTAAATGGTGATCACCGAAGCCGCTGACAGATCGGTCTCGAACAGGTCGCGGGCATAGAATTTCGCACGGTCGGCCACTCCTGCTTTTTGCGCATTGGCATTGGCCAGCCGCACCAGCCGCTTGTCGAGATCGACGCCGAAACCGCGCGCGCCCTTTTGCCGCGCCGCGCTGATAATCATGCGGCCGTCGCCGGAACCGAGGTCGATGACATAGTCGCTGGCGGTGACTTTCGCCGTATTCAGCATCGCGTCCACCACCGCCTGCGGGGTCTGCACATACGGCGTATCACCGAAATCCTGCGCCCGTGCGCCGCCGGACAATGCCAGTGCGAACAAGGCGCAGCGCCATGCAAAACGGAACCCGTGCATCATCAGTTCGGGCTTCCTGACGAAGCACCTGTGGCGGTCACACGTTCACCGGTCCATTCCATGCGTGCCGCGATGCGGCTGCCGGAAAGCGCGGCCTCGCCGGCGATGCGTCCGCCGTCTATGCGTCCGCTGAGTTCATGCTTGACCGGCACGCCGTTCACATCAGCACTGAACGAAAACGACAGATCGGCGCCGCGCAGCTTCGCATTCTGCATCGGAACCGTGCGACCACCGACGCGCACCGTGCCGCGCACTTCCTGGAATTTCTGCTCCAGGCTGATTTCATAATCCTGCGGCTTGCCGGCGACCGTCAATTGCGCTCGCCAGACGCCGCCCGCTTTGGCCGGCACGACCCAGAAATAGATGTCGCTGTCGCCGCCGGAGCCGAAATACTTTTCACCGGCATCGACCCGCGCATACTGGTCGGCCTTCCAGTCGTCCATGTCGAAATCATGCGACACCAGCCGGGTGCCCGGCTTCAGCTCCAGCAGCTTCGGCCGCAGCGCCAGGTTGACGCGGGGCAGCAGGTACATGGTGATGACGGTCGCCTCCGACAAATCGGTTTCGAACAGGTCGCGCTGGTAGAACGCCACCCTGTCGGTGACGCCGTTCTTGCGCGCGTTCTCACTGGCTTCGCTGATGCGCACCGGATTCAGATCGACGCCGAAACCGCGCGCGCCGAATTTTTTTGCCGCAGTCACCACGATGCGCCCGTCACCCGATCCGAGATCAATCAGATAATCGCGCGAGGTTACCTTGGCCATCGTCAGCATGTGATCGACCACCGACTGCGGCGTCGGCACGTACGGCACGCTGGGCTGCTGCGCGGCGCACGGCGCCACTGCAGCGAACAGCGCGGCGCAGGCCAGCGCCGGCAATGTTTTTCCCGCCACCTTTCGTACATTCAGCATGGTCATCTCCGCAGCCTGCCGTCAGTCCGGCGCACTAGCCGGGTTGCACCCCCGGCATCCTGTTGCGCGCACTGACCGGATCGCACGGTCATTGACCGCGCATATGGTAAATTGGCAGCGCATTACAAGCGGCGCATTATAACCGACACCCTCCCCTGCCCCCATGCCCTACGCCCTGATATTTGTATCCGGCGGCGCCATCCTCGCGCTCGAGCTGCTGGCGTCGCGCATCATGACGCCGTACTTCGGCGTCAGCCTCTACATCTGGACCGGCATCCTTTCGATCACGCTGGTATCGCTGGCGTTGGGCTACTGGTGGGGCGGACGGCTGGCCGGCGGCCGCACGCCGCCGACCGACCGCAAACTGGGTCTGATGTTCGCGATCATGCCGGCGCTGGCCGGCATCGCCATCGTCATGGCCTGCGCAGTCTATCCATTCGTTTTTCACCCGCTGGCGCGATGGAGCCTCGTCGGCGGCGCATTCGCGGCCTGCATGATCCTGCTGTTCCTGCCGCTGGTGGCCACCTCGGCCATGAATCCGCTGCTGGTCGCACTGCTGCTGAAACGCCAGACCCAACGCAGCGGCGACGCCGGCGCTGGCATGGTTTTTTTCATCAGCACACTGGGGTCGGTGGCCGGCGTCATCGTCACCGCCTTCGGCCTGATACCCTGGATCAGCAACTATACGGCGACCCTGCTGGTCGCTCTGTTGCTCGGCGTGCTGTCGCTGATCGCGGCAGCCTCCGCAAAAATACCCATGTCTCATCGCGGCGCCGTCACGGCCTGCGGCATGATCGCGATCATCGGTGCAGGACTGTTCGCCTGGCACGCCGACCGCTACACCGGACGCAACGGGCCGGTGGCCTTCAGCGGCGCCGAGTGGCGCGTGGAAAGCACGCACGGTTCGCTGTTCGGCACTGTCAAAATCCTGCGCAGCGATGCCGACCGCGACGGCAGGTTCCTGCGCCTGTATTTCCAGGACGGACTGATCCAGAACACCGTCGATTCGAACCAGCACTCGATCTCGTTCTACACCTGGGCGCTGGAAGCGCTGGCGCGCGCCTACCATCCGCAGCCGCGCAACATCCTGGCACTGGGCCTGGGCGCGGGCATTGTTCCCGCGCGTTTTGCCAGGGACGGCGCGACCGTCGAGGTCGTCGAAATCGATCCGTCGTCAGTGGCGGTCGCGCAACGCTACTTCGGCTTCGATCCGGCGCGAATCACCATGCATCAGGCCGACGCGCGGACCTTCGTCGCCGCCTGCACGGCGCGGCACGACGTGGTGCTGGTGGATCTGTTCCACGGCGACGGCACGCCGGATTACCTGATCACCCGTGAATTCTTCCGCGATCTGGGCCATTGCCTGAAACCCGGCGGCATCGCCGTGTTCAACACCTTCGCCAATCTCGAAAATACCCGCGGCTATGCGCACCTGCTGGCCACGCTGGTCAGCGAACTGCCGCACGCCGTCATGCATCGTCCCGACTGGCCCGGTGCCCGCCAGATCAACAGTTTCATCGTCGCCGGCACGGCGCCGCTGGCTGCGCCGCAGCGGGTGACGCTGGCGGATGTGCCCGAGCGGCACAGCACCGCGCTGTGGGACATGCTCGCCAGGCCGCGCACCATCGATGCTGCGCTGACTGCGTCGGGCAGGATTATTTATGATGCGTGGAATGCGGCGGCGCTGGACATGGCAGCAACGCAGGCGGAGTTCCGCCGGGGCGTACTCGACTCGGCGCCGCCGGCGCTGCTGTTGAACTGAGCAGCGCCTGGGCCGCAATCAGTGCGTCTGACGCACCGCGCGCCAGCGTGTCGTTCTGCCGTCGCGCAACTCCATCGTCCCTTCCATGCGGTCGCCGTCCACGCGTCCGCTGAACATCTGCCGGCCGCTGCCGTCGTTGCGGACAAAGCGGATGTCCCGGCCGCTCACCCCGGTTTCGGTCAGCTTGATGCTGCGGCCGTCCTGGCGCACATCGCCGTCAAACCCGTTGTAGCCCTGACGCAGCCTCATCTCCTGCTCCCCGGCGCCGTCCACGCTCACGCGCCAGGTGCCGGCGACTTTTGCCGGCACCACCCAGAGGTAGAGTGTTGCCTGCGGAATGCCCGTGATCATTTCCTTTTCCGGCGCACTGAATACCACGGTATCGAAATGATCCCAGGAATCAAAGTGGTAGTCGTGCGACACGATGCGGGCGCCTGGCTGCAATTCGCGAAACAGCTTGGGCAGCAGCGCACGCATCATTTCCGGCAGCAGGTACAGCGTAACCACCGTGGCCTTGCTGACATCGGCCTTGAAAATGTCCCTGACCTCAAATTTCACGCGGCCGTCAACGCCCAGACTTTTGGCTCGCTGATTGCTGGACTTCACCAGTACTTCGTCGATATCCACGCCGTAGCCGCTGGCTTTCAACTGATGCGCCGCCGTCAGCACAATGATGCCGTCGCCGGAACCAAGGTCAATGACATGATCTTTGGCGCCGACATTCGCCATCCTGAGCATCTGCTCCACCACCACGTTCGGCGTCGGCACATAGGGACCGCCGGTACGCTCGTGTTCCGGCGGCACCACCGGTTGCTGCGCGGAAAAAGCCGCGCAGGCCCACATCACACCCAGTATCGCCGCACTTGCGCGCAAAAACCCGTTCATCTGCCGTTTCTCCTGTGATAACCCCGCAGCCGCAAGCCGGCCTTGGGAAATTTCCAATACGATATTCACTTGCGCTGCGCCCCGTCGCGGCGCGCATTTTCCGCGCAAGTCTCCGCCAGTTCGTGCAGAGACACCTCGCCGGTATAAGTCAGGCGCAGCGCCTGGCGGATGATGCCCAGATCATCGGGCTGGAAGCGTTTGCGCAATTCGCCAGTTTCGGTTTCGGACAAGACCTGCCGCAGCGTCGCGCCCTGATCGCGCAGGGCAATACCGGCCTTGGCGCTGGCCACCAGCTGGTCACAGGTCACCTGCGCCTGCGCGCACAGCGTCATGCCCAGCAATGCGCCGCCTGCAGCAGCACGCACCAGCCAACCGTGGCAGCCATTGATCATGTCGTCCATGTCAGTATGCCGCCGGATCCAGAGCCAGCGTGCTCGCCGCGCCGGCCGTGACGGTCTGCGCCAACGCGCCGGCCTGCGGCAGCAGGTGCTCCAGATAAAAACGGGCGGTCGCGAACTTGGCGTCGAGGAATTCACGATCAGCGCCGGGTTTACCGCGGCGTTCCTGCGCGATCAGCGCTGCGCGCGCCATCATCCAGCCGCCGGCGACGGTGCCGAACAGTTTCAGGTACGGCACCGCCACCGCGGCGGCGGCCTGCGGTTCCGCCGCGTAGTGATCCACCAGCCAGCGCGTTGCCGACTCCAGGCCATCGACCGCCGGCGTGAACGCCGCACGCATCCCGGAAAAAGCGGTGCTGGCCGCCGCGAGCGGCGCGTCCAGGGCGCGCATCTCGGCAATCATCGCCAGCGCGGTGACGCCTTTTTCAGCGCCGACCTTGCGGCCGATCAGGTCATTGGCCTGGATGCCGGTCGTGCCTTCATAAATCGTGGTGATCCGCGCATCGCGCAGATATTGCGCCGCACCGGTTTCCTCGATAAAACCCATGCCGCCATGCACCTGCATGCCGAGCGAGGCGATTTCGATTGCGGTTTCGGTGCACCAGCCCTTGACCACCGGCGTCAGCAGATCGAGCCGCGAATGATGGCGCGCGCGTTCCGCCGCATCGGGATGGCGTTTCGAGCGGTCGAGCGCGCCTGCCGCAAAATAACCCAGCGCGCGCATGGCCTCGGTCTGCGCGCGCATGGTCATCAGCATGCGCCGCACGTCGGGATGGTGAATGATGGTGACCCGGTCACCGCTGCGCTGGCCGATGGCGCGGCCCTGCACGCGCGTTTTCGCATATTCCAGCGCATGCTGGTAAGCACGCTCGGCAATGGCCACGCCTTCCATGCCGACGCCCAGCCGCGCATGGTTCATCATGGTGAACATGTAGCCGAGGCCGCGATGGGGTTCGCCCACCAGATAACCGACGGCCCCGCCGTTGTCGCCGTAGGCCAGCACGCAGGTCGGACTGCCGTGGATGCCCATCTTGTGTTCAATCGATACGCAGCGGATGTCGTTCTTTTTGCCGGGTGTGCCGTCGGCATTCAATTCGAATTTCGGCACCACGAACAGGGAAATCCCCTTGACCCCTTCCGGCGCGTCGGGCAGGCGCGCCAGCACCAGATGCACGATGTTGTCCGCCATGTCGTGCTCGCCCCAGGTAATGAATATCTTGGTGCCCTGGATGCGGTAGTGGTCGCCCTCCGGCACGGCGCGGGCGCGCACGGCGGACAGGTCGGAACCGGCCTGCGGCTCGGTCAGATTCATGGTGCCGGTCCACTCGCCCGATACGAGTTTCGGCATGTAGGCCGCCTGCAATGCTGCTGATCCGTGGTGACTCAGCGCTTCCTGCACGCCGGTGGTCAGCATCGGGCACAGGCAGAACGCCATGTTGGCGCTATTCCACATTTCCTGCAGCGGCAGGGCAATCAGGTGCGGCAATCCCTGCCCGCCGAATTGGGTGTCCCCCGCCAGCCCGTTCCACCCGGCTTCGATGAACTGCGCATAAGCCTCCTTGAATCCGGCCGGCGCTGTGACCACGCCATCACGCCACTGCGCGCCGTTCCGGTCGCCGCTGCGGTTCAGCGGATCGAGCACGCCCTGCGCAAATTTCGCCGCTTCGGTCAGCACAGCCTCGACCAGTTCGGCATTGACCTCCTCGCAGCCGGGCAGCGTGCCGACTTCGGCCAGACCGGCGAATTCGGCAATCGCAAACTGCATGTCTTTCAGCGGCGCGGTATAAGCGGACATGATGAATCTCCGGACGACATTTCCCCAGCACGATATGACAACAAAAAGGGCGCTCAATAAGCGCCCTTCATGTTACCGCATTCACGACCTGCGCTACGCCAGCGCCTGGGTCAGTTCCGGCACTGCCTTGAACAGATCCTCGACCAGCCAGTAATCGGCCACCGCGAAAATCGGCGCTTCCGGATCCTTGTTGATGGCGATAATCACCTTGCTGTCCTTCATGCCGGCCAAGTGCTGGATCGCACCCGAAATGCCGACGGCGATATAGAGCTCCGGCGCGACGATCTTGCCGGTCTGCCCGACCTGGTAGTCGTTGGGCACAAAACCGGAATCCACGGCGGCGCGCGAAGCACCCACCGCGGCACCCAGCCTGTCGGCCAGCGCTTCGAGCAGCTTGAAATTCTCGCCGCTGCCCATGCCGCGCCCGCCGGAGACGATGATGCGCGCCGCGGTCAGTTCCGGCCGGTCGGACTTGGACAGCTCCTGACCGTTGAACTTCGACAGCCCGGTGTCGGGCGCCGCAGCCAGATTCTCCACCGGCGCACTGCCACCCTCACCGGCAGCATCGAAGCCAGTGGCGCGCACAGTCACGACCTTGATCTTGTCGGAGGACTGCACGGTAGTCATGACATTACCCGCGTATATCGGGCGCACAAAGGTGTCGGCCGAGACCACGGCACTGATATCGGATATCTGCTGCACATCGAGCAGCGCTGCCACCCGCGGCATGAAGTTCTTGCCGAAGCCGGTGGCCGGCGCGAGGATGTGGGTGTACTGGCCGGCGATGGTCAGCACCAGTGCCGCAATATTCTCCGCCATCGCGCCGGCATACTGCGGCGCATCCGCCAGCAGCACCTTTTTGACGCCGGTGATTTTTGCCGCCGCCTGCGCCGCGTCCGCGCACTGCTGGCCGGCGACCAGCACGGTAATGTCGCCGCCGATTTTGGCGGCGGCGGTAATGGCATTGGCGGTGCCGGTCTTGAGTTGTTTGCCGTCGTGCTCGGCGATCACCAGCGTGCTCATGAAATCACCCGCGCTTCGTTTTTGAGTTTGGCTACCAGTTCCGCGACATCGGCAACCTTGACCCCGGCACTGCGCTTGGGCGGCTCCTCGGTCTTCAAAGTCTTCAGCCGCGGCGCAATATCGACACCCAGCGCTTCGGGCTTCAGCACTTCCAGCGGTTTTTTCTTCGCTTTCATGATGTTGGGCAAAGTGACATAGCGCGGCTCATTCAGCCGCAGATCCGTGGTCACCACCGCCGGCAGTTTGATGGTCAGCTTTTCCATGCCGCCGTCGATCTCGCGGGTGACGTCCGCCGTATCGCCGTTGACCGTAATCGCCGAGGTGAACGCCGACTGCGGCCAGCCCAGCAGCGCCGACACCATCTGGCCGCACTGGTTGGCATCGTCGTCAATCGCCTGCTTGCCCATGATGACGAGCTTGGGCTGCTCCCTGTCGATGATCGCCTTGATCAGCTTGGCCACTGCCAGCGGCTGCACTTCGGCGGCGGTTTCGACGAGTATGCCGCGATCCGCACCCATGGCCATCGCGGTGCGCAGCGTTTCCTGGCATTGCGTCACGCCGACCGACACGGCGACGATCTCGGTGACCACGCCGGCTTCTTTCATGCGCACCGCCTGCTCGATCGCGATCTCGCAGAACGGATTCATTGCCATCTTGACGTTGGCGGTCTCGACCCCGGTGCCGTCCGCCTTGACGCGCACCTTCACATAGGGATCGATCACGCGCTTGACGGTGACCAGTACTTTCATTGCTGCTCCGGAATTTGGGAGGTTGCGGAAGAGCGCCGATTGTAGCGCAGGAAGATCAACCGGGTCATCCGGCGGCCCACGCTGTGGGCACAGGATTAACATTGAAAAACCGATTAGCCACAGAGAACACAGAGTTCACAGAGAAAAATCAAGAACGTAAGTCATTTCCACATCCCGCCAATCCGGCAAGTCTGGCGCGAGGCTTCGGCATCTGAATCTCTCTGTGAACTCTGTGTACCCCTCAAGGGGGTATCGAGAATCTCTGTGGCTGAATTGCCGTGCTGTGGCTGAATTACCGTTTCAGGGCCCGCGGCGCGACCGGAACAGCGCCTGCAGCTCGCCGATAATCCCGCGCCGGAAGGCCAGTACGCAAATGACGAAAATGATGCCCATGATCACCTGCACCCAGGATCCCACCTTGTCGGCCAGCTCGTTCTGCAATCCGACAATGATGAATGCCCCCGCAACCGGACCGAATACCGTGCCCAGCCCGCCGAGCAGGGTCATCAGCACGACCTCCCCGGACATGTGCCAGTGCGCGTCGGTCAGCGATGCGAGCTGGAATACCACTGTTTTGGTTGCACCGGCCAGCCCCGACAGCGCCGCCGAAAACACGAACACCACGAGCTTGTATTTATCCACGTCATAACCGAGTGAAATGGCGCGCGGCTCGTTTTCGCGGATCGCCCGCAGCACCTGCCCGAACGGCGAATGAATCACCCGGTGGATCAGAAAAAACCCGGCAAGAAAAATCGCGAACACGACGTAATACAGATTCATGTTGTTCGACAGGTCAATGAAGCCGAACAGCGTGCCTCGCGGCACGCCCTGGAGTCCGTCCTCACCGCCCGTAAACCGCATCTGCAGCCACACGAAATAGAGCATCTGCGACAGCGCGAGGGTGATCATCGCAAAATAAATGCCGGCGCGGCGGATGGCCAGGCTGCCGAACACAAAGCCGAGCGCGCCGGCACACAGGGTGCCGAGCAACAAGCCCCACTCCGGAGCAAATCCCCAGACCTTGATCGCATGCCCGGTGGTGTACGCAGCCACACTGAGAAATGCGGCGTGTCCGAAAGACAGCAGACCGGTGTATCCCAGCAGCAGGTTGAAGGCGCAGGCAAACAGCGCGAAGCACCAGCACTTCATCAGGAATGTCGGATAAATGCCGGCCGCCGGCGCCAGCAGCCCGAACAGGATCAGCGCGACAAACCCCCAGTGCAGACGCCCGCTGATCATGGCTCGCGCCCGAACAGGCCGGCGGGCCGCACCAGCAGCACAATGACCATGATGACGAAAATCACCACCGCTGACGCTTCCGGATAAAACACCTTGGTCAGCCCCTCGATCAGCCCCAGTCCGATGCCGGTCACGATGGAGCCGAGAATGGAGCCCATGCCGCCGATCACCACTACGGCAAACACCACGATGATCAGATCCGCCCCCATCTTGGGCGACACGGTGAATATCGGCGCCGCCAGCACGCCGGCAAACGCGGCAAGGGCCACACCGTAGCCGTAGGTCAGCGTGATCATCACCGGCACGTTGACGCCGAATGCCTGGGTCAGCCGCGGATTTTCGGTGCCGGCGCGCAGATACGCGCCGAGCCTGGTGCGCTCAATGACATACCAGGTCACAAAACACACGGCGAGCGCGGCAACCACCACCCACGCCCGGTATTTTGGCAAAAACATGAAACCGAGATTGATCGCTCCCTGGAAAACCTCCGGAATGCCGTATTGCTGCCCGGACACGCCGTACCAGTCACGGAACAACCCTTCGATGATCAGTGCAATGCCGAAAGTCAGCAGCAGCCCGTAGAGATGATCAAGCTTGTAGAGGCGGCGCAGCATGGTGCGCTCGATCACCACGCCGCAGGCGCCGACCATCAGCGGCACCAGCAGCAGCGCCACCCAGTAATTGACCGCAAAATCAGGGTTACCCATCCACAGCGGCAACTGCGTCAATCCGATCCAGGCCAGAAAAGCGCCCATCATGTACTGGGCGCCATGGGTGAAATTGATGATGTTCAGCAGGCCGAAAATGACCGCCAGCCCCAGGCTCAGAATGGCGTAGAACGAGCCGTTGATCAGCCCGATCAGCAACTGGCTGTAGAGCGCCTGCGGAGTGATGCCGAGGAGTTCAAACATGCTTAAAACCGTGAACGGGCAATCCCAGCACCCCCCTCTCCCCCGGTAACGGGGGAGAGGGTCGGGGAGAGGGGGCTCACCTTTTCACCGCATCACTTCTTCATCAACGGACATTCGCTTCTTGCGGCAGGCAGCACCGCATCCGCCGCCGGAATGGTCTGGCGCACATGGTAGTAATCCCACGGCCCCTTCGATTCCGCAGGATTTTTCACCTGCAGCAGGTAGAAATCATGCACATGCCGCCCGTCTTCGCGGATGCGGCCGTTTTTCGCAAAAAAATCGTTGACCGGCATCTCTTTCATCTTCCTGACCACGGCCTGCGCCTCATCCGTGCCCGCCGCCTTGACGGCCTTCAGGTAATGCACGGTGGAGGAATAAACGCCCGCCTGCACCATCGTCGGCATGCGCTTGTGCTGGTCGAAAAAGCGCTTCGACCATGCCCGCGTCTCGTTGTTGAGATCCCAGTAAAACCCTTCCGTCAGATACATGCCCCCTGCGGTTTTCAGCGACAGGCTGTGCACGTCGGTAATGAACATCAGCAATCCGGCCAGCGACTGCTTCTGGGTGATGCCGAACTCCGCCGCCTGCTTGATCGAGTTGGTGGTGTCGGTGCCCGCATTGGCCAGCCCGATCACCTTGGCGCCGGAACTCTGCGCCTTCAGCAGGAAAGAGGAAAAATCCGTTCCGGGAAACGGATGACGCACGGCGCCAAGCACCTTGCCGCCCATCGAAGTTACCACGTCGCTGGTGTCTTTCTCCAGCGAGTGTCCGAAGGCGTAATCCGCTGTCAGAAAAAACCAGGTGTCCCCGCCCTGCTTGACCACCGCGCGCCCGGTGCCTATGGCAAGGGCGTACGTGTCATAGGTGTAGTGAACGTTGACATCGGTGCAGTTCTTGCCGGTGATCAGCGTCGAAGCTGCGCCGTTGACGATCGTCACCCGGTTCTTCTCCTTGGCTACCGGCATCACCGCCAGCGCGGTGGACGTCGTGACCAGATCGCCGATCATGTCCACGCCGTCGCGCTCAAACCACTCGCGCGCCTTGTTGGAGGCCACATCACCCTTGTTCTGGTGATCAGCGGACACCAGTTCGACCTTGAACGGATTTTTTTCCTGCTTGAGGAAGTCATCGATCGCCATGCGGGCGGCGATTACGGAGCCCTGCCCTGCCAGATCGGAATACGTTCCGGACAGGTCGGTCAATATGCCGATCTTGACCACGCCGCCGGAAATTTTGGATGCCTGCTGCGCCGGAGCGCCTGCAACCAGACCCAGCAGCGCGGCGGCAGTTGCCGCAACCATCAGCTTCTTTTTCATGTGCTCTCCTTCTTTCTCGTTGATGAAAAACGGAATCAGACACCCCTGAATCAGACACCCAGTAACTCGTGCAGCCGGTCCATGCGCGAAGACAGCTCGTCTTTGGTCACGGACTCGACAATCCGGCCGTGCTCGATGACGTAATGCCGGTCGGCCAGTGGCGCGGCAAAACGGAAATTCTGCTCAACCATGACGATCGTGTAACCCCGAGCCTTCAGGCTGCGGATCGTGCCGCCCAGCGTCTGCACGATGACCGGCGCCAGTCCCTCGCTGATCTCGTCGAGCAACAGCAGGCGGGCTCCTGTGCGCAGAATACGCGCAATCGCCAGCATCTGTTGCTCCCCGCCGGAGAGCCGCGAGCCGGAACTGCTGCGCCGTTCATGCAACAGGGGAAACATGCCGTAGATTTCATCCGCGGCCATGCCGCCGCTCGCGACAGCCGGCGGCAGCAGCAGATTCTCTTCCGCCGTCAGGCTGGCGAATATGCCGCGTTCTTCCGGGCAGTAGCCGATGCCCAGATGCGCAATCCGGTGCGTGGGCATGGCGATGGTTTCCCGGCCATTGACCATGATCGAGCCGCTGCGTTTTCCGGTCAGCCCCAGCACGGCACGCAGCGTCGAGGTGCGGCCGGCGCCGTTGCGGCCGAGCAGCGTCACCACCTCGCCACGATTGACGCTGAAATCAATGCCATGCAGCACATGGGATTCGCCATAAAACGCATGCAGGTTGCTGACCCGCAGCATCTCCGCACTATCGCCCCCTCTCCCTTTGGGAGAGGGCCGGGGTGAGGGTGTCATAACAACGCTGGTCATGCCGGCACCTCATGCTCAGTGCCGACCTCAGTGCCCATATAAGCCTCCAGTACCTGCGGATTGCGGGAAATTTCCGCATAGGGCCCTTCGGCCAGCACCGTGCCGCGGGCTAGCACGGTGATGGTGTCGGACAGGTCGGCGACCACGCCCAGATTGTGCTCGACCATCAGGACGGTGCGGTTGGCCGCTACCTTGCGGATCAGTTCGACCACCCGCCCCACATCCTCATGTCCCATGCCCTGCGTCGGTTCATCGAGCAGCATCATTTCCGGATCCAGCGCCAGCGTGGTGGCAATTTCGAGCGCGCGCTTGCGGCCGTAAGGCAATTCCACGGTCATCGTGCCGGCAAACGATCCGAGATCCACCGCTTCCAGCAATTCCATCGCCTTCGCGTTCAGCCGGTCGAGCGTACGCCCGGATTTCCAGAAATGCATCGACATGCCGGTCTTGCGCTGCAGCGCCACCCGCACATTCTCCAGCACCGTCATGTGCGGAAACGTCGCCGAGATCTGGAACGACCGCGCCAGGCCCAGGCGCGCGATGGCCGCCGGACGCATGCCGGTGATCTCGCGGCCGTTGAACAGTATGGTGCCGCGCGTGGGCGCGAGAAAATGCGTCAACAGGTTGAAGCAGGTGGTCTTGCCCGCACCGTTGGGGCCGATCAGCGCATGGATCGTGCCGCGCCTGACGCGCAGATCGACGCCATCGACCGCGAGAAAGCCGCGGAATGCCTTGGTCAGGCCGCGCGTCTCGAGTATGGTGTCGCCGCTGCTCATGTCCGGAGTCTGCCGGTCGGTCGTTGCATTATAAAAATAATAATAAAATCAACATGTTATAATATTTTCAGCTGTCGATCGCCTTTACGGACTGCACGCGCTGGCGCAGCACGAATTTCTGGATTTTGCCGGTGGAGGTCTTGGGCAGCACCCCAAACACCACCGCCCTGGGCGCCTTGAACCGCGCCATGCGCGAGCGGCAATGCTCGATGATTTCGGCTTCAGTCACTGTCGCGCCGTCCTTCAGCTCGACAAAGGCGCAGGGCACTTCGCCCCACTTGGCGTCGGGTTTGGCCACCACCGCCGCCGCCATCACCGCCGGATGCCGGTAGAGCGCATCCTCCACTTCCAGCGACGAAATGTTTTCACCGCCGGAAATGATGATGTCCTTGGAACGGTCCCTGATTTTCACGTAGCCGTCGGGTTGCATCACCGCCAGATCGCCGGAATGAAACCAGCCGCCGGCGAATGCTTCGCGGGTCGCCTCGGGATTTTTCAGATAGCCCTTCATCGTCAGGTTGCCGCGGAACATGATCTCGCCCATGGTCTCGCCGTCCCACGGCACCGGCTGCATGGTCTGCGGATCCATCACCGTCATACCCTGCTGCATGTGATACCACACGCCCTGCCGCCCATTGAGTTGCGCGCGCTCCTCGACGCTCAGCGCGTCCCATTCCGGATGTTTCGCGCAGACAGCAGCAGGCCCGTAGGTTTCGGTCAGCCCGTACACATGCGTGATATCGAAACCCATCCTGCCCATGCCCTCGATCAGCGCCACCGGCGGCGCCGCGCCCGCGACCAGGCAGGACACCACATGGTTGATTCCGGATCGCCATTCCGCCGGCGCATTGAGCAGCAGGTTATGCACGATGGGCGCGCCGCAGTAGTGGGTCACCCGGTGTTCGCGGATCAGGTCGAAAATCATTTTCGCATCCACCCGCCGCAGACAGATGTTGGTGCCGGCCGCCGCCGCGATGGTCCACGGGAAACACCAGCCGTTGCAGTGAAACATCGGCAGCGTCCACAGATACACCGGATGCGGCGGCATGCCCCAGGACAGCATGTTGCTCACGGCATTGAGATAGGCACCGCGATGGTGATAGACCACGCCCTTGGGATTGCCGGTGGTGCCTGAGGTGTAATTGAGCGAAATCGCATCCCATTCACTGTCAGGCAGATGCCAGTCGAACGCGGGATCCCCGGCAGCGATGAACGCTTCATAGTCCGCCCCCAGACTTTGCCCGCCCTCATAAGCCGGATCATCGACATCGATGACCAGGGGCTTTACTGCGGTTTTTTGCAGCGCCGCCGCAATGGTTGCGGAGAATTCGCGGTCGGTGAACAGCACCTTCGCCCCGGCGTGATCCAGCATGAACGCGATGGCATCGGCGTCCAGCCGGGTGTTGAGCGTATTCAGCACCGCGCCGGACATCGGCACGCCGAAGTGCATCTCGACCATCGCCGGCACGTTGGGCAGCATCACCGCCACGGTGTCGCCCTTGCCCACGCCGGCGCGCGCGAGCGCCGAGGCCAGCCGCCGGCAACGTGCATAAACCTCCCGCCAGGTCAGGCGCCGGGCGCCATGGATAACCGCCGTGCGCGCCGGATAGACATGGGCGGTGCGCGCCAGCAATGACAGCGGGGACAGCGGCGTGTAATTCGCCGGACACGGATCCAGGCCGGTGTCGTAGGGGCCGGTTGGGGACATGCGCCTCTCCGGTTTGCGGTGTATTCCAGATTTTTTTGCAAACGCCGCCAGTCGGTCAATCCTGCGACTGTCGCAGCAAAACCATGCTACCCGAAAAAACTGACTAGGACCTGTTAACAGGCCCTGATCCCTGAATCAGCCGAAACCATCGCGGAAATGCACGACGGCATCCTCGATGCGTCTCACTGCAATCACCTTGAGCCCGGCTATGGCCTGCCGCGGCTGATTGGCGTGCGGAATCAGGGCATGGGTAAAACCGAGTTTCGCCGCCTCCTTCAACCGCTCCTGCCCGCGCTGTACCGGGCGCACTTCGCCGGCGAGCCCTACTTCGCCGAACACCACCAGCTTTTTCGGCAGCGGCTTGTTCTTCAGCGAACTCACCACCGCCATCAGCACCGCGAGATCGGCGGCAGGTTCGGTAATGCGCACGCCGCCGACGGCATTGACGAATACATCCTGATCGAAACAGGCAATGCCCGAATGCCGGTGCAGCACCGCCAGCAGCAGTGCCAGGCGGTTCTGCTCCAACCCGACGCTCAGGCGCCGCGGATTCGGCGCATGAGCCTCATCGACCAGCGCCTGCACCTCCACCAGCAGCGGCCGCGTGCCTTCCTGCGTCACCAGCACACAGGAGCCGGCGACCTCGGTGTCGTGCTGCGACAGGAACAGCGCCGACGGATTGGCCACGCCCTTCAGCCCCTTGTCGGTCATGGCGAATACGCCCAGCTCGTTGACCGCCCCGTAACGGTTCTTGAAGGCGCGGATCAGCCGGAAACTCGAATGCGTGTCGCCCTCGAAATAGAGCACGGTATCCACCATGTGCTCCAGCACGCGCGGCCCGGCCAGCGTGCCTTCCTTGGTGACGTGCCCGACAAAAATGATGGTGGTACCGCCGGCCTTGGCCAGCCGCGTCAGTTGCGCCGCGCATTCGCGCACCTGCGCCACCGAGCCCGGCGCCGAGGTCAGCGCATCCGAATACAGGGTCTGGATCGAATCGATGACGGCGATTTCCGGTTTTTCGGACTGGAGCACCGCCTGGATCTTGCCCAGCGCGGTTTCCGGCAGCACGTGGACATGTTCGGCGCTGACGTTGAGGCGCCTCGCGCGCAGTGCAATCTGCTGCGGCGATTCTTCGCCGCTGACATAAATGACTTTGCGCCCGGCGCCCATGGTCGCCAGCGATTGCAGCAGCAGCGTCGATTTGCCGATGCCGGGATCGCCGCCGATCAGCACCACCGCGCCCGGCACCAGCCCGCCGCCCAGCACGCGGTCGAACTCGGCAACGCCGCTGGAGAAGCGCGACTCCTCGCGCGCCTCGACTTCCGATAGCCGCTGCAATTTTCCGGTTTCGGCGATCAGCGAAAAACGGTTGGCTGAAGAAGACGCCGCCTCGGCCACCGATTCCACCAGCGTATTCCACGCCTGGCAGTGCGGGCACTGGCCCTGCCATTTGACCGACTGCCCGCCGCACTCGGTGCAGGCGTAAATGGTTTTGGCCTTGGCCACGCGACTCAGCCCCGCTGCAGTGCGCGCAACTGGCGCAACTGTTTCACCATGGCCTGATTGATCGGATGCGACGGGTCGGCCTGCATCGGGATCGTGCTGAAATGGCCTTCGTGCGGCACGATGATCACCTCGACCTTGCAGCCCGCCTGCTCGCAAAACGCCGCATATTCATGAGTCAGCGCAACCCAGCCCGGCGCTTCCTCGCCGCCCGCGGCGAGCACCAGCGGCACCGGCCGCCGCAGCGGCAGGCGCTGCGGACTCAGCGCCGCGACGCGGTCCGGAGTCAGGCGGATCAGGTCGTTCACTGAAATGTGCAGCACCGGTTCGATGTCGTAGATGCCTGAAACCAGGGTCGCGCCGCAGATCATGCCCGCAGGCAGGCCGCGGCGCGCCCAGTCCTCAGCCAGCGCCAGCGCAGCAAGATGCGCGCCCGCAGAGTGCCCGTACAGATAAATGCGCCGGCCGTCACCGCCGATGCGCGCGGCGTTGGCATGCGCCCAGGTGATGCCTTTCATCACTTGCGCGACGATGGCATCCAGCGATACCGCCGGACACAGATCGGTGCCGAGCATCACCACCGGAAATCCGGCCTGCACCAGCGGTTCGGCCAGGATGGCCTGTTTTTCCTTCTCGCCGACGCGCCAGTAGCCGCCGTGCAGATACACCACGATCGGCGCCTTGCCCTCATTTTTATCGCCATGATAAATATCCAGCGCCTGGCGCGGCGTGTCGCCATAGGCCACATCGAATTCGCCCTTCAACCGCGCACGCGCCGCCGCCGACAGTTTGCCGCGCAGCGCATGCTGCGCCTCCACATCCGTCGCCCAGGCCCTGGGATTGAACTGACGCTCGATGTCATGCTGCCAATCACGCCACGGCATATTTACTCTCCGTTTTTACTGTTTTTCAATGACCGGCACCCGCGCCGTCAGCGCACACAACAACTCGTAGCTGACAGTACCCGCCGCCTGCGCGACCGCATCGACCGGATTGCCCTCGCCCCACAGCACGACCGGCGTGCCGGTCTCCGCGTCCGGCATGTCCGTAATATCGACGCACAGCATGTCCATGGACACGCGGCCGACGGTTGAAGTCAGTCTATCACCCACTTTTACCGGCGTGCCGCTGGGCGCATGGCGCGGATAACCGTCGGCGTAGCCGCAGGCCACCACGCCGACGCGCATCGCGCGCCCGGCGCGGAAAACGCCGCCGTAGCCCACGGTATCGCCGGGCCGCAGATCGCGCACCGCGATGATGCGTGAAGTCAGCGTCATCACCGGCCGCAGACCGAGATCCGCCGCTGATTGCTCCGCGAACGGCGACGAACCGTAGAGCATGATGCCCGGCCGGATCCAGTCAAAGTGCGTTTCGGGGTAACGCAGCAGCGCCGCCGAATTCGCCAGCGTGCGCGGCGCGGCTATGCCCGCCACGGCACGCTCGAAGTTCTCCAGTTGCCAGCCGACGCCCCGCGCATCATCCGCGGTCGCAAAATGCGTCATCAGCGTGATCTTGCCGATGCCGGGATTGTCCTGCAGTTCCGCATGCAGCGCGCGCACCGCATCCGGCGCAAAACCCAGGCGGTTCATGCCGCTGTTGATCTTGAGCAGTACGTCCAGCGGCTTGCTGATCAGCAGCGGATCGGTCCAGGCCAATTGCTCCTCTGCATGCAGCACCGTTGCAATGCGCCGCTCCGCACCGGCAACTGCTTCGCGCGCGTCGAAAAAACCCTCCAGCAGCACGATGCGCTGCAGGAACCCCGCGTCGCGCAATTGCATCGCGGCGTCGAATTCGACCACGGCGAAACCGTCAGCCGCCTGCAGCGCCCGGGCCGCGCGCAGCAGGCCGTGACCGTAAGCGTTGGCCTTGAGCACCGCGAACACCCGGGCATGGGGCGCACGGGCGCGCGCGACGCCAAGGTTGTGCGCCAGTGCGGCAAGATCAATGGTGGCGGTGACCGGCCTGGGCATGCCTGATGCTCTCCCGATAATGACGCTCGAACACTGCTTCGAGTTCATCGATCACTTCTGCCGCGGCACGTCCCTGCAGCGCATACTGCGACATCAGCAGCGATGTCGGCCCCATCAGCTTGCGGCGGTCTAGCATGGGATAAACACGTGACAGGCGCTGGATGGCCATCACCACCGATTCCTGCGCCGGCCGCGGCTCCGGCTGCGGCTCAACCACAGGAGGCGCAACAACCGCCGCGATATCACCGCGCGATGCCAGAAACTCCGCAAACGCCAGCAGCGCCTGCCGGTCGCCGTCGGCGCATTGCCGGAACAGCGCGAGAAGTTTCTGCTCCGGATCCGTCATGGCGCCCCGTCCCTCACCGGATCCGGGTCGCTGTGCTGAATCGCGATGAAACGCTTCATTGCGCAGCGGCCATTTCCTTCATGCGGCCCACCGCGAATTCAACGAAAGTGGTCAGCAGTCGCGAGCGGAACCGCCCCTTGGGCGTCACTACTGACAGGCTGCGGATCAGCGGCGGATGCAGCGGCACGGCGACCAGCACGCCGAGCTTGATCTCCTTCGCCACGGCGGCGCGGGAGAGGATCGATACGCCCAGACCGGTCGCGACCACGCCCTTGATGGCCTCCGGACTGCCCAGCTCCATGACGATGTTGATGGAATCCGGCGATATCTTGTTCTGCAGAAAGTAATGATCCGCAAACTCGCGCGTACCCGATCCCGTTTCGCGGCTGATGAACGGCTCTCCCACCACCTCTGCAGCCGACACGCGTTTCGCCTTGGCCAGCTTGTAGCGCGGGCTGCAGATCATCACCAGCACGTCCTCGCAGCAGGCCTCGGTAGCCACACCCGGCAGATGGGACGGCGACTCGATCAGGCCGACATCCAGCGCATGTTCGGCAACGCGCGTCTCGATGGTTTCGGAATTGGCGACCGTCATGTGCGCCCGGACATGCGGATGCTGCGCCTTGAACTCGCCAAGAACCTGCGGCAGGTAGAACTCGGCAATCGTGGTGCTGGCACCCAGCAGCAGCGGCCCGCTGATCGCGCCGGTCAGTTCGCCGACGCGGGTTTCCAGTTCTTCGGACAGCGTGAGTATTTTCTCCGCATACCCCAGCACCAGCTCTCCGGCGGGGGTCAGCGCGATACGGCCGTGGCTGCGCTCGAACAGGCGCACATTGAGATGTTCCTCCAGCTGCTTGATCTGGAATGTCACCGCGGGCTGGGTCATGAACAACTGCTCGGCGGCCTTGGTAAAGGACAATTGCCGGGCAACGGCGTGAAAAACCTGCAGGCGGCGGTCAGCCATGGGGGAAACCGGTTGTTGGATGAATGGGAATGCTGATACTACCCGTTAACCGGCCATTGAAAAAGCGACTGACAGACGTCATGCGGGCCGCGAACCTGCGACTGGCGCGCACACCGCCCATACCGGGGAAGACCCGCATTGACCCTGCGGGAACTATGGTATAAAGCCGCGTTCCGTGATGGTCCGCTCGCTGTCGGCGCATGACCGCACTGCGCAGCCTTCTGCACACATTTACCGCACACCAAAATACGCAGCCACTTCAGCATCCATGCCCTTAGGTTTTTACATCATCATGGCGGCGCAGTTTTTTTCGTCGCTCGCCGACAACGCGCTGCTGGTTGCCGCCATTGCGCTGCTGATGCAGATGCACTCGCCGGAGTGGATGACGCCGATGCTGAAGTTCTTTTTCACGGTGTCCTATGTCATGTTCGCGGCCTTCGTCGGCGCCTTTGCCGACTCGATGGCCAAGGGCCGGGTCATGTTCGTGACGAACACCATCAAGATCATCGGCTGCATGATGCTGTTCTTTCACGAACTGTGGGAATTCCCGGGCTTCCCGGTTTACATCAATGTGCTGCTTGCCTATGCCGTGGTCGGATTCGGCGCCGCCGCCTACTCGCCGGCGAAGTACGGCATCCTCACCGAATATCTGCCGCACCATAAACTCGTCGTCGCCAATGGCTGGATCGAAGGTCTCACGGTCGGCTCGATCATCCTCGGCACACTGCTCGGCGGCGCCCTGATCAGCACCGCGGTATCGAACAGCCTGCTGTCGTTTGACATGCCGATTTTCGATACCGGCGTCGATACGCCGGCAGAAGCCGCCATCGCCATCATCATGCTGCTCTACGGCGTCGCCGCGGCATTCAATCTCTACATCCCGGATACCGGCGTCGATCACCGCACGCCGAGCAAAAACCCGATCTATCTGATCGGCGAATTCGCGCACTGCGTGAAACTGCTGTGGACCGACAAGCTGGGGCAGATTTCGCTGGCCACGACCACGCTGTTCTGGGGCGCCGGCGCAACCCTGCAGTTCATTGTGCTGAAATGGGCCGAGGTTGCCCTGGGCTATACGCTGTCGCAGGCCACGCTGCTGCAGGGCGTCTGCGCCGTGGGCATCGCCGCCGGCGCCATCATCGCCGCCAAGATAGTGCCGCTGAACCGCGCGGTCAACGTAGTGCCGGTCGGCATCGCCATGGGCGGGGTTGTCATCGCCATGAACTTTGTGACCAGCATTGCCGTTGCCATTCCGCTGCTGATCCTGATCGGCGGCCTCGCCGGATTCTTCGTGGTGCCGATGAACGCGCTGCTGCAGCATCGCGGCCACATCCTGATGGGCGC
>CAZAOZ010000035.1:0-33819 GCA_964486865.1 uncultured Bordetella sp.
TCCGCCAGGCCATCACCCGCTCGATCGCCGACCAGGCGCGCACCATCCGCATCCCCGTGCACATGATCGAGACCATCAACAAGATGAACCGCATCTCGCGGCAGATCCTGCAGGAAACCGGGTCGGAGCCGGATCCGGCGACGCTGGCCGAGAAAATGGAAATGCCCGAGGATAAGATCCGCAAGATCCTGAAGATCTCCAAGGAGCCGATTTCCATGGAGACACCGATCGGCGACGACGACGATTCGCACCTGGGCGACTTCATCGAGGATCAATCGACGATGGCGCCGAGCGATGCCGCGGTCTATGGCAGCCTGCGCGACGTCACCGGCGACGTGCTCGATACCCTGACGCCGCGCGAAGCAAAAGTGCTGCGCATGCGCTTCGGCATTGAAATGAACACCGACCACACGCTGGAAGAAGTCGGCAAGCAGTTCGATGTCACGCGTGAGCGCATACGCCAGATCGAGGCCAAGGCGCTGCGCAAGCTGCGCCACCCGTCGCGTTCCGAGCGACTGCGCAGTTTTCTCGACAACGAAAGTTGATCTGCCGCCGCCCGCCCGCCGGGCGGCGAGCAGCATCCCCCCGCTATAATCGCTGCCGCCGGGTCGTTAGCTCAGTTGGTTAGAGCAGGGGACTCATAATCCCTTGGTCGCTGGTTCGAGTCCAGCACGACCCACCACCTGCAGTGCATTTGTCCCTTCCGGAAAATATTTTTTGATTTTGCGGGGACAATCACGACTTCTTACTGGAAAATTCATTTGTAAGTAATTGTTTTTTAACATATAAATAAAAATCTTCCATTTTGTTAGATTTGACACCCCTTTGGTTTGTCCTCACCGTTCAGACAAACAGGCAGGCCGCAGCGCAAAGGGGGAACGATGGATCGATCGTGGCTGGCGCAGGATCTGGTGTGGGTGCTGGGGAGTCTGTGCCGGATCAACCGCATACCGTTTGATCCGGCGCTGGTTGCCCAGCAGCATCCGCCGCCGCATTCCGCGGGCACCTTCATCGAGGCGGCCGCCGCGCTCGGCTTCAAGGTCGGGTCATGCGATACCGGCGGGCACAAGCCGTCTGAACTGGCGTTTCCTTTTGTGGCGTTGCTGCGCAGCCCGGCTGCTGCGGCCGGATCTGCAGCAACAGACGCCGCGACCGCACCCTCTGCCAAGCTGGCCCTGGTCATCAAGGCCGACGGCGAACGCCTGCTGTATTTCCGCGCGCAGAGCAATGCCGCAGAAACCGTACTCGCCACGGAATTTGCGCAACATTTCGAACCGGCCGTGCTGCTGGTCACGCATCAGGCCGACCCGCAGGCGCCGGATGATGATTTGTGGGCGCGCGATACCGCCCGATTCGGTTTCCGCTGGTTCATTCCGGAGTTGCTGAAGCACAAGATGGTCTGGCGCAGCGTGTTGCTGGCGTCGCTGGTGATGCAACTGGTGGGACTGACCACGCCGCTGTTCACGCAGGTGATCATAGACAAAGTCATCGTGCATCAGACTCAAAGCACGCTGCTGGCGATTGCGGCAGGGCTGGTCATGTTCTTGATTTTAAACACGTTTCTGACGTGGCTCCGGCAGTATTTCATACTCCACGCCGGCAATCGCATCGACGCCGTGCTGGGCAGCCAGGTGTTCCGGCATCTGGTGCGGCTGCACCTGCGCTACTTCGAGCAGCGGCCGACCGGCACGCTGATCGCGCGCCTGCACGGCGTCGAGACCATCCGCCAGTTCATCAGCGGCGCGGCGGTGACGCTGTTCCTGGACTTGCCGTTCCTGTTTGTGTTTCTGGCGGTGATGTTCTGGTACAGCTGGCAGTTGTCGTTGATTGCGGTGGCCACCGTGGTGCTGCTGGCGGTGCTCAGCATGATCATCACGCCGCTGCTGCGCGAGCGCGTGAACGAGCAGTTTCTGAAGGGCGCGCGCAATCAGGCGTTTCTGACCGAGTACGTGGCCGGCATGGAAACCGTCAAGTCCCTGCAGATGGAACCGCATCTCGAAAAGCGCTATGAAACCCTGCTGGCTGATTATCTGCACGCCGGATTTCGCGCGCGGCAGTTGTCCAACACCACCAACACCGTCGCCAATGCCGTCGAGCAGACGCAGACGCTTGCCATCCTGTGCGTGGGCGCGCTGATGGTCATGCAGAACGACGGCTTCACCATCGGCATGCTGGTGGCGTTCCAGATGTTCGCCAGCCGCATGGCGCAACCCATGCTGCGGCTGGCCGGGCTGTGGCAGGAATTCCAGCAGGCCGACATTGCCGTCAGGCGGCTGGGCGACCTGATGGATGCGCCGGCGGAACCTTATGCGCTGCTGCCGTCGCGCGCGCCGGGCGGCGCGGGGCAGATCACCATCACCGGGCTGTCGTTCCGCTACAGCGCAGAACACCCGTATTTGTACCGCAACCTGTCATTGACGCTGCAGCCTGGGCGATTGACCGTGATCACCGGCCCGTCGGGTTGCGGCAAGAGCACGCTGGCCAAGCTGCTGCAGGGGTTTTACCCGCCGGAAGACGGGCGCATCGCAATCGACGGCCGCGATATCCGCCATCTCTCCGCCAACGAACTGCGCCAGTACTATGGCGTGGTGCCGCAGGAGACCATACTGTTTGCCAACACCGTCTATGACAATCTGACCATGGCCAGCCCGCACGCCGGTTTCGACGAGGTCATTACCGCCTGCCGCATGGCCGGCATCCACGAGGTGATCGAGAGCATGCCGCAGGGCTACCAGACCTGGCTGGGTGAACACGGCGTCGGGCTGTCGGGCGGGCAGAAACAGCGCCTGGCGATTGCGCGTGCGCTGCTCAAACGGCCGAAAATACTGATTTTTGACGAGGCCACCAGCGGACTCGATCAGGCCACCGCCGAACAGTTCGCGCAGACCATCAACCAGTTGAAGGGCAAGGTCACGCTGCTGTTCATTGCGCACAACCTGCCGCGCAACCTGGAGGTGGATGACGTATTCAACTTCGGTGCGGCGCCGGCTATGGAAAAAACCGACGCGTAGCCATCCCTCAACTTTCAAATAACTCGCGCGGCAACCCGCTCTGACGAATAATGGACTGAAGCGTACCGATGCGAATTTCCACATGCAGCGGAACCGGGAGGGTAATCGTGGTTTCCGGCAGGCGTTTTTGCATGACTACATGGCTGCCGCGTTGGCGGACTTCCAGAAAACCGTGTTGCGATAAAAGCCGGCAAAGTTCTTTGCCCGAAAATACACGCAACTTACCCAATCGCGACCTCAAGGCGCGTCACAAATATTTCCGAATGCAATCGGGATTTGATTTCCTGCGCGTCCGCGGTCTCGAAGAACAGTTCAACCGCTTCGTGAAGGTTGGTTTTCGCATCTTCTATGGTTGAGCCCTGGCTGGCGATATCCAATTCCGGGCATAGCGACACATAGCCATCGCCTTCCCGTTCAATCAAAGCGGTTAACTGGTGGGTGGTTTTCATGTATGCGCTCGCTGGGTTCTCCGGAGATGCAAAGAAGTCTAACAGAGACCAATGCCGGACAGCGCGATGTCGCCGCGACCCACAGCTCGCTTGAATGTTAATAACCTGTTGTTTTTGAACAATAAAATCGATTTCTTTTCTGTGCCGAGGCGTGCTAAAAGGAGCGCTGAAGCAACCGGAGTGGATATCTTCTTGCAAAAAATCCACTCTGCACATTTGACGCTCGCCGTTGACCTATCGGCAAGGAGAAACACCAGCATGACTCAATTTGCACCCATCGGTCACGTGCGCAATGACCGCAACACCATGTCCGCCGGTCACTGGGCGGATGTCGAATCGCGCATCGAGCTGGATACGCTGTATGCCCGGGGCCTCGCCGGCCTGAGCGGGTTTTCGCATGTCGTCGTGGTATTCCACCTCGATCGCATTCCGCCGTTCGATGCGGCGACGCAGCTCGCGCGCAACCCGCGCGGCATGGAAGACCTGGCGCCGGTGGGCGTGTTCGCGCAGCGCACGAAATTCCGGCCGAACCCGATCGGCGTGACCGCCGTGGAACTGCTGGCCGTCGATGACAAGGGCATCACGGTGCGTGGGCTCGATGCGCTGGACGGCACCCCGGTGCTCGATATCAAACCGTACATCCCGGCGTTCGAGCGCAAGGACGATGTGCGTCTGCCGGCGTGGGTGGAGCGGATGATGGACGGGTATTTCTGAAATGGATGATGTGCGAAGAAAGGAAATCCACTCCGGTACCTTTGACGTGTTCAATATCTTTTCAGAGGTGAAAAGTATTTGGGCCCGTTCCCATATCTTTCCAAATGTTATACTGCATGCCTATGGGCGCATCCTCAACCGCAGCAGCGGAAAAATCCGGTCCGGCAGTAGTCAAACTGGATGCCGCGACCGCGCGCGCGCTGGAAAAGGTCGCCAAGGCATCCGGCAAATCCACCACTCAGATTACCCGATCAGTATTGCGCGAATTTCTCGAAGACTATTGGGACATGCTGGAAGTCCAGCGCAGGACAAAGCGCGGTGCGAAAACCGTGCCATGGACCGAGGTTAAAAAGCGTCTTGGTCTGGACAGTTGAGTGGGATCCCGCTGCCGTCGCTGAATTGACGGCTCTCGACCGTCCGGTTCAGCGTCGTATCCAGCGTTTCATTGATGAACGATTGCTGCAAGGCGAAGATCCGCGCAAGCTTGGCGCGGCATTAACCGGCCCGTGGCGCGGTCACTGGAAATATCGCGTTGGTGACTGGCGGCTGATCTGTCGCATTCGTTCCGAAGTCATCACTGTGTATGTGATGCGCATTGGACATCGGCGCGAAATTTACGATTGAGTGCTGCAGTTCGTGAGGCGGGAGATACGGGGTATATGCCGACCCGGTGTGTAGCCTCAGGAAAAATCCCTGATCAAACCCGGAGGAGCACATCATGGCCAATGCCGTGACGGCTGAGAACCCCGTAAAAACCATGATGCAGGAGGGCAGGGTTGCCCTCGGCATGAACGTGCGGCTGGCGCGTTCGGGCGACATTGCCCGCATCGCCAAGTCCAGCGGCCACGATTTCATATTCATCGACGCCCAGCACTCGCTGTTCAATCTCGAAACCATCGGCCACATCGCGCAGGCCGCGCTGGGCTGCGGCGTAGTAGCCCTGGTGCGAGTGCGCAGTTGCGATGATCCGGATACATCAGTGCTGCTCGACAACGGCGTGACCGGCATCGTGTTCCCCGACATCAGCACTGCCGAAGAAGCCAAGCGTGCCGTGAACCGCGCGAAATTTCCGCCCCTCGGCCGCCGTTCGGTGTCCGGCGGCTATGCGCTTTTTGATTACCGGGCGATGTCCACCGCCGACGCGGTGCCTGCGCTGCAGGAAAACACGCTGGTGGTGTGCATGATCGAAACCCGCGCCGGCGTGGAAAACATCGACGCCATTGCCGCCGTCGAGGGGGTCGATGTGATCCATGTCGGCGCCAATGACCTGCTGACGGCGCTGGGCAAACCCGGCCAGTTCGGCGACCCCGAGGGTGCGGCAGCGATTGAAAAAATCATCGCCTCGGCGGTGCGGCATGGCAAAATTGCCGGTGTCGGCGGTGATCGCAATCTGGCGCGGCAGGTGGAATACATCCGCCGCGGCGCGCGCTTCATCACCACCAACAGCGAGATCGCGTTCATCATGGCCGAGGCGACGCGGGTGACCGGTGAGTTGCGTCGCGCCTTGCAATCTGCGGGTTCGTGAGCGCTCAACATCCGGTGACACCGAAAATCCGGCGGCATGCGGAAAATTAACTTAACCCATTGTTTTTTATTGACATTTCAGGAACCACCATGCGAATAACCCTGCAATCATCCGTGCGCTGCCTGATGGCCGCGCTGCTGGCGCTGCCGGTGTGCGCCATCGCCGCCGAGACCTATCCCTCCAAGCCGGTGCGCGTCATCGTGCCGTTCCCGCCGGGCGGCAGCAACGACATCGTCGGCCGCTTGGTGGCCAACGACCTGAGCCCGCTGCTCGGCCAGCAGGTGGTGATCGACAACCGCGGCGGCGCCGGCGGCATCATCGGCACGGAGATTGCGGCGAATTCGCAGCCTGACGGGCACACGCTGCTGATCGCCTCGGTGGCCTTTGCCTACAACCCCTCGATATACAAGTCGCAGGTGCGCTTTGATCCGGAGAAGTCTTTCACGCCGATCGCGATGATCGGCACCGGCCCCAGCGCGCTGACGGTGAATCCGAAAATGGCGGTGAAGACGGCCCAGGATCTGATCGACATGGCAAAGGCGAAGCCGGGCACGCTGAACTATGCCACCGCCGGCATCGGCAGCTTTCAGCACCTGAGCACCGAACTGCTGAAACTGCAGGCAAAGATCAACATTGTTCACATCCCGTTCAAGGGCGGCGGTCCGGCGATGGCCGATGTGATCGCCGGCAATACGCAGATCACCATGGGTTCGCTGTTGCAGCTGGTGCCGCATATCCAGGGCAACCGGCTGCGGCTGCTCGCAGTCGGCAGCGCCAAGCGCAACGGTGCGTTTCCCAACACGCCGACGGTCGCTGAAACCGTTCCCGGCTACGAGGCGAACAACTGGTGGGGCATACTCGCGCCGGCCGGCGTGCCCCCGGTGATAGTGCGCAAACTCGAAGCGGCGGTGAAAAAAGTGGTTGAAGTGCCCGAGATGCAGAAAAAGTTCGATTCCCAGGGCGCCGAGGTGGCTTATATGAATTCGGCGGCCTACGGCAAGTTCATCAAGGCCGAAACCACCAAGTGGTCCAAGGTGGTCCGCGACGCGGGCATCAAGGCTGAGTAAGAAGACAAATACGCAAACCACGGCGCACTGCGGGCCGGATTATTGACAGGAGATTCACATGCCACATGCCATACGCATTCATCAAAACGGCGGGCCGGAACAACTCAAATGGGAAGAAGTCACGGTCGGCGATCCCGGCCCCGGCGAAGTGCGGGTGCGCAATACCGCGATCGGGTTGAATTACATCGATACCTACCATCGCTCGGGGCTGTATCCGCTGCCGATGCCGCTGACGCTGGGCTCGGAAGGGGCGGGTATCGTCGAAGCGGTCGGACCCAAGGTCAAGGAATTCAAGGTCGGCGATCACGTGGCCTATGCGCAGCCGCTCGGCGCCTACGCCGAAGTGCTGTTGCGGCCGGTCGCGCGCCTGGTGAAAATTCCCGCCGGCATCAAGGACGAAACCGCCGCCGCGATGATGCTGAAGGGCATGACCGCCTGGTACCTGTGCCGGCGTACTTACCGGGTGAAGAAGGGCGACACCATCGTCGTGCATGCCGCGGCGGGCGGCGTCGGGCAGATTCTCTGCCAGTGGGCGAAGCATCTGGGTGCGACCGTCATCGGCACGGTGGGCAGTGACGAGAAAGTCGCGCTGGCCAAAAAAGCCGGCTGCAAGCATGTGGTGGTGTTGTCGCGCGAGAAACTCTCCGAGCGCGTCAAGGCCATCACCAAAGGCAAGGGCGTGCCGGTGGTGTATGACGGCATCGGCAAGGACACCTTCATGGAATCGCTGGATTGCCTGGCGCCGCTGGGCCTGATGGCGAGCTTCGGCAATGCCTCCGGGGCCGTGGCGCCGGTCAACATCGGCGTGCTCGCGCAAAAGGGATCGCTGTTCCTGACACGGCCGACACTGGTGAACTACACCGCAACACGTGAAGACCTGCTGACCGCCGCCCGGGAACTGTTTGCCGTGGTCAAAAAAGGCGCGGTCAAAATCGCCATCAACCAGCGCTATCCGCTGCGCGAAGCCGAGCGGGCGCATCGCGACCTCGAGGCGCGCAAGACCACCGGCTCGACCGTGCTGCTGCCGTAATTTCCGCCGCATCCGGGCGCGGCGGTATCATTGCCGCATGGAACACGCGCCCGTTGCTTCTCCAACCGAGATACCCGCAACCCGGACGGCTGACAGCGATGCTGTCAGTCGTCTGGCGATGCGCCTGATTGCCGCCAACGCGCGGGTCAATGCTGCGGCACTGATCCTCGCGCTGGGCCTGATCGGCCTGGGTGCCTGGGCGTATTCCGGCATTCAGCATTCCCTGCGTGACTTGCGTGGCGTCGGATTGTCCGCAGTGCTGAATGCAGAGGTGCAGGCGCTGACCTTGTGGATCGAGGATCGCAAGGATGAGGTTCGTCATTGGGCGGCGGATCCGCACATCCGCACGAGTATCACCAACCTGTCAGCATCGGCTGCGCTGCAGCAGACGCGGGCAGCGCTGGCGGCGGCACTCGCGCCGGCGCTCAAGGAATCCGGTGCGGTGGCCTACAATGTGATCGACGCGCAGGGCGTGATCATTGCCTCTTCGGCGTCGGAGTATCTCGGACGGCGCGTCAGTCCCGGCAAGTATCTGGTTGCGGTTCGGGATGTGCTGGGCGGCGCGACGCTTTTTGTCAGGCCTTTCCGGGAGCGCGATCGTGTCGAAGGTGAACCGAGCGCGCTGTTTACCCGGCCAATGGTCTGGTTCAAGACGCCGGTACGCGACGCATCAGGCCGTGTTATCGCGGGTCTGGGTTTCGCGCGTTACGCCGACAGCCGGTTCACCAGCATCCTCGGTGCTGCCAATCCAGGCGCAACCGGCGAAGTCTATGCGCTGACCACGGATGGCGTGATGCTGTCGGACAGCCGTTTCGCCGCGGAGCTGCGCGCCGCCGGCGTGCTCGACCCCCATGCGGGCAACGGCGCCCTGCAGGTGCAGATCCGCGATCCGGGCGGTGCGTTCGCCGCAGGCCATAAACTGACCACGGACTGGGGTGCTGCGCCGCGTACGCGCCTCGCGGCGCAGGTCAGTTCCGCGCGGGAAGCGACCGATGCGGCCGGGCAGCGCGGCGTCATCCTGGAACCGTATCGCAATTACCGCGGCGCCGAAGTCATCGGCGCCTGGCGCTGGCTGCCGGACTACGATTTTGGGGTGGCGGTCGAGATGGGGCGGGATGAGGCTTATGCGCCGTTGCGCTACCTCGACCGCGCATTCGGTTTGCTGGCCGCGCTGGTCGGCCTCGGTCTGCTGGCCGTGCTGTGGTCGATGTGGAATGTGCGCCGGCTCCGCCGCGCCGTCGGGAACGTGCGGGTGATCGGTCCCTACCGGTTTGAACGTCTGCTCGGTGAGGGCGGCATGGGTACCGTGTATCTCGCCACACATGCGCTGCTCAAGCGGCCGACGGCGATCAAGTTGCTCAAGCCGCATCTGGCCACCGACGAAGTGGTGAGCCGGTTTGAGCGCGAGGCCCGTCTGGCGAGCCAGCTGGTGCACCCGAACACCATCGAGATTTACGATTACGGGCGTACGCCGGAAGGGGTGTTTTATTACGTGATGGAGTATCTCGAGGGGCGCACACTGGACGAGATCGTCGCGACCGGTGGTGCATTGCCCGTGGGGCGGGCGATACACGTGCTGCGCCAGGTGTGCGCTGCGCTGCGCGAGGCGCACGGGCGCGGCCTGATCCATCGCGACATCAAGCCGCACAACCTGATGCTGTGCCAGCGCGGCGGGGAATACGATGTCGTCAAAATCCTCGATTTCGGACTGGTCAAGGATCTGACCACGCCGCAGTCGCGCAACATCACGCAGTACCAGCGGGTTGTCGGCACCCCGATGTACATGGCGCCGGAGCGCATACGCAACCCCGCCGACGCCGATGCCCGGTCCGACATCTATTCGGTCGGCGCCACGGCATTCCATCTGCTGGCGGGCCGGTTGCCGTTTCTTGTTGAAGGCGAACATGACCTGACTTACCAGATTCTGCATGAACCGGTGCCGCGGCTCGCCGATTGCGCGCCACGGGTGCCGGCGCGACTCGATGAGTTGGTCTCGCGCTGTATGGCCAAGGACAGCAGCGCACGACCGCATGATGTGGTGGTCATACTGGCTGCGCTGGAAACGCTGGCGCTGGCGCATCCATGGACGCAGCGCGACGCCGTCGAATGGTGGCAGCACGTCGCGCCCCGGCGTGAGGTTTCGTGATGCGCCGCGCAGCCGAATCCCTTAAACTGAATTTATGATTTCGCGCATGAATTTACAGAATCTGCTGCTGGCGGTCGCATTGCTGGTTCCGTCGGTGACACAGGCGCAGGCGCCGGTGGAGGAGCGCGGCCGCGCGCTGCAGCAGGGCCAGCAGCGCGCCGGCATGGCCTACCGTAACCTGGAACAGGCGCGCTACGACGCCAAGCTGGCTGAACAGGATGTGCTTAACGCCCGCGACGCCCACACTGCCGCGCAGCAGCAGGCGGCGCAGCGCCAGCGCGAGCTGGATGCGGCGCAGAAAGCATTAGCGGCGGCGCGGGCGCGGGTGGCTGCCGCGGAGCAGGCTTACGAAAAAGAAATCAGCGCCGTCGATGCGGCGCATCGTGCAGCACCCGGCACACAGCAAAAATAAAAATAACACGGAAGCGCTGATCAAGAGCGCCCGACAAAATGACCGTTCACCCTTCGACGAGCTCAGGCCGAACGGTCATTTTGGGAGCCGCTCGTGGTGATGCTGTCGAAGCATCGAACCACGGACGGCGCGGCCGTCAGGCGCGGCGGCTGCTGGCGCCGCCATCCACCGTGATGATGGTACCGGTGGTGTAGCCCGACAGCGGCGAGCACAGGAAGGTAATCATCGCGCCGAGTTCCTCGACGGTGGCCATGCGCCCGAACGGCGATTTGCTGACCAGCTCCTGCCAGCGCTCGGCGTCGCCGAGTTCCCTGGCCGCGCGCTCCCGCAGCCGCGTCACGGCGCGGTCGGTGGCGGTGCCGCCGGGATTGACGCCGACCACGCGCACATTGAATTCCGGACTCTCCGCGCCCAGCGCACGGGTGAAGGCCATCAACGCGGCGTTGCCCATGCTGCCGGCGATGTAACCGGCTGTCGGCCGTTCACCGGCGGCGCCGATGACATTGACGATGACGCCGCCGCGGCGCTCGCGCATTTTGGCGTAGATTTCGCGGGTGATGTCGATAAAGCCGAAGACTTTCAGATCCCACGAACGTTTCCAGGTATCGTCGTCCAGCGTCGCCAGCGTGCCCTGCGGAATGGCGCCGGCGTTGTTGATCAGGAAATCCACGTTGCCGCATTCGCGCGCCAGCGCTACCGCATTGGCCGACTTCGACAGATCCGCCGGGTGGCAGCGCACATCGACGGGATGGGCTGCGACGATGGCCTTGCGTGCGGCTTCAAGGTCTTCCTTGCTGCGCGCGGCCAGATGCAGGTTGCAGCCTTCCTGCGCCAGCATTTTGGCGGCGCCCAGGCCGATTCCGCGCGAACCGCCGGTAATCAGCGCCCATTTACCCTTCAATCCCAGTTCCATGCATTTCTCCCCTGTAGTGGTCCGGCAACGGCAGGGCGATGGTAACAGCCCCGGGCCCCAGGCCGGTCAACCGCGGCGCGGGGCATCCGTTATTGGCCCTACGACCCGAATAATTCGGGCGAATCGCGCCACCGCGCGAGCCATTTTCGAACGTGGAGAAATCATGAACAAACTGCTGTCCACCCTGGTTGCTGCCGGCTTCATCGCCGCGTCTTTCAACGTTGCTGCCCAGACTGCCCCGGCAGCGCCGGCCAAAGCCGACGCCCCCAAGGCCGCCCCGGCAACTCCGGCTGCCCCGGCGAAAGCCGAAGCGCCGAAAGCGACCCCGGCCACCCCGGCTACGCCTTCAGCCAAGTCTGACGCCCCGAAAAAACAGAAAGCCAAGTCCGACAAGCCGAAAAAAGAGAAAGCCAAGTCCGACAAGCCGAAAAAAGCCAAGTCCGACAAGCCGAAAGAAGGCAAGGCCAAAGCCAAGGGCAAAGACGAGACCAAGAAAGCAAACTAAGCTGGTAACGGCCTGCGCAACACGCGGGCCGCGCTACAATCAGGAAGGCAGGTGCCATGCGCCTGCCTTCTTTTTTTGTGCCATTGCCGGGCACAACAGGGCGCTCTGGTTGCAGAAACGGCATTAAAAGTTAGCGCACACTTCGCTGGCATGTCTGTGATATGTTAATGAAAAACTCAATTAAAACAACAAATTACGTAGATACGCAAACTGGCGCATTGTACCCGTGCGAAGTAGCCCGCTGGCGCGGCGAATCCGGCGCCAGTCTGAGCCTGACGCCGGGTCCGGGTCTCAAGCGCAGCGACATCAACACCGGCGAGCGCTCGGTCTGGCGCTACGCGCAGGCGATTGCCGTCGATGCGCAACACGCGGTGTCTCTGGGCGAGGGCGGCACGCCGCTGCTCGCGCGCGAGTGGGACGGCGCGCCGGTCAGCTTCAAGCTCGAATTCATGATGCCCACCGGCTCCTTCAAGGATCGCGGCATGACGGTGCTGGTCAGCTACCTCAGGAGCCGCGGCATCGAACATGTGCTGGAGGATTCTTCGGGGAACGCCGGCGCGTCGCTGTCGGCGTATGCAGCGGCGGCGGGCATGCGCTGCCGCATCCTGGTGCCGGAGAGCGCCTCGTATCCCAAGATCGCGCAGATTGCCGCCTGCGGCGCCGATGTGGTGACCATCCCCGGCTCGCGCCAGGACGTGGCGGACGCCGCGCTGGGCATGAGCAGCGAGATTTTTTATGCCAGCCACAACTGGCAGCCGTTTTTCATCGAAGGCACCAAGACCCTGGCCTATGAATTGTGGGAGGTCGGCGGCTATCGCGCGCCCGACAATGTGGTGGTGCCGCTGGGATACGGCAGCAATGTGCTGGGCCTCGAACGCGGTTTCGACGAATTGCTGCGCAACGGGGAAATCTCCCGTCTGCCGCGTATTTTCGGCGTGCAGGCCGAAAACTGCGCCCCCTGTCATGCGGCGTGGGTTGCGGGCGGTGAAACGCCGGTGACTGTTCCGGTGCGTCAGACCATTGCCGAGGGCATCGCCTCTTCGCAGCCGATACACCTGGCCGAAGTGCTGCGCGCGGTGCGCCGTTCGCAGGGCGGCATCGCCGCCGTCAGCGAGGAGGCCATCGTGGCGGCATTGCGCACACTGGCGCGCATGGGGTTGTACGTCGAGCCGACCAGCGCGGCCGCGGCTGCCGGGCTGACGCAGTTGCTGGCGGGCGGCACGATCCGCCGGGAAGAAAATACCGTGCTGGTACTCACTGGCACTGGCTTGAAAAGCTCCGAGCGCATCGGGCAGTTGCTGAATCTGCAGCCGCGCACACTGTAAATGGCGCGGTTCTCCCGCATGTTGGACCGCTGCGGCGTGTGCCTTGACATCGCGTGATCGCGCCGCCTAGATTCGAGCAGTTTCCTACCGTAACCTCAGGCGATTCACTCATGAAAATCACTGCCGTCAAAAGCTATGCCGTGCATCCGGGCTGGCGCAAGAATCTCATTTTCGTCAAGGTCGAAACCGACGCCGGCATCCACGGCTGGGGCGAAGCATATTCGCAATATGACCGCGACCGTGCGGTGATGGCGCAGCTCGAGTCACTGGGGCCGTATCTGACCGGACGCAGCCCGTTCGACATCAAGCATTTCACCCAATTTGCGTTTGACGACTACGCGGCACGGCGCGGCTCGGTGGAACTGTTCTGCGCCATCAGCGGCATCGAACAGGCGCTGTGGGACATCGTCGGCAAAGCCACAAAACAGCCGGTGTACAACCTGCTCGGCGGCAAGTATCGCGAAAAAATCCGCGTCTATGCCAACGGCTGGAGCTACGGCATGAAGGAGCCGGCGGATTATGCGCACGCCGCCGAAGCGGTGGTGAAGCAGGGTTTTACCGCGATCAAATTCGATCCGCTGCCTTCGCCATGGCGCTCGTATATTCCGCAGGAACACGAGCGCCGCGCCATCCGCGTGGTGAAAGCGGTGCGCGACGCGGTCGGTCCCGACGTCGATCTGCTGATCGAGCAGCACCGGCGGCTGGCGCCCATGCACGCCATCCGGCTCGACAAGCAACTGGCGGAGTTCAATCTCTACTGGATGGAGGAGTCGTGCCAAGCCGAGTTTCCGGATGAGCTGGCGCAGATCCGCCGCGAAATTGGCGTGCCGATGGTGATCGGCGAGGCGACTTACACCAAGACGGGTTTTCGTCCGCTGCTCGAAAAACGTTCCGCCGACATTCTGAATCCGGATGTGGCCTGCGTCGGCGGCATCCTGGAACTGAAGGAAATCGCGGCGATGGCCGAGCCGTTCCTGGTGGCCGTTTCCCCGCACAACTACAACTCGACGCTGGTGGCGCTGGCCTCGACGGTGCACGCGTCGGCGACCATGCCCAACTTCATCATCACCGAGTATTTCCTGCCGTTTGTCGATTTCTGCGACACGATTTCGCCGAATCAGCTGAAGCCGAAAAACGGCTATATCGATTTGCCGACGGCGCCGGGGCTGGGTGTCGATGTCGATGAGGCGGCGCTGCAAAAACATCCGGCAAAGCTGTATCCGCAGCGCAAGCTGCGCACGCCAGCCGATGAAGGTCCGTAAAGACCGTTAAAAACTACAATAAAATCAACAAGTTACTTATTTTGTTCGTCACTCAGGCGGCATGAAATACGGCGCGGTTGTCGTCAATGCTGATCGCGGTTTTGAATTTTGCGCTGCGTTCCCGCAATGCATCAAGGGCGGCCTGTTCGCGCGCCATGTCGCAAATCACCGTTTCGTTGCGCTCGTTGTGACGCACGAATTCAAATGACGCGTGCTCACAGTCGCGGCCGTTGAGCGTCACGCGCGCCAGCATGCCCAGCCAGTCGCCGTGCTTGCGGCCGCCGTGTCCGGTGTGAAACGCAAAGCTGCCCAGTCCGTAGAACACCGGCTTGTTTTTGTAGGTTTCGACCGGCAGCGAATAATGCGGGCCGTGACCGACGACGATGTCGGCGCCGGCGTCTATGGCGGCGTGGGCGATCTGCGGCATGTAGTCGAGCACTTCTTCATGCAGTCCCCAGTGCTGTGAGGCGACCAGCACATCGACCTTTTGGCGCAGCGCGGCGATCTCGGCGACGTACTCCGCCAGGTACTGCGCATCAGCCCAGGTCACGATGATCGGCGGCACGCCCGGCCGGTTGGCCGGCGGGATTTCCGGGCGGGTCTTGTGCAGCGGCAACTGGTAGGCCGTATGGCCGCGCAGCGCGGCGACGCCCGGGGAGTGTTCACCGGCTTCGTGATTGGTCGGCCAGTACACGGAGGTGCGCTGCAGAAAACCGTAACGCACGCCGCCGCGTTCGATGATCGCGGGCGCGCGCGCCTGCGCGCGATCGAGGCCCGCGCCGGTGCCGGGAATGCCGAGCAGTTCAAGCTCATGCAGCGATGAGCGGATGGCCGCAGCGCCGTAATTGACGTTGTTGGCATTGCCGATCACGCTGTAGCCGGCGTGCTTCAGGGCCTGGCCCGCGGCAGGCGCTGCGTAAAACCCTTCGTCCGTCACGGAGGTCGCATCCGCCGGTTGATAGAGGCAGCATTCGAGATTGCCGAACAGCACGTCGGCGGTGCGCAGCGTGTCACGGACGCGCGCAAAGGGCAGGGCGGGATCGGTGACATTCATCAGATTGATGTCACCGGTGAACATCATCAGGGCGCGGCTCATGTGCAGGTGTACTCCCAGGGCGCTGCAGTTTGGTGTGCAGGGTCAGGCGCGGTTATCGCCCAACTCCGCGCGTCATGCAAGGCGCGCCATGCGGTGCGCAGGGCGTGGCGCGCGCGCCGGAGCCCTGATACGGGCAGCAGGATGTGATGAAAATCAAATTCAGCTTAGAATTTTTATATTATCAAATCATTAAATCTATATTGCACAGCAGCAAAAATACTTGACTTAACCGCTGGAAATGACAAAATCGGAACCGTGTTGGGTGCCTTCTACAGGTATCGGCACATATCCTCCAAAACCTCCTCCTTTGGTGGAACTTCAGCGCAACCCTCCGGGGTTGCGCTTTTTTTTGCCGAATATTATTGCGTCGCAACATTACGGCAATGTCGGGCACAGGATAAATCTATTTTCGTATGGCGACCCGATTCTGCCGCCCCTGGTCCGGCTGCTGTCTTGCGGGCAGATTATTGCGACCGGCTGATCACGCCGGTAAGCGGACACGCGTCAACGCGATGGCGCACGGCCGGTGCGGCTGCACGCTGACGGCCGAATACCCGCGCCGCGCGGGCAGAATGCGCGAAACGCTTTGTTATACTGGAACACGAACAGAGCGGCGGTCTGTGCCGTCGATCGGTTCTTGAATGCCAAGATCGCGTCTGGCGCAACCCGGATCCGGCGCACGCTGCATACACTGGACACGCGCCACTCAATCACGGCTTTATTGACTGCGGTCAAGGCTCCCGCCGAGGCCGCTGTAATAGATTGGGCATCCCGCAAACAGCGCGGGTGCGTCCACCCACAAACGGCGCATAACACGCGGACCAACCATGAAAATCCACGAATACCAGGCAAAAGAGCTTTTGCGCAAATACGGTGTTGCCACGCCGCGCGGCATCCCCTGTTTCAGCGTCGATGAGGCGGTCAAGGCGGCGGCCCAACTCGGCGGCAAGGTCTGGGTGGTGAAGGCGCAAATACATGCCGGCGGCCGCGGCAAGGGCGGCGGCGTGAAGGTGGCCAAGTCGCCGGCGGAAGTGAAGGCTTACGCGAGCAGCATACTCGGCATGCAGCTGAAAACCCATCAGACCGGTCCGGAAGGGCAGAAGGTGCGGCGGCTGCTGATCGAGGAAGGCGCCGACATCAGGAAGGAGCTCTATGTCGGCATGGTCGTCGATCGCGGTTCGCAGCGCGTGGTGCTGATGGCGTCCAGCGAAGGCGGCATGGATATCGAGGAAGTCGCCGCGCATACGCCGGAGAAAATACACAAGGTGGCGATCGATCCGCTGCGCGGCCTGACCGATGCCGAGGCCGACGACGTGGCGCGCAAGATCGGCGTGCCCGCCGCATCGCTGCCGCAGGCGCGGGCGCTGCTGCAGGCGCTCTACAAGGCCTTCGACGAAACCGACGCGTCGCTGGCGGAAATCAATCCGCTGATTCTCACCGGCGACGGCAAGGTGGTGGCGCTCGACGCCAAGATCGATTTCGACGGCAATGCGCTGTTCCGCCATCCCGATCTGGTCGCGCTGCGCGACCTTGACGAAGAAGACCCCGCGGAGGTCGAGGCATCGAAACACGATCTCAATTACATCCAACTCGACGGTAATATCGGCTGCCTGGTCAACGGCGCGGGCCTGGCCATGGCGTCGATGGACATCATCAAGCTCTACGGCGGCAGCCCCGCCAACTTTCTCGACGTCGGCGGCAGCGCCACCGCGGAGAAGGTGACTGAAGCCTTCAAGATCATGCTGCGCAACCCGGAGTTGAAGGCCATCCTGGTCAACATTTTCGGCGGCATCATGAAATGCGATGTCATTGCCGAGGGCGTGGTCGCCGCAGCGCGGGAGGTCAGTCTCAACGTGCCGCTGGTGGTACGCCTCGAAGGCACCAATGTCGATCTGGGCAAGAAAATCCTCGCCGAGTCGGGCCTGCCGATCATTTCCGCGAACAACATGGCGGATGCCGCGCAAAAAGTAGTCGCGGCGGCCAGAGGCAAAGCCAAAACCAAAATCGGGAAAAAGACCAAAGCCAAGACCAAAGCCAGGCCCGCGCAGCGCGCGGCGGCAAAAAAGAAAACGAGTGCGCGGCCCAAAGCCAAAACGCGGCCGAAAAGCAAAGCTGCGATCAAAGCGCGGGGCGTAAAGAAAGCGGTTGGGAAAAAACGCAAAACGGTTGCGGGCAAGCGCAAAACGGTTGCAGGCAAACGCAAGACAGTTGCGCGCAAACGCACGAAGAGGACGGCCAAATGAGCATCCTGATCAACAAGAACAGCCGGGTGATCACCCAGGGCATCACGGGCAAGACCGGCCAGTTCCATACCAAGACCGGCAAGGAATACGCCAACGGCAAAAACTGCTACGTCGGCGGCGTGACGCCGAACAAAGGCGGGCAGAGCTATGAGGGCATACCGATTTTCAACTCCGTGCGCGAAGCCAAGGCCGCGACCGGCGCCAATGTGTCGGTGATTTATGTGCCGCCTCCCTACGCCGCGGCGGCCATCGAAGAGGCGGTAGATGCCGGACTCGAACTGGTCATCTGCATCACCGAGGGCATACCGGTGCGCGACATGGTCCGGCTCAAATACAAGATGGAACAGCAGCGCAGCAAGACGCTGCTGATCGGGCCGAACTGCCCGGGCGTGATCACGCCGGACGAAATCAAGATCGGCATCATGCCCGGCCATATTCACAAAAAAGGGCCGATCGGCGTGGTATCGCGTTCCGGCACGCTGACGTATGAGGCGGTCGGCCAGTTGATGGAAATCGGGCTGGGCCAGTCCACCTGCGTCGGCATCGGCGGCGACCCGGTCAACGGGCTGAAGCATATCGACATCATGAAAATGTTCAACGATGACCCGCAGACCGAAGCAGTGATCATGGTCGGCGAGATCGGCGGCTCGAACGAGGAAGAGTGCGCGCGCTGGATCAAGGCCAACATGAAAAAACCGGTGGTCGGCTTCATTGCCGGCGTTACCGCGCCTCCGGGCAAGCGCATGGGTCATGCCGGAGCGATCATCTCCGGCGGCAAGGGCACCGCGGAGGAGAAGCTCGCGGTCATGGAAGCGTGCGGCATCAGGACCACGAAAAATCCGGCCGAGATGGGCAGGCTGCTGAAATCCGTATTGAAATAGGAACACAACAGAACCAGCGCAATTCAGGCGACAGCGGCACCCCTCTACGGCATGACGAAAAACGCCGCGTCCGATGGACGCGGCGGCGTTGTGACCCGGAGCGCTGAAAGCTCGAAGGTGATGGGGCATGGAGGGGGCACGTTGGAACGCGGCAAGATCAGAAAAGCAGAAGGAAGGCGCGGAAAACCCAAGGGGCGCGTGGTTGCACCAGAGGCGCTCGCGCAGGTGCAGGCCTTGTTGGGCGATGTGCCGCGCCGCCGCGATCTGCTGATCGAGCACCTGCACAGGATACAAGACAAATTCGGCCACATTTCCGCCGCACATATTGTTGCGCTGGCGCGTGAAATGAAGCTGGCGATGACCGAAGTCTATGAGGTTGCGACCTTTTATCATCATTTCGACGTGGTCAGGGAAGGCGAACAGGCGCCTCCGGCATTGACGGTGCGGGTCTGCGATTCGCTGTCCTGCGAACTGTCCGGCGCCGGCAGTCTGATCCAGGGACTGAAAAAAGCGCTGGGCGACGGCGTGCGCGTCATCCCGGCGCCGTGCGTCGGCCGCTGCGAGCAGGCGCCGGTGGCGGTGGTCGGGCAGAATCCGGTGGCGCAGGCCACTGTCGAGAAAATAAAACCCCTGGTGGCGGCGAAAAAGACGCAGTGCGCCGTGGGCAAATACGTGTCCTATGCCGAATACCGCAGGCAGGGCGGTTACAACATCGCCGCACAATGCCTGGCCGGCAAGCGCGATGCCGAAGACCTGATCAAAACCATGGAGAACTCCGGGCTGCGCGGGCTGGGCGGTGCGGGATTTCCGGCGGGACGCAAGTGGCGCATCGTGCGCGGCGAAAAAGGGCCGCGCGTGATGGCGGTCAACATCGACGAGGGCGAGCCCGGCACGTTCAAGGATCGTTATTACCTCGAGCGCGATCCGCACCGTTTTCTTGAGGGCATGCTGATCGCGGCGTGGACCGTGCAGATTTCCGAAGTCTATATTTACTTGCGCGACGAATATGCCGGCGTGCGCGCGATTCTCGAAAAGGAAATCCGGGCGCTGCAGGCGAATCCGCCGTGCGCGCTGCCGCCGATATTCTTGCGCCGCGGCGCGGGCGCGTACATCTGCGGCGAAGAATCCGCGATGATCGAATCCATCGAAGGCAAGCGCGGCATGCCGCGGCTGCGCCCGCCGTATGTGGCGCAGGTGGGGCTGTTCGGCTATCCCACGCTGGAGCACAACATGGAGACGCTGTACTGGGTGCGCGACATCCTCGAAAAGGGCGCGGACTGGTTCGCCGGACACGGTCGCCATGGCCGCAAGGGCCTGCGTTCGTTCTCGGTGTCGGGCCGCGTGCAGAAGCCCGGCGTGCATCTCGCGCCGGCGGGCATCACGGTGAAAGAGTTGATCGACGAATACTGCGGCGGCATGCTGCCGGGACACCAGTTCTACGGCTACCTGCCGGGGGGTGCGTCGGGCGGCATATTGCCCGCGGGCATGGGCGATATTCCGCTCGATTTCGAAACGCTGAATCCATACGGCTGTTTCATCGGATCGGCAGCGGTCATCATTCTGTCGGACCAGGACAAAGCCGGCGCCGCCGCGCGCAACATCATGAAGTTTTTCGCCGAAGAATCCTGCGGCCAGTGCACGCCCTGCCGCGTGGGCACGGCGAAAGCGCTGCAATTGATGGAGGCGCCGCGCTGGAATCAGGGGCTGCTCGAGGAATTGTCGGGTGCGATGGCCGACGCCTCGATCTGCGGCCTGGGACAGGCCGCGCCGAATCCGATCCGCACGGTGATGAAGTATTTCCCCAAAGAAGTCCAGTGAACGGGTGAACGAACAATGACCGCAATGAGCAAAGATGAGCTGGCCGCCATGCCGGTCGAGTTCAAGCTGAACGGCAAGGATGTGGTGGGTTACGCATCCGAAACCATTATTCAGACCGCGAAGCGTCACGGCGTCGAGATCCCGCATCTTTGCTACAAGGAAGGCATGCGCCCCGACGGCAACTGCCGCGCCTGCGTGGTCGAGGTCAAGGGCGAGCGGGTGCTGGCGGCGTCGTGCTGCCGCGCGCCGGCCCAAGGCATGGAAGTCACCACCGACAGCGAACGCGCGGTGAAGTCGCAGAAAATGGTGCTGGAACTGCTGCTCTCCGACATGCCAGCTGAACGTCATACCCGCGCATCGGAACTGGACCAGTGGGCGGGCAAGCTCAAGATCGGCAAGCCGCGGTTCAAGGCGCGCCACCAGCCGCGGCCTGATGTGTCGCACCACGGCATCGCCGTCAATCTCGATTCCTGCATTCAATGCACGCGTTGCGTGCGCGCCTGCCGCGAAGAACAGGTCAACGATGTGATCGGCTACGCTTTCCGCGGCGAGCATTCGAAAATCGTGTTCGACCTTGACGATCCGATGGGTGAATCGACCTGTGTGGCCTGCGGCGAGTGCGTGCAGGCCTGCCCGACCGGCGCGCTGATGCCGGCGCGCGACGCGGGCCTGGTGAAACCCGACAAACAGGTGCATTCGGTGTGCCCGTACTGCGGCGTCGGCTGCCAGCTGACCTACAACATCAAGGACAACAAGATCATCAGCGTGGACGGGCGCGATGGTCCGTCCAACCATAACCGTTTGTGCGTCAAAGGCCGCTACGGTTTTGACTACGTGCAGCATCCGCAGCGCCTGACCAAGCCGCTGATCCGCAAGCCGGGCGTGCCCAAGCATGCCGATTTCACGATGGACCCGGCCAATCCGCTGGAATATTTCCGTGAGGCGTCGTGGGAGGAAGCGCTGGATTTTGCCGCGGGCAAGCTGAAGGAAATCCGCGATCAAAAGGGCAAAAACGCGCTTGCCGGATTCGGTTCGGCCAAAGGTTCCAACGAAGAAGCCTATCTGTTCCAGAAACTGGTGCGTACGGGTTTTGGATCAAACAACGTCGATCACTGCACGCGGCTGTGTCACGCCTCGTCGGTGGCGGCGCTGATGGAAGGCGTGGCTTCGGGCGCGGTGTCGAATCAGGTCAGCGACGTGGGCGTCGCCGAAGTGATATTCCTGATCGGCGCCAATCCGATTTCCAATCATCCGGTGGCCGCGACGTGGATCAAGAACGCGGTGAAAAAGGGCGCGAAATTCATTTACGCCGATCCGCGCCGCTCGGAACTGTCGCGCCACGCCACGCACTATCTGCAGTTCAAGCCTGACACCGATGTCGCCCTGTTGAATGCCATGATGCACACCATCGTGCATGAGGGGCTGGTGAACGAGGAGTTCATCCAATCGCGCACCATCGGCTTTGAGGACCTGAAAAAGAACGTCGAAGGCTACAGCCCCGAAGCCATGGCGCCGCTGTGCGGTATTCCCGCAGAAAAGATCAGGGAAGTCGCGCGATTGTACGCGACGTCGAAGGGCTCGATGATCCTGTGGGGCATGGGTATTTCGCAGCACGTGCATGGCACCGACAACGCGCGCTGCCTGATCGCGCTGACGCTGATGACCGGGCAGATCGGCAAGCCCGGCTCCGGCCTGCATCCGCTGCGCGGGCAGAACAACGTGCAGGGTGCTTCCGATTCCGGATTGATTCCGATGGTGTTTCCGGATTACCAGCGCGTCGATAACCCGCAGGCGCTCGCGCGGTTCGAGAAACTGTGGGGCACCAAACTGGATCCCAGGCCGGGCCTGACGGTGGTGGAAATCATTCACGCCACTCTCGACGGCAAGATCAACGGCATGTACATCATGGGAGAAAACCCGGCGATGTCGGATCCCGACGCGCATCATGCGCGCGAGGCGCTGGCCAAACTCGACATGCTGGTGGTGCAGGAAATTTTCCTGACCGAAACCTGCTATCACGCCGATGTGATCCTGCCGGCGACGGCATGGCCGGAAAAAGACGGCACCGTCACCAACACCGACCGCATGGTGCAACTCGGGCGCAAGGCACTGGACGCGCCGGGCGAGGCCAAACCCGATTTGTGGATCATCCAGGAGCTGGCGCGCCGCCTGGGTTGCGACTGGAACTACAGCGGTCCCGCCGACGTATTCAATGAAATGCGCAAAGGCATGAACAGCATCGCCGGCATCACTTATGAGCGGCTGGAGCGCGAAAGCAGTGTCACCTATCCCTGCGAGAAAGAAGGTGATCCCGGTCAACCCATTGTGTTTATTGATAAATTTCCTACGCCTACAGGGCGCGCGAAATTCGTGCCGGCAGATATCATTCCCGCCAACGAGCGTCCGGACAAAGGCTACCCGTTCGTGCTCATCACCGGCCGGCAGCTTGAGCACTGGCACACCGGGGCGATGACGCGGCGGGCATCCGTGCTGGATGCCATCGAGCCGGAACCGACAGTGCTGATTCATCCGCTGGATCTCGATCAGATCGGCGCAAAAGCCGGCGACGTCATCAGCGTTGCGTCGCGTCGCGGCATCGTGTCGCTGTATGCACGCGCCGACGATGGCACGCCGCGCGGCGCGGTGTTCATCCCGTTCTGTTTTTACGAGGCGGCGGCGAACCTGCTGACCAACCCCGCGCTGGATCCGGTCGGCAAGATTCCGGAATTCAAGTACTGCGCGGTCAAAGTCACCAAAGGCGGCGAGCTGATGCCACGCTCGAGTTACGGCGGCGGGCAAGCGCTGGCCGGACTCGCAAAGGTTTAAAACGAATGCAGCATGCCCGCCGGGGCGCGCCGCATTAACAACTTACGTCTTACGTTCAGGAGAAGAGCATCATGGCACTGTCGGACATTGAAATTGCCCAAGCGGCGAAAATGGAGCGCGTCGTCAAGATCGCGCAAAAACTGGGCATCCCGGAAGATCATCTGGTGCCGTACGGCCACTACAAGGCCAAGGTGTCGCTGGAATATGTTGACAGCCTGAAGGGCAAAAAAGACGGCAAGCTGATCCTGGTCACCGCGATCAGCCCGACGCCGGCCGGCGAGGGCAAAACCACGACCACCGTCGGTCTCGGCGATGCGCTGAACCATATCGGCAAGAAGGCGATCATCTGCCTGCGCGAACCGTCGCTGGGGCCGGTGTTCGGCGTCAAGGGCGGTGCCGCGGGCGGCGGCTATGCGCAGGTGGTGCCGATGGAAGACATCAACCTGCATTTCACCGGCGACTTCGGCGCGATCGGCCTGGCCAACAATCTGCTGTCGGCGATGATCGACAACCATATTGCGCACGGCAACGCGCTGGGCATCGATCCGCGCCGCATCACCTGGAAGCGTGTGATGGACATGAACGACCGCGCGCTGCGCGACATCGTGGTGTCGCTCGGCGGCACGGCCAACGGTTTTCCGCGCGAGGACGGTTTCGACATCGTGGTGGCCTCCGAGGTGATGGCGATTTTCTGCCTGGCGACCTCGCTGAAGGACCTGAAAAACCGCCTCGGCAACATCGTCTTCGGCTATACCCGCGAGGGCAAGGCGCTGCACGCGCGCGACCTGAAGGCGCACGGCGCGATGACCGTGCTGCTCAAAGACCAGTTGGCCCCCAACCTGGTGCAGACGCTGGAGAACAACGCCGCGTTCATCCACGGCGGCCCGTTTGCCAACATAGCCCACGGCTGCAACACGGTGATTGCCACCCAGACCGCATTGAAGCTCGCGGATTACGTGGTGACCGAAGCCGGCTTTGGCGCCGACCTGGGCGCGGAAAAATTCCTCGATATCAAGTGCCGCAAGGCGAATCTGAAGCCCGCTGCCGGCGTGATCGTCGCGACCGTGCGCGCGCTGAAGCATCACGGCGGCGTCGCCAAGGATGCGCTCAATCAGGAAAACGTGGCCGCGCTGGACAAAGGCATGGTCAATCTGGAACGCCACATCAACAACGTGAAAAATGTTTACGGCATCCCGTGCGTGGTGTCGATCAACCGCTTTACCGCCGATACCGAAGCCGAAATGAAGCTGTTGACGGAACGCGTCGAGAAACTCGGCGTGAAAGTGGTGGTGGCCAACCACTGGGCCGAAGGCGGCAAGGGCGCGGCGAACCTGGCGAAAATCGTGGTCGATCTGTGCGAACAGAAATCCAGCCCCACCTTCGTGTATGAAGACAGCGATCCGCTGTGGGACAAGATGAAAAAGATTGCCACCAAGGTGTACGGCGCCAGCGACATCACGGCGGATTCCAAGGTGCGCAACCGCATCAAGGAACTGCAGGAAGGCGGCTATGGCCACTATCCGGTGTGCGTGGCGAAAACCCAGTCCTCGTTCTCGACCGACCCCGGCGTGCGCGGCGCGCCTTCGGGGCACGTAGTCAACGTCCGTGAAGTGCGGCTTGCCGCGGGCGCGGAATTCGTGGTGATGATCTGCGGCGACATCATGACCATGCCGGGCCTGCCCAAGATTCCGTCGGCGGAGAAAATCGATCTGACCGATGACGGCAAAGTGGTGGGGCTGTTCTGATGGAATGGCTGCTCGATCCGCATGCATGGATCGCGCTCGTCACGCTGACGGCGCTGGAGATCGTCCTCGGCGTCGATAACATCATTTTCATCTCGATACTGGTCGGCCGCCTGCCGGAACATCAACGGCAGCGGGCACGCACGCTCGGACTGGCGTTTGCGATGTTCACGCGTATCGCCCTGCTGTTGTCGCTGGCGTGGGTGATGACGCTGACCGAGCCGCTGTTTTCCATTCCGGTGGTAAACAGGGAGGTCTCGGGCCGCGATCTGATCCTCATCGGCGGGGGGCTGTTTCTGCTGTGGAAAAGCGTCCACGAGATCCACAATTCCCTCGAGGGGGTGGAAGAGGAGCATGCGGTCGCCGCGGTGCGCGCGGGTTTTGCCGCGGTGATCATGCAGATTGCGATCATCGACATCGTGTTCTCGCTCGATTCAGTGATCACGGCGGTGGGGATGGTGGATCAGGTCGCCATCATGGTGATCGCCATCGTCGCGGCGGTTGTCGTCATGATGTTTGCGGCCCGGACGATCGGCGAATTCGTCGATCGCCATCCCACGGTGAAAATGCTCGCGCTGAGCTTTCTGATCCTGGTGGGCGTGGCGCTGGTCGCCGAGGGCGGGGGCTATCACATACCGAAGGGCTACATTTATTTCGCGATGGCGTTCTCCGTCGGCGTCGAAATGCTCAACATCCGCGTGCGTGCGCGCAGCGCCGCCGTCAGGCTGCGCAAGCACGCGCCCGATTGAACCGGCTCCGGCGCTGCTGCTTTGACACGTGGAGGACGACCGTGGTAAAAAGCCATGCGCGCGGGGCTCACCCTCGAGGAGTTTTCCCAAGCGTACCTCCAAAGGGGAGTAGCCACGGCAGCGCGGGAGAAGCGCTGCTGCGACAGGGCCGTCAACACGGGGCGCCGGAGAGTTTCCGGGTCCTCGGCCTTGCCGGCAACCTCAGCGTTGCAAGCGAGACCTTTGCCTGGACCGCAGACATCGTGATTTGCACTGGTCCGAGGTGAAGGCTGCTTTCCGGTAGGCGTCACCCAGCGCCACCAGCATGCGGCCCCGATAAGCGCATACCAGCGGAGGAACGCATGCACCATGACAGGAACGGGGACCCGCGCGCGGCAGCTTGGTCTAATTGTGCGCGGAGCCGTCCTTGCTGCGTAAAATCCGGAAACCACGAACTCTGGGCATCGTGCGGTTGCGCTATAGTCAAAGTTGCGCCGTTTCAGGAGGATTTTTTTTGCGTGCGTTGAGCTTGATCCTGGTGCTGTTCGGCTTCTGGCTGCTGCTGTCCGGCTTTTTTGAGCCGTTCCTGATGACTGCCGGGGCGGTTTCAGCGTTGTGTATCGTGGCGCTCGCGCATCGCATGGACGTGATTGATCACGAAGGTCATCCAATCCACCTTGCTTGGGGTGCCGTAACCTACTGGCCGTGGCTTTTGGTGGAGATCGCCAAGAGCGCGTGGGACGTTACCCGCATCGTCCTCAATCCGCGCCTGCCGATCAGCCCCACGCTGATCCGCGTCAAAACCTCGCAGAAAACCGAAGTCGGCGTGGTCGTCTATGCCAATTCGATCACCTTGACCCCGGGCACCATCTCGGTGGATGTAGGACATGGTGAAATCCTGGTGCATGCATTGACCCGCGAGGGTGCGGCAGGATTGCAGTCAGGAGAAATGGACCGGCGCGTGACCGCATTCGAGGGGAGCAAATGATGTTCGCTGCGGTCTCGGCGGCGCTGCTCGTGGCGCTGGCGCTGGTCCTCATCCGGGCGTTTCTCGGACCCACGGTCTTCGACCGCGCGCAGGCCGCCAACTCGGTGGGCACGATAGCGGTGCTGTTGCTGTCGGTGCTCGGGTTTTTGGGCGGCCGCCCGGAATTTCTCGATCTGGCGATCGTCTACGGTCTGCTCAATGTCATCGGCACCATTGCGGTGCTCAAGTATTTCCAGTACGGCGATCTGGGCGATCCCGGCGAAACGGAACGCGAAAGATGAGCGTAATCGTCGATATCCTGAGCTGGCCCTGCCTGGTTGCGGGGGGCTTTTTCAGCGTGGTCGGCGCGCTCGGACTGGTCCGCATGCCTAATTTTTACACCCGCATGCATGCGGCGAGCGTCATCGAAACGCTGGGCGCGGGGCTGATCCTGTTCGGACTGGTGCTGCAGGCGGGGCTGACGCTGATCACGGCCAAGTTGCTGATCATCGGCCTGCTGATTTTTTTCACCAGCCCGACCGCAACGCATGCGCTGGCGAAAGCGGCCTTGACCCGTGGTTTGATGGGGAGCGAATCATCGAAGCCGTAATCATCGTGGTGCTGCTCGTGATGATGGCCGCGGTCACCGTGGTGATTGTCGGCCAGCGCAACCTGTTTGCCGTGGTCCTGTTGTACGGCATCTACAGCTTCCTGATGGCGACCGTGCTGGTTGCGCTCGACGCGGTCGATGTCGCGATGACCGAGGCTTCGGTGGGCGCCGGCATATCCACCGTGCTTTTTCTCGGCGCCTTGTATCTGAGCAAGAGCGAGGAAATGAAGCCGCTGCACAAGCCGTTTCTGCCGTTGCTGGCAGCAATCGCCACCGGCGCTGCGTTGGTCTACGGCACGCTGGATCTGCCGGCCTTTTCCGATCCGCAGGCGCCCATCCACCAGCACGTCGCGCCCCGTTATATCAACGAGGCGCCCAAGGAGACCGGGGTGCCCAACGTCGTTACCGCGGTGCTGGCCAGCTACCGCGGCTTTGATACGCTGGGAGAAGTTACGGTGGTGTTCACGGCGGGCATCGGCGTAATCGTGCTGCTGCGGCGGTTGCGCCGGCGCGATGAGGAGGAGCGCACATGAAAAACTATCTGGTACTGCGCGTCGTTTCCAAGTTATTGATTATGTTCATGATATTGTTCGGGCTTTATGTGCAGTTCCATGGCGACTTCGGCCCGGGCGGAGGCTTCCAGGCGGGCGTGATCATTGCCGCGGCGATTATTTTCTACGGCATCATCTACGGCCTGCCGGAAGCGCGCGCGGTGGTGCCTTCGCGCTGGGTCGAGAGCATGATCGCGGCCGGCGTGCTGCTTTATGCCGGCGTCGGCGTTGCCGGCCTGCTGCTCGGCGGCAATTATCTCGATTATTTCGTGCTCGACCAGGATCCGGTGGCCGGCCAGCACCGCGGTATTTTCTGGGTGGAAGCCGGGGTGCTGATTACGGTGTTCGGCGTCATGCTGAAAATTTTCTACATGTTCGCCGGCCGCGGTGGTGATAACGAGGACGGCGCATGACCATCGCCAGCCATTTCAGTTACTGGGCGACGATTTTCATCGCGATCACCGGCCTGTATATCATCATCGCCCGCGGCAACCTGATCAAGAAGCTGGTCGGGCTGGGCATATTCCAGACCTCGGTCTATCTGCTGTATATCGCGCCCGGCAAGCTGATCGGCGGCACCGCGCCCATCGTCGCCGAGCAATTCAAGGTCTATTCCAATCCACTGCCGCATGTGTTGATCCTGACTGCGATCGTGGTCGGCGTGGCGACACTCGCGCTGGGGCTGGCGCTGGTGGTGCGTATCCGTGAAGCCTACGGCGGCATCGAGGAAGATGAAATCATCGCACGGGACAACGCCTCGATCGGCGATACACGCCAACAACAAGAAACGAACCAAGCTTGATTACCACTCATTTTCCCATTCTGCAGGTTGTGCTGCCGCTGATTGCCGCGCCCATCATGGTGCTCATGCGGCGCGGCGCCCCCGCCTGGCTGCTGGCAGTGATCGTAAGCTGGACCGGACTCTTTATTTCGCTCTCATTGCTGGCGCAGGTCGCCGACGGCAGCGTGATTTCCTATGCCATCGGCAGCTGGCCGCCGCCGTGGGGCATCGAGTACCGCATTGACCGCGTCAACGCTTTTCTGCTGGTCCTGGTTTCCCTGATCGCCTCGGTGGTGGTGATCTACAGCCGCGCCAGCGTGGCCGCTGAAGTCCCCGCCCAGCAGCATTACCTGTACTACGCCATGTTTTCGCTGTGCCTTTGCGGCCTGCTGGGCATCGCTTCCACCGGCGACGCCTTCAACCTGTTCGTCTTCCTCGAGATTTCCTCGCTGTCGTCCTATGTGCTGATAGCGCTTGGGCGCGACCGGCGCGCATTGATGGCCGCGTATCAGTATCTGATCATGGGCACCATCGGCGCGACTTTTTACATAATCGGCGTAGGGCTGCTGTACCTGATGACGGGCACGCTCAACCTGGCCGACATGGCGCAGCGCCTGTCCGGGGTGACCGAAGTCAGGCCGTTGCTGGCGGCGCTCGCGTTCATCACCGTCGGCGTCTGCCTGAAGCTGGCGCTGTTCCCGCTGCACCTGTGGCTGCCCAACGCTTACGCCTATGCGCCGTCCGCCGTGACCGCGTTTCTTGCCGCAACCGCCACCAAGGTGTCGGTCTACGTGCTGCTGCGCTTTTACTATTCGGTATACGGAGAAAGCTTTGTCTTTTCCGCGCTGCCGATGGGCGGGATCCTGCTGATGCTGTCATTGGCGGCCATGTTCATCGCTTCGACCATAGCCATATTCCAGAACGATCTGAAGCGCCTGTTCGCTTATTCAAGCGTGGCGCAGATCGGATACATCACGCTGGGGATCAGCTTCGATACCGTAACCGGCCTGACCGGTGGCATCGTCCATCTGTTCAATCATGCGCTGACCAAGAGCGCGCTGTTCATGTTGCTGGGCTGCATTGCGCTGCGTCTGGGCCGCGTCAGCTTCAGTGACATCGGCGGCATTGCGCGCGTGATGCCGCTGACGTCATTTGGCATCGTGCTCGGGGGCCTGAGCCTGATCGGCGTGCCGGGGACGGTGGGATTCGTCAGCAAATGGTATCTGGTGCTGGCAGCTCTGGAGAGCGGCCAGTGGTGGATTGCGCTCGCGATCGTGTTGAGCTCGCTGCTGGCAGTTGTATACGTCTGGCGTTTTGTCGAGGCCGCATACTTCCGGGAGCCGGATGAAAAACTCGCGCAACTGAAGGAGGCGCCGCTGGAAATGCTGGTGCCGGCGTGGCTGATGATCGCGGCGTGCTTTTATTTCGGGCTTGATACCGCGCTCACGGTTGATGGGGCGGCACGGGCTGCGGCAACACTGCTGCAGGGAATACGATGACGCCGGCCGCGACCATCCTGCTTGCGCTGGCCGTGCCCCTGATCGGCGCAGTGCTGATCGCCGCGGCGCATCGCGCACCCAACGTGCGCGAAACCGTCACGCTGGTCACGGCGGGAATATTGTTTTTGCTGGTGGCCTCACTCACGCCGCTGGTGCTCGCCGGAGAACGCCCGGAGGTGACGCTGCTGGAAATGATGCCGGGCCTCGCCCTGAAATTCAAAGTAGAACCGCTCGGCATGCTGTTCGGCCTGATTGCGTCGGGATTGTGGATCGTCAATTCCCTGTACTCGATCGGCTACATGCGCGCCAACAACGAGAAGCATCAGACGCGCTTCTATGTCTGTTTCGCCGGCGCGCTGGCCAGTGCGGTCGGCATCGCGTTTGCCGGCAACCTGCTGACGCTGTTCGTGTTCTACGAAGCCTTGACGCTGATCACGTATCCGCTGGTGACGCACGCCGGTACCGAGGACGCGCGCCGTGCCGGCCGGGTGTATCTCGGAGTGCTGGTTGGTACTTCGATCGTGTTTCTGCTGGTGGCGATTATCTGGACCTGGCAGTTGAGCGGCACGCTCGACTTCGAACCAGGAGGCATACTCAGGGGCAAGGTGAGTAATTCCATGATCGGCGTATTGCTGGCGTTGTTCATATTCGGCATCGGCAAAGCGGCGGTCATGCCGTTTCACCGCTGGCTGCCGGCGGCGATGGTGGCGCCGACACCGGTGTCCGCCCTGCTGCACGCGGTGGCGGTGGTCAAGGCCGGGGTGTTTTCGGTGGTGAAAATTGTGGTCTACGTCTTCGGCGTCGAAGAAATCTCCGGATTGCGGAGCATAGACTGGCTGCCGTTCATTTCCGGGTTCACCATCATCGTCGCCTCCATAGTCGCGTTGCGCTCAGACAACCTGAAACGCCGGCTGGCCTATTCGACGGTCAGCCAGCTGTCGTACGTGGTGCTGGCGGCGGCGCTGCTCACGCCCCTGTCTATAATCGGCGCGGCATTGCATATCGCGACCCACGCCTTTGGCAAGATCACGCTGTTCTTTGCCGCTGGCGCTATTTATACCGCCGCACACAAGACCGAGGTCAGTCAGCTCGCCGGCATCGGCCGGCGCATGCCCTGGACCATGGGCGCATTCGCTGTCGGAGCGCTGTCCCTGATCGGCGTGCCGCCGGCGGCTGGTTTTGTCAGCAAGTGGTTCATCATGTCCGGGGCGGTGGAGGGGGGGCATTATCTGGCGCTTGCCGTTCTGATCGCGAGCACACTGTTCAACGCCGCTTATTTTTTACCTATCATATACACGGCCTTTTTCCGCAAACCCGATGAGGCAAGCATGGCTCATGCGCATGGCGAGGCGCCTTGGCCGATGGTGACCGCACTGGTCCTGACCGCCGGCGGAACCATTGCGCTGTTCTTCTTTTCCGATATGCCGCTGCAACTTGCCAGGCAGCTGGTGGACATGCGGCAGTAAACACAGGATGGCGCAGGAGTCGCATATGTCAGAAGAAAGAAAATACTGGCTGGACCGCAGCGAAAACGTGACCAGGCTTTATCGCGGGTTATGGGTGGTGGGTATCGTTTTGATGCTCGCCGACCTGCTCCTGCACAAACATGAAGATTTTACCTTTGCCGCCTGGTTCGGCTATTACGGATTTTACGGATTCGTCGCTTGCGTGGCGCTGGTGCTCACGGCCAAAGCGCTGCGGCGGGTACTGATGCGGCCCGAGGATTATTATGACCGCTGATTTCCCGGTCGCGCTGATCCTTATTCTGGGCGGCGCGCTGGTGCCGTTGTTCCGCGGCCGCCTGCGAGCGGCCTACATGCTGCTGTTGCCGGTCATGGCATTTGCGTACCTGCTGTGGCTGCCTCACGGCGAGCACGCGCAGTTACAGCTGCTCGGGCAGACGCTGGTGCTGATGCGCGTCGACCGCTTGAGCCTGCTGTTCGGCTATATTTTCCTCATCGCCGTATTGCTCAACGTCATCTATGCGCTGCACGTCGAGGACACTGTGCAGCATGTCGCGGGGCTGGTATATGCCGGCAGCACGCTGGGCGCCGTGTTTGCAGGCGATCTGCTGACGTTGTTCATCTACTGGGAGTTGACGGCGGTCTCATCCGTGCTGCTGATCTGGGCGCGGCGCACCGGACAGGCCTACCGGTCCGGCATGCGCTACTTGCTGATCCAGCTGCTCTCGGGGATGTTCCTTCTGGCCGGCGCCCTGCTGCACTGGCAGGCCACCGGCTCACTGACGTTTGGCCATATCGGGCTGTCCGGCCTGGGCGGAGCGCTGATTCTCATTGCGTTCGGCATCAAATGCGCGTTCCCGTTGCTCCACAACTGGTTGCAGGACGCCTATCCCGAGGCCACGCCGACCGGCACAGTCATGTTGTCCGCGTTTACCACCAAGCTCGGCATCTATGCCCTGGCCCGTGGTTTTCCCGGCACCGAAGAGTTGATCTGGATCGGCACACTAATGACCGCGTTCCCGATTTTCTACGCGGTCATCGAAAACGATTTGCGCCGCGTGCTGGCCTACAGCATCAACAACCAGTTGGGCTTCATGGTGGTCGGCATCGGCATCGGCACCGAGTTGGCCATAAACGGTGCGGTGGCCCACGCTTTTGCCGATATCCTGTTCAAAGGGCTTTTGTTCATGTCTATGGGCGCGGTGCTGCTGCGAACCGGAACCGTAAAGGCATCTGATCTCGGCGGCCTGTACAAATCGATGCCGTGGACCGCCGGATTCTGCATCGTTGGCGCCGCGTCGATTTCCGGATTTCCGTTGTTCTCCGCGTTCGTGACGAAGTCCATGATCATGGTTGCGGCAGCCGATCAGGGTTATCTATGGGTATGGCTCGCACTGCTGTTCGCGTCGGCGGGGGTTGTGGAACATGCCGGCATCAAGATTCCCTACTTCGCTTTTTTCGCGCACGATTCCGGCATTCGCTGCAGGGAGGCGCCGATGAACATGCTGCTCGCGATGGCGGTAGTAGCGGGACTTTGCATCGGCATCGGCATATTTCCCGGGATGCTCTATGCGATTCTGCCTTATGCCGTCGACTACGAGCCCTACACCGCGTCGCACGTGGTGACACAGCTGCAGTTACTCGTGTTCGCCGTGCTGGGGGTCTTCTTCCTCATGCGTATTGGCCGCTACCCGCATGAGCTGAGGGCAGTTAACCTCGACTCCGACTGGTCATATCGCCGTCTCGCGCCAATTATCGCTGGTGCTGTCGCGCGCTGGCTGTCCGGCATGATCGCAGCATGCGGCTCCGGCGTCGCATACCGGCTGTCATGGGTTTCCGGTTTCCTTGCACGCCGTTACGGTCCCGGGGGCACGCTGGCCGGTACCTGGCCTACCGGCAGCATGGCGCTATGGGTCATGGTGTTGCTCCTCGGCTATCTGCTGCTTTATTACCTGTAGCGTTTCGTTCAGCTCGGCATACTCGAAACTGGCATTGCTATATAAATGCGTTAATATTCGCGACAAACTTTCTTTCTCCAACCAAAAAGAGACTTTCCATGGAACCAATGCAGTGGCTGACCTTGGCCATATTCGCAATCACCATCGTGGTGGTCATCACCAACTGGATCGACAGCACGCTGGCGGCGCTGATCGGCGTCGCCGTGATGGTCTGGCTGGGCGTCATGACCGAGACCGATGCCTTCAAGTACGTCGACTGGAACGTGATGGCGATCCTGGTCGGCATCTGGATCATCG